>WSLY01000004.1 GCA_013316825.1 Lachnospiraceae bacterium | reverse complement strand
ATACGTTCTGCACCAACTTAGCCAATGCGGGCATGAACCCGAAAGCGTTACAGTATATCATGGGACATTCCAACATCACCATGACGCTGAACTATTACGCACACGCAACTTTCGCTTCCGCAAGGGCTGAAATGGAAAGGCTGATTGCAGCATAGCCGCAGACGGATTTACTACTTCTTTTACTACCATTGAGAGGGAAAACCTAAGAGGTTATGAGGGTATATAAGAACTTCTCCCCATATCTAAAATGCCGGGAAAGCCCGAAAATACGGGCTATACCGACATATAAGAACTTCTAAAGAGATAATCTAAATTCACCATAAATTTTTAATGAAAAAATAAAGCAAACATTGATTTTGACAGACTGCATTATGGTTTTGTTAAACTGCAGGAAACCATAGAAAGCGGTGAATTTGGAGAGCGGATTGTAATCACGATAAAGAATCCCCATCAACTGAAAATTCATTTGGAAAAGCCGATTGCTATCGTTTTAGGGCTATCCCGAACTCTGGTTAAAAGTTTGTTGGAGAGGGAAGAGATAGAATTAAAGATGGAATTACCACAGTCTATTTCTTTTCGTATCAGTCCTTGTCCGTTTCCTATAGTTACATAAACAGTAGTGAATAAAAAACGGAGGTTTATTTATGCAGATTGAAACACAGAGATTGTTTATTCGGGATATAGAAACAGATGATGCGGTGCCGTTTGCCATAATGGCGGCAGACGGAACCCTAAACGACTGCGGACTTGACAAAGACTGCAGCAATTGGATAACAAAATGGATAACCGAAGCAAAAGATTTTGCACTTAGAGATAATCCGAATATGGATTATCTGGCTTATACAATAATCTTAAAGGACGGAGCGTGGTTGTTGGTTCTGTTGGATGTTCTTATTATGAAGATCTCCGGGAAACAGGGATTACCTATTTTGTCGGTGCGCAGTATAGAAACAATGGCTATGCTGCCGAAGCGGTTAAAGCATATACAGAATATTTCCTAAAATATTATAATGCAAAAAGAATCATCGCTACCGTGAGGGATGAAAACGTACCCTCCTGGAAAGTGATTGAAAAAGCCGGATATATCCTAAACACACAAAGAATGTATAAAGATTTGAACGATGATGAAGAGGAATTGTACCGTTTTTACGAAATGGGGGATGGTATTGGATAAAATTTTGTTGATATATTTGTTGATACATTTCAAAAAATAGATTGACTATGTTTGAAAATATGGTATTACACTATTAGTGGTGAGTCCTACCGCAAAGTGGACTGCTAAAAGCGTTAGCAACTCTAATGGAGTTACTACAAAAATGGCTATGTGGAAACGCATAGCCATTTTTCATGAGGAGATAGTGCTTTCTGTTTCACCGCAGGCAGGAAAGGGTAACAGCGTTTTCATAGGAATTGTTATTGTTTGTGAGAGTCATAAATACTGCATACCGCTTTCATCGCCGAAAGAAAAGCATAAGAATATGAAATATTATGTGTTATAATGTTTTATGTGATTTTGTTTCCCTCTTTTTTCCCTTATCAGGGTTCGTAACGCCCTATGGGAAGATATAACGCAAGGAAAACTTTAAGGGAAGGCTCACCTGCGATAAACTTAGTATTTTCAAGGGTTAGCGGAGAATTTAATAGCAAAAACTCAAATGAATGGAATGAAATGACGAAAAACATACAACATAAACGGCAGGAATTTTACTTCCTGCCGTTATTCTGACTTTTATCAGTGCCCCAAAATCCATGCTTCTTATAAAAGCTTCCGGCGGCTGTATTTTCTGCTCTCTGCTGCCGTACCTCACTCACTACTTACGCCTTACCTACAGAACCAAAGAGCTCCATCTTCTCCTTTACGGTTTCCTTGATAGCTGCTGCGCCCGGCGCCAAAAGCTTGCGAGGGTCAAAGCCCTTGCCTTCCAAATCCTTGCCTGCCTCAATGTACTTGCGGGTCGCTTCCGCAAAAGCAAGCTGACACTCAGTGTTTACATTAATCTTTGCAACGCCAAGAGAAATTGCCTTTTTAATCATATCCGCAGGAATTCCTGTGCCGCCGTGAAGCACCAGAGGAAGCTCGCCCGTCTTCTGCTGTACGGCATCCAAAGTCTCGAAGCTTAATCCCTTCCAGTTTTCAGGATACTTGCCATGGATATTGCCAATGCCGGCCGCAAGGAAATCCACGCCCAAATCAGCGATTGACTTGCACTCGTCAGGGTCCGCACACTCTCCCATACCGACTACGCCGTCCTCTTCGCCGCCGATGGAACCCACCTCAGCTTCGATAGACAGTCCTTTTTCATGCGCATCTGCCACCAGCTTCGTGGTCTTCTCCACATTTTCCGCTATCGGATAATGGGAACCGTCAAACATAATGGAAGAAAATCCTGCCTCGATGCACTTATAGCAGCCTTCAAAAGAACCATGGTCCAGATGAAGCGCTACGGGAACGGTAATATTCATATCCTGCATCAGACCGTTTACCATGCCGACTACCGCATGATAACCGCCCATGTATTTGCCTGCGCCCTCGGATACACCCAGAATAACCGGAGAATTTAATTCCTGCGCTGTGGAAAGGATGGACTTTGTCCATTCCAGATTATTGATATTGAACTGACCTACTGCATAATGGCCTGCTTTTGCTTTTTGAAGCATTTCTGTTGCTGATACTAACATGTCTGACACCTCCATATTTTTACTCTTGCGTCTATTCTACCCCATTTCGCATAAAAATGGAATACTGTTTGTTAAATAATTGTCTATTTTAGATAGCCGAAAACGCCTGCCAATCATTTATCGGCGGGAACCATAATGCACATTGCCTGCTTATAATCCTCTATCAATACTTTCTCGTGCTCGCCTCCAAACTCACCGTCCAGCGTCCACGCTACACTTTCCTCCGATTCTGCCTGCAGCCTTGCCGTTTTAAACCAGTATATCAGCTCATTCTCCATGTTCCGGTCAAGCAGGGAGGCAATCAGACGGTTTAAATCCGCTACATTGGCGGGACGCCTGACTAAAGTGACTTCCAGTTCGCCGTCATCTAACTCCACATTTTTGCCGGTAAGTTTTTTAAAACCGCCCACGGAAACGGAGTTCGTTACCATGCCAAACAAAAAATCCCCTTCTATCACCGTATTCTCATATAAAAAGCGCATCTTATAAGACTTTATCGCCGCAAGGCGTTTCATTCCCTCCAGAATATATGCCATATGTCCAAGCATATTCTTCATTTCCTGCTCCGTACCATAAGATACATCCGTAAACATGCCAAAGGCAGCCACATATACGAACACATCCCTGTTAAACGCACCTATATCACAGTGAAAGGCTCTCCCCTCCACTACTGCCCGTGCTGCTTTCTGCATATTTTTAGGTATTTTCAGGCTGTTTGCAAAGTCGTTGGTGCTGCCCGCCGGTATATAGCCGATAGGCAGGGAGCGTCTGCTCTTTACCATACCGGTCACTACCTCGTCCAATGTACCGTCTCCGCCGCTGCACACTAAAATGTCATAGATATCCTCCCGCTCCTCCACGACGCGCTGTGCATCCTGCTTACACTGGGTAATATGGACAGTCACCTCATACCCTGCCTTCGTAAAAATATCCATAACCGCCAAAAGCTGGTTTCTTATCTTTGCCTTTCCTGCTTTGGGATTGATGAGAAACAGCATTCGTTTCCCTGCCATGCACATTCCTCCTTCCAATGCACAAAGGCGGAATCCGTCGAAGAACGCTGCCTTCCTTTCAGATTCCGCCAGTCCTGTTATGCGATTCTGTTTTTTAGCTTGCTGCTTTTCCTGTCAGATATTTTTCAATATCGTCTACCGCTTCCTTTTCGTCCGCGCCATTCGCTTCCACTACCACACTTTCTCCTGCATTCAGCCCCAGACTCATCATACCCATAATGCTTTTGGCATTCACTCTGACAGAGCCGTCTTCCGACTGAATATAAACGGTGCTGTCATACCTGCTCGCCACCTGTACCAGCATAGCAGCGGGCGTCGCTTCCAACCCGTTTTCCAGATTGATGGTTACCGTTTCCTTTTTCATAATATTCTCCTCCTTTACGACCTTAGTCCGTCGGCAAGTTCGCTTAATTTTCGCAATCTATGATTTACCCCGGACTTTCCTACCGGCGGATTAAGATACTGTCCCAACTCCTTTAACGCTGCATCCGGATATTCCAGTCTCACCTCCGCCATTTCACGCAGATTATCCGGAAGCTTTGAAAATCCGTAATGCTCCTTAATATACTCTATATCCTCCACCTGTCTCGCAGAGGCATGTACCGTCTTGCTGATATTTGCAGCTTCGCAGTTGACTCTGCGGTTGATGGAATTGCGCATCTCTTTTACAATACGCAGATTTTCCAGCTCCATAAGCGCCACATGCGCTTCCATTACATTCAGGAGGTCTACAATGCCCGCTCCTTCTTTCAGGTATACGACAAAATATTTTTTTCTGGAAACGATTTTTGCTTCTATATCAAACTGTGTAATAATCTCTTTTAACTGCTCCGCCTGCTTTTCATGGGCGCAGACAAATTCCAGATGATATCCTTTCTCAGGAGCGCTCATAGAACCACAGCACAAAAACGCTCCCCGTAAAAAAGAACGCCTGCAACACGCATTTTTAATCAAAAGTGTATCGACCGGCTCGGAAAGAACGCCAAATTTGGCTATCAGCTTTTCCTTTGTCTCACTGTCTACGACTACACCAACATCTATATTATATGTTTTTTTCAATAATGTAAAGCATTTTCTGATAACAGATTCATTTTCCGTCTGGAAACCTATGGTAAGGCTCCCATCGCTGCACATTCCATACTGCCCGCAAAAATGCAAAATGGCAGATAGCTCCGCAATCTGACAATGCCTTGCCGGACTGATATGCTTTGCAAGCTCTTCTTTTATCTTTGCTGAAAAAGACATGCCTTCCTCCCGCCGTCCGTGGAATGAAAATTCCTGCCGGACTCAGCGTTTTTCTACTTTTGCTCCCTATGGAATAATTTAATTCCGTAACCGCCCCGATTTTTCATCCGCGCATACAGCTCGCCCGCAAGGGTAACGCTCCTGTGCTGTCCGCCGGTACAGCCTATCGCCACTACAAGCTGATACTTGCCTTCCTTGATATAATTCGGAATCAAAAAATCAAGCATATCCGTCAACTTGTCCAGAAATATGCCTGCTTCCGGAAACTGCATAACATAGTCCTGTACTTCTTTGTCGTTTCCCGTCTTCTGCTTCAGTTCATCTATATAGTAAGGATTGGGCAGAAAACGAACATCAAAAACCAAATCCGCATCTGCCGGTATGCCATACTTAAATCCAAAAGAGAGAAGCGTTATCATAAGATTATTATATTCTTCATTCTGAATAAAAATTCTATCCAGCTCTTCCTTCAATTCTCTCGTCAGCAAATTGGTCGTATCAATAACAAAATCCGCTTTTTTTCTGATTTCCGCTAATAGCTCTCTCTCCTGACGAATACCGTCCTCTATACGTCCTTCCATTGCCAAAGGATGCACCCTGCGCGTTTCTTTATAGCGCTTAACCAATGTTTTATCCTGCGCGTCCATAAACAGAATTTCCAGCTCATAGCCCTTTTCCTTCTGCTTATACAAAATATCCGTCACACCCGCAAAAGAATGTCCGGCACGCACATCAAGACCAAGCGCAACCTTCGTAATTTCGCTGTCCGGCGTCGCAATCAATTCTATAAATTTCTCCAATAAAGAAACGGGAAGATTATCCACACAATAAAAGCCGGTATCTTCCAACATCTTAAGTGCGGTACTTTTTCCACCGCCGCTCATACCCGTCACTACCACAAATCGCATCTTCCCGCTCCTTTCTTATCCTAAAAGTCTCCCAGAAAGAGTACCTCCGGCTCTAATTGTACGCCAAACTGCCGGTACACTTCCTCCTGCACATAAACAATCAAGTTTCTGATGTCTGCGGCAGAAGCATCGCCCCTATTAATAATAAAGCCGCAATGCTTCGCAGAAACCTCCGCGCCCCCAATCCGGTATCCGGCAAGGCCGGCATCCATAATCAGCTTTCCCGCAAAATATCCTGCCGGACGCTTAAACGTGCTTCCCGCACTTGGATATTCCAACGGCTGTTTTTCTTTTCTTCTACTCTGGAAATCCGCCATTTTTGCCGCAATCTCTTCTTTGTTACCCTGCTTCAGCAAAAAGACGCACTCCGCTACAATCAAAGGATGCTTTTTGACAACGCTGGTTCGGTAGCCGAATTCCATGGTTCCGTTATCCAATGTAAGCAAAGTTCCTTCTTTATCAAGCACCAGAACCTCCTCTACCACCTGCCGCATTTCCCCATCGTAGGCGCCTGCGTTCATCACCACGCCGCCCCCTACTGTCCCGGGAATTCCTGCCGCAAATTCAAGTCCCGTCAGCCCCAGCTCACATGCCGTCTTTGCTGCCTTTGACAGAAAAGCGCCGGCCTGCACCCGAAGCCTGCACCCTTCCGCTTTTATTTCATTTAGTTTGTCTGAAATCTGCAGTACAATACCCCGATACCCTTTATCTCCTGCCAAAAGATTGCTGCCGTTTCCCATGACGAAAAAAGGAATTCCTACCTTGGCAAGATAGCTTAGCAGCTTTGGCATCCTTTCCATGCTGTCTACCTGTATCAGACAGTCGGCCTCCCCTCCAACCCGAAAAGTTGTATGATTTTTTAACGGTTCCTTATATAAAATATTCTCTGAAGGTACGAATTTCTGTAATGCCTCCCTGACCGCCTGACTTATCATCTCTGCTCCCATCTGCCCGCCTTTGCGCGCACACAAATCAAGGAGATTGAAAAATCCTTCATTTTCAACCTTATATCCCCCTGTCCATTTTTAGACCCTGTCCAGTATCAGCTTTGCCGCTCCGAAAATACCCGCATCGTTGCCAAGCGTCGCCAGTGCAAACGCGGCATCCCGACAGCTCCTGAAAGCATACTGCATGTAGTAAGGTCTGATATATTCAAAAAGAATTTCTCCTGCTTTGGAAACGCCGCCGCCAATTACAAATACTTCAGGGTTTACCACACCGGCTATCGCCGCCAGCCCTTTTCCCAGATATTCGCCAAAACGTTCCGCCACCTCGATTGCTACCTTATCACCGAATTTTACCGCGTCAAACACAGACTTTGCAGAAATCTCCCGTCCTCTGAGAACACTGTCCGCATCATCTTTTGCAAGCCGCTTCCTTGCAAGGCGCGCTATGCCCGTAGCGGAAGCATACTGTTCCAGACAGCCGATATTATGACAGCCGCATTCCTCCGTCTCATTATCTTCCACATGAATATGTCCGATTTCGCCGGCTGCGCCGCCCGCGCCTGTAACCATCTGCCCGTTGCAGATAATACCGCCGCCTACGCCGGTTCCCAGCGTTACCACTACCAAGTCCTTGTAACCCTTGCCGCCGCCCTGCCACATTTCTCCCAGCGCGGCAACATTGGCGTCATTTCCGGCCATAACCGGAAGATTTAAGTACTTCTGGAACGCTTCCGGAATATTAAACACCGTATCCCAGCCTAAATTTGCCGTCTTGTAGATAGTGCCGGCAGCGTCCACAGGTCCGGGTACGCCGATGCCGATGCCCGCCACTTCATCCTCCTCAATATCCAGCTCCTTTAATTTATTCTGCACGCTTTCGGCAATGTCCGGCAGAATTCTTTCTCCGCCGTTTGCTGTGATACTTTTAATCTCCCACTTCTCCAATACGTTGGCATTCAAGTCAAACAGCCCCATCTTAATCGTGGTACCGCCCACATCAACGCCAAATACATATTTTTTCATCTGATTTCTTCCTCCCTCTTTCCATGCACCCTTTATTCGTCGTCTTCGTCCCGCCTTCTGGCAAGCGAATTCTGTACTCTCGTATATAATTCCTGCGCTGCATTGTAACCCATCTTCTTCTGTCTGTGATTGACCGCCGCCGTCTCGCAGATAATGGCAAGATTACGGCCCGGACGAATGGGAAGGGTATGGCATACTATTTTATTCCCCAGATATTCCGTGTATTCCTCTTCCAGCCCAAGACGGTCATACTCTTTATCCTTATCCCAGTCCTCCAGCTTGATAACCAAATCCACGGACTGCGTATCCTTTACGCTCAATGCGCCAAACAGAGACTTTACGTCAATAATACCGATGCCGCGAAGCTCAATAAAATGCTTGGTGATATCCGGCGCGGAGCCGACCAGCGTATCGTCACTCACCTTGCGCAGCTCCACCACGTCATCCGTCACCAGACGGTGTCCTCTTTTTACCAGTTCCAGCGCCGCCTCGGACTTTCCGATACCGCTCTCGCCTGTAATCAGCACGCCTTCCCCATAGACATCCACCAACACGCCATGGACGGAAATGCAGGGCGCCAGCTTGACATTCAGCCAGCGTATTGTCTCCGCCATAAATTCAGAGGTTTTCTTTGCCGTGGAAAGCACAGGCCTGTTATACTTGTGGGCAATCTCCAAAAAGATCGAATCGGGCTGCAGCTGGCGGCTGAACACCACACAGGGAATATCGTACGCCATCAGCTCATCATAAACCTTGCGCTTGCGCTCCTCGGAAAGCCCCTCCATATACGTATATTCCACAAATCCGACCAACTGCAGGCGGGAAAAATCAAAATGCTCAAAATATCCCGCCATCTGCAGCGCCGGTCTGTTTACGTCCGGCTGTGTGATACGGATTGAGCTGACATCAATGTCCGGCGTCAGATTTATCAATTTTAATTTTTGTATTAACTGCTCCAGCTTAACACTTGCCATAGTTTTACCTCTTTTCCTGCTTTTATGTTTCCTGTAGCTATTTTAGCATATCCCCGTTTTCGTGTGAAGTCTGCTTTTCTTCCTTTCGAAAAAAAGAATAAATCTCCTGCGCTATGTGTTCCGGTATCTCAGGCACCTCGGCAAGCGTCGCCACCTCCGCCTGTTTTATCTCCTCAAGCGACTTAAAATGACGCATAAGCGCTTTTCTTCTGGCGGCTCCCACACCCGGAATACCGTCCAGTATGGATTTCACCTGCGCCTTACTGCGCAGGGAACGATGATACTCGATAGCAAAACGGTGCGCCTCGTCCTGTATCCTCGTTATCAGTTTAAAACCCTCTGAACGGGTGTCGATGTCAATTTCCACATTATTATAGTAAAGCCCTCTTGTCCGGTGATTGTCATCCTTTACCATGCCGCAGACCGGAATATGGATTTGCAGCTCTTTCAGCACGGACAGGGCAATATTGACCTGCCCGCGCCCGCCGTCCATCAAAAGCAAATCCGGAAATTTGGTAAAGCTGCCGAAGCCCGCGTCAATTTCCTTTTCCTTCAGCTTTTCCTGTTCTTCCATGCCGTGTGTGAACCGTCTTGTCAGCACTTCCTTCATGCAGGCATAATCATCCGGCCCCGCTACCGTCTTGATTTTAAATTTGCGGTAATCGCTGCGCTTTGGTTTTCCCTTTTCAAACACAACCATGGAACCGACATTTTCAAAACCACTGATATTCGAAATATCAAATGCTTCCATACGGCTTACGTTTTCAAGCTGCAAAAGCGCCGCAATTTCTTTCACCGCGCCGATGGTGCGTCCTTCTTCCCGTTTTAGCCGCTCCCTGTCCTGACTTAACACCAAGGAAGCGTTTTGTGCCGCAAGCTCTACCAGTTTTTCCTTTGTCCCCTTTTTGGGCACGAGCAGCTTTACTTTGCCGCCCTTCTTTTTCCCAAGCCATTCCTCAATTAAGGAAGTATCGGAAATTTCATACTGCAGCATGATTTCCCTTGGAATAAAAGGCGTGCCGGCATAAAACTGCTTGACAAAATCCTCCAGTATCTGCTCTTTTTCACAGCCCGATACCCGCATCATATAAAAATGTTCCCTGCCAATCAGCCTGCCATCCCGCACAAAGAATACCTGCACAACCGCATCCATATCATCCTTTGACAGCGCAATAATATCCCTGTCCTCCCCTGCGCTGTCTGTAATCTTCTGCTTCTGTGCGACAGACTTGACGCTGTTATACAAATCCCTGTACCGCGCCGCCTCCTCGAATTCCATATTTTCCGCGGCAGACTGCATTTTTCCCTCAAGTTCTTTTAAAATGCTCCCGTAATTTCCATTTAAAAAACTAAGCGCCTGCTCCACCTGCTGCCGGTACGCCTCCCTGCTCACATAGCCCTGACAGGGCGCAAGGCATTGTCTGATATGGTAATTCAGGCACGGTCTTTCCTCCCCGATATCCCGCGGCAGGCTTCGGTTGCAGGTTCTGAGCCGGTACAGCTTATTGAGCAATTCTATCGTATCCTTCACGGCGCCTGCGCTTGTATAAGGACCGAAATAGCGGGATTTATCCTTTTTCATCTCTCTGGAAAAAAGAATGCGGGGATACTCCTCGCCTACGGTAACTTTGATATACGGATAAGTTTTGTCATCCTTCAAAAGCGTATTGTATTTGGGCAAATGTTCCTTAATCAGATTATTTTCCAGAACCAGCGCCTCCAGCTCCGAGTCTGTCACAATATACTCAAAACGCGTAATCAGGGAAACCATCTTATCAATCTGAGGGCCTCTTCCAATATTTTCCCGAAAGTAGGAACGCACTCTGTTCCGCAGATTGACGGCTTTTCCCACATACAAAATGGAATCCTGCGCATCGTGCATAATATACACGCCCGGCTTCGCCGGAAGCTTTTTTAATTCCTCTTCAAAATCAAACTGCATATTCCCTCCGCATAGGTAACATATTTTATGCATGAAAAGCCGTACCACTCTCTGATACGGCTTTTCCTCGTTTTTTGTCAATCCAAGGTTCTGTTTGTGAATATGCCCACACTGGAAGGCTTTTCCTCTTGTGCTTCCTTCTGCTGCTCTGTGCCGTCCGGTGCCGTCTCTTTTGGTACTCCGGCTTCCTGCGGCATCTCTGCAGCTTCCGGTTCCCTGACTGCCTGCGGCACTGTCGCCTCTTGCGGCACTTTGCCTTCCGTGGAAGATAGCGTTTCCTCAGGCGCCGCTTCCTCTCCGCTCGCTTTCACCGCTTCCGCCGCGGCACCCTCTTCTTTCTTTTCCTCCGGCTCAGGTATTCCTTTTTCCTTGCGGTAAATTTCCATAAACTCTTTGCCTGTAATGGTCTCCTTCTCGATAAGGAAAGCCGCCAGCTTATCCATGATGTCCCTGTTCTCAGACAAAAGCTCTTTTGCCTTTTCATAGCTCTTCTTCAATATCTCTACAACTTCCTTATCCACCTCTGCGGCAGTCTGGTCGCTGCAGTTCATCACATCGCGTCCCTCCAGATACTTGCTCTCCACCGTGGAAAGCCCTACCAGACCGAAACGCTCGCTCATACCGTACTGTGTCACCATGGCCCTGGCTATGCCGGTTGCCTTCTCAATATCGTTGGCGGCGCCCGTCGTCACCGTTTCAAACACCAGCTCCTCCGCGGCACGTCCTGCCACGAGGCCGACCAGCATGTCACGAAGCTCTGCCTCCGTGTTCAGGTACTTTTCCTCCTCCGGCACATGCATCACATAGCCGAGCGCTCCCATGGTACGCGGTACAATGGTAATCTTCTGCACCGGCTCGGAATTTTTCTGCAGAGCGCTTACCAGCGCATGACCCACCTCATGATAGGAAACAATCTTTCTTTCCTCTTTGCTCATGATACGGTCCTTCTTCTCTTTTCCGACAAGCACCTGCTCTACGGCATCAAATAAGTCCTTCTGGCTGACAAACTCTCTGCCTGCCTTGACTGCGTTGATTGCCGCCTCATTTATCATATTGGCAAGATCCGCGCCTACTGCGCCGCTGGTAGCAAGCGCTATGGCGTCAAAATCCACCGTCTCATCCATCTTGACGTCTTTCGCATGTACCTTTAAAATCTCCACTCTTCCCTTTAAATCCGGCTTGTCAACAATAATACGCCTGTCAAAACGCCCGGGACGCAGCAGCGCTTTATCCAGAATTTCGGGCCGGTTGGTAGCGCCCAAAATCAGAATACCCTTGGAAGTATCAAAGCCATCCATCTCTGAAAGAAGCTGATTCAAGGTCTGTTCCCGCTCCTCATTGCCGCCGCCGTACTTAGAATCGCGGCTCCTGCCGATGGCGTCTATCTCATCAATAAAAATGATGCAGGGCGCATGCCTCGTCGCCTCCTTAAACAAATCTCTTACACGGGAAGCGCCTACGCCTACGTACAATTCAATAAAATCGGAGCCGGCAAGGGAAAAGAACGGAACGCCCGCTTCGCCGGCCACCGCTTTTGCAAGCAGCGTTTTGCCCGTGCCTGGAGGTCCCACCAAAAGCGCTCCCTTTGGCAGTTTGGCGCCGATGCCGGCATACTTACCGGGATTGTGCAGAAAATCCACAACTTCCTGCAGGGATTCCTTCGCCTCATCCTCGCCTGCCACATCCTTAAAGGTAATGCCGGTTTCCTTCTGCACGTATACCTTCGCGTTGCTTTTGCCCACGCCCATGGGACCGCCGCCCTTGTTCATCTTTTTAAACAAAAAGCTTAGCAGTACCCAGAACAGTACAAGGGGCAGAACATAATAGAGTAAAATTTCCATAATAAAACCGGAATTGTCCGGAATATACCCCCATACCTCTACGCCCGCATCGCGCAGTCTCTCCGGCAGCGTGTCGTCCGAAACCAAAGCTGTATAATAGGTCGTCCGGCTTCCCATACCGTAAGCCGCCCAGAAGGGATTCTTTTGGGATGCATTTTCATCCACCATCTCGATATCGATGCGGGATGAGCTGTACCTGACAGCCTTCACCTTGCCCTGCTCCACCCTCTGCATAAATTCACTGTAGCTTAACTCCTGTGAATCGGCGGTCATGGAACGCATAAACACGCTCGTTACCATCAAGGTAATAAGCGCCGCAATCAAAAGAAGCAGAAGGTTTACCTTTCTGGGATTCTGGTTTCCGGAACCACCCTGCCCGCCGCCCTGATTGGGACCGCCCTGGCCGTTGCCGCGGTTACCGTTATTGTAACCGTTCCCGTTGTCATACTGGTTTAAATTTTGTTCACTCATTTAACTTCTCTTTCCTTTTATAATAGGTTCACTGGTCAAGTCCACTCCCAGTTTTTTAAATGTTTTTATATCAACATCAGAGAGCATCACCGAGGTGTGCACCTGACATCCTTTCAACTTTGGAAGCTGCTCCAGCGCTTTTCTTGCATTCCAGTCATTCATGGCTGAAATAGAAAGGGCAATCAGCACCTCGTCCGTGTGGAGACGCGGATTCTTCCCTCCGAGGTATTTCGTTTTTAACTCCTGAATCGGCTCAATCGCCTCCGGCGATATCAGATGGATGTCATGCTCCACCTCTCCCAGATACTTTAACGCATTCAAAAGCAGCGCTGCCGATGCCCCCAGCAGGTCCGAGGTCTTTGAAGTAATGATTTTCCCATCAGAAAGCTCTATTGCCGCTGTCGGCACATGAAGCCTTTCTTCCCGCTCTTTTGCCGCAACCGTAACTCTTCTGTCATCCGCAGAAATCTTCGCCTGCTTCATGAGAAGCTCTATCTTATACACTTCATTCTCTTTTGCTTTTCCCTTGATAACATCATTGAGCGCCGTATAATAACGGCGGATAACCTCCATATGGGAGGCTTCCCTGCACGCTTCGTCGTCCACAATACAGTTGCCCGCCATGTTTACGCCCATGTCCGTGGGCGACTTGTAAGGATTTTCTCCATAAATTCCTTCGAAAATAGCGTTTAAAACCGGAAAAATCTCAATATCCCTGTTGTAGTTGACCGCGGTTTCACCATACGCCTCCAGATGGAAAGGATCTATCATATTCACATCATTCAAATCCGCCGTCGCAGCCTCGTACGCAAGATTGATGGGATGCTTTAACGGAATATTCCAAATAGGGAAGGTTTCGTATTTGGCATAGCCTGCTTTGATGCCTCTTTTATTGTCATGGTAAAGCTGGGAAAGACAGGTTGCCATTTTTCCGCTCCCCGGGCCGGGCGCTGTAACTACCACCAGCGGTCTTGAAGTTTCGATATATTCATTTTTTCCATAGCCTTCATCGCTGACGATGAGGGGAATATTCGATGGATAACCTTCTATCGAATAATGCAGATATACCCTGACATTTCTTTTTTCCAATCTTTCCTTAAAGTCCGCAGCACGCATCTGCCCTGCATAATGCGTCAGCACCACGCTCCCCACATACAGTCCCCTGCTTTCAAACTCCTGCATCAGGCGCTGCACGTCCTCGTCATAAGTAATCCCCAAATCACCACGAATCTTATTCTTTTCAATGTCCGCAGCATTGATGACAATGATAATTTCCGCCCTGTCAGACAGCTTCATCAGCATACGGAGCTTGCTGTCAGGCTCAAATCCCGGCAGCACCCTTGATGCATGAAAATCGTCAAACAGCTTGCCTCCAAACTCAAGATATAGTTTGTCCCCAAACTTATTAATTCTCTCCTCTATATGCTCCGACTGCATTTGTAAATATTTTTCATTATCAAATCCTATTCTCATGGTTTCTCTTTTCCTTTTGTACTACTGTTTCCCATTTTAACATAACAAGGTACATTATACCATAAAAAGGCTGTGAAGAAATATCAAATTTTTCTAAAATTCCGTATATTTTCAATCTTGACAACTTTTCTTTGCGGTGATAAAATCCATTTTATTGAAGCAAAGGCGCTAAAAGTTATCTTTTAGCGTCTCTTTTTATTTTGGCACCTAATCAACAACAGAAAATTTTTATTGTATGCAGCGGAGGTATTTTTATGCCAGTAAAATACGTGTTTGTAACCGGCGGTGTTGTTTCCGGACTTGGAAAGGGTATTACTGCCGCCTCTTTGGGGCGCCTGCTGAAAGCGCGCGGCTATAAGGTGACTATGCAGAAGTTTGACCCATATATCAATATTGACCCCGGGACAATGAATCCCATCCAGCACGGCGAAGTGTTTGTCACCGACGACGGCGCCGAGACGGATTTGGATCTTGGACATTATGAGCGTTTTATCGACGAGAGTCTTGATAAAAATTCTAATGTCACCACCGGCAAAGTTTACTGGAGCGTACTCCAGAAGGAGCGCCGCGGCGATTACGGCGGCGGCACCGTTCAGGTAATTCCCCATATTACCAATGAAATCAAAAGCCGGTTTTACCGCAATTTTGCGGATGAAGAAACCCGCATTGCCATCATTGAGGTGGGCGGCACCGTAGGCGATATCGAGAGCCAGCCTTTCCTTGAATCCATCCGGCAATTCCAACATGAAGTAGGTCATGACAACGCTATTTTGATTCATGTGACCCTGATACCCTATCTGAATGCCTCCGAAGAGTTAAAAACCAAACCCACACAGGCAAGTGTAAAAGATTTGCAGGGCATGGGCATATGGCCTGACATGATTGTCTGCCGGAGTGAACACCCCTTAGACCAGGGCATCAAAGATAAGATTGCGCTGTTCTGCAATGTTCCCAGCAATCATGTGCTGCAGAATCTGGACGTAAAGCATCTGTATGAGGCGCCTCTCGCCATGGAAAAAGAGCATTTGGCGCAGGTAGCATGTGAGTGCCTGCATTTAGACTGCCCTGCCCCTGATTTGACTGACTGGGAAAAAATGGTGGAGGATTTAAAACATCCCACAGACGAGGTGACAATCGCGCTTGTCGGCAAATATGTCCAGCTCCACGATGCCTACATCAGTGTGGTGGAGGCATTAAAGCACGGCGGCATCACCAATCGCGCCACCGTCAATATCAAATGGATTGATTCCGAAACAGTCACTGACGAAAATGCGGACAGCCTTCTTGCAGATGTACACGGGATTTTGGTTCCCGGCGGTTTTGGCAGCCGCGGCATAGAAGGCATGATTTGCGCCATCCGCTATGCAAGAGAGCGCAAGGTTCCCTTTTTGGGACTCTGTCTTGGTATGCAGCTTACCATTGTGGAATACGCGCGCCATGTAGTCGGCTTCCACGACGCTCACAGCATTGAAATGGACGCCGGCACAACACATCCTGTGATTGCACTGATGCCGGACCAGAACGGCGTGGAAAATATCGGCGGCACTCTGCGGCTTGGCGCATACCCCTGCGTGCTTGCAGAGGATTCCCTTGCCCACAGACTTTACGGCAGCGACACCATTTCAGAACGGCACCGGCATAGATATGAAGTCAACAACGATTACCGCGCTGCCCTGGCGGAGCACGGACTCAAACTTTCAGGTATCTCACCTGACAACCGTATTGTGGAAATGTGTGAATTGGCAGATCATCCGTTTTATATTGCAACGCAGGCTCATCCGGAATTAAAATCCCGCCCCAACAGACCGCATCCGCTTTTTAAGGGTCTTGTTGCTGCCGCGCTGCAATACAAAAAAGAATCCTGACTTTATAACAAGAACTTCTACGTTCCATGAGGATTCTATTGCCATGAAAAAGCAGAACAGATATTGGCTAAGCCAATATCTGTTCTACTTTTTCTTTCAACTGTGCTGCGCTCATGGCGCCGACGCAATTACCTGCTACTTGTCCATTTTGAAACACCAAAAAAGTGGGAATATTAAACACCCTGTACCGCGCCGCCAGCTCTTCCTCCTCATCTACGTTAAGCTTCCCTACTTTAAGCTTACCGTCCATCTCCTCCGCAAGCTTCTCCACCACGGGAGCCATCATCTTACAGGGACCGCACCAGTCCGCGTAAAAATCAACCAGTACCGGCAGGGAGGATTTTAAAACCTCTTCCTCAAAATTCGCGTTTGTAAATTTGTATTCCATCACAACCATCCTTTCTCTTCTACTGCATATATTGTTACAGGCTTTTGATTAGCCTGAAAACTTCTTTTTCTTAGTGTTCCCACATTGCGCCGCCGCATACCTCATTTCCGGCAGCTCTAAGCTTTCCGCCCGTACTGCCTCCTGCTCTCCTTATTCGCCCTCCCGGCAAACAATGTATTTATAAATCGGATTGCCCGCTGCAGAAAACTTTTCCTCATATTCCGTCATCACATTGCCTTCACGCATCTCTTTGTCGCCATGCAGATCATATGTGATTTTCTCCGCCCGAAAGCCTGTCTTCTGAAGCTCCTCAACGGCAAAATCAAAAAGAGCCCTGTTGTCCGTCTTAAACTCGATACGTCCGCCCCGCTTTAAAATAACATCATAGCGATTTAAGAACTGTTCCGAAGGCAGGCGCCGCTTTGCATGTCTGTCCTTTGGCCAGGGATCCGAAAAATTCAAATAAATCCTGTCCACCTCTCCCTGTCCAAACACCTCTGTAAGCTCCTCCGCATCCATACGGATAAACAAAAGGTTGGAAAGCTCCTCTTCCTCTGACTTCTGAATCGCCCGAAGCAGCACGCTGGAATATTTTTCTATACCAACATAGTTAATATCCGGATTCTGCCCTGCCAGCGTATGCAGAAACTTTCCCTTTCCCATACCGATTTCAATATATATTGGGGCTTCATTGCCAAAACGCTCCCGCCATTTTCCCTTCTGTGCCTTTGGCTCCTGCACTACAAACCGGCTTTCCCCGATGATCTCTCTGGAGCCCGTAATATTTCTCAGACGCATGTCCTATCTCACCATATTCTTCCTTTTATGATTTCTTAGTATATCCTATTTTGGCACAAAAGAAAAGTTAAAATCTACGCTTTGGCTTTTAAACGGCAGATTTGACTTGCGGTACATAAGGCAGTTAGTGTATGATAAACGTATGGCAGAACTGTAAACTGCCGTCGGTACAAATGTAAATTTTGATACGAAAGGTTGTTGTGCAAATTGTACGGATTTCATCATAAAACTGCTGCCCTCCTATCCGCTCTCGCCGTCCTCTTTCTGTGGCTCTGCGACTGCCGGAGCGCATACGCCCTCCCCGTCCTTGAAGAAGTGGAGGCGCGCACCGCTCTTCCTATAGAAACAAACGCTATCAAAGACTGGCCGGAAGGTCCTGTCATCAGCGCACAGGCTGCTATTCTGATAGATGCGGAAAGCGGCGTGATTCTTTATGCCAAAAATATACATGAGCAGCTCTACCCTGCAAGTACCACGAAGCTTCTGACCTGTCTGATTGCCTTGGAGCGCTGCTCTTTGGACGAAATTGTAACCTTTTCCCACAATGCTGTTTTTGACACCCCCAGGGACAGCTCCAATATTGCCCTTGACGAAGGCAACGAGCTCACTATGGAACAATGCTTAAACGCCATTCTCATTGCCTCCGCCAATGAAGTCGCGTACGGCGTGGCAGAGCACATCACGGGGACAACTTGGCAGGATTTTGCCGGCATCATGAACGAAAAAGCGGCTGAGCTTGGCTGCGTAGACTCCAACTTTGTAAATCCCAACGGCTTGCCCGACGACAATCATTATACTTCCGCCTATGATTTGGCAATGATTGGACGCGCTTTTTTTGCCAATGAACTACTGTGCAAAATTTCCTCTGCCACAAGGCTGGAGCTTCCTCCCACGGACAAACAGCCTAAGCATATTATAGAAAATGCCCGCAACCAGATTCTGGCGGGCAGAACATACGCATATGAGTATCTGGTCGGCAGCAAAACCGGCTACACGCTTGCCGCAAGAAGCAGTCTGGTTTCCTGCGCTGAGCGGGACGGCATGAGGCTTATCGCGGTCGTGCTGGCGGATGAATCCCCCAACCAGTATACGGATACCATCGCGCTATTTAATTATGGTTTTGGCAATTTCGAGCGTATCAACGTCTCCCAGACGGAAACCCGTTTTCAAATAGACAATGCCGGCTTTTTCTACAGCAGCCACGATATTTTCGGCAGCTCAAAGCCCATTCTTTCTCTAAACACACAGGATTACATTATCCTGCCCAAGAGCGCCGCTTTTACGGATGCCATTTCCTCTATTTCTTATGGCACGGGAGAGGAGCACAGCGCTGCGCTTATCTCTTATACCTACCACGACTGGTTTGTCGGCTCGGTATCCGTTGATTTTGCCGACCGGCAGCAAAATCCCTATCACTTTGAATCCGTGCCCTCCGATGCCTTAAAAGGATCCGGAGAGCAAAAGATTATTTTTGTCAATATTTTTAAGGTTCTGCTCGGCATTATCGGTATTGCAGGCGCCGTTATCCTGATAATACTTATCCGCGCTTTTCTAAAAAGCTATCAATTTTCCGCAAGAGACCACAGCGGCCGCAGACGGTGGCTTCGCGCACGCCGCAAGAAGAAGCGCAACCGGTATCAAAAGCTTCACGCACGCCGGCTGGAAGACCTTGAAGAAGAACGCGAACTGGAAGAAATGCGCCGAAAGAGAAGGGAACGCAAAGCCAAAAGAGCCAAAAGGTCCCGCCGCTTTTGGTATTACGACTATTAATCCTCCGTATGCCCTCCGCTTTCGGAAGCTCTCTTTTTTCTGTGAAGCATTCTGGCATGTTCCTGCTTAAGCCGGATTTCTTCCACCTGCTGCGGCGTAATCAGCTTTGTGGTTTTGACGACGTAAACGCCTTGTCCTTCCGCCTTTCTGATGCGCAGCTTCCCTTTCATGAAGCCATGCACGTCGCAATACGCTACGCAGTAAAAATTCTTTCCGTTTGGCGTAAACCATCGAATCGTCTTTTTCAGGCTTTTACGGCATACATAACATTTTGTGGCGACGACCCCCTTGTCCTCCAAAGCCGCCTGCTTGTCAGGAAACACCCTGAAAATGCTTTTCGCATATCCCTCGAAAACCACATGAATCTCGTCTTCCTTTGTTCTTGGCGGGTTAAACACGTCATAGGAATAGTTTTCGTAAAAACGCTCCGGTATCCTTGCCAGCACCTTTCCCGCATAATAAGCGTCGCTGAACGCCCTATGAAAAGGAATGTCTTTCTCAATAGCAAGAAAATCTACTGCCGCTTCCAAAGAGCAGCGACTTTTTCCGTCATCATATGCCAGACTAAACAACTTTTGCACATCAAGAAAACGCAGCGGCGCACTTTTTAATGTTTCCATGCCATAATACCGCATATTGCTCTGCAGCTCTGACAAATCCAACGGTCCCCATGTGCAGAAGATAAAATCCTCTCCGCACCATCTAAGAAAGTCCGCCATCACCTCTACAAAAGGCTTTCCGCTCTGCAGCTCCTCCATTTTCATATGAAGCAGATTTTTGGCAACATGATGAAGCTTCCCATATATCTGCGGTTTTATCAGCCGGCTGAATTCACTTTCCTTTTCCCTGTTTTTATTTAAACGGACTGCTCCGATTTCAATGATTTCAAAATTGGGCACCTTCTTTTTCTTTTCCCTCTTTTTCTTATCCACGCCCTGATTCCATTCCAAATCCAGTACAACATAATTCATTTTTAACACATGCCTTTCCATTTGGAATCCCGCACAGGAATCATCCCGTCAGCCAAATATCCGTAACTTCTAATTTCCCAAAGCCTCTTCGTTCCCGTACAGCGCCAATGCCCTCTGCCTCGCTTCGTTCTGTGCCTGCGCATTCTGCATGTCAACGGCAAGAACTTCCTCGTAGCCAAGGCTGTTTACCTTATTCTGCATGGTGTCCAGAAGGGTATAAAAGGTTTCTTCATCCTCCGCAAAAATCATCCTCCACGAATAATCCAGAATGATTGTGGTGCACTGACTGCGCATTGTGGAAATTTCGGAAGACTCCCCCGGTACAATATAACTGCAGCCGGGCGCAATAATCATCATGTGATTCTGCTGCAGGTACTCCATCGTGGAGTCTGCATTCATGTATTCCCGCCACGACCTGTCTAACGCCGTCACTTCCATATTAATGACAGAATCCCACATCAGATAAGAATAAGGATATCCGTTCGGGTCGATATCATTCTGCATCACCGGATTAAAGTTTAATGCTGAAATGCCATCCGACCAGATGCCGCCGCCCCATTCTTCCGGCATCTCCACATTTCCATTTAATAGTGCCTGCACCCCAAATTCTGTCAGCACCGGACCTTCCTCCGTCATTTCCCACGTCAGTCCTTCCGGTCCCGCAGTTCCGCCCTGTGTCCTTGCGCTGTTTAAGCGGATTCCCTCCGGAGAATACAGCCAGTCAATAAAATCCGCAAGCCTCTGCGGGTCCTTCGCATTGCTCCCGATTGCAATTACCGCCTGCGGATTCCCTCCTGTCTTGCACCCGTAAGAAAAAATCTCCATATCCTGTATGGGCGCAAACATCAATCCCTTGCCCTCTTCCTTATGCTCCAGCGTATTGTACGCCGACTGTCCCTGCCACGGCCAAATGGAGAAAAGAATATCTCCATTCTCATATTTTTTAAATACACTGTCATAATTCTGTGTCGGAGAATCCGGATCCACCAGTCCCATCTGGTTGGCGTCAAAGAAAAACTTCAGCGCCCTGATATACAGGGAATCCTCATCCATAATGCTCTGATAATCGCTGCCATCCGCTCTTGCAAGCACATAACCGATTTCATCATATCCGTAAAGGCAAGCCGGCTGCTTGGCATTGTTCATCATATGCCTGTCCCAATCCTGAAACAAAGAAAACGCATATGTCGGGTTGCCCGTATCCCCATAAGGAATCAGCTCCTGCATGTCCTTCAGCACCGGCAGCAAATCCTCTAACGTCTCCATCTCGGGATATCCAAGCTGTGCATACGCATCCCATCTCAGATACGCGCCATACGTCAGATCCGAAGTCTCGCTCGGCGTTAAAGGGGAATTGCCGGACAGTTCTGCCGGAATGACATAAATGCCGTCCGGCGAAACACGGTTATTCAATTCCCTGATTGCCGTTTCATACCGCATAATCTGCTTATCTTTCAGATAATCCTTCATATCGATTATAAGCCCCGCCCGCACAAGCTCCTCCAGCTTGCCGTTGTCCGAAGAGCCAATCAGCAAATCCCCCAGATTTCCCGCCGCGGAGCGGATTTCATACAGCGTATTTCCGCCGCCCGCCACATTGGGCGCTATGATATTTAACTCCATGTTAAACTTGTCCTTCACCACCTTGGCAAACCATCCCGACTGAATCCCTTGAAAATTTGCCAAGTCGTCAAACACATCCACCACGATAAACTCTTCATAGGGACATTCGTTTTCCTTCTCTTTCCTTCCTGCCGTGCATCCTGACATCATCAAAACAGACGCCAGCATAAGCGAAAGTACTCTGATAACGCTTTTCTTTTTCAAATCCTATTTCTCCCTCAAACCATTTTATCCGCAACGTGTACCTACAGTATAACATAGACCTTTCATAACTTCCACATTGAAAATGCCGCACCCACATTCCTTATAAAAACGCAGGCGCATCCCTTTTCGGCATCCCCCTTGACGTTATTTTGCATCTCTTTTATACTATAAACATCAACATTACCTAAGTTAACGAAATACACCAGCTTTTCTTATGGATTGACAATGGGGGATTTATGTATAAAGTACTGATTGTGGACGACGAATCACTGATTCGTGACGGCTTAAAGTACATAATGGACTGGGAAGCAGCAGGCTTTTCTGTCTGCGGAGAAGCGTCCAATGGCGAGGAAGCGCTTCATCTGATTTTTTCCCTGCATCCGGATTTGGTACTCATGGATATCCGTATGCCCAAAATGCAGGGATTGGAAGTAGTGAAAGCAGCACGTCAGCAGGACTTTAAAGGACGTTTTATTATCACAAGCGGTTACTCCGATTTTAAGTATGCACAGGAAGCCATGCGTTATGGCGTAGAATTTTATCTGACAAAGCCTATAGAAGAGGAGGAGCTTTCCGCCTCCGTACATAAAATCAAGCTTTCGCTTGACAGCGAAATTCGTTCCTCCGACAACCTTGAGCTGCTAAAGAGAAAAGCCAAAAACGTGATTTTGCACGAGTTGATTACCGGCAGGGAAGGCGTACCCGCCCATCTTGACAGTACGGATATCGCAGACCTTGAGTTGGATGCCGATGTTTATCAGGTTGTTATTTATGAAAATTTCAGTCACAAGCTGGGCAGCTCTTCCTACAGCTTTGCGGAGCTGTTAAAGGTAAGTAACCGTGCAGACCATACATTCAATCATATTGAGGACGACAGAAAAGACGTTATTTTGTTAAAAGGTACTTATGCCGTCAACCGTTTTTATGATTTTTTGTCCCACTATGACAGGGCTACGCCGCCACAGAAGGGAAGTCCGATGGACACCTTATTTTTGGCTTACGGCAGACCCGTCCATACATTAAACGATATTCATCTTTCTTATGAAGATGCCTGTACGCTGATCTCACGCCGTTTTTTTTGCACAAAAGGGCAGCACACATTGGGTTATTCCGCACTTCCTGACATGGAGCAGCCTGCAACGGCGCTCAATCCGGAAAAGCTTTCCGAATTTACGGATTACCTTTCCGGCTACCTTCAAACCTTTAATCGGAAAAATGTTGCGGAGACGCTTTCCCGTCTGGAACAATATTTGTACGACTCACAGGAAAGCAGCTCTGAAATCAAGCTTTTTACCACCGATTTATATTTACGGATTAAGGAAAAAATCAGCCTGCTGTACAACACACTAGGCATTCCTTTTCTGCCCAATTCCACCGTCATTGATTTTATTGGCAAAAAAAATTATCTCTATGAAATTATTGCCTTTTTGGAGGAACAATTTGAAATGGTTATGAGCGCGGCCGGCAGCCCGACCCGCAACAGTGTTTTAGACGATATCCTTTACTATATCGACCACAACTACCAAAGCAATATTAAGCTGGAGACGATTGCACCGCTTTTTGGGTACAACAGCGCTTATCTTGGCAAAATCTTTAATAAAACGGTGGGGGAAAGCTTCAATTCTTATGTGGACCACATTCGAATTGAGCATTCCAAAACGCTTCTTTTGCAAAACAATTACAAAGTATATGAAATTGCAGAAAGGGTTGGCTACCGCAATGTAGATTATTTCCATAAAAAATTCAGGAAATATGTAGGCGAAAGTCCTGCAGAATTCCGCAAAAAAAGTATGGAGCAGTAATTGGAAAGTATAAGCTTCCATTACTGCTCCATATTTTTCTAAAAGGAATCCGTTCCATTTAGACTGCTGCTTTTGCTTCCTCGTACTCCTTCACAAGCTCTGTAAATTCCGCACAGGCTCCATTCTCATCCACCGCGTACAATCCAAACACAACTCCGGTAAACCCGCCTGCCACTTCACTTGAAAGATAGCGGGTATCGGCGCAGCCCATTTCCGTAAGCCCTTCCCGTGTCCCTGCAAAAAAATAATAATGCTCTTCCCTTGCTTCTATCTTGAGCATAACTTTCTTCTGTGCGGCGGGAATCGTCTTCATTTCTTTAGAAACGCAGCCGATATAATATTTGTCCCCCGCCCGACAGACGCTTGGGTCAGGGTACATGCCACGCACCACGGGATTTCGATACCTCATACGCAATACTCCTATTTCTTTTTTGATTGGTTACTGCCGCCTGCTATCTTGAGGGTAAGGAAAAATACTGCCGCGCCCAGCAGGAGCGCTCCCAGAATGAGCAGTACGGTGCTCCAGATACCGCCGCCCTTTTTCTGTTCCCACGCTTTTGCATTCTCCTCACCGGATGTTCCTTCTGTACCGTCCTCAAAAGAGGGCTCTTTCCCTTTCTCCCCGTTGGCAAATACTCTATCCGGAGAAATCGATGCAGTAATGGTAAACTCTGCCGTCAGCCCCTCAGCCGTATATGCCGTCACCGTCGCTTCCCCTTCTCCATGGGCAAATACCTGCACCACTGCTTTGTCCGATGCCAAAATGCCGCGGTTATCCACAGAAACAATGGAGGCATCCGAAGAAACGAAGGTAATGCTGCCCGCCCCCGCAGGACTTACCGAAACTGCAATTTCCACAGGTGCAGCACTGCTCACGGCAGCCGCATTGCCGCCATCCGCCTCCAGAGAGGCTATTTTTACAGGCTCTGCCTGCGCCGCACCCTCCGCAAACACCAGATTGCTTATGGTAAAGGTCACTTCTATATGCTGGGGATTCTCAAGCCCTACAAAATTCAGCACATGATTGTTGACTAAAACCTCCTCAATCACCGAACCGTCCCATGAATTTATCGGGTCGTTCGTATCCAATATACCCGATGCTTTTATGGCAGATTTGGGTTCCGTCATATTCACCGCAAACTCCACGCCGTCCACCACGATTGCATCATATATAATATCGCAGGAGACCAGCGGAGATTTCTTTGCAAACCCTTTTGTCACACTGTCATCCTTAATATAAATTGCAGTAAGGTCGCAAAGACCGGTAACGCCCGCCGTACCTGCTGCCGCCGATAAGTCGCTTCCGCAGTCAAAAGAAAGCGTATATTGTCCATCTTCCCGAATACGGATTGCACTTCCGCTCTCATTGCTGAAATAGTTATGCGTACTGTCGTTATAGTAAACGTTCAGCGCCAGCGCTATCTCTGCTGCCGCCTCCGCTTCTTTTACCGTCACCGGCACTACCTTTGTCAAACCGTCGCTGGAAGTGATAATGATATAAGCGCTGCCGGTGGAGACCGCTACCACTTTTCCGATTTTGGATACCGTAACCACGCTGGTGTCAGAAGAGCGGTAGGTCAAATATGCATCCGTGTCCGCCGGCGCCATTCCCGCATTCAGATACAGTGCCTGCCCTGTCTGCAGGGTATAGCTGTCCTGCTCTGTCGTAATACCCGTACAGGGTCTTTCCGTAATTGCCGCATGCACCTCTAACGGAATTTCCAGAACGGCGCTTCCGCTCTGGGTGTATGCCGTAATTGTAGTGTTGCCGATACCTGCCGCATGAATATATGCCGCCCATTCCTCTACATTTCCCGCGTCGGGATTGACGGTCGCAACCGTTTCGTCTGCACTTTTCCACAGCACCACATCATTAAATGCGGTTTTGTCCACCTTGTCCCCAAGATTTATATTTATCACCTCGCCCATGCGAAGCTGATAAGTCCCCTCGATTGCCCCGAGACTGGTAATCGGCGTTACTGCAGTCTCCCTCGCAATATCGGACAAATCCTCTGCGCCCGCAAGAAACAGTCCCCGCATCATTGCCGCAATAATTTCCGGATAGACCTGCTTATAAGTCACCCTGTCCACCAGCGTAAAGCTAAAATCCGGCCTGGCGCTCAAGTCATACCAGCCCTGATCCCAATAGCATGGTACAATGCCTATCTGCTGGCAGAGCCGCGTTACAATTTCCATATGGTACGCGCGCGCCGCCGTATTATCTTTATTAATCGCACCATATTCCCCCAAAATAACGGGAATTCCCTTTGCAGTAAAGGTATCCTTCAGTCTTTGGAATTCAGGAATCAACGCCTGTACCCTCGCGTCCACAAACTCCGTCGTCTGGGTGGTATCCAGCAGTCCGAACTGCCAGTCATAATAATGCACCGCCACAAAAAGTCTGTCTTTCACAGAGTCCTTTGGCAGCGCAAACCCCCATTTGGGTTCCGTCGTATTCACAATATTGGTGTATCTGCCGGGCACGGACAGCCACCGCAGCGCATTGTTGGAGCCGGTCTCACGCACCGTATCCACAAATATCTGGTTGAGCTCGTTGATTACCGCTGTATCCCCCGCCATATCGCTTCCGGGACCTGTCACCTCATTCATGGATTCAAAAATAAGATGCTCGTCATAATCCTTGAAGCGCTCCGCAATATGGCGCCATACCGCTTCAAATTTCTCCTTAACTGGCGCCAAATCTTCTGCGCCAATGCGCAGCCATCCCGTCTGTTCTGCGCCGTCATGGTGAATATTGATGATAACGTACATATTCATATTGATTGCATAGTCCACAATATCCTGCACGCGGCTCATCCACTTTTCGTCAATGGCATAACCGTTCGCATCGTCTATCATGGTGCCCCATGTAACCGGCACACGCACTGTATTAAAGCCCATATCATGCAGCTCCTTTAAGAGCTGCTGCGTCGTCTCCACATCCTGCCACTGTGTCTCCGACGGCGTGAATCCTGTATGCCCGTCCATGGTATTGCCCAGATTCCAGCCGTTTCCCATCTCCGCCACCATTTCCGCAGCCGTCAGTTCACGAAAAGGCATCTGCGCGCTTATGGTCTGGGTATTTTCCGCAGCCGCGGCAACCTGCGGAAATACCGTCAAAGACAAGGCACACGCAAGCAGACCTGCCAGTGCCGCCCTGCACTTATTCTTTATTTTCATACATACCTCCCAGCTTAAGCAATTCTTTCTGTTTAAAGCCACAAAACAACAAATATTTTTTCACATATTTACTGAATTTCCGATCCAAAAGGGAAGAGTGCCAGCTTGGCAAGCTTAAACATCTGTTTTCCGAACGGAATCCCGATAATGGTAATGCAAAGTATGATACCGCATATGGAAAACTCCAACGCAAGCGGCAGTCCCGAAAGCAGCAGCCATATTATATTTAACAACATACTGCCCGCTCCGCCGCCGTAGCGCACTTCTTTCCCAAAAGGGAAAAAGCTGAGCCCCGCAAACTTAAAGCACTGTACGCCGATAGGAATCCCCACAATCGTGATGCACCACAAAATTCCTGCCAGACACCAGCTCAGCCCACTGATAAGACCGCCAAACAAAAACCATAATACATTTCCCAAACAGCTCATTTCCACCCTCTTTTCCTGCCTGCTACGGCAAATATGCCTGCTTTTTGCATCATTTTTCTCTACAATCCCCAAATCCAGCTTTTGACTAATGATATCCAGCTTTGGCAGCAAGGCTCTATTTCATGTCCCTCCGGCGATTCTGTCAGTTCATTGGCAAGGCTCAGCCCGTGCCCTCCCTGCGGATACATGTGAAATTCAACCGGAATCCCCGCCTTTTTCATGGCGCCTATCAGCAAAAGCGAATTTTCCACCGGCACGCAGCCGTCCGTATAGGTGTGCCAGATAAATGCCGGCGGCGTATCCGGATTGACCTGCTTTTCCAGAGACATCTTTTCTGCCAGCTCGTCGAAACGAGCGCCCAGCAGATTGACAAAAGAATCTCTATGTGCAAATTCACCGGAAGTAATAACCGGATAGTTTAAAATCATGCCGTCAGGACGCAGCAATTCCCCGTCGTCGGCGGCAAGCCCCAGCTCTTTTGCAATAAAATCTTCCTTCCAGAACATGCCGTAGCCTGCCGCCAGATGTCCTCCCGCAGAAGAACCTTCCACAATCACTTTATCCGTATCGATATGCCATTCTTCCGCTTTTTCCCGAAGTATCTTCACTGCCGCAGCCAATTCTAAAAGCGCAGCCGGATAGACCGCAGGTGCAATGGAATAGTACAAGACCACGGCATGACACCCCATCGCCGCATACTGCAGCGCCAAAATCTCCCCTTCTCTGTCCGACAAGTAACAGTAGCCGCCGCCCGGACACACGATGACAACGGGCCGCTTCTTGATTTTAAACTCCGGCGAATCCTCAATGATGTATGTTTTCATACATGCCTCCGGCAGAGAGCCCGTCATTTTAATCTGTATTGTCTGCTGTATCATAGCGCCACCTTTCCGCAGAATTCTTTTCCTGCATACAAATCTTTTATTTTTCCTCGTCCTTTCCCATATCCTTCTCCCGTACCGCCCCCGGCTCTTTCTCGATTTCCTTGAAAAAATGGAGCGCAAAACCGCTTATTGTCAGCATAATACAGGCAGGACCAATCAAAAGCCCAAAGAACAAGGTCATATAATTGAAAATGAAAACAATAACCTCCACTGCCAGAATCGCTACCAGCAAAAGTGTCCTCGCAAAGTATCTTGTCGCTATATTCACCGAATTTTTCAATGTGCCGATTAGCGTGTTCTCATAACGGGCACTCAGCGGAAATGCATAGATAAAGGACATTCCAAATACAAACGCCGCCACAATGCCAAAAATAAGAAACATAGTCGAATCGCCTTCTGCCACGCGCTGCAGTTCAAAATCCAGATACACCGCATAAGAACAAAACAAAGCAAGCAGCCCCATGGGGATTCCCTGCCGCCAGTTCTCCTTAAACGCTTTGACAAACTGCCGCGCCACATATCCCTCTTGTTCGTCCGCCATTTTCAGCGTGACGCTGTATGCCGCCACGGTTGCCGCACCCACCGTCACAATCGGCAGAGAAAAAAGCAGCCACATAAAATTCAGCTTTACCATATCCCACAGTCTGGATAAAAATTTATATAACGCACCGTCCACACTGAAAAACTTCATCCTGTTACCATGCCTTTCCAAAGCCTGCGAACTCCCTGCGCAGGCATAAAGTTCCGTTTAGAAAAGGCTGCCGGTTGGGCAGCCCCTTCTAACGGTCTTTTTGTATTTACTTAGTATACCTTATCTTAACGGCTCCTGCAATGCATTTCTGATTGCCGCCTGTTCTATCGTCCACTGGGTACATGCATCATAACCATAAGATTTTGCACGTCCGCGCATTTCATTTACGATGGACTGGAATTCTTCCTCCGTCTCTGCATAGATAGCTCTCCAGCTATAATCCTTCAGACAGGTTGCAACCTGTACCCATGTACTCTCAAGCTGAGGTTCTCTTTCAGGGAAGGAGAAGGTAGTAGGTACATCCACCGCGTAATTACAGCTATCCAAATAAAGCTCCAGCGTTTCGCATCCCGTATATGCTCTCCAGTCTCTTTCCGCATCGCAGCGTCCCTCCGGCACCAGATTGCTTGCCCAATACTGCTGGTCATATCTCTCACCGGATTCCGGATTGATATCCGCTGAAGACCATGTGGTATTGTTTACCTGAAACGCGCCTTCATTAAAGGTTGCGCCGCCCCACTCATTAGGCATCAAAGTCTTTCTGTCCTCAAAGCAGGTCTTGCCAAATTCCGTAAAGTAGGTTTTACCGTTTTCATCATAATCCCAGCAAAGCTCCTTCGGGCCATAATCCATTGTCAGACGTCCTTCAGGCGTACACAGCCAGTTGATGATTTCCATGCAGAGCTCCGGATACTGGGTCTTTGCACCGATACTCCATACACGGTTGCCGCCTATCGTGCTTAAGCCTCCCACGATGGGACATGCCTCTGTGGGCACCAGACTCTCCATAATCTTATTGATTTCGTTGCCTTCTTCATCTTTTCCGTAATGTACTTCTTTGTTGTAAGCCAAAGAACCGGCATAGTTAAAGATGGAGAAGAAGGTCTGTCCGTTCTGTACCTTCTCTATCATGTTGTCATAGGTCTGTGTCATAGAATCCGGATCAAGCAGACCGTTGCGGTACAGCTCGTTAAACCATGCCAGCATCTCCAGATAAGGGCTGTCGGGAGACAGGGCATCGTAATACTCACCGGTTCTTACATTATAGTGTCCAAAACCAAATTCATCATAGCCGTAATATGCCGTCGCCATTGCCTTTACATACATCACATAGTTGCCGTCCCAGTCAGGCCAGAGAGACATCGCATAGGTAGGCTTTCCATTGTCTGCCGTCGGACAGATTTCTTTCATATCAACAAGCACATCCATCAGGTCATCCAAATCGTTTACTTCCGGATGTCCCAACTGTTGATACAAATCCCAGCGGATATCCCATGTGTAGAAAAACGCCTCGTGGCTTTCGGAGCTGGATGCTACATTGTGTCCAAAACCATATATCGTATTTGCTTCCCCAATCACATTGCCGTCCTTATCCCTCTGTGCGGATACAATCTTATTTTTATTTAAGGCGTCCTGCATATGCTCCCAGATATAGGGACCATATTCCTGCACCAGATTATCCTCTTCCCAGTCATACAGAAGCCCTGCGGAAACCGCCTGCAGATAATCCTTGTCGTCGGAACCCCATACGACAATGTCACCCAAATCGCCTGCTTCCATACGGGTATCAAACACACCGTCGCCGTCGGGAATCAGGTTGACCTTAACGCCAAATTTGTCCTTTAAAATCTGTGCAAACCAACCCTGCATCTCTCCGGAATAGTTTGCAAGCTGGCTGTAAATGGTAAGGGTAATATAATCCTTCTCCTTACTGCCGCAGCCTGTGAGCAGTCCGCTGACCATGACAAGTGTCAGGACAAGCGCCGCCAGTCTTTTCATCTTTTTCATATCGCTTTAATCCTCCTTCTATATTAGTGTGAACTGCTATCCCTTAACAGCCCCCAGCATAATACCTTTTACAAAATACCGCTGCATAAACGGATAAACCAACAATATGGGAATAATGGATACCATGGACACCGTATACTTGATAACCTTTGCGTTAAGCGCCGTCTGCATGATACCTTCTGCCGCCGCGGAGCTTACGCCGCCGTTCATCAGCGCGCCAATGTTGGAGCTGGTTGTCAGATACAAATACAGCCTGTGCTGCAGCGTATACAATTCCGGTGCGTTCTGCATGAGAATCAGGGAATCCGTAAAGGAATTCCAATGTCCCACCGCGCCAAAAATTGCAATCGTCGCCAGAATCGGCATGGACAGCGGCCAGATAATCCTGCGGAAAATGGTCCAATACCCCGCTCCGTCCATAAATGCGCTTTCTTCCAGCTCTGCCGGAATCGACTCGATGTATGTTTTTACCAGTATAATGTTATAAGGCGCCACAATGCCCGGGATTATGTATGCCATAAAATTGTTGGTCAGCCCCAGCATGGACATATTCAAATACCAGGGAATCGTTCCTGCATTGAAGTACATGGTAATCACCAGAAAACGATACCAGAACTTTCTGTGCCACATCTGCTGCTTTGTTACCAGATATCCCACAAAAGCAGAAGCCATCACCATAAGCGCCGTTCCAAGCAGGGTTCTCCCGATAGAAACAAAAAACGCCTGCCCTATTTCACTTGACTTTACCAGATTGACATAATTGTCAAGATTAAGTCCCCGCGGAATAAAGTTAATCAATCCCCTGCTTACCAAATCATTGGAGGAAATCGTATTGATAAATAAATAGTAAAACGGAAAAATACAGCTCAATGTAAAAATAAGGAAAAACCCGTAATTTAAGATATTAAATACAATATCGCCGGTAGTGAGCTTATAGGACCTTTTATGCGTTTTGTAATACTGCTTTTCCGCTTTTGCGTCTAACTTTTCCTGTGCCGTCTTCGCCATGTCTCACACCTCCTATACAATACTCTCGCCACGTACCAGCTTGGAAATCGTATTGGCGCCAAACAAAAGTACAACGCTGATTACGGATTTTACCATGCCTATCATGGTTGACAACGGTATCGCACCGTTCATAATACCCAGCTTATACACATACAAATCAAGCACCATATTGACATTGGTGTTGTTGGGATTGTCAAACACCATGTACTGATCCATACCATTGCTCAAAATACCGGCTACTGCCATCAGAAGCATAACCATATAAGTGGGAATCAGTCCCGGAAGCGTGATATGCCACATTTTCTGGAAACGCCCTGCGCCGTCCACGGTAGCCGCTTCATAAAGCTGCTGGTCAATACCGGAAATACCTGCTATGTAAATGATGGCGCTCCAGCCGATGCCCTTCCAGGTTCCCCATGCCAGCATCTTCAGCCAGTGATGAGAAGAGCTCATCAACATATTTTTGCCTTCCGACCACACGCCCGTATTTACCATCATACTGCTGATAAAGCCGTCCGACGAAAAGATGGCAAGTGCAATCGCATACACCAAAACCCAGCTTATAAAGTTCGGAATGGTTGCAAAGGTCTGCACAAAGCGCTTCATACGAGTGCTCTTAACCTCGGAGAGGAAAATTGCAAACGCCATCGGAAGCCAGCTTGTAGCAATGCCAAGCGCACTCATGGCAAGCGTATTGCGAAGCACTCTCACAATATCGCTTCTGGTCGCCGCGTTTTGGAACAGCATGGTAAAATACTGAAATCCTACAAAATTATCTTTTGAAAGCGTGCCGCCCGATGTATAGTCAAAAAAAGCATACCGCCAGCCATAAAGAGGCAGGTAGCTGAACACAAAACACAACGCCGCAAACGGAAGGAACATCAGAAACAGCTTGAACTTAGATTCCATTTCAAATTTAGATTCTTTTGCAGGCTTGGGAAGCAGCACCTGCACAAGCACGGATACCACCAGAATGACAGCCGCCAGAACCAAAAAAAACAGCCAGTTAGAAAGAGGGAAATTGGGAATTACCTTGTCAGGCTTCGTGGTCTGTGCAACCTGCGAATATGCCAGATAAATACCGCCAAGACCTGCTATCTGCGCAATAGCGCCGCCGATGCCAAACCAGTTTCCAACCTTTCTCATCTTCAGATTGCCCAGTGACATACAGCCCATAACGGCGCCTGCCGCAATGCCAATGCAGACAACCATACTTGAAATAAAGAGAAGCACAAAGGAAGACTCCTGTATCCATCCCTGATTAAACGCACGGGTACACTGCTTCACCAGTCCGGAATAGGAAATTCCCGAAGTAAACAGGGACATATTTTTGTTTATGTAGTCGCATATTTTCGCCGGATTTAAGCCCGGGAAAAACATCATAACCACCGAAAGCAGAACGCCGATACGTGCTGCATAATATATATATCCGGCTGTTTTTTCCTTTCCTTTCTTACTATTTTCCATATTTTACCTCCCACATATCTACTTATTTCGGGCTCAAAATGCATACTACGAGCACTTAGCTTTATTATACAAAATGAATAGATTCAAAAATACCGCAAATACTTGATAGAAATTACAGTAATTTTTTGCCCGAGGTTGTCCACAGGCGGGAGTTTGCATGAGGGACGCATTCAGCAGGGGCATATAGCTGTGCTGACACGCTCGCGCTCTGATAAAAACAGCGTAGCAGCCACTTGGGACTGCTACGCTTAAAAAGTCTCACTTTTTGAACTCACTACACTCTCTGTGATTTATCAAGTTATATTATTTTGTATCGCCTTTTTTCTTCTTTGCTACTACTACGCCTGCAGCTACTGCGATCACTACTACTACAGCTATCACGATACCGATAATCAGTCCGGTGTTGCTTCCGGAATTTTCTGCAGGAGCAGGTGTGCTCTCGTCAGTGGGTGCCGGTGTGCTTTCGCTTGAGGTATCCGGTGTTGTTTCCGGAGCCGGAGCTGCGTCGTTTGCAAAACCGCTCACGTCAAAGCTGATTTCGATGCTCTGGGTCGGAGCCGCATAGTAAGGAAGCTCAGGAATGGCATTGTTCCAGATATTCGCCAAAAGCACCTTCTGTACTTCTTTAGAATCCGGATCTAAGAATGCGCTTTCCTGTTCTGCAATGGTCTTTCCATCCATCTTCAAAACAACGTTGGAAATAACAACTGCATCATTTACAGGCAGGTCCGTAGATACAAACAACAGGTTGAACAAACCGTCTGTGCCAAGGATAGGCTGGTCTTCAAACTGTCCGGAAAAGTCATAGCCTGTTACGGATACCGTGTAAGTACCGTTTCCGGTGATTTCCACGTCAGTAAAGCTGCCGCCCTGTGCAATCCACTCGCCGTCAACAAAGCCAAGCTGGTCGAAGCAGTCGGAATCCTTGCCGTAGGTTGCGTCATCAAAGGAGTTACGGAAAATCCATGTCGGAGTCTGTACGCCGATATATGCATGATAAGTGCCATTCGGGTCAAACTCATTCTGAGGAGCCGCCTCTTCAGAAGCCTCGCCTGACATCAGGTAGATGGTAGGCGTAATTTCAAAAGTAATGGTCTTAAAGCCCTTGGGAGACTCTGCAAGATACTTGTCGCCCCACTCATTGTAACCGCCGCCGATACGAACGCACTTCGTCTCGTCATAATCGCCGGTGCCCTCTGCCCAGCAGGATTTGCCTGCGGAAACGTCGGTCGTCACTTCTTCTCCGTCTAAGAATACCTTTACATCAAAGGTACTCTCAGGAGAAACCTTGCTTGCATCCTCTACCACAAAGCAGGGTGCTACAAACCATGTATAATATACTTCAGAAGGGAACTCCAGTGTAAGGGTTGTGGTCTCGCCGCTCTTCACTTCGCCGTTGGTTGCCACAATATCACCGGAATTGCTTCCAGCGCCGTCACCGTAGTACTGGAAGCCCCAGTCGCCTTCTTCGACGTCACCGCCAAATGCGATAAACGCAGGATAGCTTTCCTCGCTGAGAACAGTTGCCACTTCACCGCCTGCCGCGTTGCAGAGCACGCCTTCCCCAAGCGTAAAGGTTACTTCAATGGTATTGATATTGGTGATGGTTCCGTCTACCGGTGTCGGTGTGATGCCGTCCGCACTGCCGTCTGCGGTACGTGCACTCTCAACTGTAGTCACATCAGAAACCCATGCATTGTACAGGTTGGTTCTGGTTGCAACACCGTCGTCAGAGCTGGTATACGGCGTACCCGTCAGCGCAATCTCTTCACCGTTAATCTTAACGGAATCGATTGTCATGTAGCTGTTGGGGAATGCCGCTTCACCATTGCTGATTTCCACATCAAAAAACGCGATGTCCGCTGCGCCGCCGGCTTCCGTAAAGTCAAGTCCTACCGTATAAGTGCCGTTGCCGGTTACTTCTGCAGTCGTAGCTACAATGGGTGAATAATCATTTCCATCGTTCCAGTACTGCACCGACCATGCATTATCTGCAAAAGACAGATATGCCACAGTCTCTCCTTCCGCGGACGCATTCAGCTTCATCAACGAAAAGGTTGAAACAGCCAAAGCAAGCGCAAGAACGGAGGCAAATACTTTTTTCATTGTCTTTTTCATACTTTATTACCCTCCTAGTTAAATTGAACAGGCTTAATCGTTTTCGTAAAAACAAAACAAGCACTGTTACCTGTCACATAGCAAGTGTAACGAAGTTTGCAAAAGAAAAAAACCATTCCTTTTTTACATTTTATACGAGGAAAATTACACATCATGGCACTTTACCGGAATCTTCAGCCGGATGCGCGTGCCCTTTCCCTGTGTGCTTTCTATTGTCATTCCATAAGATTCCCCATAATAAAGGCGAATTCTCTGATTGGTATTGCATAAGCCTATACTGGCTGTTTTGTCAAGCGTTTTCTGTGCCATGCGTATCCGCAGAATCTCCAGCTCCTCCCCGCTCATGCCGCAGCCATTGTCCGAAACGGAAATCTGTAGCATTTCCTTTTCCGGCACATCCACACAGATATCTATCCGGCCATTTTCCGAAACCTGCTCCAGCCCGTGTACAATGGCATTTTCCACAACAGGCTGCAAAAGCAGCGGCAGAATCAGATATTTCTCTAAATCCAGCGTGCCGATTACCTCTATCCGATAATTCACCCTGTCCCCAAACCGTATTTTTTGTATTTGCAGATAGGTTTCCACATAGTCCAGCTCTTTTTTCAGCGTCACCAGAGAAGTTCCCGTATTCTCCAGTACATACCGCATGGACTTGCCGAGAAGCTTAATGGCATTTGCCACCTCCCTGTTTCCCGAAGTCAGCGATTTCATCCGGATGCTTTCCAGTGTATTGTACAAGAAGTGGGGATTTATCTGTCCGGCAAGCATTTTCATTTCCATTACCTGCTGCTCGTTCAAAAGCTGCTGTTCCTTTAACAGCGCCTGATACATTTTCGCGTCCTTCTCCTTAATTTTCTGCACCATCACCTGCAAATCGGCAAACGCCTCCGTCAGCTCGTCCTCGCCTCCAAAATAATCCGGAATATCATATTCCTCATTGCTTGCCTTTTTCATCTCGTCCCTAAGTACATTCACACGTCCCGTAAAATATCTGGTAAAGAAATGAATCAGAATGGCAGGTACGATAAGTGCCGTCAGAATAATCAAGAGACACGTCACGATAATGACGCTCATATCTCCATATGCGCTTTCACTTATCGTCGCAATGTAGATTTTACTATCCGTCTGATACAAATGAAGCGTCGAAATATTGGCAAGAAACTTATTCGCCTGCTCCCACACCGGTCCTAAGTATTGATAATACTCATCTGCATAGTCGATATAAAAGGGCTGCGTCTCCCCATAGTCCATGCGTGTGGAATTGTAAAAAATCTTTCTGTTGTCCGCTGACACTGTTATCCGGTACTCATTGCTCCGAAGGCGGGTCTGCAGATAATTGTCGCTTATCATAATGACCAGTACCGCCTGATAGTCGCTGCCAATCACGGTAATCCTGCGCACAAGCGCCAAATTCCAGTAGGAATTGCCATACTGGTCCTTTTTTTCCATGGGAATCCAGAAAGTACCTGCCTGTCCCACCGCCTTTTGATACCATTCCTGCTTCTGTATCCCGTTGTCCGCATAGGTAAAATGCATGTACTTTGCTGCATTGACGTTGTCGGTGTAGATGATAATATCCTCTATCTCCGCATGGGAAGAAATATAGTTATTCAGCGTGGCATAAGAGTACGCCGCTCCCCGCTCTGCACCCTTCTCCTGTGATGACAGCACCTGCTGCAGCGTATCCTCAAAGGCAATCGTTTCCGAAATATTATAAATTTGGGTTGTAATTTCAAATAAAATCGTCCTGACGCGCATACTGTCGGATATCAATAGATCCTGATGATAATTCGTCAAAAGCCTTGACGTATTTTCCAACAAAAAGAAACCGATTATGGCTATGGGAAAACAGACGGCAATAATATAAATCATATATAACTGCTGTCGGATTTTCCTTTTACTGATTCTTTCCCACAATCGGTTTCTTCTTTTTTTCATACATCTACCCCATGTGAATTTGAAATTCTTAAGCGGTATCTTCAGCCGCTCAAGCTTCCTTCACATTTTATAACGTCACGGTAATATGCCCCGCATCAGATTTGACAATCGTGTCGTTTCCTTCCAGCGTCATATCCCCGCCTGCAACGGATACCGCCTTTCTATTTACCAGACGCACGCTGTATGCCTTGTCCGACATCACGTTGACGGTAATAACGTTACCCGCACGTTCCGCGGACATCTTTACTTCCTCCGCATTATCCATGCCGAACACTACGTCGCTTACCCGCACGCCGTCTTCCAGCTCATAGATGCGCAGCTCCACGCCGTCACCGTAATCATAATCCGGTCTGTCGTCACGGGCGCCCAGCGCCACGATGGAATTTTCCTTTACCAGAAGCGGCACGCTCAAGTAGCCATGCTTCTCCTTTATCCAGCTTCCGCCCGTCTTCACCTCGCCGGTAAAGAAATCCGTCCAGCGTCCCGCAGGCAGATAGTAGTCCGCCATGCCCTCTTCGTTAAAGATGGGCGCTGTCAGGAGGCTGTCCCCCAGCATATACTGGCGGTCTGTATAATGACAGGTTCTGTCTTCCGTAAACTCCAGCACCATGCTGCGCATAGTGGGAATACCGGTTTTACTTGTGATGACCGCAGTTTTGTAAAGATACGGCATCAGCCTCGCCTTCAGTTTTGTAAAGAAACGCACCACGTCCACCGCTTCCTCATCATACGCCCAAGGCACCCTGTAAGAAGTACTGCCGTGCAGACGGCTGTGTGAGGACAAAAGTCCAAAGGCAACCCAGCGCTTGTAAACATCCGGCGTAGAGGTACTCTCAAATCCGCCGATATCATGCGCCCAATAGCCAAAGCCGGACATCATCAAGGACAGACCGCCGCGCAGACTCTCCTCCATAGATTCATAATCAGACCAGCAGTCACCGCCCCAGTGCACGGGGAATTGTTGTCCGCCTGCGGTCGCAGAACGAGCAAACAGCACCGCCTCTCCTTTTCCGCGCTTCTTCTCCAATATCTCATATACCACCTTGTTGTACAGATAGGTGTAGTAATTATGCATCTTCTTCGGGTCAGAACCGTCATGGTAGCAGATGCCCTCCACAGGAATCCGCTCGCCAAAGTCTGTTTTAAAGCAGTCCACGCCCATGGAAAGCAGCCCCGCGAGCTTTTCCTGATACCATGCACAGGCGTCTTTATTGGTAAAATCCACCAGCGCCATGCCCGGCTGCCACATATCCCACTGCCATACGTCGCCGTTAATACGCTTTACAAAGTAACCCTTTTCCATTCCTTCCCTGAACAGACAACTCTCCTGCCCGATATAAGGGTTAATCCACACGCAAATATTCAACCCTTTTTCTTTGATGCGCCTTAACATACCTTCCGGGTCCGGGAACACGCGGGAATCCCACTCAAAATCGGTCCAGTGGAATTCTTTCATCCAAAAGCAGTCAAAATGGAAGGTCCGCAGCGGAATATCTCTCTCCAGCATACCGTTCACAAAGCTCATAACCGTTTCTTCGTCATAATTGGTCGTAAAAGAGGTGGAGAGCCAGAGACCAAATGTCCAGGGCGCGGGCAGAGACGGCTTACCCGTCAAATCCGTATATCTTGTCAGCACTTCCTTCATGGTCGGTCCGTTAAACAAATAGTAGTCCAGACAGCCGCCCTCCACGGAAAACGCCGTCTTCGTCACCTGCTCCGTGGCAACCTCAAATTCTACCTTTTCAGGGTGATTTACAAAAACGCCGTAACCCTTGTTGCTGATATAAAAAGGAATATTCTTGTAGGACTGATATGTGCTGGTGCCGCCATCCTCATTCCATATGGAAACGCTCTGTCCATTCTTGATAAACGCCGTGAAGCGCTCGCCCAGTCCGTAAATCAGCTCACCCACGCCCATGGAAAGCTGCTGGCGCATATAGGTTTCCGTAATATCGCCTTTGTCGTAGTAATCGCCTTTCCAGTCGGTCTTCATACATGCCAAATCCTTTGCCCCCGATTTGGTAATGACTTCACCATTCCTCTTGTAAGCCATATACCAATTCTTTTTGCCGATTTCCAAAGAGAGCGTGCCGCTCGTTACTACAATTCTTTCCTCATCGCTTGTCACGTTAAGAGGCTGCTCCGCCGTCTGGCAGAGCGCAAACTCCGGTCCCTTTTGTAACGCACCCATATGATGATAGGTCCGTACACGCAGCACTTCCGGCGCCGGAGACGTAATCACCATTGTCAGATTGATGCCGCCAAGCGTTGCACCTCTGTGCATAATCCTTGTAGTCGGCAGACATAAGGTCACCCTTGTCTCCTCTACCTTTTCAAAATATACCTCCTGCGGGGTAAAACAGCCGCAGCCTTCCTTCTGCAGCCAGCATCCGTTACCGAATATCATGCTCTGTCCTCCACTTTATTAAGATTTTGTTTGCTGCTCCTATTCCTGTTTTTGATTATACCGCCTGCACCGGTACAAGTACAGACCAAATATACCGCTTCTTTTCTATCTGAATTACCGGACTATTTTAACTGTGATGCCTGCAGGTTTTCCAGCCACGTCCGTGCCAGCCAAATCCATGACTCGCATTCCTTCTGCATATGGCTGCCATCCCTGCCTGCGGTTAGAGGACTTGCCAGCGCCAGTCCATGCTGTCCTTTCGGATACAGGTGAAATTCCGCAGGAATGTTGTGGCGGCGCAGGGCGCTCACAAATAGAAGGGAATTTTCCACAGGAACCGTAGCGTCCGTAAATGTATGCCAGATAAAGGCAGGAGGGGTATCGTGATTTACTCTTTTTTCAAGGGAAAGCGCCTCCAAAAGCTTTTCATCGCCGCCCGTCAAAATGGCAAAAGAACCCCTATGTGCAAATTCACCGGAAGTGATAACCGGATAGCAAAGAAGCAGCCCATTGGGCCTTATTTCCTCCGCGGATGCCGCTCCCGCTGCCTCCAAAAGCCAACGCTCCTGCCAGCATACGCCCAGAGATGCCGCCAGATGCCCGCCCGCTGAGCTGCCCTGCGCCACCACTCTTTTATGGTCTATATGCCATTCCTCCGCGTGCTCTCTAATATATTTTACGGCATAGGCAAGCTCCGTAAGCTGTACAGGGTATTCCTCACACACAGTATAACGAAGCACCGCCGCATGGCAGCCCATGGCAAGAAACTGCAGCGCTTCACTCTCTGACTCCCGCACGGAAATATGGTTGTACCCGCCTCCCGGACAGAGTATCACCATAGGGCGGTTCTGTACCAGCATATCCGCGGAATAATCCTGCAGATACAGCACCAGACTTGCATGAGATGAATTTTTCATTTGTATTGGTATTTCTCTGTAAATCATACTGCCGCCCTCTAGCCTTTTTTAGTACGCCCTGCCCCAGTAAACCATCTTTTTCGCAGGTTTGCCGCAGCACACACAAGTCTCTGCAAGCTGCTCCTGCTCGAAAGGAATACAACGGCTTGTAACACTGAGCTTTTCCTTTATCTTTTCTTCACATGCCTGTTCGCCGCACCACATCGCCTTGACAAAGCCTGCCTTCTGCCAATCGCCCTGTGCTGCCGCTGCAAAGAGTCCTTCAAACTCTTCCATATTGCGCGCCACAAAAGTATGAGCGTCTCTGTGCTTTCTTGCCTTCTCTAACATATCGTGATGGATGGTATCAAGGAGCCTCGCAACCGCTTCCTCCACCTCATCCAGTGCGACTTCCGTCTTTTCACCGTTATCGCGCCTGCACAGCACGCATTTGCCTGCCTCTATATCCTTCGGTCCGATTTCCAGTCGAAGGGGGAAGCCTCTCATCTCTGCCTCTGCAAACTTAAATCCCGGACTCTTGTCCGTATCGTCCACCTTAACGCGGAAACTGCCCTTTAATCTCTCCTGCAGCTCATATGCCTTCTCCAGAACGCCTTCCTTTTTCTGCTGAATCGGAATAATCGCCACCTGCACCTGCGCTACCTTGGGAGGCAGTACCAGTCCCGAATTATCTCCGTGTACCATAATGATAGCGCCGATAATACGGGTGGACATCCCCCACGAAGTCTGATAAACATGCTTTAAGGTATTATCCCTGTCGGTAAACTGGATACCGAATGCCTTCGCGAATCCGTCTCCAAAGTTATGGCTGGTGCCCGACTGGAGCGCCTTGCCGTCATGCATCAGGGATTCGATGGTATAGGTATGCTCCGCTCCCGCAAATTTTTCCTTTTCCGTTTTCTGTCCCTTGATAACGGGAATCGCCAGCACTTCTTCACAGAACTGTGCATACACGTTCAGCATCTGTACGGTTCTCTCCTCCGCTTCTTCGGCAGTTGCATGGGCGGTATGTCCCTCCTGCCATAAAAATTCTCTGGAACGCAGGAAAGGTCTGGTTTCCTTTTCCCAGCGAACCACCGAACACCACTGGTTGTATACCTTGGGCAAATCGCGGTAAGACTGTATATCATTTTTATAAAAGTCACAGAAGAGCGTTTCAGAGGTAGGTCTCACGCACATCCGCTCCTGAAGAGGCTGCAGACCGCCGTGAGTCACCCACGCCACTTCCGGCGCAAATCCTTCTACATGGTCCTTCTCCTTCTGCAAAAGACTTTCCGGAATAAACATGGGAAGGTATACATTCTGCACACCCGCCTCCTTAAACCTGTCGTCGAGCTGCCTCTGCAAAAGCTCCCAGATGGCGTACCCCGCCGGCTTAATCACCATGCAGCCCTTAACGCTGGTGTAATCGATTAATTCCGCTTTTTTCACGATGTCCGTGTACCACTGGGCAAAATCCTCATCCATGGAGGTAATTGCCTCTACCATTTTTTTCTCTGCCATACCTTTCTTCCTTTCTTTGTGTATTGTGGCATATGCCGCCTTCTGTCATAAACAAAAAAACGCCGGCTTCCGTCCCAAAAGGGACCGGAAAACCGGCGGTACCACCCTGTTTAATGCAGACGCACGCCGCGCCTTACATTCTCTCTTTTGCCAATAACGCCGGCTTGCGCTGTACTTTCATACAGGGCTCAGAGGCAGGTTCAAACGCTTCCTACAGGAGCTTTCACCAACCGCTCCCTCTCTGTGATATTCCGTCGTTTTACTAACCCTCGTCGCTGCCACAATCACATATATGCATAAACACGTATTATAGTAGTGATTGTAGGACATAGAGCGGGCTGTTGTCAAGAATTTTTCAAATATTTCAAAGTTGCCGAATTTCTTCAGCTCTCTTTTTGCAATCCTTCCAGAACCGACGGCAGCTCTAAAAGCGACGGGATACAGGCGTACAGCTTTGCCGCCAGCTCCTCATCCGGCTCCGTCTGGTCCGGCACCATAATCACCTTAAGCCCTGCGGCATATGCGGAAAGAACGCCGTTTGGAGAATCCTCCACGGCAAAACAGTCCTCGGGACTTTTTCCCAATCTTTCACAGGCATACAAATACACGTCCGGCGCAGGCTTTCCTTTTTCCAAAGAGGCGGCGCTTACAATCTCGTCAAAATACGCTGCGATTCCAAGCTGCCGAAGCTGCTTAGCGGCACGTTCTGCCGACGTTGCAGTCGCAACCGCCGCCCTGTATCCGTTCTCTGACAGCCACAAAAGCGCCTGTTCTGCATAGGGCTTCAATTCTATTCCCACCTTATCTAAATGCGCCTTCATTATTTTTCTGCGGTGCTCGCGGACAGCCACATAATCAAATGTGTCTCCAAACCATTCCCTTAGCAGCGCCGGCGCATAGGGACGTCCTAGGCTTCTAAGCCGCAAAGCCTGCTCCTCGCTCATCTCAAAGCCAAAAGCCGCCGCTGCCTGCCGCCAGAAAATTTTAAAATATTTTTCCGTATCGATTAAAGTTCCGTCCAAATCAAAAATTACGATTTTCTTCATTATGCCTTACCCTGCCTGACTTTTTCACTTATTATAGCATTTTGGAATCGCCCCTGCAATCAAATGTATTTTTCTTCTCTTCGCATAAGCCACAGGAAAAATGGCATACTATGGATAACTGTGTTATACGGCGCACGGATAATGAAATGTATTTTATAGACAAACTCACAGGAGGCACTTATGCAAAACACTCTGCCGGTTACCAACGAGAACGGATATTTTGAGATACGACTTGAAAGCATCGGCGGCATGGGCGCCAACCTATGCGGCAAAATGTTGGGCGAACTTGGCGCACTGTACCTCTCCTTAAATGCATCCAGCTTTTCCAGTTACGGTTCTGAAAAGCGCGGCTCACCAGTCAAGGCATTTGTGCGGTGGTGCAGGGAAGACATGCCGATACGCGTCAACAGTCCCGTCGTCTCTCCCCATATTTTATGTATCTTTCACGAAGGGCTTATGGGCAGGCTGCCCGTCTTAGACGGCGTGAAACCGGATACCAAAATCATTCTGAACACCCCACTTTCTCCTGATGAAGCAATGCAAAAATACGGCTTTGCAAAAGGTACTCTCTACTGCATAGATGCCTTAAAAATTGCCATGGAATCCCACTCCCGCATCAATATGGTGCTGCTTGGCGCCATTGCAAAGGCATCAGAATTTGTTCCCCTCGACTGTGTAAAAAGCCTGTGCAGGGACACCATAGGGAAAAAATATCCTGACCTTATCGCTTCCAATCTGGAGGGCGTGCAGAAAGGCCATGACCTGCTCTCCAGGGCTGTTATTTCTGCAGCTTCCGCTCAGGGCACTCCTGCTCTCCACAAAGATCGCTTTACGTGGGGATGGGATAACGCGCCCCAAGGCGGCATCAATCACCGCTTTGGCAGTACGGTTTCCAACGATTTATCCCCCTCCAGAGAAGGCTACATCCCACTGTTTTTGCAAGAAAAATGCATTAACTGCGGTCTCTGTGACTCCACTTGTCCAGATATGGTATTTCAATTTCGCGAAGGCAATATTGACGGAAAGCCCGCCATGATAAACGGCGGACTGGATTATTTTCACTGTAAAGGCTGCCTGCGCTGCGTGGCAGTCTGTCCCACAGGCGCCCTTGTAAAGGCTTTGGAAAAAGATTATCCGGACAAGCCCTGGTTTGTTCCCAACAAGGACCTGCTGCCGGACTCCATCCGCTACGAAAAAACAGGTCCTAACGGCTGGATAACCAGCGATTCTTATTTGGACGAAAAACGTGTGGACGGCGGTATTACCTAAATATCCATGGAAATGTAAGGAGTTTATGATGGAAAAACAAAAAGTGCTCTACGAAAGCGGAAATGAGCTGGCTGCATATGCCGCCAAGCAAATCAATTATCATGTGATGGGCTACTATCCCATCACGCCCTCCACGCAGATAGCAGAAAATTTGGATTTGATGGGTGCGCAGGGTCAGCACGACATCAAGCTGATTGCGGCAGAAGGAGAACACAGCGCTGCCGGCATCTGCTATGGCGCTTCCACAGGCGGCGGCAGGGTTTTTAATGCAACCAGTGCCAACGGGCTTTTATACGCCTTAGAACAATTTCCGGTGCAGTCCGGCACCCGCTTTCCCATGGTAATGAACGTGGCATGTCGTACCGTCTCCGGTCCTCTGTGCATCAAAGGCGACCACAGCGACATTATGTATATGCTCAATACCGGCTGGATTATCCTCTTTGCGGATGAACCGCAGACTGTGTATGATATGAATCTGCTTGCCTTGAAACTGGCAGAGGCAGTCAGTCTTCCCGTGGCAATCGCTTTTGACGGCTTTTATACCAGTCATCAGAAACGAAAATGCATGGTTTTTGAAAATGACATCGCTGTCAAGGATTATATCGGAGAAAAAAAAGCCGCCGCAGACGTGTTGGATTTGGCGCATCCCATTACCGTAGGCTCTTATATGAATGAACCGGATGTCCTAAACAACCGCTACCAGCTCCATCTTGCCATGAAACAGGCAAAAGAGCTGCTGCCCGCTTTATTTGCAGAGTACGCCGAACTCTCCGGCAGAGCATATTCCTTTTTAAAAGGCTATCTGTATGCAGATGCGGATATTCTTCTTGTTATATTAGGCTCCGCTTACCATACGGCAATGGAAGCTGCGGATATTCTGCGAAAAGAAGGTATCCGTGCCGGTGTGGTTACGCTGCTTTCGCTTCGCCCTTTCCCTCACGAAGAAATCGTACAGTTCTGCCAAAATGCTGCGATTATCGTTGCAGCAGACCGGCAGGACAGCTACGGCGCAGAGGGAGGCAACCTCTCGCTGGAGCTTCGCGCCGCCCTGCAGCGCGCCGCGCTTCCCGCAAAGGTAATTTCCAGAGTCTATGGGCTGGGCGGACAGGATTTTTTTGTGGAAGATGCCCTCAGCCTCTTTCGCGAGGGGCTTTGCGGCAACGCCGCTGCCTTTGCTTACCACGGCGTGACAAAAGGCAGCGGCGCAAAGGAACAGCCCGCCTATTTTAAGCCCCTGTCAGAGACGGATACCACAAAGCATATCACAACCTGCTCCTACGATGCCGCCGCCGGAAAAATGATTGTAAAAGGCGGGCTTTTACGGGATTCGACCGCTATGCCAAAACGTCTGGCGCCCGGACATGGCGCCTGTCCGGGCTGCGGCATTCCCGTCAACCTGAATCTGCTGTTAAAGGGCATCGAAGGAAATGTCGTGCTTTTATTTCAAACCGGCTGCGGCATGGTAGTCACTACTGCTTACCCCAAGACCTCCTTCAAAATTCCCTACCTGCACAACCTCTTCCAAAACGGCGCCGCTACTTTAAGCGGACTTGCAGAAGTATTCAAACAGCGGCAGAAGCGGGGAGAATACCCTGCGGGCGAAATTACCTTCATTATGGTAAGCGGTGACGGCGGTATGGATATCGGCATGGGTTCCGCTCTGGGAACAGCGCTTCGCAATCACAGGCTGATTCTCTTTGAATATGACAACGGCGGTTACATGAACACCGGCTATCAGCTTTCCTATTCTACGCCGATGGGCGCTAAGAGCTCCACCTCCCATGTGGGAAGCACGCAGTACGGCAAAACCTTTTTTCACAAAGACACGCCGGAAATTATGGCGGCTACACACATTCCCTATGTCGCATGTGCTGCGGAAAGCAACCCTATGGACTTTATCCGCAAAGCCGCCAAAGCCGCCGCCTATGCCAGAGACTTTGGAACCGCCTACATCAAGGCGCTTTCTGCCTGTCCCCTCAACTGGAGCGATTCGCCGGACAAGGAACGAAGTGTGATTGCCGCGGCAGTAGACTGCTGCTATTTTCCGCTCTACGAAATCGAAAACGGCATCACGTCGTTAAATTACGACCCTGAAAAAGCCGGCAAAAAGATTCCCGTCACAGACTGGTTTTCCATGATGGGAAGAACACGGCATCTCACCAAGGATACTTACCGTGAAATCACGGAAAAAATACAGGCAGAGACGGACCGGCGCTTTGCAAGACTGCGGGCACGGTCAGAAAACCCGCTCTTATAAAATAAGATTCGGGTGTCAAAAGTCCTGTCGGAAAATGTTGATTGTCAATTTGACCTAAGAATAGGTGTAAACGACTTTTGCGCCATGGAAATGAGACTCAAAAATCGTGGAAGCCTTTGCTGAACACGATTTTCGCTTTAGAGGCTCATTGAAATGTTTGGCGCAACGGAGTGCACACCTATTCTCAGGTCAAATTGACAGCAGGTAACTTCAATCAGGGCCTTTGACACCAGAATCAAAATAATTGGCAAAGCCGCTTCGCGGCAGAATGGAGGAAAAATGGAACATCACACTTTTTTTGCATGTAAGGATAAGTCAAGTATTCTGCATTTGATAACCGGCTCTAAGGAAGCAGCCGCAAAATGCCTCGGAAGTAATTTCATGGAGCTCGACCCCGCCAAATCAGAAGGCGCCGGAGAAAAGCATCTGCCCTGTGTTTCCGTGAACGGCAGTCTGGTGACAGTCTCTGTGGGCAGCGTCGCCCATCCCATGAGTGCGGAACACAGCATAGAATGGGTCTGTCTGGAAACCACGCAGGGCAGCCAGTGGAAAAAACTTTCACCGGACGGCGAGCCCAAAGCAGAATTTGCTCTCGCGCAAGGCGACAAGCCGGTAGCGGCATATGCATATTGCAATCTGCACGGCTTTTGGAAGACGGATATTTAAGTCAGGAACTTGGCTGTACAATTCGAAACCGAAAAATAAAAATAAAAGGAGAGTCAACATGGCAGTAGATTTTAAGAACAGCGAAACAAAAGACAACTTGATGCGGGCTTTTGCCGGAGAAAGTCAGGCAAGAAACCGCTATACCATTTCTGCTTCACAGGCAAAGAAGCAAAATTTATATGTGGTTTCTGCCGTATTCCGCTTTACAGCAGACCAGGAAAAAGAACATGCCTCTATTTTTTACAATCATCTGAGCAGCTTAAGCGGAGAAAACATTCGGATTGACGGCGCGTATCCCATTGATATCAGTCAGGACACCGCCAAGCTTCTTCGGCTTGCACAGCATAACGAATATGAGGAGCATGATGATGTATACAAAAAATTTGCGGAAATTGCAGCAAAAGAGGGATTTTCCGGCGTTGCCGCTTCTTTTCAAATGATTGCCGAGATTGAAAAAACGCATGGAGACCGCTTTGGCCTCTTTGCCGATTTGCTGGAGCAGAATAAGCTTTTTGTATCCGATGTGGAAACCGCATGGATGTGTCTGGAATGTGGAAATATCTACCGCGGCACCTCCGTTCCCGAATACTGCCCTGTCTGTCACCACGATAGAGGTTACTTTATCCGTCTGGAGCTTGCGCCCTATACCGGCGTAAACCTGCATTTTGCCAAATAAAACCTCTATTTTTGCATGATAAAAGGCGTCCTCTTTTACGAAGACGCCTCTTTTTTATTCTGCCGAACCTTCGCTGCCTTCATCGGCAGGCTCCGTTCCCTGATTTTCGCTGCCGCCGTCGGCAGGCTCCGTTCCCTGATTTTCGCTGCCGCCGTCTGCGGGCTCCGTTCCCTGACTTTCACTACCACCTGCATTTGCTGCCGCCTGCACCTTCAGATAAGCCAGCCGTCCCTTCGGGTCGGACACTTCACAGCCTTCCTTTATCTCATTTAAATACTCGTCCATGGTATCGCCGAGAAGCGTATTGGCAATTTTCACCTGCCACTCGGGGCGGCCTTCTCCGACGTAGTACAGTACGAAAGTAGTTCCGTCCTGTACAAGGGTAACCGTATCACCCGGCTTGCGCTCCTGCGTAAAAATCCACTCACTGAACGCACTGTTCAGGGAAGATGCCGTCACTTCCTTATAAAGACCATCCTCTGCCGCGCTATAGTTATCGATGCTGTACTTTTTCACCAGTTCAATAAACGCCTCTTCCGTTCCGCCTGCGGCGCTGTGCTCCGCAAGAATATCCTCTCCGTTCGCAGTCGTTGTCGCAATGACACGGACATTGGCGGTAGCAGCATCGTCGAGATAGCGCTTTACAAACTGCAATACATAATACTTGTGTGCATCCGCATCCTCAATAACAGTGGTATCGCCTTCTTCTCTTGCATCGTCAAACAGCCAGTCCCTGTATTTTGTAGAAATACCCGACTGCAGCATACCATTATGCTCTGTGCCTTCCTCCGCAATCGCGAGCAGCGCCACATTCGCTTCCTTCTTTGCCTCATCCATTGCCGCCTGAATTTCTTCCTCGGTAGGCTCGATGGTACTTGGATTGCCGTCCCCATCCGTCACGGTCTGCGCTTCCGGAATCTCGGCGCTTATCTCCGTAAGCTTATAATCCACACTGTCATAACTTGCCTGATTCACATCATAATATGCCTGAATTGCTTCTGCAGTAGCCGCCCTCTCCTCCGCCACATGCTTGTAATAAGCAGCAGCCAGATAGCCTTCCTCTACATAGGGCTTCAGTCCGGAAACCGTAGCATACCTTCCAAAAGTCAGCTTATAATATCTGTTAATGGACTCTCCTGCTGCAGCAGCAGATGTCTTGGCAGATTCTGCGAAGGACGCATACTCCTTTGAAGTATCATAGGTAAAGCCCGCCGCCTGCGCCGCATCTAACAATGCCTTATTCTGCCGGATGGCATCCACGGCAAGCTGTTCAAAATAATCCTTCCATGACATCGTCTCGCTATATGCCTGCGAAGCATAATCCCCGCTTGCATTAAAGCCCATATAGGCAAGATACGTCCCGTAGGTATTAATATAATCGCTGCTTGCAAGATTATAATAATAATCAAACTCAACCTTTGTAATATCATGCCCGCCTACTGTAATATAAGGAGAATGAGCTGCTGCATAATTCCTGACCGGTATGGAAACCAATCCGATAACAATTGCCGCAAGAATGACAATGCCGACCACCCTGCTTATTGCCCTTCTCTTCTTCTCTTTTAACTCCGCTTCCTTCCTTCTCTGTACCTTTCTATCGTACCTAGTCACAACCTTCTGCGATGCTTCATTTTGTGATTTTGCTTTCTCTGACATGGTGCATCTCCTTCCTTTTCCTGCGCCGCCGCCCAAACACTACGTCATGCGCCCTACCATTATAATCTATCTTTCAAAGAAAAGGTAGTCCTTTCACGCAATTTTCACAAAAATTTTTCCCCGACAGTTCCCTCCCTCAATCCATCTCCGCAAGATAAAGCCTTACCCTGTTCTCTATCGTCGCGCTGACCTCCTCTGTATTCTTATCTCCCGCAAAATAATACGCCGCCTCCTCCTGCACAATACGCAGAATGTATTGCGTATTTGCCGGTTCCGGTCTCGCTCCTTCAATCCACATAAGGCAATTGGCTATACTTTCATCCGTAATATAAATCTCCTGTGCCGGATACCACTTATTATAGGCGTACACATTTTCCTTGTCCGCCTTATCCACGGCCTCCTGAAATATCTTTCTATTTACCGAAAAAGAGTTTTCTGCGACCTGTCTCTGCACTTCCTCGCTCAAGAGATATTCAATAAATTCCCATGCACCCTCCTTATTCGCGGAAGACGCGTTTATGGCAATCGTTCCTGTAAAGATTCTCGCCGCCATTCCGCCGTTTACAGGATATCCCACCGCTGTCATGCCCCTGCTTTGCGACTCCGCCTCTATCCTTGCAAATTCGCCCACGCTTCTCACCGGAAGCATACAGGAAATCTCTTCTGCGCCTGTATTGCGCTCCGTCACACCGTACTTTCCCGCCACGCTTAGCATGCGTTCCCAAAGCTCCCCGCTGAAATCACAGGTTTTGTTTTCCCAATCCACCATACCGAAAAGGTCATCCGACATATGCAGAAAAAGCCATAGCACTGCTGCAGAATCATACCCAAAGCTAGAGCTTAAGACTACATTGTCGCTGCAGGCTTCCATATTGTCCAGCAGTTCTTCCAAACCGGTATTCTGCGCATCCTCCACAAAATCCTCCCTGATATATAAGACGCTGAGCTTCATGCTTCTTCCCACTCCATAGATACCGTTTTCCATCCCCAAATCCTGCATTGCCGACGAAAAGTAATCCTCCCGCCTAATACCGCTTTCCTGCAGATAAGGCTCCAAATTTTCCAAAGCTCCCCTTTCTGCCAAATTGGACATATCCCGCACAGCCCCGGTAGTTATAATATCCGGTCCCTTCCCCGCGGCAATCTCCATGCTGTTCCGGTTGTTATAATCCACCCAGTACATATCGCCGCGCTCTTCCAAAACCACATAATATTCCTCATTCTCTTTATTGAACTGTGCAATCAACTGCTTTTCCTCAGAACTTGCTACAGAAGTCCTATATGTCAGCAGAATTTTCCCGCTTGCACTCGGATTGATTTTGCAGAGACTTTCCACAAAAAACTGCCCGTCATAATTTGACGCTATCTGCTCTACTCTTCCTTGCTCCTGCATAATAAAAGCGCATGGCGCTTTTTCTCCTGCGCCGGTTGTATAGCTGGTTCCCTCCCATTTCATGTGCCATACTTTTTCCCCGTTCTTCAGATTCAAATCATATACGCCCTGCCAGGTCATAACCAGAATATCGGATTCATATCCTGTCGATACGGCAAAAAAATCCTGCACCACAGTCCTGCCTGCCAACGCACTTTTCTCCTTATCCAGCGTCAGAACCATATAACCGCTGCCCTGCACACTGTTTACCAGCAGCGCAATGTCTTCGCTCTGCGTGCTGCATATTCCGCTAATATTGCCTCCTGCATCCAGCTTGTATGTCTGCTGTCCGTTTATATCCAGTATGATAAGAGATTCCTTCTGACAGACATAAAAATTTTCCGAATCCCGATACCACCTGACTGACGGCACGAGATATGACTCCGGCAGTCCTTCCAAAAGCAATTCCTTTTCTCCGCCTGCCGCGTGATAGCAAAGCAGCTGTCCCTCGGCATTTCCATAAAAGCATATGCCTTCTCCCTGATAATACTGCGCTGATAAAAAAAACTCTCCCTCTTCTACCAGAAAGTCCGCCTCCGCAGATATCAGCTCCAAATCATATTTCCAATAAGAAGCATCATACTCTTTTGGCAGCGCCCCGCTTCCGGCTTCCACGTCGTCATTTCCCACACGGTTCTCACTGACATCCATGTCAGCTTCTTCGCCTTCTATTGCATTTGCTCCATTCTCCGCAATACCAGCCTGTGGTTTCCGTCCGCCGTCCTTACCCGTACATCCCGAAATGAGCAGCAATATTGCCAGTAAAACTGATAGCAATCCCTTTCTTTTCATAGCTGTTTTCCTTTCCCTATTTATTCATTTTGGGATTAGGGTGTCAAAAGCCCTGATCTTTTTAGGTAATTTTTCGGTTAAAGAAAAACGAAGCAACCAACAAGCCGCTCCGCCTTTTCTCAATGCTTAATGGAATGTGATATCCCCACTCTTTCCTGCCGCCATTATCATATTGTAATTGTACGAATTTCATCAGGCTCCGTCAATGCATTTGACAACTTTGACCCCCCGCCGGAATCAGCCTCATCCACTCTCCTTTCCTGTCAATCCAGATTATTCACCCGCCCCATAAATAAAATCATTCCCGTCCTCGTATCTTGAATCACATAGATAAAAGGCCGGTCCGCCTCAAAGACAATCGGCTCTTCCTCCATGGGAGCGCAAGCGTCGTTTGTAACGATTGTCGTCACGGCTGACGCCTTGGTTCCCTGTTCATTCACCTCGATTTTCGCTTTATGCAGCACCCAAGACACATATAACTCCTCCGCTATCTTGTCAAAATCAGCGTTGTCCATATCAAAGGCTGTCTTCATACCCATCTTTTGCAAAAGCGCATTCAAGCCTTTTATCTCTTGCTCCATCGTAAATTTGGGAATCGTCAGACGGGTAATTTTCTCCCTGTCCGCATTATCCAGACTATCTAAAAGCGCTTCCTTTTCTTCTATGCTCAGCGCGTCAAACAAAGAGACAATGTCCCCTCTTCCGTCAGGAATAAATATCTTCATAACCAAAGGCGAATTCTCATAGGGCAGCGCAATCCCTTTTATACCGCAGCCTGCTATCGCATCAGTCTCTACATAGGCATAGTATTCATTGTACTGATGCATCATCTCCACTTCCTTCTCGCCCGCGGTCCCTGCAAAAATCTGCTCATAGGTATCTTCCTCCATAAAAGGCGCTTCCCATTTCCCCTCAAAATACACGGCATTCATCAGTATCATAGCCGTATCTGCAGGCAGCTCATTTAACACCTGCGGTATCATTCCCTCCGTGTTATCACTTGCCCATTTATTTATCCTTTCCAGCGCACCCTTCGGGTCTTTTGCAAAGTCTGACTCATACAGCTCGCTCCGGTAAAAATCCTTTGCCGGATTCAAAAAATCTGCCTCTATTTCTTCCGCCCACTCTTTTCCTTCGCGCATCCAGATGGAGTTTGCCGTCAAGACAAAGGTGTCGTCCTGCCATTGCGTTTCCAGATAGGCACGCATGGCGTTGTTCCACGCCGCCGCATCTGTAATCCCCATAAGTATATCCAGCTCCTCCTTCGTCTCGGTGCCCGCTCCCAGATTTAACAGAGAAAGCGCGCTGCAAAGGCTGTAGGGAGAAAAGAAAACATTTTCTTCTCCATCCAAACGCTCATACAGATTGTACGCAAAGGTATTGACACCATTTCGCAGCAGCTCCATCTCCTCGTCGTCATAAGAAACTATGCTTCCATCGCCTGTATCCCCATTTTCTGTTTGGGGCACGTCGGAATGTCCCTGCGGTCCTGACGGCGCTTCCGGCTGCGGCTTCCCGCATCCTGCAGTCCCAACAAACATACAAAAAACAAGCAGTAACGCACACACTCTCTTCTTCATGGCACCTGCCTCCTTACTCTAAGTGGCTGACTCTGCCCATAAACAGAATCATACCTGTCCTTGTATCCTGAATCACATAGATGAAAGGTCTGTCCGCCTCAAAAATAACCGGTATTTTCTCTTCCACCATCGCACATCCGGCTGCTGCCACCGCTGTCACGGCTGCCGCCTTGGTGCCCTGCTCATCCACTTCTATCTTTGCCTTGTGCAGCACCTGCGATACATACAGGTCCTCCGCTATTTTATCAAAATCAGCCGTCTCTGCAAAAGCTTCCTGTATCCCCATATCCTGCAGAATTTCCTGCAGTCCCTTGATTTCCTGCTCCATGGTAAATTTGGGAATTACAAGGCGGTCGATTTCTTTCTCGTCTGCATCATCAAGGCTGTCTAAAAGCGCTTCCCTTTCGGCATCATTCAGCGCCGCAAACAAAGCCTCTATATCCTCACCGCCTTTTGGTGCAAGCGGTACAAATATCTTCATCACAAGCGGCGAGTCCTTGTACGGAATGGCAATGCCCTTCATGCCACAGGATTCTATATAGGCATAGTACTCTCCGTACTGATGCATCATATCCACTCTCTTCTCTCCGTCATTTCCATAAAATGTCTCCTCATGTGTGCTTTCCTCCACAAAGGGAATTTCCCACTTTCCTTCAAAGTACACAGCATTCATCAACATCAGAACGGTTGCAGGCGGAAGCTCTGCAATCACCTCCGGTATCATACCATTCGTGTTTTCCTCCGCCCACCTGTTTAGTCTTGCAATGGCATCTTCTGGATTTCCCTGAAAATCCGCTTCATACAACTCACTCTTAAAAAATTCTGCCCCCGGATTCAAAAAATCCGCCTCAATATTTTCCGCCCACGCTTCTCCCTGCTGCAGCCAGATGGAATTGGCTGTCAGGACAAAAGTCTCATCCGTCCATTCCGTCTCCAGATACGCTTTCATGGCGCTGCTCCACGCACCCATATCCGAAATCCCTAAAAGCGTCTCCAACTCCTTTTTCGTCTCCGTACCGGCTCCCAGATTCAATAATGAGAGCGCGCTGCAAAGGCTGTAGGGGGAAAAGAAAACATTCTCTCCGCCATCGAGCCGTCCGTATAACTGATAAGCAAAATGATTGACGCCGTTTCTCAACATATTTTTCTCCTCTTCGGCCGCATTTTCCGTTTCGTTTTGTACTTCACTTTGCGCTGGTTCCCTCTTTCCGCAGCCGCCTATTCCTGCAGCCATACAGATAATAACCAGCCATACCAATCCCTTTTTCTTCACAAAAAACCTCCCTTCTGTCCGCTCCTGCCGCCCAACGGACAGCACTTTCTACTTAAAGATACGGATAGGAGAGAGGTTTTTATGGAAAATATCTCTTTTTAGAAAACTCTGACTGCATCAGTGCTTCTTTAGATAAATGCTTTTACGGTCTGATAAACGCCTTTTGCGTCCAGACCATACTTTTCAATCAATGCCGCTGCCGAGCCGGACTCGCCAAACACATCCTGCATACCTATTTTGCACACAGGCACCGGATAATGCTTGCAGAGCGCATCGCAGACTGCGCTGCCAAGCCCGCCAATGACAGAGTGCTCTTCCACTGTAACTACTTTTCCTGTCTTTTTTGCGCTGCTTACAATCAACTCTTCATCAAGCGGTTTGATTGTGCAGATATTGACAACTTCGGCATTGACACCCTCTTTTTCCAGCATTTTGGCTGCTCCCAGCGCGGAATCCACACCGATGCCCGTCGCCACAATCGTAACGTCGCTGCCTTCCCTGACAATCGTCCCCTTTCCGATTTCAAAATGGTAATCCGGCCTGTCGTTAATCACAGGTACCGCCGCACGCCCGAACCTCAAGTAAACAGGTCCTTCATATTCCAGCGCAGCACGGACTGCCGCACGCGCCTCCACATCATCGGAAGGACACATCACTACCATCCCGGGTATGGTGCGCATCAGCGCCAAGTCTTCATTACACTGGTGCGTCGCGCCATCTTCTCCCACGGAAATGCCCGCATGGGTCGCTCCGATTTTGACATTTAAATGAGGGTATCCTACGGAATTGCGCACCTGCTCAAAAGCACGGCCTGCCGCAAACATGGCAAAAGAACTCACAAACGGAATCTTGCCCACAGCAGCAAGGCCTGCCGCAATGCCTACCATATTGCATTCTGCAATGCCGCAGTCAATGTGACGCTCCGGATATGCCTTTTTAAAAATACCGGTCTTGGTTGCCGCCGCAAGGTCTGCGTCCAAAACCACCAAATTAGGAAATTCTTCCGCCAGCTCCTTTAACGCATTGCCGTAGCTCTCTCTGGTCGCAACTTTTTTGATTATCTTTTCCTCTGCCATTGTTATTCACCTGCCTTTTCCAGCTCTTCGCCGATTTTCTCAAGGTCCGCCATAGCAACCGCATACTCCTCGTCATTGGGAGCCTTACCGTGCCAGTCCACATTGTTTTCCATAAAGGATACGCCCTTGCCCTTTAAGCTGTGCATAATAATGCAGGTCGGGCAGCCCTTTGTTTCCCTGGCTTCTTTGAATGCAGCCCTGATTTGGTCGAAATCGTGCGCATCTATTTGAATCACATGAAAATTGAACGCTTCAAACTTTTTATCAATGGGATAGGGAGAGCATACTTCACTGATGGGACCGTCAATCTGCAGATTATTGTTGTCCACAATCACACAGAGATTATCAAGCTTCCTGTGTCCTGCAAACATTGCCGCCTCCCACACCTGCCCCTCTTCCAGCTCTCCATCGCCCAGCATCGTATAGGTACGGTATGTCCTGCCATCTAATTTTGCTGCCAGCGCCATACCCACAGCGGCAGAAATGCCCTGTCCCAAAGAACCTGACGACATATCCACACCTGCAATATGGATACAGGGATGTCCCTGCAGATAAGAACCTAAGTGGCGCAGCGTCGGCAAATCTTCCACCGGAAAAAAGCCTCTGTTTGCCAATGCAGCATACAGGCCAGGCGCAGTATGCCCTTTGGAAAGCACAAACCTGTCCCTCTCCTCCATCTGCGGGTTTTGAGGGTCAATGTTCATCTCTTCAAAATACAGAAATGTAAACATGTCCGCCGCAGATAAAGAGCCGCCGGGATGTCCGGCATTTGCACCATGAACTGCGGTAACAATGCCCTTGCGGACTTCATTTGCCGTTTTTTGCAGTTCTAAATTTTTCATGTTATATCCTACCTTTCCTTTGTGTCTTTCAACGCTTCTACTCTAGCATACTTTTACTTTTCCGTCCATAGCGAACTAAAAAATTCATGTTCACCGCCGGTGGCGGCATATATATAACTAAAACCCTGCGGAAGCCTTTCATGAAAAAATTCTTTCACCATATTTTTAAAAGAAAACTGCTGCCCTTGTACTTTCTTTTCCCGATACTTGCCCTGATGACCTTTTTTCTGTTTTTTTCGGGTAAAGATGCAAAGGCATTTGACGTTCTTACCAAAGATATTTTTCAAAATGAATTGTATGGAAATACGTTAAACCTGCACTATACCCTTGCAGACCCCGAAAGCTTCGGCATTGCGCGCTATGAGCCCACGCTTCCCATCTATTCTGCTTCTTTGGGGGAAGCATCCGCGGCAGCGCTTGACGATTACATAAGCCGGCTTTCGGCAATCCATAAAAATGAACTTGATGACAAACAGCAATATACCTATGCGCTCCTAGAACGTTTCTTATCCCATGCCAAGGAAAACGGTGCTTTTCCTTACTATGACGAACCTCTCTCCCCTGCATCCGGTATGCAGTCCCAGCTTCCGATTTTATTTGCCGAGTATGCCTTCCGCTCTGCGGCAGACGTAGAGGACTACCTTGCCCTTTTGGAACAGACAGACGATTATTTCGCCTCCCTGCTTGTCTACGAGCAGGAGAAAAAAGCGGCGGGTCTGCTGCAGGCAGACACCTCCCTTCAGCAGGTCAGAGAGCAATGCTATACCATTCTTTCCAAGGACGAACTGGCACAGGGAACCCACTTTTTACAGACTACCTTTGCGGAGCGTCTGGAAAAGCTCCTGCAGGAGAAAAAAATTACGGAGGAAGATGCCGCGCGCTACAAAGCGCAAAACGACCGCCTGCTTTCCACCGTTATGCTGCCCGCGTATGAATCCCTTGCCGACGGGCTGTTTCTGCTTATGGGAGACGGCTCTTCCAAACCGACAGGACTCTGCGCCTCTCCTTTGGGACGGGATTATTACCTGTGGCTTGTAAAGAAAAATACCGGCTCTGCACTGACTATAGAAGAAATCAAAGCTGTTTTATATCCTCGCTTTGAGGCAGAATATCAAATGCTGCATGAACTGCTTACCGAAAGAGAAGATTCCGTTTCTCTCTGGATACAGATTTTGCAGGATAATTCTTTTCCGCTGCTTGCACCGGAGGATATGCTTGCCGACTTGCAGAAACGAATGAGCGGGGATTTTCCTGCTTTTCCGTCAGGGATTTTCGGGGGAGACAATGCTCCCTCCCTTTCTGTCAAGACGGTTTCCGAAAGCCTGCAGGACTATTGTGCCCCTGCCTTTTACCTGACTCCGCCTTTGGATGATACGGAAAATAACGTCATTTACATCAATGAAAAAAGTACGCCTGAGGGTCTTGCTCTTTACACGACGCTTGCACACGAAGGGTATCCCGGGCATCTCTACCAGTCCGTGTACAGCCAGCGCGCCTTACGACAGGAAGACCAGAGTCTCGTCCGCCAGGTGCTTTCCTATGGCGGTTATCTGGAAGGGTGGGCGCTGTATGTGGAATTTATTTCCTATGATTATGCTGCGGCGCTGGCAGCCGAGCAAGGTGACGAAAATGCCGCCTATGCCTATACAATCGAAAAGCATAACCGCAATATGCAGCTATGCCTGTATGCCCTGCTGGATGTAGCCATCCACTATGACGGCGCTTCCTATGAAAAAATTCATGAAGTGCTTTCCTCCTTTGGTATTACCGATATAGAAACCACGCGCCATATTTATGATTATATTGCGGAGGAACCCTCCAATTATCTGAAATACTACTTAAGCTATCTGGAAATTTTAAGGCTGAAAGAAGAAGCTCGTACACAGTGGGGAGAGGCATACAGCGATTTAAAGTTCCATACTTTTTTTCTGAATTGCGGCCCTTCAGATTTTTCTACTATTAGCGAAGCCTTAAAAAACCAGCAATAAAACCGACGAAGGAAACCGCCTGCCGCTTTTAACAAAAGCAGCGCAGGCGGTTTAACAGTTCTGCCGTATCCTCTCCATCCTCCATACACCAGACCACGTCAAGCATACCTTCCATAAAAAGCAGTTTTTCCATGTCCGCTTCCTCATAGCCTGTCCTTTGCGCCAAAAGTCCGCTCATCATCTTTATATGCGTTTTTGTCTTTTCTTCGGAAACATAGCCAAATTCATTTAAAAGGAACCTCGGAATGTCAAAAATTTCGGGAGCAATGACGCCTTTTGGGTCAATCATACAGTACCCTCTTCTGCCAAGCAAAATATTGTCATGATGCAAATCGCCGTGCAGCAATACCCTTTCGGGATATTTCTCAAACATCTCTTTTCCAATTTGATAAGCCCTCTGCATCTTTTCTCTTACGTCCACTGCCGCGCCGCCGTCTTTGCAATACCGCTTTGCCCTTTCCAGCCAGTCCATGTAAGTATCGTGTCCGCTGCTTAGTTCTGCGCCATGAATTTTTTGGAAAACTTCACAAAAAACTGCCGCACGCTTTTGCGGGTCCTGCTCCTCCCGCAGCGTATTTCCCGGAAAAATCTGCTCAAAAACCGCCGTGCCGTCTCCTGCGTCAAATGCATACGCCTGACAACAGCCTGTCCCGTTTAATGCCCGCAGCATTTCATATCCTGATTTCAGTTCCTTTTTGTCCTCATTTATCTTGACAATAACGCTTCCCCACTCTTTTGTATAGGCGCTGTATACCGCTCTCGTCTCCTTTTCGTACAGGCATGAGACTTCCTCCAGCTTCCACTTATCCACAGCAGCCGAAAGCTTATGCCCGATTAACTCCCGCGCCTCCTTACCTGTCATATGCGCTATCTGTAATTCCAGCATACAAAAACGGCTCCCGTCGCCAATGACCTTATCCCGCCCCTCCCTGCTGTCGTCCGGTGCATACTTTTTCGCCAGTGCTTCTATCGCATAATATTTTTCTTGCGCATCCTCCAAAATGTGCACCGTCCCAAATACAATGACACTTCTAAAATATGTAGTATACTCCTTCGGCACCACACTGTCCTTGTCCACCACGCAGAAAGATGCCTTGCCGTTTCGTTTCAACGCATCCATCTTATGCCCGCTTAATGCACTGTGAAAATAGAGTGCGGAATGCTCTGCGTCGTAAACATAGCTTAGCGGAACCGCATAAGGATACCCGTCATCGCCCGCCACCGCCAGAACGCCCGCCGTTCCCCGCTTTAACACCTCTTCACACGCTTTTTTCTGCAGCGCCTGCTTTCCTCTTCTCATTTCCCTGAACATACAACTTCCTCCTCCCTGCTTTTTTCTTTCGGAAAAAATTAAAATCCGCTTATTTCCAGTCTGGTATTTTCCATATTTCTTTTCCATTCCACCTGTTTCTGCTTTTCTTCCTCAAAAGGCTGCGGATTTTCTTTGTACGCCCTCTGCTCCCAGTCCATCATATATTTCATCGCTTTTATCAGAAGCGTATAGTCTTTTTGGGCAAGGCTTTCCGCCATCATTTCACAATACTTTTTATACTGCTGCGGCGCAATTTTTTGCATAAGGTCACCGGTGCTTATGTAGTCGTCCGGCGCTCCCACCATCGCGCCTTTGCGAATGTCATACGTGACATTTCCCTGACCGTCCTTTTCTCCATTCATGCCGTATTTTGCAATAGTTTCCATTGCTTCCATGAAAAGCGCCGCTTTGTCGGCAGTCAACTCTCCTGCCAGTTGTTTTGCATCTGCAACGCCGGACAGGATAAGCTCCTGCCTTTCCTTTTCCGTCAGACTCCCCACCTGATGCGGCAGCAGCTTATGTTTGATAATGTCATATGCCGCATCCACTATGCTCTCGTCCGCTCCCTGAAGGCTTTTTTCCAGCTTGTCATTCGTCTGTATATTGGGAATGATACGGTGCAGCTTCCGCACCGGCTTCAACGAATCCCGCAAAAGCTGTGTCTTTTCTTCCTCGCTCAGTATTTTTCTCTCCGGATTTTCATTTTTCACTTTGAGCAGCTTCTCAAGCCCCTCTTCGGAAATTTCTATGGAAGTGTGATTATCCAGCTCTTGAAACAGATTGACTTTCTCCCTGCTTGCAGCCCTGTCCATATATGTTTTTTCTGTTATGAATTTTGCACCATCTTCCACATCCTTATTTTTACTTTCCCCTGTACAATGCGCCGTATAGGAATGTATCTTCATCTTTGTCTTTTCACCTTCTCTTCTTGTTAAGATTTATTTCGGATAACTTTGTAAATTTGTTTAACATTATTTGATATTTTCCATTCTTGCAAACCCGGTACGCCTTTTCATTGACAAACCTTCCCTTACGGCTCTATACTGTACCTTTAGAACAAACAAAACGTTACCGCTTTACGGCAGGAAAGGACGTGTTTCTACTATGGAAAATCTGATATTCAGCCTCAATGCAACCATACCCGTCTTTTTGCTGATGGTGCTCGGATATGTTTTACGGCAGTTTAAAATTGTGGATGAGCCCTTTGTCAATACCCTGAACACCTTCAATTTTAAGATTACGCTGCCGGTTCTGCTCTTTCGGGATATTGCAGACTCGGATTTCTATTCTGTCTGGGATACCCGTTACGTGTTGTATTGCTTTTTGGTGACGCTTTTCTGCATCACCGTTATCTGGCTTCTGACGGCTTTTTTCTATAGAGACAAAATACATGCAGGAGAATTTGTACAGGCTTCTTTTCGCGGAAGCGCCGCCGTTTTAGGCATCGCTTTTATCCAGAATATCTACGGAAACGCAGGCATGGCGCCGCTTATGATAATTGGAACGGTGCCCCTGTACAATATTGCCGCCGTACTGATTCTCTCTTTCACCGGTCCCCACAGGGAAGCCTTTGGCAAAAAGGCGCTGTCAAAATCCGTAAAGGGTATCCTTAAAAACCCCATTATCATCGGTATTCTTCTGGGTATGGCGGTATCTGCCCTGCATATCCGTTTTCCTTTTATTATCAGTAAGTCCGTAGACAACATTTCCTCTTTGGCGACGCCCCTCGCCCTGATTGGTCTCGGCGCCGGTTTTGAAGGAAAAAAGGCGTTAAAGCAAATAAAGCCCACCTTATTTTGCTCTACAATAAAGCTGCTGCTGCAGCCTCTTCTCTTTCTTCCCCTTGCCGCCTTCCTAGGCTTTCGGAATGAAAAGCTGGTGGCAATCCTGATTATGCTCGGCGCCCCCACTACGGTAAGCTGCTACATTATGGCAAAAAACATGGGGCATGAGGGAACCCTGACTTCCAGCGTAGTGGTTGCAACTACCTTTTTCAGTTCAGTCACCATCACGCTATGGCTCTTTGTCCTGCGCAGCCTTGGGCTGATTTAACAATATGGAGGAATCTTTATGGTACATTTACTTTTAGCTGTTATTTACTTATCCTTTATCAGTCTCGGTCTGCCGGACGCGCTGCTTGGCTCTGCCTGGCCGTCTATGTATGTGGAATTTCATGTGCCCCTTTCCTATGCCGGAATCGTTGCAATGGTTATCTCCGCCGGTACAGTCGTATCCAGCCTCCAGAGCGACCGGCTGACGCGCCGTTTCGGAACCGGTATGGTTACGGCGGTCAGCGTCGCCATGACCGCCCTCGCACTTTTTGGCTTTTCCATCACCCGCTCTTTCCCGCTGCTCTGCCTCTGGGCAATCCCCTACGGGTTGGGGGCTGGGAGCGTGGATGCTTCTCTCAATAATTATGTAGCGCTTCACTACGCGAGCCGCCACATGAGCTGGCTTCACTGCATGTGGGGCATTGGCGCTTCCGTTGGTCCCTACATTATGGGCTATGCCCTGACAGGCGGGCAAGGCTGGCATATGGGCTACCGCTACATTGCCTTTTTGCAAATCGTGCTGACTATTATACTGTTTTTCAGCCTGCCCCTCTGGAAAAAGCGCAGCAGCACAGCCTCGGAAACGGCAGATGGAAAAGCAGAAAAAGCATTGACGCTAAAACAGATTATCGCCATTCCCGGCGCTAAGGCAATCCTGATTACCTTTTTCTGTTACTGTGCTCTTGAACAGACCGCCGGGCTTTGGGCAAGCAGCTATTTGGCGCTCTTTCGCGGTTATACAGCGGAAGCCGCCGCAGAATATGCCGCTCTGTTCTATATCGGTATCACCGGCGGCAGGGCGCTCAGCGGTTTTCTCACCTTAAAGCTTAGCGATATCCAAATGATTCGGCTGGGTGCGGTAATCATTTTTCTGGGCATTCTTACCCTGCTGCTGCCTTTTGGCAGCATTGCCGCTTCTGTCGGGCTTGTCCTGATAGGACTCGGCTGCGCGCCTGTCTACCCCTGTATTATCCACTCCACACCTGCACATTTTGGCGCTGACAAGTCGCAGGCAGTCATTGGTGTACAGATGGCGTTTGCCTACGTGGGCACCAGTCTGATGCCGCCCCTGTTCGGACTGATTGCAAATCACATCCATGTAGCGCTGCTGCCCGTCTACCTGCTTCTCCTTCTTGTGCTTATGGCGGTTATGCATGAAATGCTTTTGCGTAAGACGAAGAAAGCGGGCGACTAAGCGAAAGGAACGATGCCCTGCGTAGCCTCAGACTACCATCCCCGCCAGTACCACGCTCGCCAACAGCCCCGCCAGCATGGAAATCAGCGCGCCCGACAGCGTATAACGGGTTTTGGTTACTTTTGCCGCAAGAAAATAGACGCTCATGGTATAAAAAATGGTCTCCGTGCAGCTCATCAGGATGGAAGTCAGCATACCGATATAGGAATCCGTTCCATGCGTCTTGAAAATATCCAGCACCAGTCCTGTCGCCGCCGAAGAAGAAAACATTTTTACCAGCGTCAGCGGAACGATGTCTGCCGGAATCCCCACTTTTTCTGTAAGGTTTCCCAAAAGTCCGCCTAAAAATCCCATAAAACCGGAGGCGCGCAGCACGCCCACGCCCACCATCAGCCCTATTAACGTCGGCAGAATCCCCACCACCGTCTTCAGCCCTTCTTTGGCGCCGCCAATAAACTCTTCATACACCTGTACCTTATTTATCAGTCCGTATGCCACTATGTAAAAAATAATGACCGGTATGATTACGTTAGAAAAGTTTGCTAAAAATCCTGCCATTTTCATCCTCCATGCCAAGACACTTACTTTCTGTCCTTTATTTTGCAGTAGACAATCGCAATAATTGTGGAAAACAACGTTGCCAGTATAGCAGGCGCAATGACTGCTGCAGGATTGGCGCTGCCGTACTGCGTCCGGTACACAATCATATTAACAGGTATCAACTGCAGGGAAGAGGTGTTCAAAATTAGAAACGTACACATTTCATTGCTTGCTGCCCTTCCCCGCAGCCCTTCTTTGCCGTCTTTTGCATAAGCAGGATTCCCCCGCTCTTCTTCCAATTTTGCCAGCTCCTCCATCGCCTTCAGCCCTGCCGGTGTACACGCCCAGCCAAGCCCTAAAATATTCGCGATAAAATTAGTCGCAATGTATTTCCGCGATTCATGCTTTTTGGGTATACGCGGAAACATAAATGACAAAAAGGGCTGAATACCCGACGCAAGTCCGGCAATCAACCCTGATTTTTCCGCAATTCTCATAAGCCCCATCCAAAGTCCCATGACCCCTGCCATGGTAATACACAGGGACACAGCTTCTCCCGCAGAGCCAAGCGCGGCATCCGTCACCGCCTCCATATTTCCGGTAACCGCGGCATACACCACACCAATCAATATCATCAACGCCCAGATATAGTTCAGCATATTTCCTCATTTACACACCGCTTGTTTCTATCATGTATATGAGGCAATCCGTTTAAATATCTCCCCTTTCTTTTTTATGCAGATACTTTCTTGCATACATCAAATCATCCGCTTTTTTCAGGAAATGGTCCAGCGTATGATTTTTCACACGATTGGTATATACTCCAATACTGGCATGTATATCATATTCCTTATTGCTGTTTTCATTGTAGGAGCGAATGCCTTGTTTCACCCTGCTTACAATCTCTTCCGTCCGCTCATCAATGTCTTTTCCTGCAAAAGCAATCAAAAACTCATCCCCGCCTATCCTTGCCGCAAGCTCATGCCGGATATTCGCTTTGATAATACTGCCAATCGCTTTCAAGGCTTCGTCGCCTTCCGCATGTCCATACGTGTCGTTGATTTTCTTCAGACCATCCATATCCATGGATATAATGGTCATATCCATTTCCTCTGCCATCTCTAAAAGAAGCTGCACTTTCTGGTAAAACCCATTTCTATTGTAGAGACCCGTAAGCAAATCGCACATGTATAATCTCATCAACTCCATCTGTGCCTTCTGCATTTCCAAAAGCTGTCTAAAGCAGGTAAGAAATGCCCCATATGCGGTAAACCAGAACCATTCCAATTCAAATGTAATAACCGTGTAACCGACCGCTTTTCCCTTCATATGCGTCGTAAGCACCAACAGAAAATCATTTTCGTCAAGCTGCCGGCTTCTGTCCGGAATCAATCCGCCAAATTCCATACATTCCCAATAATCTGCTTGCGGCATCTCTTTGCAGTTGTCATAGCGCAGGACATTCATATGCGTCGTATAGCTTGGATTGCCCTCCTCGCACGCGGCATCACGCGTCTGCGCACCTAACTCCGCTTCCTCTATCAAATCCATATTTGCACAAAACCAAAAGGTTTTATACCTGAGCGGACTCATATACTCCGGTATCGCCTCAATAATATCCGTGAAATTTTCCGCATGTCCAAAATTGGCAATCAGCTGATTCAAATCTCCCTGATATTTAATCTGCTGGTGAAGCTCCGCCTTTAGCTTAATCATCTCCGAAGCCACGTGCATGGTCTCCAAATTACTGCACCCGCAGGAATTTCCCATCTGCACCTTATTATAAATTAAAATTTTACCGTTCTTGTTAAGCTGATACTCGCCTGTTTCGATAATATTAAACAGTACGCGGATAAATTCATCTACATTCTGCACTCCCGTGGTAAGACGGGGTCTGCTGTACTTCTCCATATCGATGCCATCAAAGCCGCTGACCGCCACATCCTCCGGCACCCTGTATCCTTTTTCCTGCAGGCAGCGGCACACGGTAATCGCCATTGCATCGTTGGCGCATACAATCGCTTCCGGCATGGAAAGACTATCCGCAAACATTTTCTGCATTGCTTCTTTTGTCGGATCCTCCCAAAAATATCCCCAGTAAACCCGTTCCGGCACAAAAGGCACATTATTTTCGGCAAGAACTTCCTGAAACACCGCAAGGCGCTCTTCGGAATAGCTGTTTCCCGGCATTCCGCCCATAAAATTGATAACACGGTATCCATGGTCCACCACCATATGCCTTACCACTTCCCTGAAAGCATCCCCATAATCAAATGCAATGTTAATACAGCCTTCAAAATTTTTATCCACCGTTATAACGGGAACTCCCGCTTTGTTTGCCTTCTCCACAAGCGCAAGCTGGCCTTCATCATCCTTAAAAGATTCTGACATTAAAACAATCGCGTCATAACGCTCCACACTGACAATATCAAACATCTTTTTTTCGCCCTTGTCATTTAAGTCATTGTAGTAAAAATCAGACAGCGTTGAAAAAAATACCACCTTATAATGGCGTGTCGCCGCCTCCGCCACTACCTTTTTAATCATCCTCGTCTGCTCATCATTAAAAAAGCTTGCCAGAATAAACGCTACTACCTTATAGTCTTTCCCCTCGGAATATTTTTTCAATGTGTCAGCCACTTCGCAAAAGTCCTCCTCTATCTGTTTAAGAGCTGCTCTATTTCCTGCATAATTTCCTGTATGATTTCCGCACATGCCGCCTCTTTTGTGATAATGCCCGCCGCCTGTCCTGCCACAATGGTGCCATTGATAACGTCGCCCTCCCGTGCAGCCTTCCAAATGGCATCTGTCACGGCTCTTTCTATTTCCTGCCAGTAAGTCCCCTCCGCTTCCATTCTCAAATATTCCCTCGCCATCCTGTTTCCGAGCTGACGGAGCGGATGCCCGTGGCTGGTACCCGTCACCACCGAATCGATATCCTTCGCTTTTATGATTCTTTCTTTGTAGTCAGGGGGCACGACTGCTTCCGCCGCTACGCTGAATCGGGTTTTCATCTGAATTCCATCGGCTCCCAAAACCAGTGCCGCAGCGCCGCCTCTGCCGTCTCCGATTCCACCTGCCGCTATCACAGGTATCTTGAGCGCATCCGAAACCTGCGGAATCAGCGTCATGGTCGTAGTCATACCAATGTGCCCTCCGCTCTCCATTCCTTCTGCCACCACTGCCTCTGCACCCATTTGCTCCATCATTTTGGCTAGCCCCACGCTTGAAATTGTCGGAATCACCTTGATACCCGCCGCTTTCCAGAGCCGCATATAATTGACGGGGTTACCGGAATCCGTTATGACTATTTTGATACCTTCCTCCACCACCACCCTGGCAATTTCCTCCGCATTCGAATCAGCCAGCATGATATGCACGCCAAAAGGCTTTCTAGTCTGCCTTCTCATCTGCCGGATTTGCTTTCTTAAAGCATCAGCAAACAAGCCGGCGGCACTGATAACGCCAAGACCGCCCGCTTGTGAAACAGCAGCGGCAAGGTGGTATTCTGCCACACATGCCATGCCGCCCTGTATAATAGGATACTCAATGCCGAGCAATTCGGTGACTCTGGTATCCATACCGCTTACGCTTCAATATCTTTTGCCTTCAGGTACTCAATCACATCACCCACGGTCGCAATCTTTTCCAAATCTTCTGACGGAATCTCCGTGCCGAACTCTTCTTCCAACGCCATAACCAATTCAAACAAATCAAGCGAATCTGCGCCCAAATCGTCCTTAAAGGAAGAACTTTCCGTGATATCCACGCCTTCCAAGTTTAACTGTTCCTGAATAATTGCAACTACCTTTTCTAACATGATATTCTCCTTTTTATCATTCCTTTTTTAATTGCTTTGATAATCGAAGTATATGAAGCATATGAAAATTTGTCAAGTGCTTTGTGCAGAATCTTATTTTCCGGATATCACAATCTTGTCTACTGCAACATAGGGCAGTACACAATTGCCGTCTGCAATCGTCTCCTTTGAGACAGCCACTACATTTTGAAGCATCTCCGCAAGATTACCGTTTATCATGGTTTCGCTCACGGCGCCCTTTATCTCGCCGTCTTCAATCAAAAAGCTGTTTTTGGCAATGCCGGAAAAATCACCGTTTGGCCCGGGGTTGCCGCCGGAAAACCTGCCAACGATAATGCCCTTCTTGATATTTTTAATCATATCGGCATAGGGCGTATCCCCGTTTTTCATGATAAGCGCAAAAGAGCTGTTCTTTGCACGGGCAAAGCCGGACTTATTTGCCACATACAGAGAAAGCATAAAGGATTTTAACACGCCGTCCTCAATCAGATTGTAATTCTCCGACTTAAAGCCGTCTCCCGTAAACCGCTCGCTGCAGCAGATGCGGGAATCCGTCGGTGCCATGGAAACCGTAATTTTTTCATCGGCAACCTTTGTATTCAGCTTGTCAAGCCAAATACTCGTCTTCTCCAGAATAACCGAATCGGAAACAAAATTGTTTATGGCGCTGGCAACAAAGGACACCAAACTGCTGGGCGCAAGAACTGCGACGCCCTCAAACTTGCCCTCCATAGGCACTGTGGTAAGCTGCGCCTCCACATCACACAAATCCTTCTCCAAAGAGCCCAGCTCAATAAAAGGTGTATCCAGATTGTCCATGGTAACGGAGCTGCCGAAAAAAGAAGTCATCTTTTCGCCTTCATGGGCGGAATACATCATATCGACGCTGTACTCTCCCCAAAAATACTCAAACTCCGTGCCGTTTGTATTTCTGTAAAGCGTATGGTTTTTTACATGGGATACAATCATCTGTTCCATAACAATTTTGGGATTGCGTTCCTTAACCGCCTCCATGAGCTCTTTTGTGCGCGCAAACAGCTTATCCGCATCCGGCTCATAGCAGCCCTCTCGAAAACACTCTTCTCCCTGACAAGGCGCGATGTCATAGGCGCTGTCCGCAATGCCGGACTCCGCTGAGTCCAGACATTCCTTTACGGTTACTCCGATTGTCTCCTCATCCAGCTTGTTGGTAAATGCAGATCCTTTTTTCTGGTTCTTAAATGCCGTTACGGAGAGGGATTTATCAAAAAGGGTGCGGAACAGGGAAAATTGTCCGCCGTCTACGTTAAATTCATGGGTTTCCTTAAAGGTCACCGTATACTGCGCCTTTTCAGCGCCCTCCTGCTTCAAAGCTTCGCCCGTTATCTGTGCAATATCTCTTATATCTTTCATTTTTAACGTCCTCCTATCATTACCTTGCAGCGAAGCGCAGGTCCGCCCATTCCCACAGGCATCGGCTGTTTTTTGCCGCAAAAGCCTGAGCTTGACCACACCATATTGTCGGATACCATATCCACAGTCTTCAGCATGTCAAAAGCCACGCCGGAAATCGTGGTGTCAAGAATCGCACGCCCCAGCTTTCCATTTTTTATCTCATATCCCATGCTCACACCGAACATAAACTCTCCCGTCATATCCGCCTGTCCGTTGTTTGTGTTCGTCAGATAATAGCCGTCCTCCACTGAAGCAATGATATCCTCCAGCTTATCCTTGCCCGGCAGCACAGCCGTATTCCGCATACGTATCAGCGGCTCATCCGAAAATTCAAAAGCACGCGCATTGCCCTGCGGCTTCATGCCAAAATGCTCTGCGCTCTCCCTGTTGTTCATATAACCTTGCAGCATACCATCCTGAATCAGCACGGCATCCTCTGCGGGCACGCCTTCGTCGTCCAGATAAACCGGCAGCGGCGCTTCCTCTCCCAGTGCCGTATGAGCAAAATCCACCATAGTGACAAGCTCGGATGCAACCTGCTTGTGCAGCATCTGGCCTGCCACGGAGCCGCCCAGCACCAAATCCGCCTCCACGGTATGTCCTACCGCCTCATGCGCCAGCATACCGGACAAAATACCGCCAAGTACTACCGTTTTATAGCCTGCCTCCGCGTACACGCCCTCCCGCTTCTGCATCAGCTTTTCATACAATGCATCGACAGCAGGATAAACCTGAGAAGGATTTTTAAACACATCATCAAAGTTGCCATAGCCTCCTACAGGGTCGAACAATTCAAGGGGTACACCCGAGGTCGATTCACTATTGAGAAACAAGTAAATATAGGTTCTGGGCAATGCGACATGTCCGTCATATCCATCCGACGTACAGATAATTTTCTCCATGGAATCAGCCGAAAGCATAACGGAACGGCTGGAAAGCTTTGGATATTTTTCGGAAATATAAGCATCTATTTCTTTTACAAATTCTATGTACCGCTTCTGCTCCGTATCACAGACCGCCTTATAAAGCGGCGTACTGCCGGAAGCGATGGCAGGAAATATCTTCTTTCCCTTTTGAATATGCCCGTCCATAAACAGCGCGTTTTCCGTGGCAGCCTTTAAAACGGTTTCCGCCGCATCGGACGTACATTCTGCCATGGACGAAAAGCCGTACACGCCGTTTTTATAAACCCTTGCGCTGATGCCGGCCTTTTCCAGTCTGGCATTTGCCGTCAGATTTCCCTGTATCAGGGCAACCCGCCTCTGTTTGTTCTCCTGCGCCCGCAGCTCTGTGTGGACTCCAGTGGTAAAAAGTGATTTTTTACCGGAAATAAAATCCTCCAACATAATTGGATACCTCCTTAATAAAAGAAATGTCGCGGCTATGCCGCATAAGCAGTTACAAAAGCAGCGTATAAACTGCTGCCAGCGAAATCACAATTTGAATAATTGCAAAACGGAACACAGTCTGTGTATTCGACCAACCCAGTTTTTTTCGCACATGGTCGTGCAAAGGTGTCAGCGTGTTTTTCAAAATCCGTATCCGAAACAGCCTGATAAGAGACAGTTTTACAAGACCAAGTCCTCCGTCCATCAAAATAACAAAAGCGGCAGGTATATACAAAAGCGGGCTGCCTGACTTTAAAATGGCAATGCTGATAAAAACGCCCATGGCTCGGGAGCCCGCATCGCCCATCAAAAGTCTGCTCGGCGAAGCATTGTACCACAGATAGCCAAGAATACATACCATAAACAGCAAAATAGGAAAAGAAATATCTTTACCCTTGTCATTTATCTCATTGATAACATAGATTGTCGTCAGTGTAATGATGGTGAGTGTTCCCGACAACCCGTCCACGCCGTCCGCACAATTCGTCACATTGATGGATATCCACACCAGCGCCACGGCACAGACGGCAAACAGCACAGGCGGAAACGTTATTTGTCTCCCCATTATCTCTATCGTACTGGAATTGTACTGCAAGTATGTGATTGCAACTGCAGTTGCAACCGCCAAATCCAACAGTCCTTTTTTCAGCTCTCCCCACGGCTTCTCTGCCGTATCGTCAAAAAAGCCTGTAAGCATCTCAATCACCACTAACATCAGGTAAATACAAAGCTCTATGCTGAGTCCGGAAAAAAGCAGCATGGACACCGCAAAGACCAGTACAAATATAATGCCTGCGCCTCTCGGCTTGCCTATGGATTTTTGCCCCTCCACGGCATAATCCCTGCCGTGGTCCTTTGGCAGATAACCGCTTATACGGCTTATCATAAAACAAGTTGCTGCAAACGCGCTCAGTACCCCGATAAAAGCCAGCAACGGCTGCTTGTCCGCAAAAAAGTATGGAAACATATTCTGTCCTCCCCACCGGTGACTCTGTCACGTATGCATTATAGCATACTATATGTATTATGCCAATATTTGTAAAGCAACTTTGGGTTTCACGACCGACAATTTTGGCTTACAGCCAAACGTATTGGAATAAACAGCGCCGGCGGAAAACCTGCTCCATATCCGCCCACTTGTGCAGATTGCAGTACCGTTCTCCGCCAGCGCAGCCTGTCTGACAAATTGCTATTTTATTGTTACAGCGTCTTCGACGTAAAAAGTCCCTTCACATGGGCAACCTCTTCTTCCGTTGCCTTCTGTGCCGGTACATAATAAGATTTTTCCCTTGCAATCTGGTACAGCTCCTCCTGCGACTGCTCACATGTGCTTCTAAACTGCTTCAGCACACTCTTCAATTCCTTATTTTCTGTCTGCGGTATCATCTCCGCATACCGGATAAGTTCGCCGTTGATACCGGTCAGGGTATCCGCTACCATTGTCTTTTCCTGCATTTCCATATTGTTCTACTCTCCGTTTCTGTTTTTGATGTTTGCTGTTTTTACTGTAAAAACTTCATAAGCTGCTGCTTATTCTCCATGGCGGACTTTGCACCTTTTTCAAAAAACTGCTTTACCTTTTCATCGCTGGCACATTTTGCGTACTCCTGCATTTTACAATGCGTGGTATCGTAACCACCAATCAAATGTCTTAAATTTTGTAACTCCAATTCTGATATATTTGTCATTTTTACCTCTTTTCTGCGCTGCTTTTTTCTCAATTTGGCTGAGACTGTGCATGAACGAGTTTGTGGCAGGCAGCGCGCAGACACAAATCCTGTTACAAGCTTATTATTTGAATCCTCTCTGATTTCTATTCAAAAAAATCGGTTTCCTTTTATTTACTCAAAAAATCAAGAAAAATCTATTATGATATGCTATTCTGTAAGCACGGTACGTACCATAACTAAAACCCCGCACCGACGGACGATAGAACCCCGCGCAAGGCTTGCTGTCCACAGAAGCGGAAGGAAGGAGACGATATGGAACGGCTCGTTTTGCTGGCAGATGCCTGCCATTGTTCCAAATCCACTCTCGAAAAATTGTTTCAATGCATCAACCATATAAGCGTGCACGATTATGTGGTCCGGCGCAAAATGGTAAAGGCTGCTAAAATGATGACGGAGCGGCCGACTCTTACCCTGCTTGACATTGCACTGTCCTTCGGTTACGGCAGCAATGAAGCCTTTTCACGCGCGTTTAAGCAGGTCTGGAACTGTAATCCGAAGGACTTCCGAAAAAAAAATCGATTTTGGGAGCTGTTTCCAAGGCTGTTTTCTCCTTCGGAACTGAAAAAAAATGAGATGGAGGATATGTATATGAAAGATATGTATACCAAAAGAAGACGAATGTTTGATATCAGTGAATTATATGATTTGTTTACGGAGAGAAAAAACTGCTGGTTTGTCTGCTGTGACATTGTAAATATGATACACATTAACGCGATTGCAAGGGCAGCCGGCGATATTTCTATTTTAGAATCCATGTCCCGCATGGATGCCGCCGCCGGAGAAAATGACGTGGTCTTCCGTATCGGCGGCGACGAATTCGTGATTCTCACCGCAAGCGAAGAGCGCGGATACGCAGAAGAAATCGCGCGAAAAATAGCTTCCCTAAACGAGCAGACTTTTACATGGAATGACAAAGAAATCCCCTTGAGCCTCTATACCAGCATTACAAGGCTCGAAAAGAGCAGCCATATTAAATATGGCGATTTATTTGCCGCGCTGCGCACTTCCATTGAAGAAAACAAACAATAGAATAAACTGCAAAAGCTGTCTGTTCATCCTGCAGACAGCTTTTTTACATTTGGTGACGCACCACCCTATATTCATCATCCTGTGAAAAATAAGGACAGTCGCCGCAGTTTCCCGCTAAAAAACGATACATTTCATCTTCATCCAGATTTACGCCGCAGGTATAATATTCCTCCTCTTCATCATACTCATAATTTGCACACATATCGCATCTACTCTGCATTGCCACACCTCCTTCCTATGCGCTATCCTTGTGAAACTCTAATTCACTTTTTATAAAGCTGTTCGTAAATTTCCCGTTTTCCGACTCCTCTGTCCTTTGCTACTTGCTTCATTGCCGTCTTGGTATCCATGCCGCGCTCCTCATAAAAAGCCATATGCTCTTCCAGCTCCATCGTTTTCCACGCCGCAATTTCTTCCTGCTTCTTCTCTTCCCTGTTCTTGCCGGCAAGCACCAGCACATACTCGCCGCGCGGCTCCTCCTCTTCATACTTTTGTAAAGCCGCCTCAAGGGTCGTTGGCAGAATGGTCTCAAATTTTTTGGTCAATTCCCTGCAAAGCGTTATTTTCCGATTTCCCAATGCCTCCAATAATTCTGCCAGCGTTTTTACCAGATGATGCGGCGCCTCATAAAGAATCATGGTTCGGGTTTCCTCCCGCAGCTCTTTTACAATTTCTTTTCTTTCTTTTTTATCTGCCGGCAAAAAGCCCTCAAAGCAGAAACGCCTCGTGGAGAGTCCCGATAAAGTCAGCGCCGTAATACAGGCGGCAGGACCCGGAAGGCTTGTAACCACAATACCCGCCTCCTGACACATGCGCACCAGCACTTCCCCCGGATCGGAAATCGCGGGCGTACCTGCGTCCGTAATCAATGCAATATCTTTTCCCTCCTGCAGCCGTACAATGAGCTGCTCTGCTTTTTCCACCTTATTATACTCATGATAACTCGTCATGGGCGTGTGAATATCAAACGCTGCCAGCAGCTTGCGGCTGTTGCGCGTATCTTCCGCCGCAATGATATCCGCCTGCTTTAAGGCAGCAATCACCCGCGGCGTCATATCCTGCAGATTTCCTATGGGTGTAGCGCACAAATACAACATTCCCGCCATATTTCCCTTTTCCTTTTCCTGTTTATGCCTTCTGCTTCTTTTGACAAAAACTCTGTCCTGCTTTCTCAATATCCGTAAATATCACAGATTTCCGGCATGTAAACACCCGGCTCTTTAAAAATAATCAGTGGTTTTTCCACCGTCATGCGCGGGTTGCCGCCCCGAACTCCTTCAACCAGCAGCATATTGGGCTCCTTATCCACAAAAGGGTAAACAAGCTGCATACGCTTCGGTTCCAGTTTATATTTTGTCATTACCGTAATAATCTCCGCCAGCCGAAAGGGTCTGTGCACCATAAAAAAATGCCCTCCCGTCTTCAAAAGCTTTGCCGCCTGACACACCACATCCTCCAACGTACAAAGCACCTCATGACGGGCAATCGCTTTTGGTTCGTCAGGATTTTTCAGTCCGTGCTCTCCTATCATATAGGGCGGATTGCTGGTGATTACGTCAAAAGAGGCAGACGGGAAAAAACTGTCTGCCCTTTTGATGTCACCCGTCACAATATCAATTTTTTCGGACAGACCGTTTAACGCCACGCTCCGCCTTGCCATATCTGCACTTTCTTCCTGTATTTCCAGTCCTGTCAGATGCGAAGCCTTTGTTTTTGCCTCTAAAAGTATCGGAATGATACCCGTCCCCGTACCCAAATCAAGCACTGTCCCGCCGGATTTTACAGTTACAAAGCCGGACAATAAAACAGCATCCATCCCAAAGCAAAACTTATCCGGATTTTGAATAATCTGATAACCGTTTCTCTGCAGCTCGTCAAGGCGTTCTCTTTCCTTCAGACTGATTGCCCTCAAAGTTTGTCTTTCCTTCCTTCTTTCCATTTCGGTAATTCTGCCGGTTTCGGGGACGACCGTCCCCACGGCGGTGCTCGCGATGCTCCTGCCTATTCTCTTCCCATCGCCCGCCATCCTCTCTATGGCGTTCCTGTCTGTTATCGCGCCTGCCGCTGCGGTTATTTCTTCCGCCCTTTCTGTCCTGATACTGTCTCTCAGGCTCTTCTGCTCTATCGGCGTGTGTTTCCCTTCTACTCCAGTTTTTCTCTGTTTTATCCGCTTTGGCAGATTTATCCTGCCATGATGGAGCCGTCCTGTCTCTGGATTCCTTTTTGTAGCTGCGCTCCTGCTTTTCGGGCGCTGCCTCCTCCGTTGTCTCAAGCACTTCTTCGGATTCCAGCTTTTCCAGTTCTTTGAGTTCCTCCGCTGACAGCTCCAGATTTTCTTTCTTTCCGTGTTTCCTCTTAAAGTGCAAATCCTCTACTCTGTACTCACGGATTTCTTTTTCATCATCTATGTCCACAATCACCTTTACACGCTGGCGAAGTACATTGACGCTCTGCACTTCTCCCTTCAGCCCATCCGCCGTAACCACATAATCTCCCGTATTGGGCAGACGGCGGTTTAACTCCTCATAGGTTTCTTCCTCATGCTTCAAACAGCACATCAGCCTGCCGCAGACGCCTGATATCTTTGTGGGGTTCAATGAAAGATTCTGCTCCTTCGCCATCTTTATAGATACCGGTATGAACTCCGAAAGATGGGTATGGCAGCAAAGCGGACGCCCGCAGATACCAATGCCGCCCATAATTTTGGTCTCATCCCTGACACCCACCTGTCTCAGCTCAATCCTTGTTTTAAAAACACTTGCCAAATCCTTTACGAGCTCCCTGAAATCAATTCTTCCGTCCGCCGTAAAGTAAAAAAGTACCTTATTGTTGTCGAAGGTGTATTCTGCATCTATCAGCTTCATTTCCAGTCCGTGTTCCCGTATCTTCTCCTGACAGATTTTATAAGCTTCCTTTTCTTTCTGTTTATTTCCTGCCTCCTGCTCCACATCCCTCTGGTTTGCAATTCGCAGTACAGGCTTTAGGGGCTGTACAATTTTGTCGTCTTCTACCTCCTTTGGCGCGCTGACAACTGTGCCGAACTCTATTCCACGGGCTGTCTCCACAATAACATGACCGCCCCTTTCTACCTGAAAATCCAACGGGTCAAAAAAGTAAATCTTGCCCGCCGTGCGAAATCTTACTCCTATTACTTTTGTCATCTATAAACCTCCACATGTATTTGTCAAACTGCCGCTGCGACAGCTCAACCATATTCTTTGATATCCAAAAGCAAAAGCTCCATAGTCAAGTCAAAATTTACATTGGCTTCCAATCTGCTCTTTGCTTTGGAAAGCGCCTGAATGACGGTTTCTATGCCTTCATAAGAAGTCCTGCCCGCCGCCTTCCTGATATTCTGCGTCTCCTCGCGAAACACCAGATGATTGGCATCCTTTGTCGCCTTAAACAAAAGCACGTCCCTATACCAGATGGAAAGAATATCCAGATAATCTCCTACATCCAGCTTGTACTCTGCAATTTTCTTGACGGCGGCAATCATCTCCGTCACATCCATATCATGCACGTATTTTAAAAGGGAAACAGCTTCTTCCTTCACCTTTTCAAAATCCTCGCTTGAGGCAAGATGTTTTGCTTTTCCCACATTCCCTCTTGCAAATGCGGCACAAATATCCGCCTTATAATCCGGAACCTGCATCTGCTCCATCAAAAACTTTTTAATGAGCTCGTCCGATACCGGCTTCATATGTAAGATAACACATCTGCTCAGAATTGTCTGTAGTAAAGAATTGACATTTGTGGTAAGAAGCAGTATTACCGCATAAGCGGGCGGCTCCTCCAGCGTCTTTAATAACGCGTTCTGTGCCTGTACCGTCATTTTCTCCGCTTCGTTCACAATATAAACTTTATATGGGCTATTATACGGCTTTATGGCAATATCGCCGTTAACCTGTTTCCGAATATCGTCCACGCCGATAGAACCCGGCTTTTCATGCGTTACATAAATGATATCCGGCTGGTTATTCGAAAGCGCCTGTTTGCAGGAATGGCACTGCTGACACGGCTCTGTGCCACCCTTCTCACATTGGAGCGTCATGGCAAAAATACGGGCAATAAATTCCTTTCCCGAAAACCGCTCGCCATTGATAATATACGCGTGGGAAATTTTTCCTGTAGAAATTGCATTATGGAAATGCGTCTTTATCTGCTCCTGACCTATAATATCCCTAAATTCTGCCATCCGCTTCTCCTTTTATCTCAAAAGCATTATAAAATGCTTACGTAAATATGTCCAGCAGCAATCCTTTGATTTCTCCGATTTTACCTAAAATGTCAATATTGTCATTTTCATCCTTCACCAGCTCCTGTGCCAGCTCATCCAAATTTTCATCTATCAGGCGGATAATGCCATATACTCTGTGGCGCCCCCTCTTATCCAGAAAATTTTCCCGGGAAAAAGAATGGGAACGGCTGACTACCTCGTTTAAAAATTCCTTTATCAGTCCGCGATATCGTTTCATATCCCGCACATCCCGACGTTTATAAAGCCGTTCTCCCTGCGCCGTAATCTCTTCCATAAGTCCCTGCAGCCGCGCCTGCAGCTCCGCTTCCTCCACATGACTGGCAAGCGTAAATTTGAAGCTGCCGTCTGTCGGTTTTGTTTCCGGCGCCTGCTGCAGCGGCTGCGGCTGCGGCACTTGCCCAACTTTAATTTCCATACGCTTACCTCCTTTTATTATTTATCGGCATATCACAGCATTTCAGAAATATATTTTTTAATTTCCGCAAGGCATTGCTCCAGATTCTTATTTTGAAAGCGTCTTTCAATACCCGCCCGTTTTATTTTATCCTCCGCAAAATCCTCGCTGTCCGCCAGAAAACGCCGGCACATCTCCTCATATTTGGGCATCCGCTGCTTTTTCTCCCTGTCAAGGGCGCGCTGCAGCCGGATCCCGTCGTCCAGCTCGATTAACACCGGCACCAGCTTTTCTTCTCCAAAATATGCCCGAATGCTTTCATAGGATTCCAGCGTCCCGATGCAGATATAGCTCTTCTCCGTTAAATCTATACGCCCGTCATCCACCGTAAAATAGCGCCACAACCCATGGCAGGTCCGGTATTCCCGATGCTCAATAACTTTTCCGCTCTCTTCCAAAGCTCCAAAACCTTCTTCATCGGTAAAGAAATATTCTTCGCCATTTCTTTCCCGTATCCGTATGGGCCTTGTTGTATAGGGAATCATTCTCACCAGTTCAAAGCAGTTTTCTGCAAGAAGTCTTTTGTAAATGGTATCTTTTCCTGTGGAGCTCTTCCCCATCAGGTACACTATCTTCCCCATTGTACTATGCTACCTCGACTACATGAATCATATCGGTATTGCCTGCAATTCCCAAAGGAACGCCCGCCGTAATCACAACCGTATCCCCTGCCTTAATCAGTCCCGCCTGTTTACTCTTAAATACTGCCTCTTCAAAAAGCTCGTCCGTTGTCTCTTCCTTTTTTATCATAACCGGATTGACACCCCAGAGCAGGTAAAGCTGTCGGCACACCTTTTCGTCCACCGTGCAGCCAATCACCTGACAGCCTGGTTTGTAACGGGCAATCATATTAGCGGTAAAACCTGACATTGTCACCGTTATAATCGCCGCCGCATTCAAATTCATCGCCACATTGCAGGTTGCATAAGAAATAGCCGTTGTAATATCCGGTGTTTTTGTATCCATACACTGATTATCCTGCAGCCGTGAACGATAATCGATATCCTGTTCCGCACGCTCCGCTATCTTCGCCATTGTCCTTACCGCTTCCACCGGATACAGACCTGCCGCGCTCTCTCCGGAAAGCATAATCGCCGTCGTGCCGTCATAAATGGCATTGGCAATATCTGTCGCCTCCGCTCTCGTCGGCCGTGGATTCTTTATCATAGACTCCAACATCTGTGTTGCCGTAATGACATGTTTTCCCTTTTCCACCGCCATCTTAATCATTTTCTTCTGCAAAATGGGAACTTCCTCCATGGCAACCTCCACGCCCATATCGCCGCGCGCTACCATGATGCCGTCAGAAACCTCAATAATCTCTTCCAAATTATGAATGCCCTGCATATTTTCTATCTTTGCAATGATTTTCATACGGCTTCCATAATCATTTAAAATCTTTCTTACTTCTAATATATCTTCTTTTGTGCGCGCAAATGAAGCAGCCAGAAAATCAAAACCATGCTCAATGCCAAATACAATATCTTCCATGTCCACGGGACTGATATAAGGCATGGACAGTACTGCTCCCGGCACATTGACGCCCTTATGATTAGACACAAAACCACCGTTTATCACTCGGCATACAATATCATTTCCCGTAATTTCCTCTGCCACCATTTCAATCAGCCCGTCGTCAATTAAAATCGTAGTGCCGACAGAAATGTCATTTTTTAAATTTTTATAAGTAATGGATGCTTTTTGCGCCGTTCCCATCACTTCCTCTGTCGTCAATGTGAAAAGCTCTCCTGCTTCCAGTGCCGCTTTTCCACCCTCAAAGTCACGCAGCCTGATTTCGGGTCCCTTGGTGTCTAACAGCGTGGCTACCGGCAGATTGAGCTCTTTCCTTGCCTTTAAAACCCTGTTATACTTTTCCAACTGTTCCTTGTGCGTTCCATGGGAAAAATTAAAACGCGCCACATTCATGCCGGCAAGCATTAACTCTTTCAGCTTTTCCTCGCTGTCACATGCCGGTCCTATTGTACAGATAATCTTTGTCTTTCTCATGTTTGCCTCCACATTATTTTATTATTTCTACATAAAGCTGATGATTCTGCTCTTCTATCCCCTGTACGGTCAATCCGTTTTTGATGCATCTCTGCAAATAATAGCAAATTTCTTCTGTCAGCATTTCTCCCGGTACTACAATCGGAATATCCGGCGGATACGGCACGATAAAGCCGCCTGCCGTCCTGCCCGCCGCTTCTGCTAACAGGACTCTCTCCGTCTTCCTGTCCCATGCTTCATAGAGCGGATAACATTGTCTGGGACAAATCCATTCTTCCTGCCTCCTGCGGTTCTGTCGCTCCTCACAATTCTGCTGTTCCCCACAGTTTTGTTGTTCCCTGCGGTTCTGCCGCTCCGCGTACTGCCCGCCCCCGCCAAAACCGCAGTCCCTGTCTATCTCTAAAAGCGCCTCTGTCAGACGCTCATAGCCTTCTTTTGTGTCGCCTATCGTAAACATTGCCAGCGCATACCGCCCCGCTGCCATTTCCAACTGCAAATGATACTGATTCCGCAATTTGTCATATAACTGCATTCCTGACAGACTGCCGGTACGGTCTGCTATTACCAGCTTTCCGACGTCCATATTATTTTCCCTGAGAAAATGAAGCGCTTTACAATCACCCAGCTTTTCCATCATTTCCTTCCAGTTTTTTTGAAAAGTACTAAAAAGAGATTCCGCCCCCGATGCTATCTCAATGGCTTCTTCCATCGCCGCCATAAAAATATAGGATGGGCTGCTTGACTGATAGATTTCCAAAAATCTTCTTAGCTTCCTGCGCTCTATTAAGCTGCCGTTTACATGTAAAATAGCTGTCTGCGTCATGGAAGGCAGCGTTTTATGAAGACTTTGCACCACCAAGTCCGCTCCCTGACGGGAAGCATTCTGCTGCCAACCCGTATGAAAACCCAAATGGGCGCCATGCGCTTCATCCACAATCAAAGGAATGCCCCGCCTATGTGCTGCTTCTGCAATTTCTGCCGTCTCTGCCACCAATCCTTCATATGTTGGCGAAACAATTAACACTGCCTGTATATCCTGATTTTCAGCAAGCGCCTGTTTTACTTGTGCCGCAGTCGCAGCCAAAATACAGCCAAACTCCGGATGTATCCCCGTAAATAGATACTTTATTTCCAGACCTCTTAGGTACGCCGCATGATACGCAGATTTGTGACAGCCCCGCACCATCAACAGTTTTCCACCCTTAGGAAGCGCCGCCGATAAAGCGCTTAAAATACCGGATGTGCTTCCATTTATCAGAAAAAAGCTTTCTTCGGCGCCATATACCTCTGCCGCCCGCAGTTGCACCTCCTGCAGAACCCCTTTGGCATCATGCAGATTGTCAAAATCATCTATCTCCGTAATATCCCATGCCGCTATCGGCGCCAATGTTTTTCCAAACAGCCGTCTCTTATGTCCGGGCATATGGTATGGATAATAGTCAGAATTGGCATACTCTTCCAGACGCCTTTGTAATTTACCCATACTCAGACTTCCGCTCCTGTCCGCCTTGCCCCGTGTCCCTTGTGTACGTGAAAGGTTTCCAACAGGGAGCACCATTTGTCCGCTATTGTCACAATCCACGCTTCCCTGCACATAGGAGGCACTACTGTCAAGGGCCACATATGTTTCTTAATAATATCCCTTTCCCTTGTCGTGAGCTTATACTCTTTCATCGCGTTGTGAAGCGCAATGCCCGGATGGTAAAAGCCATGCAGTCTGCCCTGTTTACCGGAATTATGCCAGTCATATAAAAAATAGTCGTGCAGAAGCGCGCCTCTCACCAATTCATCTTTTTTACACCTAAGTCCCAGCTTTTCCAGCTTTTCGCTAATGGCAAGACTGTATTTTGCCACATCCATGCAATGACTGTTTACAGTCATATTTCCATGCTGGATAAATGTCTTAGTCCTGTTAAAATTAGGAGAATTTAAAATATCCGCCGCATTGCGCTTTATCTGCCGATGCAGTCTGTGCTGTGTCCTGTATTTTTTTATCCACTTTTCCGCTTGTTTATAATTTCGAAATTTTTCACCTTTCATAAAAATTCCTCCCTGCCGGAGCGTTTTGTCTACAGATGCGAGTCAAATATGAAATTTTCCTCTGCCATTCCTGTGCTGCTGCGGCACAAATTTACATGCGAAAAACAAAACTATCAAGCATATCTTTCACACGAAATCTCCTCACAGTCTTGTACTTTGCCGTCAATAATAGTAACAAATCACGGGAAAACCTGCCGAAATATAGCCATATATGCTCTTCGCCATTTTCAATGGAAGATTGATGCAGCCATGGGAACCATTGGTAAGATAAATATCACCCCCAAAACTTCTTCTCCACGTCGCATCATGCATACCTATATTCCCGTTAAAGGGCATCCAGTAATTAACCGGCGTCTCATAGTCAGGTCCCCGAAGCACCGCATTCCTAGTCTTGTAAGTCAATCCAAACACACCGGCAGGCGTAGAATTGCCATTGGCAACATTCCCTGATACAAAATCTGTCTCCAAAATCAATTCCCCATCTACATACAAGTATAAATGCTGATCCGTCAAATTAATCTCCACATAAGAATCACCAATATCATCAGCGCCCTTTGCCCAACCCCGACAAATATATATAGGCTCTCTTTCTGTAACAGCTCCTTCCAGAATTAATTTTATCAAGGCTTCCGTTTCCGCATTTTTGTCTGTTTTCCATCCATATGCGCCACTGGGAAGCGTTAGCGTCAAACCAGAAGTTGTGACAAATTTCCTTTTCTTTCCATACGTATCATACTCCTTTGCTTTCTGCGCAACATATGCCGCAATCTCTTCTTCATCAAGTGTAATATCTTCCCCATCAAACACAAGCCACTGATGAATCAGTTCCCCGTCTACCACTTCCTGTGTGCCGTTCCAATCATAAATAATACAGGCGCCCACCACTTTATTCAAATTCTCAAGCCGCTCTTTGAGCTGTTTGTTGTCTGCAGTGATTTCCGCTACCTTAAAACAGCCCGTCTCGTACAGATTCAAGGAATCCTGTAACTCTGTCAGGGCTTGTGCCGCGCACGTCACCGTTCTTTCCTGCTCTAATATTGTGCCTTCCTTATCGGGAACAATCTCAAATTGCTTCAATTCTTCTTGATATTCCCCAATATATGCATCCTGCGGCTCTTCTCTGCAGGATACATCAAACAATCCTTTTTGCACCAGCAGGCTTTCTAACGCCTCTATATCATATTCCGGCACCAAAACAATCTCTCTGCTAAAGTCCTCCTTCGAAAAAATATAAAGAAACCACTTATACGCATTTTGCTCTTCCAAAATTTGCGACATTTCTTTCTCTATGGGAAATACCATTTGTATGTCTGCCGGCAAAACTACTGCCATCTCTTCGCCATTTCTATCAACCAGTCTCAGACTATAATTGTCTCTATACCACTGTTGTATTTTATCTGTCGCCTCTTGCAATGTTAAATTGCCGCAGCTTATACTATTAACTTTGTATTGTGGGAAAAAATTTCTTTTATAATAATAAACACCCCTGCCATATATATACCCCAGTGCGATTAAAACAATTATAGCAAAGGCACTGGCAGCTATTCTCGCCTTTCTATGGGATTTTTTAATAACACCTTCTTCATCCGATCCTGTATTGCTGGCTGTTTCTTTCTTTTCTGGTTTTATTTTTGCTTTCTTAGGTTTCGACTCTTTTGAGGCTTCCTCTTCTGTTTCTACTTTTTCTAATTCAGACACTTGAGAAGTTTCTTTTTCCGCTTCTGTTTTTTCTAGTTCTGACTCTTTCCGTGCTTCCTCTTCTGTTTCTACTTTTTCTAGTTCAGACGCTTGGGAGGCTTCTTTTTCCGCTTCTGTTTTTTCTAGTTCTAGCTCTTTTGCTTCCTCATTTTCTAATTCTACTTTTTCTGGTTCCGGCGCTTTTAGCTCTGCTTCTTGTTTTGCTTTCTCAGATTCCTGATATTTTAATTCTTCCCTCTCTGCTTTTTGTGTTTCCCCTTCTAGTCTTTCTACTTCTTCCGCAGTCTTTATATCTTTTTCAACTTCGTCTTTGGTAAGCCTTGTCATTTCTTCTTCCATCTTCAAATCCTATTATATCCTGACGAGCCAATTTATCATTTATTATATCATTAATCTTCTCAAAAAAATAGTATTATAATGAAAAAGGTACTAGTATTCTCTATTTTTAGAAACAAAAAAAGACCTTTCGGTCTCCCAAATATACGATCACGCCTCAGTACCGGCATCTTAATGAAGCACGGGGGATTCGAACCCCCGACAACCTGATTAAAAGTCATTTTCGTTCATGCCAAGACCAGTAATTTTATAGGAATCTCTTAAATTTTTGACTACCATTTGACTACTTAGGGTATGATAACACATCTTTCGATATAGCGCAATTTTAAAATACTCCTCCATAAACTACCACTTTTTTGCATAAAAAAAGACAGTGCATTATCCATTTTGGCAAAGCGCTGTCTCTTTAATATTTTTACTTTCTGTCACTTATCCCCAACAGGTAATCCGACGATACCCCGTAAAGCTCACACAGCCCGTAAACCATTGCCACGGGCAGCACATTCCTCCCTGTCTCATACCTTGAGTATACCCTCTGGTCAATCTGCAGAACCGCCGCCACCTGTTTCTGTCCGTAGTCATGGTCTTCGCGCAGCTCTTTCAGTCTGCGCAGGTACTTTCTGTTGTCCATTGCATGTCCTCCTTTGCCTAAATATTGCTTACAGCCGGATTTTAACATGTATTCTACAGATAAGTCGTTTTTACTACAGTTCTGGAATAATTTCCCAGAAATGCTGTGGCAGTTATAATCCTAACAGGGACCGCCACATCGTCCTTCCGGCCGTTACCTCCCCGTCCGCCTTTCCATACCCCAGCACCTGCGTCTGGTACCGGTTCACGGCAGATTCAAACTGGGGGCCTGCTATACCGTCCAGCCCGCCCTCATAAAATCCATGATACCGGAGCCTTTTCTGCAGAGGCAGTACAACGTGATGGCGGCTGTTCTTTCCGCGGCTCACCGTTACGCTTTTTGACAGGGTTTCCGTTCCTGCCTTTCCATCAATTTTCGCTCCTGTGCACATCTGCACTTCCCGCACAAAGTCCTGCAGGCGGTAATCACCGCTCGTATTTATATAGCCCGCCTTTATGTTTTCCGGCACTTCCACGACCCAGTAATATTTTACCTGCGCCCTAAACAGCTCCCATTTACTGCATGCCCTTGCCGCGCTGCTGCTGGCGGGGTCATTGATGTACACCATGCCGCCTTTATACCCGTATGCCACGATGTAATGTCCCGCGCTTGTCCACAGCCCTTTTCCCATGCAGGCGATAAGCCAGTTTCCGGCCTGCAGTGCCGCAAGTGCCTCCGCATGGACGCCGGAGCCTGCACTGCCGTATATGTTTGCCACATTAAGGCGGCGCACCGTGACGCCGTACTCCGCCCCCTGCGCTGCCGGATAGGTGTAATAGCTGCCGCCGCCCTTTGCCTTGTACCCGTGCTGCAGCGCCCACGCCGCGCAGGTAACAGGGTCTGTGTACGTGCTTTCGATGGCGGACAGCACGTCTGCCATCGCCGTGGGGCCGCAGCCTGCGCTCTTTATGGTGCTTGCCTCGCCCTGGACGGCATACTTGAGATTCCCCCATTTTCCGTCTGTCTGCTTATAGTCTGCCGGTTTAATCATCTGTATCCTCCTGCATTCCGTTTTCCCCTGTTTCTGCTTCCTGCCCTTCCGCCGCGGGCGCCGCCGTGTCCTCTATCTGCCTTTTGATGTTCTTTACCAGCGGCAGGAGGAAGGGCGGTATGGTTACGCCGATGTCCATCACGTTTTCCAGTATGCTGATAATCTCATTCACCAGCAGCCATACCGCCACCACGACAGCCACGATAAAGGGCAGTTCAAAGCCCGCCCCGATGTTTTCCAGCGCGTAGTTTATCAGGACGTCCACCACCGCGCCCACCACGATGAGCAGCCACATGCACACTTTTTTGATGATTCCTTTAAGTCCCTTGTAGCTTGTGATTTCCTGTGTCCGGTACTTTGCGGCCAGACGCCCCGTCACGTAGTCAATCAGGTTGCAGCCTACCAGCAGGAGTACCGGCACGGCCAGCACCCCCATCCATGCCATGAGCGCCGACAGCGCCGCAATTACCGCCATTTTCATTTTTTCCATTCTGTTGTCCTCTCTTTCTTTGTTTTGTCTACAAAAAGGGAGCCGCGCGGCGTCCATGCCTGCGGCTCCCTTACTGCCTTATGTTTCCGTTATGGTGTATGTCACCTTCATGCTCTGCGCCGCAGTCTTTTCCACCGGTGCGGACAGGTTGTTGACCGTCATCAGCATGCAGGGGTCAAGGGCAGGGATAAAGTTAAAATTCCCGCCTGTCTGCGAGCTCACGCTGAGGTACAGCCCTTCCGTAAGCTTTTCATAATGGAATACAGCATTGGTGCTTGAATTTATGATAGCTGCATTAAGGTACACCGCTTCAAGCGTTGAAGGGTCAAGGAGCATGGGGTAATAGGAAGAACTGCTGTAGCTGTTGCTGTACCGCAGCCCCATGATGATGTGCCTGCCCCTGCAGCCGCAGAACACGAAAGTACCGTTTATGCTGTTACCGTCCCTGTCCCTGAGCTCCGCCCTCGCCGCGTCCGTGCCGTCCGAAAGGCTTATCCTGTACACATAGCTGTGGTAAACATTGTCCTCCGTTTCCACTGCCGTTATGTAGGCATGGGTGTCCGTCAGCCACAGGTTTGCCGGAATATAGTTCATGCCGCCTGAAAAAGTCAGGCTTGTGCCGGTCACGTTCGGGAAGGAAACCACGTCTGCCTCCAGGGTGTCTTTTGCAAGCCTCAGTATTTTTATCTCCTCCCCTTTCCGGTAGCTCATTCCGTTCCTGTACAGGTATACATGGCTGCCGCCCACGCAGGTGTACAGGTTTCCCTGTACGGACGTAAAGTGGGAAACGTATTCCTCCGGCACTTCAATTTCATGCTCCTGCACCCTGTAAAGGTTGTAGCCGTCATAAAAGGGGGATATCCCAGACAGCGGAAAGCCGTACTCCATGACATGGAGCTTCCTGCTGTTCTGGAAATACCTGTCAGGATTGTCCCCGCTGGTGTTGTAGGTAATCTCGTAACGGTCCTTTACGGCGTATATGCGGTTTTTCTGGAAGGACGCAAAAAGGAAACAGCTCCCCGACATGCCGGCCGGATATTTCAGGTATGCGCCGTAACTGCTGCTCCCTGCGTTCAGCATGTGGTAGAGGGGCGCGCTTTCCGCCGTCTGCGCCGAGTTCCATTCCCGCGTGCCGTCCCCCTCGATTCCCCCTGCGTGGGTGGTAAGGGCAAGGGCGCGTATGGTGCCGTTTGCCTGTGATGTGGCAAAGTCCCACACGTGCCGGTAGGAGCCGTCCGGCTGCAGCCCGCTCTCCTTCCCGTTGTAGCTCCCCCGTTTCGTGTCCACGCCGGAGTATGCATTGTGCGCTCCCTTCCCGATAAGGGCTCCCAGCGGCATTTCCAGGTTCCCCGCGCTTTCCTGCAGGGTTTCCCCGAACAGGAACACCCCGCCAAGCAGGTGGTCCATGACGGAGCGGTTGTGATTCATCTTCTGTTCGTCCGTCTCCGGCGCGCCGCTCCCGCCCTGGTACCCTGTGGGGTAGGTGTACCGCCCTGTCTGGGGCGTGAGTGCAATGGACAGCCCGTCCGTGAGCATGTTCTCATGCTTCACATATGTTGTTTCCCCCGTCCTTTCGTCACGCAGTTCTATTTCCGCGCTTCCTTTCAGCAATGTCTTGTCCTCCTTTTTTCTTTTTTATCCGGTTTTTACCATGTTTTTATCCGGTTTCCGTGGTGCAGGATACCCCTGCGGATATGCCAGGCAGGGAAAGCCCCTTAAGCCCCATTTCCGGCACGGGCGCGCTTATGCCCTGCCGTTTCAGCGGCACATGCGCCACGCTGGGCACTGCCGCCGTGCCTGCCGGGGGAAGCATGGGAAGCCCCATTTCTGCAATGGCTTCCGACACCGTTATGGTGCCGTCCCATGACGCCGCGCCCGCCATGCCCTGGGCATAGAGCACCGCCCGTATGGTCCCGCGGGCAATCCCTGCTGCCGGAATGCTTTTATCGGCGGAAACGGGGACATATTCCCCTGTCCCCGCAAAGTTTTCCAGCGCCTTCAGGGCGGCTGCCTGCCGCCTTGTGTCGCTGTCATGGTATTCCGTGGCGGCCGTGACCTGCAGCATGACCCTTTTGTCTTTTTCCACGGTAAAATGGCTGCCCAGGGTCACAAAATGCTCTCCCCGCTGCAGGTACTTCCTGAGCACGTCCCCAAAAACGCCGTCAAGGTAATACCGCAGCACCAGGTTCCCGTCCCTGTCCATGGAAAGGGGCACGGTGGCAAGGAATACAGGGTGCGTGTCTGCTATGGTGGCAAAGTTAAAGGTGATGATGGTCTGCTCTTCCGCTCCTATGGTGAGGGCGGAGGCATTGGTATAGGAATGGACAACAATGTCTTTTGCCTTTATCTCCTCTTCCATGTTTGCCAGACGTTTTGTGTTTTTATCACCTGCCGCCTTAAGTCTCGGGTTATCACCGACACCTTTTATTTTTTCTGACCCATGGTATATCCAGCTATAGCTTGTGACATATGTGCTTGCATTTTCCCCGTCTATTCCAATCCTGTCACCCAGTTCCAGCGCTGCGTCACTTGTCACCAGCGTAAACTCGGCAGGGATATATACTATCTGCCTTATCACGGAAAACAAAGATTCCAGTATGGCATGTTTCCTCTGTGGCAGCCCTCTCACTATCGGGATATCGCCCAAATCAAGCATTAAACCGCCTGTGATGGTGTTATCCTCATAGGTATACGCGGCATAATTGTTTTCTGCAATAAACCTCGCCGTGACACCTCTGTAATAGGTCACATAATCCGCTATTACCGTGCTTCCGCTGCTTCTTTTTCCGGAGGGTACTTCCAGACAGTCCGCGATGGCATATTGCCTAAGTTCCAGCTTATCGTCCACGTTTATCGTGACAAAGGTGCCTGTCACCATGCCAAGATAGGCAGCCATATCACGGTATGTACCCGTTGTGTCCACATAAACAGAAAACATTTCAGCCCCGTTCGGCAGTTTCATAATCTCCTCTTCTGTCTGTGCCAGCTCCACGCCGCACTTTTCGGAAAGCATTAAAAGCAGTTCATAGGGCGTACCGACCATGTTATCCGATACATCTATTTCCAGTAAATCCATCCGGTCGACTGCTTTTATCGTTGTCAGTTTTCCTTTTCTGTCAGCAGATGCAATATAAAATTTACCGATTTTTACGTCCTCTTCCGTCCCGTCCTTTAGATATCTGCGTTCCGTGAAGGTAATGCTGCCGCCGTTAATCCGGTACCTATCCAGTGTTTTCCGCAGCGTCACGTTAAGCTCCCCCTGAAACACGGAACCCAGCTCAAAACTGCTGCCGTTGACGCATTTATTATTTTTGTTCAGGGAGCCAGGAATAATATCATTATCAGTTAAGTCATATATTTCACCCGTTGGCGCTGTTATGTTTCCTGTAATGGTGCTCTGTACAACATAGGATTCATACAGTGCTTCCCTGTACGCGTTTGACTGTGCCTGCATATTACCTCCTACAATTCTTCCAGACTAAAAGACATGCCCCACACAGACAGCCCGTTTTTATAATACTTCTTTGGAACGCTCACATCAGACAGTTTCATTTCCACTGTTACCATGATACCTTTTTTACGAAACGTGACTTCATTGACTGTGGACAGGGCATTATGTAGTGTGTTTGCCCTGTCCTCTTCCAGTCCATTGTAAGTGACTGATATGCTACATACGTCCCTTCTAATGATTTCTATTGTCTTTTTTCCGTTTTCTCCGTTATATTCATTGGTTGTGTCCTTGTATTTTACATCAAAGCTCCCTTCCGGCGTGGGAAACTCAGTCCCGTTAATAACAAGCAGGTTATGCATTTGCGCGTCCTCCTGACCTTCTCACAATCCGTTCCTTTGCATCCACGATGATATCCTCAAGTATTTCATTGCCTAAATAAATAGGGATAATAATGTCGCCTGCTGCCGCCGCATTATTTCCCATAAGAGACGTGATTCTTTCAATGAAAGACTCCATGGTAGCAGAAATTGCCCCGACCATGGTATCGATAATCTGCGCATTATTCATGACAAGCGTTTTATTTCCATAATTACCAATAATTTCCGGCTCATGCTCATTTGTGGATATCAACTGTCCCGCGCCGACAAGTCCGCCTGTGTATAGTCTGGGAATCGGCTTGATATTAATACCCATGCCGCCTACACCTGGTACCCAGTCCGGTATCTTAATCTTATTAAGTCCTGCGATAAAACCGTTTATCAGGTCAATAATGGCGTTGATTGGCATTTTAACTATGTTTATAATGCCGCCGAATATATTGGAAACCGTGTCCACTATCCCCTGAAAAGCCATCTTAAAATCGCCTGAAAAAACACCCTTCAGGAATGTGGTAATGCCCTGAAAGACGCCTATGATATTGTCTATGATGGGACCTGCAAACTCAAATATCCCCGACAGGACAGCGCTGAACACTTCTCCGACTACTTTCACGGCATCTACCAGCGGCTGCAGTCCGGCGCTTATCAGCACGGATATGATTTCTATGAGTGGCTGCAGCGCCCGCGAAATGATGTCCACAATCGGGACTAATAAATCAACAAAAAGCTGTATAATGGGGGCAAGCAGTTCCATCAGCAGGCCAAGCAGCGGCGCAACTGCGTTAAGGACTGTTACAAGCAGCGGCATAAGGGACTGTGTTATCTGTATCAGCGGCGGAAGCAACATGCCTAATAATTCCGTAAACACAGGGAGTATCGCCTCGGTTATCTGTGCAAATACCGGTAATAATTGGTTAATCAGCTCGACGATGACAGGAAGTAAAGTCTGCGCCAATTGCGCGATTACCGGAAGTATACTCCCCGCGACATTTGCCAATATTGGAGCCAGCGTACCTATTGTCTGCTGTATCATTGGCATATTATCTATGATGATATCTGCAAACTGCTGTATAATTGGTATAACCGCGCTACCAAGATTAGTGCCTATCATGGAAAATGATTTTTTAATGTCGTCTATGGTGTCACCTAATTTTACGCCAGCACTTACTGCATCTTCTGACATCACAAGCCCTAAATCATGTGCACGCTGCGTCAGTTCGTCCATTGCATCCGCGCCCTGATTCAGCATCGGCATCATTTCAATTCCGGCTTTTCCAAAAAGCTCAGTTGCTATTTGTGCTTTTTCAGTACCATTTTCCATGTCTGCCAATGCATGCATGACTTCATTCAGCAAAGTCTCTTGATCTTTCAGGCTTCCATCTGCGTTATAAATGGATACTCCTAATTTATCAAAATTTTCTTGCGCAGAAGCCGTTCCATTCGCGGCCTTGTCCATCTGGGACACCAATGTTTTCATGCCTGTGGCTAATTTGTCTACGTCCATGCCATTCTGTCCCATGACATAAGACCATTCCTGATATGCCTCTGTTGATATCCCTATTTTCTGGGACATTTTATCTATTTCATCTGCTGTCCCTGCTGCACTGGTTGCAAGACCGAATATTGCCGTTCCTGCTACGGTTGCTCCCGTCGCAATCGCAGCGCCCCACTTTGCCGCTGTCTTTATCCCATTTCCGAACTTTGCAGCTAAACTCTCCGCACTTTTCTCAGTTTTCTGTATGCTTTTATCCGCGTCATCTGTTTTTACAAAAATGGAGCCAAACAACTTAAAAATTTCCATAATCTCACCCGATTATTTCCTTTACCGTGTTAAGAATCTCTCCCGCCGTCCTGTTATCTGCTTTTGCCACATTGACCATGCCGGTGTTCCCACCCGCTTGTCTCTTAAATTCCTTAAACTCCATAGCAAACTGATATCCGGCCACCCATCGCACGAAGAGTTTTTCTTCCAGTTCTGCATCCAGCGCGTAGCTTATCAATTCATAACCATCAAAAAACGGCATGGAAAAAATGTCTTTCACATTTCCTCCATACCGCCTAAAAACCAAATCTGTTATTTTTTGATAGCTTTGGCTAATCTGGACGCCTGCGTAAAAAAATTCATGATGTCATTTTCTTTCACAATCTGTTTTATGTCATTTACCGTCTGTTCAAAAGGCTGCGTCTCAATGTCGCAGGGTTCTTTTTCACATATTCCGGCCAAAAGGGAATAAAACATGCCTTCTGTTTGATTACTACTACAGGAAACCATAAGTTCCATGGCTGTATTTATCCCTATCGTCTCTGCATCTGCACCTTCCTTTTTCCCTTGCTGATATGCCTCTGTTATGATTTTCGTCATATTCGTTCCTGTTACAATTCTTGCCAGTTTAAATATATCTCCCGTGTTAATTTTCCTCATTGACCTTACCTCCTTCTGTTGCACTCTCTATAATTCCTGCTGTCTTCTTTTTGGGATAAAAAACCTTAAACGGCGGCGCGTCAAGCTCTTCCTGTGAATAGTGCCCGTAAAAAGTCATTGGGATAGTCGCCTCCGCTTTATCTTGTACCGTCAGTTTTAGCCCGTCCGTATTTAATGCATTGTAAACCTGTATGATAACAGGGCTGTCAGAACCACTAAGCTTTCCTATCCACGTAACATTATCAACATAATCTTCCAGATCAATTGAGGAATTTCCCTCAATTATGTCGTATTCCGCATCCAATTCTGTGTCCACCGTGGAAGCGCAGAGGGCCGCTTTGATGGATTCCGATGTGGCTTCCAGAACAGTTGCTTTTAGGTAAACGTCCCATGAATCAATTACTTCAAGTCCCTTTGCCCTTCCCTTTACGCCGTCAACCTCAATCTGTCTGACTGCAGGTACCGCAGAAAACTCACCGCCGCCTTTTGTGGCTCCAATCAATTTGCCTGCAGAAACGGCTGAATCATAGGTATCATTCCCCGTTCCGCCAGGCTCATAAATAAAGTTTTTAAAAAAAGCACCTGCGTCTAAAAGCAGATGCTCTGGTGTCGTTCTGGTAAATCCAGAAAAAACTTTTTTCTTTTTCACTTGTCAATCCTCTCTTTCATAGACATATAATTCAAATTGTTCCCTTATCCGTTTGATACTCTTGTCCGGGTCCGGCACGTTTTGTCTTGCTCCCTTAAATATGCGGATAAGATATTCACCTGTCAAATGATTGGTCCGGTGCAGTTTCTTTTCCAGTGCGTCCATCATGTTTTCCGCACGGGAATAATATGCGTGCTGGTCCCATACATTGATTTCAAGGCTGTAAGACTGTCTGCCATCGGCTTCTGATATGCGCCTCATGGAAAAAACCGCATATGGATACGCTGTGTCCTTCGGTGCTTCTTCGTAATATGCCCCTGTCAGCTCTTCAAGCACTTGTTTTAGGCTTTGGCTCATTCTCCTCCATCTCCTTCATAATCCTCTTCGCTTATCAGGGAAAGGGCTTCAGCTTCATCTTCCAGCGCAGAAAGGTATTGGCTTTCTATTTTTATGATTTCCGTGGTGTTATCGGAAACAGCCTTTTGCAGCAGCCCCATTCGTGGCGTTTTACTGCTGCCAAGCTCCTGAAACCCGCCATAAAACGCATTTGGTCTTACGCCTACCTGCAGATTAGGATAGTCTTCATATTTATGTTTTACCCAGTACTGCGTAAACCTGCCGACTCTCCCTCTCTGCTTCCTAAAAGCGTTATAGTACGCTGTCCGGAATTTTTTGCACACAAACTTTCCCACGTCCCTTAACGCTGCCCTGCACAGTTCTTTCATGGTATAGCTCGCCCTGTCCACACTGGAAACAAATTCCACACCGTCTTTATTGATTTTAGTCACTGATGGCGGCACTGACATCTCTTACACCTCCGTAACATGTTATTTCCAACTCATTCTGCTCATTGCGGAATGTCCTGAGTATTTTATACCGAACACCCCCATGAATCAGGTACTCCTGCCCGCCATAGTCCAGATGATCCGGTATAATAAATTTAATCTCCGGCTTAAACCCGTTTGTCTGCGCCTGATAAAATTCCGACTGCCCGATGGAGCGGATTCGCGCAAAAATCAAGGAAGTTTTCTCCTCTTCAAGCACAGGGTCGCCGTTGTTATCCATTTTATCCGTCCGCTTGTACGTGCTAAACCATATCACTTCATTGTACATTGATTCTCCCCATATCTGACTTGCGGATACAATCTATCTGATACTCCCATGCTTCCCTGTATCGTTCATATAGGTTCTGGTTTCCGAGTTTCATAAGGCAGAATGTAACGATTGCATCTTCTATGAGTGCCTGTCCCGATTCTGCTGCTTGTTCTGGCACACCCGTGCGGATTAGCTCCGCACGGGCTGCCTTAATATTCCGGTCTATTTCAGGGGAAAGCGCCTCCCCCGCCGCCGCGCCAAGCCTGAGCGCCGTTTTTACCGTATCCCTCAGCATAAATTAACCCTCATTTGTTTTTGGAGACTCCTGCTGCGCTGCTGCCTGAGCAGTTCCTTTTTTTCTGATTTTAAGGAATCCGTTATAGGTTGTAACATTGCCACCCACCATAACCTCTCCAAGTACAGCAATCATTCTGTTTTTAAGCGCTGCCTCCTCTGAAACGGTAATTGTATAGTCCGAAAATATATCTACCTCATAAGCCATCGGCTTGCCATAATACATGACATCGCTTTCTGCTGTTGCGTCACTCAGCGCAGTAAGTCTGGAATTTAAAGAATACCGGCAGGACAGACCCCCATCTTTGATGACGCCGCTGTTCGGATTCTGTGTGTCTGGAATAATTTCATATACCGGTTTCTTTTCTTTTTCGCCCCTTATAGCGCCAAAAGCCTGCAGGTCTTTCTTTGTCAGCAGCAACACGGCCGCGCCTGCCACATCCTCATCACCGCCAAAGGAAAGTATGATATCACGCAGCGTTGTTGCGTCAATGCTGTCAATTTCCTTTATGGAATCTTTGCATGCCTTTGCCTTGTTGATTCCAAAAAATACTGTGTTTTCTTCTGCATCAGATGACACAACCAGCGCTGCTACTTTTTTCCGTAATGCTGCAGTAGCTGCACGCTGCACCGCCTCCATATATTTCACGGGCGTAAGTTTCCTTGTTTCTCTGGATACTTCCGTATAAACGGTTACTGTTACCGGCTTAATTTCCGCATAGTCCGTGACAAAATCACTTGACTTTGATTCGCCCTCTTTGCTGGTATCTGCTGCCATGCCATGTTTTTCATACGGCACAATATTGCTTCCCATGCCAAGGCAGTCCTCCACGCGCACCATATCCAGTATGCTTCTGCCCGATTCCAATGTGGGGTTTACTTCATTCTGCGTGTTTGACGGCACGGCAATCATGCCGGAAGAAATGGTGGTACTCCTCGTTTCCACAAACTGTCTTGCACGCGTTTCCGCGCTGTCCGCGTCACCTGCTTCCGGTGATTCTGTACGGTTCCCCAGTCTTTCCCGTATGTCCAGTTTTTTACGCAGTGTTTTTTCCTCCTGCGCCAAAGCTGACTGTTCTGCCTCAATCTGCGCCATACGCTCTTCTGTGACATCACCTTCAAGTTCTGTCAGCAGTTCCTTCTTTCTTGCCTCGATTTCCTGTAATCTTTTTAACATTTTCTTTCCTCCTGTTAGATTGATAATTTTATAGCTGCCACCAATTTCCGCTTCCGGAGTTCAGCCTCCGCTTTACGTTCTCTTTTCTCCTGAGCTTCCGCCTCCAGAATAAAGTCCTTCCTTGCCTCAATTGATGTATCATCATAAGCGGGAATATCCACCGCACTGACGTCATACAAACGCTTAACTGCATGTATCTTCCACAAATGGGAATCTTTATCGTAGCTTTCTTCCCGTATAGTAAATGCAAAGCTCATCCGGTCAATATATCCGCCTTTGATTTCCTCATACAGCCTGCGGCCCTCTTCCGTCCCATCAAGGCGCGCCCTGATATGCAGTCCCTTGTCATCTATGCTTAGTTGCAGGGTACCGTTGCGGGTCCTCGCCATAACCTTGCCGCCATGGTTGTAATTAAAAATAACATCTTCCATTTTGCAGCCATCAAAGGCGCCTTCGCATATCATTTCTTTGTATTCAATCCCGTCCAATTCAAACAGGACTGTTTCGGAATCAAAGGTTGCGGCATACCCTTCCACCCACATTTCCCCTTCACTGCCTTCCGTTCCGGCTTCCCGCACATGCATCTGAAAACTCCTTGCCATTGCGCCCTTTCTCAACTGCCTGCTGTCATTCCCCGTTTTCTCCGGTTTTTCCATTTTTCTCCTCTTTCTCCTTTCCTGTCTGGTATGTATCCTGTTTGTCTGCATTTATAAAGTTCAGCGATACCTGGCGGATATCCCCGCCCTCTATGGGGGCATACCCTAAAAGCTCGCGCTGCTCGTTGATTGTGAGCATTCCAAGCTCTTTCGTTGTATTTATAATGTTTACCCTTGTCTGATAGCTCGTACCCATCAACACGCCGCCGGAAATAACCAGTTTATTTCCACAACCCTTTTCTCTTGATGAAAAATACACATTGGACAACGCTTCGGCAAGCTGTTCCCACAGCGGCTCTATTACTGCCTCATACCATGCAAGTCCCGTCTGCTCTGTATACCTGCTCTGCACAACCTCTTCCGGCGTGCGGAAATAACTATAAAACCGCCCTGCAATTTCCTTTGTCTGCGCCGCATTTGCGGCATAAGTATTTACATTCAGCGGAACATACTCTTCCATGGAATCTATACCGACAATACCGCCCTTGCTTGCGGCATCCTCAAACCGCCTTGCAAAATCCTCCTGGCTCTTTTTAACGTCTTCGGGGTCAAGCATTGCCTTTTTCTGCTTTATCAGACCGCGTACCTTATTGGATACTGTAAGCGCCTGTACAAATCCCTCATCAGATGCCTTTGCCATGGTCAGAACATTATAGATTGGCCTGTTTCCGTCACCTGCTGCCTGCCGGTAATTATAAAACTTCCTTACCACCACGCAGCACTCCAGCGGCAGCACCTGCTCTACACCCTCATAATCCGTAAAAAGGATTGCCCAGCCCCCGCCCTGCACTTCGCGAAACTCAAACATCTTGTAGTCCACCGGATATATCGCTTTCGCTTCCCCGTTTTCAAACTCTATATATAAAACGGCTGTTGTCTGCGTTTCAAGCTGGGCAAAAAAGCGGTATTTAAGTTCAAATCCGGACATAATGTCATTAGGCTTTTCATTCAACAGCCGGACTATCCTGCTATCCCGCTTTGTCTCACTGATACGCCCGTCTTTTCCCACTATTACATGCTGCAGCATGCCCTTTGCTGCATGTGTGGCAATACAGTCCACAATTCCACGGACAATATCATGTTCCCATGCGTCAGCAGTCCACGAGGAACTTCTTGCCTGATACCCGAAATAACTGTTTGCAAATACTGTTTTTACTTTTTTAAATAAATTATTGAAAATACCCATTTCCGGCTCCTTACTTTATGTAGCGAATATATTCCTCTTCATGGTTCTTGAGGCAGGTGTATGCATTTAACAGTGATACTGTCCCGTCTATCCTCCGGTATGTGTTGATTTTTACCGGCTGTATGCTTTCTATCCCGTCCTTGTTGGTGGATTTCTTTGCCGTATTCATAAGACACCACCGGAGTATCGGATTATTCTGGTAACAAATCCTGTGTTCCTCAAACAATCCACCCAGCTCCTTGAAAGGATAGGTCCAAGTAAAAGGGCCCTGTCTGATTTTTTCCATGTCAAACCCATATGCCTCCATTTCTTCCTTCCAGTAACCGGACAGTGCCGCGTCATATCCAATCCACAGCGGGCGGATATTATACTGGCGCACCATGCCCGCAAACCACTCCGTCACCGCATGGAAATCAACTGTTGCGCCGTCACTGACAGACAGCCATTCCTCTTTTTCCCACCTTCTGTACGGGGCTTCCCGTTTATCCTTTATGTCAACAGCGCTTACTTTTGACTTTGGCAGGAAATATTTCTGCAATACAAAAAACCGGTTGTCTTCCGGTTTTCTGATTAACAATGTGGCGCAAGTCAGGTCGGTCGTGCTGGACAGGTCGCAGCCACCCACCGCGTATGAATTTTTCAAAAAATCCATTGACACCACGGTTGTATTGATAATAGCGTCAGCTCCAAGCCACCCCTCTGCCGAATTTTCTTTGATATTAAAGTCCTTTGTCAGCACTGTGGGGAGAAAGGAAGGGTTTCTCTTCGCTTTTGCTACATATTCCGCCAGCGTTTCAATCTTCTTAATTCTACCCAGTCCTGGATTGGCTTCCGCCCAGTGTTCGGGCTCCATCCAGTTCTCCCTTTCATTGAGTTCGTAGATAAGCGGCAGCATGGTGTAATCTTCAAATCCGGGATTCCACATTGCCACATTTGCCGCCTCATCGTATTTATCATCAAAAAACCCCTCCCTGACAAATCCATTTGTACTGACAAGCCATGCAAGCGGCTGATCCCTTGTGGACTGGGACTGTATCATAACATCATACAATTTTGAGTTCCGCTGCTCATGCCACTCATCAAGGGAAAAAAAATGTGTGTTGAGACCGTCCATCGTGGAAGTATCCGCAGCAAGCGATTTTATGTAGGACATGGAAAAAGGTATATAAATATCCGACTGGCGCTTTTTAGATATTGCTGCCAGTTCATTTGACTGTTGGCGCATGTTTGCGCATTCGGTAAATATAATGTTTGCCTGCTCCTTCTTGTTAGCCGTACAGTATATCTCTGCGCCGGATTCCCCGTCATTGACCGCCATATCCCATTCGACAGCAGCCGTCTCTGTTGATTTTCCGCATTTACGTCCGCGGATATCCACCACTTCCCTAAAGCGCCGCAGATTCGTCCCTTTTTCCAGCCAGCCAAAGCATAACTGCAATTTTGCTTTCTGGAATGGCTCCAACTGCATGAGCATGCCGCCCCAGCGTCCCTTTGACTGCCTACAGAATTTTTCAATGAAGTCAATATGGCGCTGCCCTCTTTCTTCGTCAAAATAATAAGGGAAGTCAGCCGGAGGGGTTTTCATCCAGCTGCATTCCCTTTCATAAACAGTCTTGACCTTATCTGATACTACCTCATCACCGGAGCGAATCATTGCAAGGTATTCCTGTGCCCAGTTCACCCATAGCCTCCCTTGATAAAATCCATAATTTCCTTTTCAGGGCTGTTTTTTTCCTCTCCTTTATTTAGAATTATTTGTGCTGGCATAAGGTCGCATAGCTGTTTAATTACTTTGCTGTAGGTATTCACCATTTTGTCATACACTTCCACCGCCGCCGACTTTTTCACGCCCTTCTGGTTTTCTCCGTTCTGATAAGCCTCCACAACGCCGTCCCTCGCCACTATCTGGCGTGTTTCCTCCAGCGTCACAGCCATGAAAGCAGCATTTTCTATCAATTTTTCGACGGTTTTTCTCTTGTTGTTTTCTATGTTTTCGAATATGGCTTCAAGTCTTTGCTGCTCTTTCTTTATTTTGGTTTTCCGCTGTTTATCCGTATAAATGCTTTCAAAATTTTCCATAAAACCTCCTGTATACCACACCCCTTACGCGCATGTCCCCAGTCAGTAACAACTTAGGCCACCATTGGTCGGCGGGGGACAGCATTAATTAGTGTACCCCAGGGGGGAGTCTGCGATAACCGGATAACCCGACTCATCAAAGACAACAACCGGAAGTATATCTTCTGTCCCCTGCTCCCGCTTATTCCTTGCCGTAATTATCTTGTGACATTTCCCGCACAGAGAAATAAGATTGTCTGGATTTACTGTGATTGATGTATCGTTTATATTGTCAGGTGTCAATTCCTTCTTGTGGTGTACCTCTTCAGCCGGATTATGACACCCTGCCATCTGGCACATGTAACTGTCCCGCTTTAGTATGGATTCCCTTACTTCCTTCCATACACTAGAATTATAAAATGCTTTTGCAAATGCTCTTGCCATTATTTCCTCCCGTACTGTTGCCATTTAAAGCAAACGAAAAGAGCAACACGGTTTTTCGCATTGCCCTTCCTTGTTCCTGTTATTTCTGGCTGTCTATAAACTCCCGCATAAACTCGGAGAGCTTTGCCGCCTGACTGACTCCCGCCGACTGGCAGGCTTCCGCAAACTCTTCCACAAGCTCCTTTTTTAGCTTGTATGACTTGCTTACCCAGCCGGCCTTTTCCTCATATTTTTTTGTTGCGATTGTCTGCTTAGTTGGGCTTCCTACCGGCACGGCTTTCCCTCCTTTTCATTACAAAATAAATGCACAGTTTACAGATTCCCATTGCAATTAATAAGATTCCCAAAAACATTAAAATGTCTTTCATATTGATTTTTTACAGATGAGTGTGTTATACTGTTTTTTAGAGAAGGGCTTTCGCCCCTCTCCGCTACTCAAGTAGTTTTGCTATAATCGTTAAGATTATACCGATGATTAAATCCGTTATCGCTCCGACTAGCCAGGTCTCAAGATTGATATCGGATTTTTTCTTTTTGTGTTTTTTCTTACTCATCTGTATTTCACCTCCTTACAAGTATATAATAACATATCGTGCACCATATGTCAATAGTTTTTTATAATAATTTTAAAAATATTTTTATTATAATTATTAAAAAGACGCCTGCCGTGAAGCGGACGTCTTTATAAAGGAGGTTTTTAGCATAAAGGGAATTTCTGCTGGTTCCTCTATTTTTTATTATATCATCTTTTTTTGTGATTTGTGTGAAACTTTCAAGAAATCCGAAATTTTTTTTGAAACTGTGCTTCGGTGTATGTTTATGTCCTTTGCAACGCTGTCCTGCGTCATTCCCTCCATATAACTCAGTCGGAATATTCTGCGCATCAGACTGTCCTCTATGCCAAGAATAAAATCTTCCACTTCCTCGCAATCTGCCTTTAATTCCTGTATTTTTTTATCGTACTTCTCTTTTTCCTTCCAGAACTCCGCCCTGTCCACTCCTACCACAGCCTGCGGCTTCGGGTAGCCGGAACGGTAGTCAAACACAGTACTGCTGCCCATCAGACTTTCACTGCTGCCGAGTTTGCTGATATAGGCTTCCAGTTCCCTGATTTCTTCTTTCTTGCTTTTGTACTGCTCAAGCTGTTTTCTTGTCAATATGCCCTCCTTTCCGGCGGCGCATTGCCCCGCCGCCATAGGCTCCGTGATATAAATGCAAACAAATATGTAAATGACTGCTGCCATGGGTGCCTTACTTCTCGGGCATTTGATACAACGCTGGCATATCAAACAGCATATCTGGTATGTTCAGACCACAGGTTGATTTATAATAGCTTTTACACTCATCCTGTATTTCGTCCAGAATCGCAAGGCAGCGCTCTTTGCTCTCATATTCACCAAGTGTTTCCAAACAGCCGTCTGAAATGCAGATAGTGTGTTGCACTGCCTGCTCCTTAGCTCCTTTTCTGCACACAGTATCATTTGAATAACACAAGGCATTGTATGAACCGCCAAAACAATAAAGGCTTTCCCTGTCCTGACTGCGTATGTATACTTTACTCATTCTGCTTACCCTCTCTTTCTTCTTTCTTCCGCCCCTCCGGCGTGTAGTTTATGTATGCCGGCCGTCTCTTTCCTGCTGCCATCGCAGAGGCACACGGCGGCTTTACCATTGTGTCATATTTTGCCTCACGCCCCAGTTTTTCCAGTCTCTCCACTTATAAGTCCTCCTCCCATTTCTTACGGGTAAATTCCCCTGCCTTCCGGTAGCCGTTAGGCACGGGTCTTACTATCACTGCCTTCGCGTATTCTGCCGCCTGCTGCTGCCCGCATGTCATGCCTGCTGCCGTGGCTGCATTTGCATGGTCATTCAGTTTCTGGCTGTTCTTTTTCTTCCGCATTGCTTTTTCTCCCTTCCGCTGCCCGCCGTTCCTTTAGCTCCAGCATGATTTTAAGTATTACAATGTCAAATTCCGGCTCGTCGTCGTACCTTTCCCTGCACCGGCGCAGGAATTCAACCTGCGTATTCACTGCCCCGTAAAGAATTTCATCAGATACACAGGATTCTTCCCTGCTGCCGTCATATTTCCATTTGTCTGCCTTTATCTGCTCCGGCATCAGACCTGCTGCCTCATATTCCCCGAGACGGTTAAAAACCTCCTGCAGTGGACATTTTTTACAGCCTTTCCTGAAATATTTCTTGCACACGGACCCGCAGTCACTACAGTCGAGCCCCATACATATGTCAGAGCTCACATACAACAGTTTTTCAGGTACCCACTGTCCGTCAAATTTTGTCATCAGTTTTTCTTTGTCCATATTGCCTCTCCCCATAGTTAATCTGCACCCACGTACATCAGGCACGTCTGTCTCACCTGCTCATGGGTAAGCGCCTCAGCTATCGTTATCTTATGCTCTATGGCATGCCTGTCCACGTATTTCATAAATCTCTTATTATGCGGGTACACTGCTTTTGCCAGTGCATAATACATCTGGCGTATCTGCACAGGCGTAAATCCTGTTTCCTCATAATGCGCCAGCCTGTTTACCGGCTCCCCGTTTCCCGTGTCGCAAAGACGGTATATTACATGACCGCAGTCCCCGCACTCATACGGCACTTTAAGTACCGCAGTTCCCGTTTCATTTCTTTGTGTCAATCTGTCCATCTGCCTGCTCCTTTTTTACAAAAGCTGGGATAAGTAATCCTGTATCGTAATCTGCCCGCAGAATTTCTCTTCCTGCATTCTGTTTTGTTTATACTCGTTGTATTTTTTCCTGTATTCATAGCTTTTCCCGAATACATTCCATGCGGCTTTCACCAGGTTTGGCTCATATGGCCGTATTTTTTCAAGGTCATCAACAGCTTTGTGCGATATCGGGCATCCACAGCATCCCGTCCTTGTCAGCCCATAAACTTCATAGGCATCCGAATATCTGATTCCAAACCTTTCTTTGTACCATGCCTTGTCTTTATCCGATACATAGTACAGCGGCCTGAATCTGTACTGCCCGCTGCCCGATTCGGTAAAGCAGAGCGCCGTGTTGTCCTTTCTCGGTACTGACCGCATACCCCCCTCGTCCCTCCGCTCGCCTGTAATAACCATCTCATATTCTTTCTGCACATTATGTGCCACCTGCTTTTTGCAGTAATCACAGCATTTTGCGCTAATCTGGAAATCCGGTGGGTTGTCAGCGATAAAGTCCCTCATGTATTTTGACGAATTTATCACAAGCTGAATGTTTGGCCTGGGTTCTCCTGCCGAATTGCAACAACATAAAAAATTGATTAAGAATTCGCACTTCGGATAGCGCTCTTTCAGTTCCCTGCGTTTTCCCGTTTTATCCTCTGCCTGTTCGTATTCGTCAGCGATTGACAGAGGCACACCCTTTTTCTGCCACTCCGAAAGTCCGCTGGACATTATCTTTGAAACAAATGGGATTCCGTATGTCCTTGAAGCCTGCACTATCCCGATTTCAGGACGGCATTCCTCAATCGCCACTCCATATTTTTCTGCCGTTGCATTTACATGGTCCTTTATTGCTTTCATTTCTAATCCCGTGTTAAAAAATACATACTTTACCGGCGGGAGCGACGGGGCAATCTTCCGTGCTGTTTCAATCAGGTCAATCAGGATATCACTGTCTGAACCGCCGGAATAAGAACAGATTGCTTTTGGGTGTGCCCTGAGATGGGTCATTATAATACCAATGATAGCCTGAAATTTTTCCGGCGCGTCATAATCCGCATAAAGCGGCCTGTCGGTGTATACCCTGCTTTTATAGGTTTCTTTCATTGTCACCCCTCCAGTGAAAACTGCAGTTCTTCAAGAATAACCTTTTGGCGTAAATGCTGTGTACCCAAATACTGCGTCATCGGTATATATCCTTTTATGGCTCTTCTGGTAGCCGTCTTATTTTCCGGCGGTTTCCTTAATACTGCACAAACCGTGTCCGTATCAAAAAGTATTGGTAATTCCCTTCCCATCTGTGTTCTCCTTTTCTCTAATCCCGCAGGCAGTCCGGCAGGGAAAAAGTATCCCCGATACAGATAAACCCGTCCGACTGCTGCCGGAAGCCCTCCTTACACGGCTGCTGCCTGCTGTCTCTTTTCTCCGCCCTGCCTTTGGTATTTCCGCCAAAAACCTCCCGAAAATCTTTCTGCGGGAAATGCTTTTCAAAAGCTGCCTGTGCTGCTGCCTCCACGTATCTGCGTATCTTTATATTCCCGTGCACCGCCTCTGGGCTTAATCCGTTTAAGTGGTGCTGCGGGCAGAGGTATACTTTTAATCCGTACTGCTCGGATAACTCCCGCTTCCCGTTTCCTCCTATGGCGTGGTGCTCCTGCAGCACGCTTTTGCGGCTGTAGTCCCCGTGCAGCTTCATGCACAGGTAACAGGTGCCGTCTTTCCTGTCATGCATTATGCTTTTTCTTCCCATATCTTCCTTTCCTTCTGCCGGAATCAGGCAAAGCGGAGCTGGCCTGTCTGCTCCTCCGCCACCTGCAGGTTTGGCGTCCTCTCTGCCACGCACAGCTCTGGCAGGTTCTCCCTTACCAGTGCCGCCGGTATGGGCGGGCATACCGCATTGCCGCAGCGTCTCACCTGCTCGCTCCTCGGGTACGCCTTACCGCTTAAGTCATGGTCGATTATGTAGTCAGGGGGAAATCCTTGGCACCCGTACAGCTCCCGCGGTTCCAGCATGCGAAGGCAGATATCTACTACCATGTAATCATCGCCTTTTATTGTCACCAAGCCAAACCTGTCATCCGTCGTGACTGTATGTAAAGGCTCTTTTATATCCTGTCCCACCGCGCCGTTGTAGTACTTAAGCAAAAATGCTCTTACCTCCCCGAAGTGTCCTGCTGAGGTTGTCACTGTATGAAGCGGCTCCCTTAAGTCCTGCCCCGTACATGCGCCATAAAACTTGCTCAAAAATGACACGACCAGACCATACCTGTTAGAGGCGTCAACCGTCATGATGGGTGCTTTTAAATCCTGCCCTCTGACTCCATTTTCCGATGTTGCAGAATGGTACTGTATCAGGTACGGGGACACAAGAAAATTTCTGTTTCCCGTCGTAATGGTCGGCAGTGGGCTTTCAACTCCTGCCCCTGTGTTGTTTTCATTGTTACACATGATGTACGGTGCCAGTTTTGGCACAACAACCCCGAACCCATGCTTTGACGTGATTACCCGTAAAGGCTCCTCCATGCTGCTGCAGTAGTCAGCACTGCTGCCGGTATGGTTTACCTGCACGATAAACGGCTCCGCACTGTCAATCACAAATTTTTTAAACCCATGCGCTATCCGCTCCATGGTCTTGTCTGCCAGCGGGCGCACTGCCCGCACGCCGTATTTTTCTTTGATTTGCTCTGCCGTGTCAAATATGCTGTAGCTGGGAAGCGAGAAGTCTATCTGCGTCCACGCGCCCACGTATGGCTGCTTTATGCCTGCTGCCACTTCTGCGCTTCCTGCCGGCGCATGGGTCGGCTCCGGGAACCGGACAGCCTTTCCGTCGCACCGCGCCACAAGAAAAAACCTTTTGCGCATGGTAGGCGTGCCGTAGTCCGCGGCATTGAGCACTTTGTATTCTACCCTGTAGCCCAGCTCCTCAAGCTGTGCAAGAAACTTCCGGAAGGTGGTGCCCTGTTTTGCCTTGATTGGGCGGTGTCCCCTGTTTAATGGCCCCCACGTCATGAATTCCTCCACGTTTTCCAACATGATCACTCTCGGTCTTACTAGAGCAGCCCACCGGAGCGCCACCCATGCAAGGCCTCTTATTTTCTTGTCCTTGGGCTTCCCGCCCTTTGCTTTAGAAAAATGCTTGCAGTCCGGACTAAACCATGCCAGCGCAACAGGTTTCCCGTCGCATGCCTTTACAGGGTCAACGTCCCACACGCTCTCACAGTAATGCTTTGTGGCCGGATGGTTTGCCTTGTGCATTTTTATCGCCTCTGGGTCGTGGTTGATGGCAATGTCCACGCTTTTTCCCGTCGCCAGTTCTATGCCGGTACTTGCGCCTCCGCCGCCGGCAAAATTGTCAATTATCAGTTCCCCGTTTATCATCTGCTTTTTCCTTTTCTGTCAATATGTTAAATATCAATAAAAAATTGGTAATTTTTTATAAACTTCGTTGTATCAGACTGGAAACATGCTACAATAAAAGCAAAAAACCTTGAAAGGAGGTGCTTCAATGTTGACATCAGCCGTTTCGGCTTCCGTTGACTGGAATGCTGTTTTCCTGAACAGCATAAACAGCATGGCAGAAGGTTTATTCATAGTCGCAAAATCAGTTCCTGCGTGGCTATGGGTGCTTATTGCCATTAGTCTGGTATGTGGAAAAAAAGTCCGCCGTAGATAATCCGGCATTTTATGCGCTGTCTGCAATATGGCAGCGCATTTTTATTTTTCCGTGCCGCATTTAATCTTTATCGCATTTCACACCCTCAGAAGTCCGTTTTTCCAGCTCCCATGAAAGCCAGTTCCGCCACTCGTGTTCCTCTTTGAGCCTAACACTGACAGGACAGCCCGCCGCATTTAGTAAAACCGCCGTTTCCTTCCAGTTTTCCCGGTCCGCCACAGGCTTCTCTTTCTTTGTCATAAAATCCCTTTTCTCCCACTCCGGCAGATACTCTGACAGTGCCGCGGCTATGTATGGGCTGTCCGTGTACACCGTCAGAATGCATCTGCTCCGAACATGGCCAAGCGCTTCGCGCAGTGCGGACAGCAGGGAACCGTGTGCCGTGGTCTCACCGATGTACATGATCTCTGCCATCGGGTTCTTTGCCGATGGCGGGCGGTCAGGGCACTCCAGCACATAGCCGCAGCTTCCTTTTCTCCGCCCGGGTCCCTTAACGGAAGTGGCAATGTACAGGTTCACACGCTTTAACGGCTCTTCCTCCTGTCCTGCTGTAACGGGTGATTCCGTTTTATCCGCCATGACCGCCTCCTTTCCACACGCCTACCGTGCCAGCAGTTTCTGCTCCAAGTCATGATAGTTATAGTCCCTCTGGGGAAAGGCATTGAAACTGTTTGTGCTGCCTCTCTGCGGCTGTGCATCCTTCCTTTTCTCCCAGGTCCTCACCGCTGCCTTCCAGTCCCGCATTTCATTCTTCCCTATCATCCAGTCCTTGCTCTCATAAAAAGCAACAAAGGCTTCCGCGTCTATCCCGTTTTTTCGTTCCGTGCAGTATGCCGCCACTTCCCTGACAGAGGGCGGTGCGGAACGCACACTCTTTTTATTTTTATTTACTTTACTTTCCTTTCCTTTACTTTGTCCGTTTCTGTATACATTTTCTGTATTTCTGCATACATTTTCCGATACAATGCTTACATTTTTTGGAATTTTGTGTGCACTTAATAAGAGGTACTCTTTCCTTACCTCAACACATGTACGCCTTTTAACAGCCGCAAGATAGGTTTCCTGTATCACGGCGGAAGTGAGGACGCCGTGCTTTTCATAAGTTTTTTTGTCAAATATGCCTCTCCTGAGTGCTGTATCTACCACTTCCGAAACGACACTGCGACCCTCCACGCCTGCGGAAATCCCGCAATCCTTACGTGAGAACAGCAATGCAACCTCGTCATTCCATTCGCAGTAATAGCCATACACTCCATATATTTTCTGGTACAGCTTTATAAGCACTGCGATTCCCTTGAGCCCGAACTCGGCTTCAAGCAACTCTGTATCGGGGGCGAAACGGCACGGGACAGGAAAATAATCCAACCCTGCAACTGCCAATATGCCGCCCTCCTTATCTGACCATTCCTGCAGGCATGAGCGCCATCTGCCCGTCTGCCTGCTCCTTTATGCAGCGCGCCGCCGTTTTTTCCCAGCCTGCCGCGCCTGCCTCCTCTTCTTCTGCCTCTTTCCGGCAGTCATCACACACGCCGCCCCGCAGCTCGCCTGCGTCATAATTAAAACCGCACCTGCTGCAGACGGCATAATCACGCTGTACCATCGTCATCACTGTCTGCCTCATTTCCCGCATCCACTTTCCCGAGCGCCCTGTATACCGTGGCAACGGTGCACTGCATTTCGTCCGCGATCGCTTTCACCGTCCAGTTTGCTTTGCGCAGCGCACGGATTTTCCCCGCGTCAATTTTCCGCTTTTTTTTCGGCGGCTCTTCCTTTTCCTGCCGTGCCTCCGGCTCCTGCAGCTCCGGCTCCAGCGTGCGTTCCGGAATTTCCTGTTTTATCCCGGCCGCAGACACAAGCGCAGAAAGGGAAAGCAGCACGCATGACACTTCAATGGCGTCAAGCCGCACACTGTTTTCCTCCAGCCAGCCCTGCGTCCACCTGCAGGTGCCTTCAACTGTTTTCCTGATTTCTTCCAATTTTTATGCCTCCTTCTTGTTTTGTTTCCATGCCCTCCGCGCGGCACGCAGGATAGGGAGTACCTGCGCCCGCTTATTCATAAATGGAAAATGTATGTGTGTACGGCGCCTGTGCGCCGCGCGGAAGGCATGGCGGCAGATATGCCGCCCGTCTCCTGCCGGTGAGGACTATGCAATCACCATGATATTTCCAACACCATCAAGGCTCTTTTCCAGAAATGCCCTGATATTTTCCTTTGCCTCATGCTTCCATGCACCGCCATCAGCTTCAAACAGTGCACATGCCACGCCACAGCGTTCGTCGTCCTTAACACGGAAAATGAAACTGCTCACAGGCTGGACCACCTCTGTAAATGTCCTGTACGGTGCCAGCATGCACGGGCTCGGCACTTCCACTTCACTCATGGACGTGACGCCCCTCTTTATGGCCGCCTTCTGGCTCACGCCGTCATCACCGTATTTTTCAACGGTACCGGCTTTTACGTTTCCGGCAAAGGCAAGAATGACCTTTTTGTCCTCCCCGTCCGCGAACTTTGACTGCATGCCGATGATAAACTGCTCATTCTCGGTAAACCGCCCGAACTGGAAATCCGGTATTTCCGCCCTGACTTCTGCCAGTGTTTCCCGACAGCGGTCCCTGTCCAGACAGGACAGCAGCCTTACCTCCGTGGGCGACACCACCTGTACGATATACTGGCAGTCCTTAAAATCCCTGGAGCCTTTTATAAAATCCACAAGGCTGGACAGTGTGCCCATCTGCAGCGCTGCCGCCCTGATATCCACGTCAAGGCGTTCCATGTCTTTGTCACAGTAAAGGCTGCCCTCAACTTCCCTGATATGGGGGCCTGCCAGCTCCAGAATCCGGTTGATTGCTTCTTTTAACATGTTTCTCTTTCTCCTCTCTTACTCATTCATGGCTTTCCGCATGTCCAGGACCTTTCCGGCGCTGCCTTCTGCTGCCTGTGCGCCTGCTTCCGTCTCCGCGGGTTTACCCTGTTCCGTGTTTTCCGGCTCCATTGCCATGCCGCAGTCGTCAAGCCTGAGCTGCCCTTTAATCTGTCCCTTTGTGTGCTCGATAAGCGATATGGTGCCGCTCTTAAAGTCCCTGCTGATAAATAACTGCGTGTCAATCCCTGTCTCGGGAGCCAGTTTTACTGCTGTCTGCACTTTTACCGCAACGTCCTCGCGGTCGTCCTCATTCGGCGCAAAGATAATGCGGATGGATATTTCCCGCTTTTTCTTTGCTTCCGTGTTAATGTCCAGAATGTTGTCGGACACCTTTGCCAGCGCCCTGTCTATGTACTCCTGCACCCCGCCGCCGCACATGTTCGCCAGCGTCATTCTCTCCTTTGCCATCGTCTCACCTCCTCTCGCATATTGCCTTTTTCACCTTCTGTTTCATTTTCTAATTCGAGGCCAATTTGGGCCGGAAGGCTGAATAATATTTTTTCCGCTTCCCTCATCAGGCTTATTGCATTTTCAATCTCTTTTAAAGCCTCTTCTTTGCCTGTAATTTTTATAAACAATTTCTCGTCACCTCCTCTTTTTATTTCCAACTACCTAAAAAAATTCACCAGTTGGGATTCCGTCTCTTTTTTAACGCTTACGGCTTGTCCGCCTCCGGAAGCTCCCGTCCTCCCGCACCGCCCACACACCGCACAGGATTCCGGCAAGGATTAGAAGCAGCGCAGCCGCTATCCCATACTTATCTACCGGCTCCAGCTCCGCAGTTCCGGCGAATCCTGCCACACCGGTAAGAATCAACAGGAAACTGGCATAGGTTAATATTTTATGTAACTGCATTACCTCAGGCACCCCCTGTTCTGCAGAGATTCAAACACTTCCGTTTTTATCAGAAACTTACCCCTGCGTGATGTGCGTATGCACAGTTTCCCTGCGTGTTTGCTGTGACACGCCCTCAGCAGATATTCCCTCGGATAGCCCATTTCCTGTAACTCGGAAATAGTCATTATTGGTTTTGGATATTCCATATGCCCCTTCCTTTCCTGTTTTTCTGCCATGCCCTCTGCGCGGCACGCAGACTAAGGGGGTATCTGCGCGCCTTTGGGCAAATAGGAATGTACTGCGGCACCTGTGTGCCGAGCAGAAAGTATGGCAGAATCGCTTTTGTAATACATCTTCATGCGGCTATTGCTTTTGTAATCCCTTTCCCTTATAATGTCGCTACAGGCTGTTGCAGCAGCCAAGTGCATAAGAAAGGAGGGGATTTCACTATGCGCTTTGATGGAGCCTTAATAAAAGAACAGGGTGTGACATTTGCCATTGCCGTTGTAAAACCTCATGTGCTTACAAGTTCTCAGCGCGAATCCGTGAGAAACAGTTTTATCCCTGTTTTTGGTAACATTCCGATAATTCTTGCTTCACAGGATTCCTCCGGGGATTTTAAGTACCATGGAAGAACCGACATCGTAAAATTTTTAGCTAATCTTCACCCTGCCCAGATTCCTTGGAAAACATATACGGTAAACTGAATTTTCCAGTTAGCATAATATTTCCTGTTAATTTCCCCAGATGTACTCTGCAAACCTGTTTTTTACGGATAGCACCTGGGGAAGTTTCCACATCGTCCCAGAATTCTCCTTTTTCTTGACAGCCCAAATAAGCACACTTCTTGTCCACCTTTATCACCGCCTCTCACATATTTCAAAAATAACATTTCCCCTTTTTTTAATGATTTCATACTCTTCTGATATTGACTGCTCTATTTTGTCAAGTATCTTATTCCTGGACTTGTCCTTCAGCTCTTCACACAGTTTTTCTCTATTCACCTGTTTTCACCCCCCTGTGTCAATTTAAGTTTATAATCTCACTTTAAGTGGGAATTATAGGCAAAAAAATATTATCAAGCGGTATATTATATAGTTTACATAACTCTATTGCCTGTGATGTCTTCGGTTCAGCTTTTCCATTTTCCCATCTAACAACTGTTTGCTTTCCTACGTGCATTTTTTCTGCCACTTGGCTTTGTGTCATTCTTGCATTTACTCTTGCTGCTGCCAAAGAAATCTTTAATTCATTCATACTTTTTCTCCTTTCTTTTCATCTGCTGTTGATTGAATATTATCTCACTTTCAGTGTAATGTCAATACCAAAAGTGAGAATTTTAAAGAAAATAGTTGTCAAATCTCATTTTTGGTGCTATCATACAAACTACTAGGAGGATTTTATTGATGTCAGATGAAAGATATAAAGCTATCTTTGCAAAAAAATTGAAATATTACATGGAATTAAATAATAAAAATCAGATGGACCTCATGAATGATTTAAACCTAGGTTCTTCCACCGTATCAAGTTGGTGTACAGGACAAAAACTTCCACGAATAGGAAAAATACAATTACTAGCTGATTATTTTGGGGTGAACAAATCTGATTTATTAGAAGACAAGCCTAATAGAATTACAAAGCAAGGTGTTATTATTAATGTTCTTGGACGTGTAGCCGCTGGAATTCCCATAGAAGCAGTAGAAGAGGTAATTGATACTGAGGAAATCACGCAGGAAATGGCTTCCACTGGTACATACTTTGGACTACAGATAAAAGGCAATTCCATGGAACCCCGTATGTGCGAGGGCGATGTGGTTATCGTTCGGCAGCAAGAGGACGCAGAATCTGGTGATATCGTAATTGCCATGGTAAACGGTGACGACGCTACCTGCAAGCGACTCAGGAAATATCGGGACGGAATAGAACTGGTGTCTAATAACCCAGCCTATGCCCCAATGTTTTTCAGCAACGAGGATATATCTTCTAAACCTGTTAAAATTATAGGGAAAGTAGTTGAACTACGGGGTAAGTTTTAAACACATATAAGGGAATGGAACGGCATGAGAAAAAAAATATATCAAATAATAGAATTAGCTGAACCAGATGACAATTTAAGCCTATGCTATGACCGTTTTATGCTTATATGTATTATCTGTAGCATATTACCTTTATGTTTCAAACAGACAAATATATTTTTTGTTTGGATAGAGCGTATCACAGTAACTATTTTTATTATCGACTATGTGTGCCGATGGCTGACCGCTGACTTTAAATTTCCAAAAAGCGGAAAATTTGCCTTTTTAAAATATCCTTTTAGTATTTATGCTATTATTGATATATTATCCATTATGTCATCCGTTACAGTTCTTAATTCGGGATTTAAATTGCTAAAACTTTTCCGGCTAAGCAGGGCGTTTAAGGTTTTAAAGTTGTTCCGTTATTCAAAAAGCTTCAATCTAATTATTTCTGTTGTACGGGAAGAACGCCGTGCTCTTATGGCTGTATGTGTTTTGGCTGGCGGATACATTCTCTGTTCGGCTTTAATAATGTTTCAGGTAGAGCCAGACAGTTTTGAAACCTTTTTTGACGCTATCTATTGGGCAGTGGTAACATTAACCACTGTCGGATATGGGGATATTTACCCTAAAAGTGACTTTGGACGTATTGTAAGCATGATGTCGTCTTTTATGGGAATTGCCATAGTTGCATTGCCTACCGGCATTATCACAGCTGGATATATGAATAAATTAAATCAAAGTAAATAAAAAAACTGCCCCGGCGTCAACCGGAGCAGCAAAGCGGTACACCAAAAGATGATACACGCCAAACACAAGCATATTGTATCATCTTTCCCGGTAAGCCGCAAGCATTTACCGGGCATTTTTATGCCCAAAATTACACCATTGCGGTAATGTCGCCGGAATGGTACCCACAGGAGGACGATACAATGCCTAGAAAAAACCGCTACAAACCAAGGAAAGACGGACGCTATTACACGCTGGTAAACACAGGGGAATATGATGATTACGGCAGACCTGTCAGGATACCCATGTATGGCAGCACCAGCAGGGAATTGGAAGAAAAAGTAGACGCCATGAAAGCCCAGATTAAAACAGGGAAATACATTGCTGGAAAGAAAACCACCTTTGAGGAATATGCAGAAACCTTCGTGTCCCTCTACAAGTCCACAAGGGAATACAACACGCAGCGCATGTACCGCACCATACTGGACACGTACCTCCTTCCGCAGTTCGGTACATGGCTGCTGCCGGACATTAAACGGACGGACATACAGGCGCTCATCAATGAGCATGCCGACCACCCGCGCACCTGCCAGCAAATTAAGATTGTCTTAAAGCAGATACTTTCCTCTGCCGTGGAGGACCATTACATACAGGATACCCCGTGGCACCGGGTAGAAATGCCCAAGTATACCCCACCAAAACGCCGAATCCTTACCTCTCTGGAAGAACAGGCGCTGAACCGCGCCGTCCTGCCGCCGCAGGAACATTTGCTTGTCATGCTGCTCTTCGGCTGCGGGCTGCGTCTGGAAGAACTTCTTGCCCTGCAGGTGCAGGATATAGACCTGCCGGCAGAGGAGCTGGTTATCCACCATGTAATTATCTTCCAGAATAACCAGCCCGTCCTTAAAAATATACCAAAATCCCCCTCAGGCTTCCGCCGGATACCCATTCCCGCCTTTTTAATCGAGGAGGTAAGGTTTTATACCCTGCACATCAAAAAAGAGCTTTCTGAGGCTGACAATGCTTTTTTGTTTGCCAACAAGGGACAGCCCTACAGCAAATCATATTTTTACGTCGTCTGGAAGCGAATCGTAAAAGCGCTGAATGCCGCAGTTGCCACAGACAGCGTGCCGGAGCCGATATCCGGACTTACTTCCCGCGTATTCCGGTATAACTACGCGACCATTTTATACTATTCGGGAATCACTCTGAAGAAAGCGGTTGAACTGATGGGGCATGCTGATGAAAAGATGATACTGCGGGTGTATGCGCAGCTCGATGAAGAAAGGGAGGATACGAAAGCCAAACTGTCCGGCATACGGCCAGGCATGGAGCGTGGCTGCAGCCGTGAAAAAATTTCTTAGGGAGCCATGTGCTCCCTATTTTTTTTGACTACTTTTTGACTACTTCCGCCCCTCTGACTACCATATGACTACTTCAAATTTTATGTTTTTCTGCTTATCTCAGTCACTCGATTGTCTGCAATGCAGACTGCGCAAAGCCGCTTAAATACTGATTTTTTGCATAAAAAAAAGACCTTCACGGTCTTATGAAGCACGGGGGATTCGAACCCCCGACAACCTGATTAAAAGTCAGGTGCTCTACCGACTGAGCTAGTGCTCCTTATTTTTTACATAAAAAATGCCCAGAACCGGAATCGAACCAGTGACACGAGGATTTTCAGTCCTCTGCTCTACCAACTGCCAGAGCAGACCTCGTAAAGTCCGATAAATGCTGGACATATTGCATACATTCGTAGGATTAAATCCCTATTTTCGCAGGATTCGCTTACGAACGCTTTATATGTTACCATAAGAACGCCCAAAAGTCAATCCCAAATCAAGAACTTTTACACTCTCTGGCTTTGTATGCGCATTCTTTACAGTCCTTACTGGAAAAGTATGCTGCCGAACGCTCATTGTGCATTTATAAGGTCTGTACCCGCCGGCGCACTCCAACAGATATCTTCCATCTTCACTGAATTTGAAATCTGCATAGATATCATCAGGCCTGCGCCCGTTAAAGTTTGTTGTGACAAGTTTTATCTGATGCTCCGCTGCAGCCCCACATTACTTTCACCACTATATGCGCCGCGTCTGCAACAAGTGTCGCTTCTTCGGCATAAACAGGCTGCCTTTCCAGATAATCATTGAGAAACCGGCTGTCACTGTGAGTGTTCTGCTCATAGGCATAATCTGTCACAAGACTGCCGTTTTTACCGACTGTTTCCACAACATTCCCGACATAACCAAGATGTTTGCATCCGGCTTTGTATCTGAACGTTGCCTCGGGATCGGAAGGGTTAAGAAGAACTTTTGAAGGTTCTGAAACCTCTTCTTTTTTCCTGATCCTGCGGGAGCCGTCATCATCAATGACTGTACGCTCTTTTAATAAACGGATGAGCAGCTGCTACTCACTGGTGTCATCAAATCCCCGCCAGTATCACACAGCTCAATGGGCTTTTCGGCATCATACATTACCATTATAGTCATTTCCGTGGCATCGGCGTCTTCCTGATGATAAATAAAGCGGTTATAGTCGTCTTTTTCAATGTAATGCTGCTGTTCATCCGACAGTCTTGTTTTCCGTAAAACCATGATTTTCGCAAGATTGGCAACACAGGTATAGAACAGTTTCAGCATGAAAAGGTTTCTGATATTGGCTGCATCATAAGTGAGTCCATCCGCCGCATGTTTGATGTAATGTTCATGAATCCGGCTATCTCCTTTGCCATCCTGCTGACACACTCATGAATCAGGTCAGTTCCGGTTTCTGTTTCATGAGCAAGACATCTTGCCCGGAAACGGCTCAAAGTCCTGTCACTTAAAGACTGTTCCTCAAAACTTGTTGTATGAAGGGCCTACTGGTATCTGATGTCAAACATTAAAGCTTGAACCATTTCATCATCGGTATCGCCAAGCGCTTCTTTTAAAATCAATGCTCCTACGATTACATTAACTGGTGTATTAGGGCGGGATGCCTTATCACTGAATATCTTCATCTATTGCCGGAAAAACCTTTTCAGCGAAAACTTTGTTCCATGATTTCTCAAGAAACTTTTTTTCTCTTTCGGTCAGATGAAATGCACTGTCTGTCAGCATTAGCTGTTGATTGGTATTTGATACGAAAGCTATAGGGTTCACCTCTTGTTTTGTTGAGTCTATTATACCAAATATAAACGGCATTTTTAACATCGTGTTAAGTTTTCAAGGTACAAATTTATATCAAAGGTCTATGACCTTTTGGCACCCGAATCCTAATATATAAATTAGTATCAAAAAAGGACTACGGTGTTTTGCCGTAATCCCTTTCTAACACGTCCGTATTACTCTGTTGTTCCATCTGTATAAACTATCGAAGTCACTTCATATTCAAATTGTAAATCTTCTAAATTAGTACTATATACCTTAACATGATCATCCATAAACTGATTTATGTCAAAACCCAAATCATCAAAAACAACACTCGAATTTGCGGGAATTGTTTGACCTGTAAAGTCTAATCCCAGAGACATAATATCTACTCCAAACAAATCTTTAATTGTAAGCGTGCCTTGTACTCCTTTAATATCTTTAGAAGTATTATTATATACCCCAAATACAAACTCTACTCGCGGAGAATATCTTCCAACATTATAATTGATATCCAAATTTTGTTTATCATCTACTGTTACAATTACCTTTTGGCCTTCTATAGATTCTGTTGAAGATTGTTCTTTCATACTTGAACCATCATCATATACAATATTTGTAACTTCATATTTAAATTGTAAATCCGAGAAATCTGTATTATAAAATTTAACATGACTATCCATGAACTGATTTATTTCCATTCCTAAATCATCAATGGTTATAGATTCACCTACCGGAATACTATTTCCAGTAAAGTCACAACTAACTTTTAATATCTCTTCACCAAACAAATCACAAATCGACAAATTTCCCTGAATACCTTTGATAACCTTGTCTGATCTATTCAAAACATCAAAGGTAAGGTTAATTATATCAGAATATCTACCTGCATTTATATCTTTTGGCAAATTGGATTTATCTGTTACCGTTACAACTACTTCATCATCTCGAACAGGAATAGATTCAGTATATGAATCATCACAATCTTTGCAGGTAAAAGTTCTCTCGCCTTCTTCTTCAAATGTAGGTTCTTTTGTAATTTCTTCCTTATATGTATGCGGCTTTTTTACTACGCTTTCAATTTTAGTTTCTTCACATAAAGAACAAGTAAAAGTTTTCTCGCCCTCCTCAGTACATGTGGGTTCTTTCGTTATCACGCCATTGTCATACTCATGTTCACATTTACCACATCCCGTCAGTATAACACATAACAAAACAATCATACTCCACATTGCAAATTTCTTCATAACACTAATCCTCCCATAAGATTTTATTCTTTTCCATTATACCTCATAAAGGTTCCAAATTCCACATTTTTCTACATGAACTGAAAATCTATTTTCTGCATTTGTCCATATGAAAGAAGTATCACATTTAACTGCCCTAGAAGTACAATACACATTTCTTTCAATGCCATCCTGACTAATTACAAAATATGTAGTACCTTTTAATACAAATACAGTATCTGCTCTTATCTGTGTGTCCTGTGCATAATAAAATCTTAATTTGTCCTGCGGATTGGTCCCTTTGTCATTTCTACGGAAAAATACCCATATGTTTGATTGCTGTCGCAATAATCAGATACAACTGTACCTTCTCTTTTCATAACGGAATTAGATTGTCTTTTGTTCTTAAAAATATATTACTTGAATTTAAATTATCACTTCTCCCTTGTAGCCATAAAGAAGAGAAAAGAATCAGTAAATCCAATATAGCAACTCATGTAATGAGTTGCTATATCTAATTCTCTTACTTAATTCTTCTCTCTTACCTATAAGTATGCCAACAGTATCTATTCTATCTGTATCGCTGTCACCTGATTTAGAGCAATGATACCCATTTTTTAAAGGTAGTTGTCACCCTAGAAAAACATCACATTTTTATAATACCTTTGCTCCTACTTTCCAAATTATCAAGCAGATTAAACTTCTCAAAATCCATCTGTAAATCCTGTCCAAACATATTGACATATTCCTTTGTAACAGTCAGATCACTATACTCAAGTATCTTTTGCAGACAGACCTATCGCCGCTATTAAAAATCCGATTCTTCGCAAACGTATATCTGAAAGTATGACATGATGTTTTTCATCCCCTCTCTTTCTATTGTATCTACGCACTAACTGCTGTTTGCGGTTCTTTGTCTTTCTCAAGATAATTACACCACTTTGAAAGTTAATATCCCCTATGTGTAGGTCAAGGACTGTTGAGATACAATTTCCAGTAGCTAGCAGATAATTCTCAAACACCCATGTCTTGTGGCAACTGAATAAGCAGTTATCCACATATAGCTTCTCCAACAGACGCACCAATTCATCATCTAAATATGTTTCCTTCATTTTTTCTCCGCCCTGATAAGTTGAATATTAAATGTGGGTATATATCTATCTTCCGTGCAGAAATATAAAAATGCTCTCTCGCTCTTATCTATGAACTCATAAAAGTGTATCATCTTCTTTTCATAGGAATTAATGAACAGGTCAGTTAGATTTTTGATTTTGCATTTCCTGATAAACAGGTCAAACGCTTCTTGAATTGACAGATTATACTTTTTAGACATTGTAATTTTTTCCATAGGAACCTCACTTTTGCGTTCTTTTTGCAACAATAGGATTAGGCGCAAAAGTAAGAAAAATCCTATGAAAAAAACCCCATAACCGCTACAACGTAACAATTATAAGGGTTTCTCGCTTTTAATGCCCAGAACCGGAATCGAACCAGTGACACGAGGATTTTCAGTCCTCTGCTCTACCAACTGAGCTATCTGGGCATATAGTCTTTGCATAAACAAAAACTTAGTAGCGGGGATAGGATTTGAACCTATGACCTTCGGGTTATGAGCCCGACGAGCTTCCAGACTGCTCCACCCCGCGATA
>WSLY01000039.1 GCA_013316825.1 Lachnospiraceae bacterium | reverse complement strand
GATTGATGTTTTTGACAGATTTGGCTTTGTCTAAAGCCGCCTGCAGTTCAATTGTGGTATTGGTTGTCGTAGCCATTCGAATCCTCCGTTTCTGAAGCAATAAACTGTATGTATCGTTTTGTGCTGCGGCTCCTCATAAAAGAAGTGAAGAGCCGCGGCGTCCTTTTAACGATTACGCTTCTGTGGAGTTGTCAGCATGCTCATCGTTGGGATTTTCGCCCAGTTTCTGTAGCAGGGCGAGAATACCGTCCTTTTCATGGAACAGGGAATGAATGGTGCTGTATAGCATGGATTTCAATCTGTATTCAGTTTTCTTCATTTTAAAATATTCTCGTATCATTTTTTCCTCATTTCTGCGCTGTTTTTCTGCTCAAATCCATAAATGGATTACGAGTTTGTTTCTGTATTTTTGTGTGAATCCATAGCGGGCTGTATGCTTGCGGTTAAGCACTAAAACCCTTCCTTCCGTTTTTGTCGGTAGGCTTCCTGAATGAGGTCCATGGATATTTCGACTTCACCGTTTTCCAGACCGTTTTCCTTTAAAATTTTTTCATATTTTTCATACGTATGAATGCAGTGGGTAAAGCTGTCTTTGTTGCAGGGGCGTCCCTCGGAGACGGTAGTGGCAAAGTTGTTGATTTCCCACCGCATGTCGTCGATTTGTTTATCCACGAACATGTCGGTCAGTTTTTTGATATCGGTGCGGATTTCTTCGTCTCTTTTGTCAGAACGTTTCCGGTCTGCTTCCTGCCTTGCCTGTAGAGAGGAAAGTTCTTGGGAGGTCTGCAGCAGGAGTCTGCGTTCTTCTTTTCTTTTACGCAGCCATTTGATTTCAAGCCCCAGCTTTCCGGCCGCCCATTCCAAGGCGGACAGGATTGCTTTGATGCCAAGGAGCATTGCAAAAGCGGTGAGAAAAAACGCTGTAAAATCAATATGGGTAAATGCGGTTATGTGTTCCATCGCTATGCTGCCTTTCCCTGTAACATCTGCTGCAGTGCCGCTTCCAGTAAAATCCGAATTTGCTCGTCTGTAATGACTTCCTTTTTGGAATTAAACATTTGGCTGACAAAACGGATGACGTAGGCGCGCTTTGCCTCGCCGGATTTTGGGGCATCAAAGAGTATTTCCGCAGCCTGTACCGCCTTTTCCACCCATTTTGCGATGGTGTTTAACTGTGCGGCGGATAGCTTGGATTTGATAAGGGGAAGGACAAAACCGGTAATGACTGCACCCAGAACAGGGATGCACAAAAGGATAATATGAAATAAGGCTTCGTTCATAAGGGAGGCTCCTTTCTGTGTAAAATATTAATACAGTGCCTTATACCAAGTTTCACAACCCACTATGCCGTCCGCCGCCAGACCGTGCCTTTTTTGAAAAGCAGTTGTAGCGCGCTGGCAGCCGGCGCCAAAAATGCCGTCAATGCCGTTGGGGTTGTATTTCTGGCAGACTAAATATGCCTGCCAGATGGTTACAAAAATCCCTTTGGAGCCTTTGCGGATGACGTGGGAGGAGGCTGCGGTTTTGTCTGCGGCGGAGAAGAAACCGTCCACGGGCAGTCTGCCGGCTTCTGTCTGCCATGCCGTGACAAGCGCTTTTTTTGTTTTAGGACCATAGATGCCGTCAAGGGAAAGTGCGGACCGGTAATGGGTATTGAGCCAGCTTTGGACAGCTTTTATCTGGGAGGGTATCTGTAACTTACTGTCAGCAGAAGAGGAAGCTGGCGGTGAGGACGCTGCTGCAGCATCAGGCAGAGTGGTAGAAGCCGGCGGCGTTGTAATATCGGAAATTGCGCCGAGCAGTTTATTGACCTCGGCTGCAATGTAAGGGTGTTTGTTGTATAAATAATCACCGGGACATGCTTTTGCAGCAAACCAGCGGTGCACGGTCATATTCTGTTTTTCAATCTGTCCTATCAGTCTTTTGTCGGCAAGCCATTTCAATTTGCGGATATGGTTACGCCGGCAGATATCGGCAATCAGGATAATCAGGGAAGAGAGAGCCTTGTCCGAAACATGCCATCCGGTGTCTGCGCCGCCGTCGTTTGCTACCTCTATCGTAACGGCACGGTGGTCGTTTGCCCTGTCAGAGGTACACCAGGAGCGGTCTTTTTCTTCCACATACATGGCTATCCGTCCGTCGCTTCCGACGCCATAATTGGAGGATGCCTTTCGGGTTGCCGGCGCAAATACGTCGCCGCATCTTTCTACGGACAAATTGCCGGCCATACAGTGAATGGTGATGGTATCGATTGCATGGTTTCGCGGGCTGGTACGGTTGGGGCTTATTTTGGTATGGCATACCAATGGACTGTTTGTGTAATTCATAAGTTTTTCGCTTTCCTGTGTATCTATTTGTATGGAATGAAAATGGGTGTTTTATGAGGCAGTATAAAAAGAGAGCGGTCCGAAGACCGCCCCCTCTGACAAATTATTCCTCAATTAAGATGAGGTCAAGGATATTGTCGTCTGCATCTGCAAGCAAATCGCAGGTGATGGTGAGCGTGCTGGGGTCACCGGAATTGGAAAAGCTTAAAGACATGTTGGACTGGGGTGCGCACTTTGCGGCAACAATGCGGTAGGGCAGCACTTCGTCGTTTTCTGTCTTCATAATGGTATCGCCGTAAACGGTAAAGTTCTTCGGGAAGCTGGTGGATTTGATGTTAATCCGCTCAACGCCTGCCGTCATCTCCTTCATGTAATAAACGATGACGCCTGCGCCGCCTGAAAGTGCGGTGGAAAGCGTAATCACTTTGTCTGCAACGGTACATGCAAGCTCAGTGCCGCAGTCGTCGCCGGCAGCGTACACGACAACCGTGCCTGCAACGGGCTCTTCGGCAAGGGTAATCTCCGTGCCTGCCTCGTTTACCACAGCTTCTACTCTGGAGACAAATTTAGCGGATTTGCTGATTTCGCCGCCTGTAATGAGCTGCCACAGTTTTACGCTCTGCATCTGCGTCTCAATGGTAATGGTACCGCCTTTTTCACCGGAAAACTGCACGCGCTTAGGGTGTCCCTTTCCGCCGTAGGCAAATACGGACTCACCTGTCAGCTCCGTGGTGGAGACGTTGGCAAAGTCCAGATTCAGAAAAGGTTTCTTTGTGGCATAATCCACAAAAATGAGGTCACAGACCTCTCTGTTCGCCATGTTTGTTGTTGGCATAATAAAATCCTCCTTTAGGGTTCATGATTTATTCTTCTAAACCATGAGGCTGCGTCGAAGTGCTTGTCTTTATCACCCCATGCCGCAACACTCATGGATTGAATAGCATAAAGATTGTTGCTGGAAAGTCTGAAAAAGGAGTCCCAAAGCTGGAACACCGTCAAATCCCAGATGTTTAACAGGTTTAAGGTTTGGCTTTTACCGGCAACGGCAGAAATAATATTGCCAAGCTCCATATCGTCATCCGGCTTTGCGGCAGCATTTTTTTGTGCTCTGCCTTGCTTTAGTTTTTTGGCAATTTCCAGCGCTTTTTTGTTTTTTATATTTGTCAAATCCTCCTGTACGGCGGATTTAAAATGGTTGCGCTGGCGAATCACATCGCACACCAGAGCATAGTTTTTGCCGGAAATGGTACCTGCCCTGCTGCCGTCCGCATTGCAGACAAGAAAACAGTTTTTTTCTTTTGCATACATTATGTCTTCCGGTATAAAAAAACGGAGGGCGGACGTTAAGAGCTGCCTCGTGTTTTCTCCGGCTGTCAGCAAGTCAAACAGGTCTAGCTGCGCAAGCTCTGTGCCGGATAGGTTTTCATACGCTTCTCCATAACCCGTCAGCGAAAAGTATGCCTTCATATCCATAAAAAGAAGGGACAGGTAGTACTGATAGGCAGAAAAACCTATGGAACAGATATCCTTCAGTTTGGGAGAAATGACACTGCAGGCATTGGGAATCGCCACAGGAGCGGGGGAGAGTAAATCAAAATAGTGTAGCTTCAAAATATCACCTCGTTTCCACCACTGTTAATTACGCAGTCAAAATGGGCTGCAAAGCCGCATCAAATTTGGGGAAAGCCGGAATTTCTATTTCGTGACAATGCGCTTTGCGGAGACGCTGATAAAAGCGCTTCCTGCTTCGTTATATCTCTTTGCCGCTGCCGCCGTTTCCTAAGGAGTGCGTCCGCAGCCGCCTTTTGTCTGGCGCAGGGTGGGCAGTACATCCTGCGATTGCCTGTTTTTTCAATTAAAGCGCCGCAGAGCGCGCATCTTTTATATTGTTTGTGGTCACGGACATGGTAGTACTGCTTCTGCCATTTTAAGAGCTCGCCTGTAAGACACTTACAAAAATAATGGATATAAAAGTTGTCTTCATTGATAAAGTCGTACAGGCTGGCATAGCCGCCTTGCGCTTCATAGGCATCGATGGTTTTACAGTTGTCCAGAATTTTTGCAAGAAAGGTTTCCGTCAGCGCTTTATAGTCCGTCCATGACAAATCCATTTTCTGCTTTTGGCAGAACAGCCGCAGTCTGGAGGCTTCATTTGCCGAAGAACAAAGAAGCGAAGCGGCGTCCGCCATGGTGATGAGTTCTCCGGATTCCCATTTTAAGTAGAGCTGCTTCGGCGCTTTGAGCAGTTCCATGTAGGCTTTGTCCAAAATAATCTCTTTGTCAAAGTAGCGGCTGTAAAGATTATTGATTTTCTGCCGCAGCAGACTGCACCATCCGGTCTTTTGGGAAAGAGATTTATAGCTTTTGTAGGAGACGCGGGACCAGGCATGAAAAAGCTGTCCCATATCCGTGTCCAGCAAATCCGGACGGACAGAAAAACGAATGGTTTTTGTGTAAGTCCGCCTTTTGTTTTCATCTGCCCAGAGGAGGGAGCAGAAGTGTCTGAAAATGTCCTGCCGTTCTTCCTCTGTGCCGCTTTGGATATAATCTTCCACGATATCGTATAAGTATTTATCTGGGTTCATCTTCCTCCATAAATGCATAGTACCTGCCAAGGTATTCACAGGAGCCTTCCGTGTGTGGGGCAACCTCTTCGATGGAAACCTTGTGTACGGTATCTGCATTATCCTTTATATTTTTTAAAATGTAATCGCTGTAACATGCCCATGCAAGCGCTTTGCTGATGGAAGCGCTCTGATAGGAAACAAGAATGCAGTAGTTGGCGGTATGCTCTTCGTCCGTACCAAGCGCTTCTGACAGCTCCTGCTTCAGGCGTGAAGCCGTTTCTTCCATATGAAAGTAAAAATTATCGTCTTTTGTTTTTTCCTCGCCAAGCTCCATGCGGCGGCGGAGTTCGTCGGCGTAAGTATTGATGTAGCGCCTTGTGATTCTGGCAAGGCGCGTATCGGACAAATCGAGCTTGCGGTTTAAGACAAGCGCTCTGATGCGGGGCAGTTCGGCAGCGCTATTGTCCCACAGAATATGCTTTTTTTCCCATGCGCATAGGTATTGGCACAATTCGTTCATGGGGGAGGGAGAGTGGTAGGCGTTCAGTACAAGCTGTGCGTCTTCGCCTGTGGCCCGCCTGTTTTTTTCCGACATGGCACGATATTTTTTTAATTTATCGGGATAGTGGAAAAGTAAAAAATAGGGAAGTCGTTTTAAGTGCTGTTTCAGTCCGCTGTTCATGTGCCAGCGGATCCCTGTTTTGAGAAAATCAATTTCCTTTCCCTGAAAAATACGCAGAAGGGAGGCGTAGTCGGCATACAGCTTTTTGACGGCTTCATTGGCGGTGTAGCGGTTTTCTATGCTGGTGGCGGCATTGGTAATTTCACCGATGCGGCTGTCGCGCGTCAAGATTTCATAGGCGGTAATCTGCTCTTTGGTATAAGGCTTTGGCTCGGCGGCAGCTTTGTCCTCCAAATCCAGAATGATGTGTTTGTCAATTTTGGATGCGGCGATAAGCGGTTCATCGCAGAGGAAGAAAATATCGCCGTCAAAGTCGGCTCCGCCCTGCTGCGGCGCGGAGATATCGTGCATATTGAACATGACGACATCCTGATTTTTAAAATAGAAAAAATATTTGTCGGCCAGCCCGCCGCGGGCAATTTTTATCCGGTTTACTTCGGAAGGGTCGACAAGGGGCGATCGGAAGGAAACAATCTCACCGCCGGAAAAATTGGCGCTGTAGAGCTCGTGCGCGTTTAGGCAGCCTGTCGGTTCTTCCCCGACGGCGTACTGCAGATAACCCAGCATATCGCCAACGCCGGTATGGTAAAAGCCGGAACAGTAGATTTTCCCCAGTTTTGCTTCCTCAATGGCTTTTTTCAGCTTCCGGTATAAAAATTGTCTGACAGCAGGGTCCTTTCGCATGGCGCTGTGTGCGAGCACTGCTTCCAGATACTTGCTTTTTGGCTCATAGCTTTCTGCATCCGTCATTCCCATGAACTTATAAGTGTAGAAGGCGTCCCCTTTTATGATTTTTTCAAAGAGTCCGGTGGTGTACTTTGCCAGACTGATAATTTTGCCGTCATTCTCCTGATTCAGGATATCGTAAGAAAACAGTTCTTTGTTTTCAAAAGCGTTAATATATTGGGGATTCCACAAATCAAGGCATTGCAGATACTGGAAATTCATGCGTGTATAGCGGTTGATATCCTTGGTATGGTGGCTGTATTTGCTGATTCCCAGCTTAAATGCATATTTGGAAAGCGTTTCGGTGTAGCTTGTCCATGCGTGTTTGCCATAAGTTTCATAAAAAAGCCGGTGCCCTTTAAACATGGAAGTATTCCAAATACAATCTATCTCGTCTATGGCATGGACGGTTCCATAAATATCGGTAATGGTTTCGTAGCCCCATTCCTTTAAAATTTGGCGAAAAGGAACATAGACGGAGTAGCCCTTGATAAAAGGAAGCCGTATTTGTGCGCCGATTGCAAGGTAATCAAGTCCTAACTGTGTGCTTATCTGCTCCATAAATACATATTCGTGGCAGCCACAACCGTCGAAAGGAGAGAGCGGTAAATCCCGAAAACCTTCCGTCACTTCTTTTGCAATATAAGTTTTCTTTTGTCCGGTTTCCTTGTCGATGTATTCTTTTTCTTCTTCTACCACATATTTAATCAACTGATTTTGCAATGTTTTTTCATATTCACCGATGATGACGATATGTGGCATGTAATTGTGAATCAGGGCACATGAACTAAATACCAGCCCTCTTTGCGCTTCATATTTCGAAATAACACATTCCGTTACCTCGATATCCATTTGGGTAATCCGGTACAGTTCGTCAAAGATGGTGTCACATACAAAGGCGGTGATACCCGCCTTGCCCTGTGACGCGGACTTGCCAAAACGGGAATAATGGATGCCGTTGTAGGAAAATCCATTGTTTAAAAGGTATTTTAATTCCTTTTCCAATTTGGGATTTTTCTTTGCGACAACCAGAATAACCTCGTCAATGTGGGTGGATGCGCGGCCTCGAAGCCTTTCTATCTGGTCGAAAAGGAGGGAATCGCCCTGTGCGACCAGATAGCCGTTGCTTATTTCTGTTTCCTTGTCCATATTTACTGTAAAGTTGTGTTTTACGATTTCTTTGAGAGGAAGCTTTACAAGCGTGTATTGTTTTTGTTCCATGTTTATCTCCATTTCTGTGTTGTACGAATCCATAAGGGCATTGTGCATTCCTAAGTGTTTGGCTATCCGGCAAACAGGCGGTTTTTCTTGCATTGTTCGTCAAATCTTTTGTCCCGTTCAATTCTTTCCGCGATATTTCCACGGGGGCTGTTGGTGTCAAAGTCGGAAAGGCAGATAAGCCCTCCGAAAATGGTATTATCTGTTTTGGTATTTTTTCTTTGGTAAAAAAATGTTGTCATGTGGCAGATTCTTCCTTTCTCTTTTGTGTTTTATATATTCCGTGCGAATATGCCATTACATTTTCACGCACAGATTTTGTGGTATATGATGGTACTTCTACATTTGAAAACTAAAAAGTCCCAGAAAAAGAACAAACGTTCTAAAAGGTGTTGACAATAAAGAACAAACGTTCTATAATTATAGATACCGAGGAGACGATAGGAGATTGCGAGATTTGCGATTACCAATTAAGGAGCCGGTTAGTAAGGAGGTATCTATTTTATGGAAGAAATTCTGCATCGATATTATGAGGACAATGCGAGAAGGCTTCACAATGTTGTCAACCGGATATTTTACAAGAAATATGGGGGGATTGCGGGTAAGGATATGGATGAGTTCTATTCGGTTGCCAACGATGTATTTGCCGATATTATTGCGAATCACAGGTATGATGAGACAAAGGGGGACTTTGAGGGCTTTTTGTACGGCGCGCTGGGACTTGCCATCGCCGATGAATGGAAAAGGCAGAATTGTGATAAACGGAGGATGAAAAGGGAATTATTAGATGAAAACGGCAATCAGGTTCTTGATAAAAAGGGAAAGCCAAGGCAGGTATCCGTGTGGGATATTTCTATCGATGCGCCCATCGGGGAAGAAACGGACTTGACCGTTGGCGATATGCTTCCTTCCGATTTTAATCTGGAAGCTTTTTTGGAACGGGATGTTATTTCAGATGAAAAAATAGAGGCGTATTTGAAGCGCCTTTCCAATATACAACGAAAAATTATGGAAATGAGGATGCAAGAAGTGCCGGTTTTAGAGATACAAAGAAGACTGAAACTGAGCAATAAGCAATACAGGCAGAATTGCAGAGAGCTTCGTTCTTTTGCCAATATCAGCATTTTGCACAATGAGGGAAAGCTATCGGGAACAGAGGAGGAAAAGAAAGAAATGAGCAAGGTGGCACAGACAATGGAAAATTGCAAGACAGACAGAATTAGTGTGGCTTCTATTATTAAGCGGATAGACAGGCATACCCTCCGTTTTGACCATCCTCTTCAAAGGGAATCGGACCAGTGGTCGCCGTCTATGAAGGGCAATTTGGTGTCTGATATTTTACAGGGCAATAAACTGCATCCCCTGATTTTTGCGGAGCAGATTATAAACGGCGTGCCGATCATCTGGGATTTAGACGGCAAACAGAGATGCACAAACGCATACTTATTTTCAAAAAATGAATATAAAGTATCCAAAAATATCAGACGGCCCATGATAACCTATCAGACAATCAAACGGGATAAGAAAGGAGGCGAGGTATTGGATGCAGGCGGTTTCCCCGTTGCCGTCAATGTGGAGTTTGATATCAGGGGCAAACGGTTTGCCGATTTGCCGGAGGAGCTGCAGGACCGCTTTTTGGAGTACAGCTTTAACTATGACCAGTATTTAAACTGCTCTGAAGAAGATATCGGATACCATATTGAGCGGTACAATGACGGAAAGCCGATGACCTCACCGCAAAAAGGGATTACCAGACTGGGGACGGAATATGCGGAGCGTGTAAAGTCCATATCCAACATGCCTTTCTTTAAGGATATAGGAGGGTACAAGGTTTCGGAATTTAAAAATGGAACCGTCAACCGTGTGGTGGTGGAGTCCGTTATGGCGGCAAATTATCTGGATAAGTGGAACAGGCTGGAGGATATGTGCCAGTACCTGAAGGAGCAGGGCAGCCCGTCGGTTTTTGAGGATTTTGAGGATATGGTGGAAAGAATGGAAAAGGCGGTGACCTGCAGCGCGGCGGATATGTTTGACTCCAAGGACAGTTTTCTCTGGTTTGGATTGTTTGCCAGATTTATCCAGAGGGAAGAAAAGGTTGCAAGAAAGAAACCTGCAACGGCTGACTTGCGGTCCGCGGGAGCGGAGTCGGGGGATAAAGATAAAAAATTTGTGGCGTTTATGGAAGCGTTTGCCCGTTCTCTGCACAGCAAAAAAGTAAACGGCATATCTTTTGACGACATCATCGCGGAGACAAAGGCGACCAAGGATAAGGGGATTGTCACAAAGAAGATAAATCACTTAGAGGCGCTGCTAAAGGGGTATCTTATGTGCTAATACAGAGAGGCGGTCTTTTTTGCGGCGGCTTCTGCTGCTTTGACAAACTGCAGCACATCGGCAGGGGCGTCAAAGCTGTAAAGCAAGCCGTAGGGAATACGGTAGTCCCAGTCTACGGGAAGGGAGATTAGCCCGGGGTGCACTTCCTGCCAGCATGAAATGGTAAGGAGCGCCCTGCCGGTCTCCGCGCAGCGGTTAAAGACGGATAAATCATAAAAGGGAGGGGTGTCCTCAATCTGAATCTGCGGATGGTTTTTCTCTAAATCGTTGCGGATAAAGTCGTTGGTTCCGGAGTCTCCCCGTTGCACCATCATCAGGGTTTCACCATATAAGTCTTCTATGCGGAGACGCTTTTTTTCGGCAAGGCGATGCTCTCTTGATACGGCAACCATCTTGTGATAGCAGCCTAGCGGCAGAAAATGGCAGCGTGAGAGCCATTCTCTGGAATCGCATACACCGATAAGGAAGTCAAATTTTTTTCCAAGCTGTTCAATTTCTGCAAGAATCCCCTCATGATTGTCCTCAAAAGGCACAAGATGCAGCTTATAGGAAGGAAAAGCGTGATTGACACGATACCACAAATCCATAAAGGGCTTTGCCGGATTGAGCAGGGAGGTGCCCACGCAAAAGGTATTGTCTTTGGCGTGAGCGGCGGCATGTGCATTGGAAATAGATTTTTTGGAGTAGTCCATCAGAAATTTGGCGTCGCGGTAAATCATGGCGCCTGCCTCTGTCGGACGGATTCCGGCAGGGGTGCGTTCTGTCAGTTTTAGATTCAGATGCTGTTCCAGTGCGTTGACCTGCTTCATAACGGCTGTTGGAGAAATATATAGTGCTTCCGCAGCTTTTGCAAAGCTGCCGCAGTCGATGGCGGTGACAAAGGTATACAAAAGAGGGTTATACATAAGGCTCCTTTCCGCGTTTTTGCGCCAAAATTACCGTAGCGGTACGTAAACTGCCAAAGGATAGCAGTGAAATACACGCGGCAATCAAGGGTCAAACAGCAAGTGATTTCTTCTATGTTTACTTTTTTAGTGTTACTTTTTCTACATTACTTTCTTGCCCGTCTTTGTATGGTATAAACTTTTAGTTTATACCATGGTAACATACTGGAGATTCCGCGTCAAGGAAAGAGGCGGTATGATAGACACATAGAAAGGTTTATTATAAAAACAAAAAGGAGGAGAATATGGCGAAAAATCTGATAGCTTTTTACTCACGTGCGGATGAAAATTATGTAAGCGGTATGCTGCGGAAACTGGAAGTCGGCAATACGGAAGTGGCGGCTGGCTTCATCGAAAAATGGATTGATGCAGATGTTTTTAAAATAGAACAGCAGCAGGCATACGCCAAAGACTACAATACATGCATTGCACAGGCGCAGGAAGACCAGAAGCGGGACGCGAGACCTGAACTGAAAGCGTATCCCGAAAGCATTGACGGCTATGAAACGATTTATCTGGGCTTTCCTAATTACTGGAGTACTATGCCTATGGCGGTGTTTACTTTTTTAGAGCATTTTGATTTTAGCGGAAAAGTCATAAAACCGTTCTGCACGCATGAGGGCAGCGGCATGGGAAACAGTGAAAGAGATATCAAAAGGCTTTGTCCTACGGCAAAGGTGGAAAAAGGACTTGCAATCCGCGGCGGCAGCGTGCGGCAGGCAGGAGAGGAAATTGAGAGATGGCTGTAACGGAGGAGAATGTGATGGAAGGAAGAGAAATGAGTGTGTTTCCCACGGGGAAACCAAACGATGCATTTGCAGCATATTTTATCGGACAGAGCTATCTGCATATGCTGTCAACCGAACAGGTGGTGATTGGAAATGTGACCTTTGAACCTGCCTGCCGCAACAACTGGCATATACATCATGCGGATAAAGGCGGCGGACAGATGCTGCTTGTCACTGCAGGAGAGGGCTGGTATCAGGAATGGGGACAGCCGCCAAGACGTTTAAAAGCAGGAGATGTGGTGCATATTCCGGCGGGCGTAAAGCACTGGCATGGCGCGGCAGCGGATACTTGGTTTCAGCATCTGGCGATTGAAGTTTCGGGAGAAAACTGCCGAACAGAATGGTGCGAGCCGGTTGCGGAAGAGGCATATCGGAATCTGGAGCTTTAAAGTTACGCAAATAATTTCTTAATTACCTATTATCTAATTATCTAAAATAGGCAATTGCGAAACAAGTAGGCAATCTTGATTCCAACAAGACAAAAATTAGACATAACCGGATTTTCAGGAGG
>WSLY01000019.1:24765-44503 GCA_013316825.1 Lachnospiraceae bacterium | reverse complement strand
GAAATGAGACGCCCCGCCCCGTCATAGGCATAGCTTGCAGTTTCGCCCAATGGGTTTGCAGCGCCGGTCATACGATTGTCCCCGTCATAAGAATAGCCATACACATGCCCCATCGGGTCCGTCACGGACACGGTATTGTAATTTCCGTCATATCCATAGCGTATCGTGCGATCTCCGGGCATTGTGATGCTCGTTATGCTGCCTGCCATGTCATAAGAAGCGGAAGTCACCCGCTCCTGCGGATCCGTCAAAACCGTCAATCGGTCCGCTCTGTCGTAATCAAAAGTATAGACGGCGCCAAGCGCATTAACCATGGAAATACGATTATTTCTTCCGTCATAGCCATAGGAGGTAATACCGCCCTCCGCATCCGTCATCTGTACAAGATTGTGCAGCACATCATATTCATATAAAGTCACTCTGTCAAGGCTGTCGCTCTGTTTTACAATATCGTCCCCTAAGCTGTAGGAAAAAGCAGTCTCATAGCCTAATGGTGTAGTGATTCCTGTCAGCCTGTGGGCTTCGTCATAAGTGTAGGCATAAATACCGCCATTGGGCAGAATCTGTTTTTCCACCTGACCGTTCGCATTTACCTCATAAACAGTAACCGCACCCAGCGCATCCGTCACGCGGGTCACTACGTCATGACCGTCATATTCATAATTTTCCACCACGCCCAGTGGAGATACCTGTTTTATCAGACGGTACAGCGCGTCATACGCATACTGCCAAGTCTCCCCCGTGCCATCCGTTACTGCAAGGAGATTTCCCGCAGCATCGTAAGTTCTGCGCGCAGTAATACCCTCCGGTGTCGTAGTGGAAATCAAGTTATTTCTGCTGTCATAAGTAAAAAAAGTCTGCCCGCCGTTGCCGTCCGTATATGCCACGGGACGGTTTAAACCATCGTAGGCAAGTGTTGTACGCACACCGTTTCCATCCGTCTGTGCTGTCAGATTGCCGTCACCGTCATATGCATATACCGTCGTCTCCCCTTCGGGATTTCTTTTTTCATCAAGGCGGTTTAATGCGTCGTAAGCATAGTCACAAACCGCCTCCCCCGGCTTTGTTGTCCGAATGAGGTTACCTGCCCCATCGTATGCGTAAGTAGTCTCATTGCCGGCAGCATCCGTCACGCACACAAGTCTATCCAGCGCATCGTATGCGTAGTGCGTCTTTGCACCGTCCACATCCCTTATCGCTGCAACACGCCCAAAGACATCATACTCATAGAAAATACTCCTCCCCAGCACGTCCGTCTGCCGTACCAGATTACCCGCTGCATCGTATGCATAAGCGGTCCTGTTACCCGCCGTATCGCTGCTTTCCGTCACGCGTCCCATCGCATCATAAGCAAAGGTTGTTTTCACTCCATAGCGGTCCGTATAGGTTTTTACCTCCCCCGTTGCAAGGTAGGTAAAAGTTTCCTTTTCTCCATTCGGATAAATATCCAGAAGGAGCCTCCCCTCCGCATCATATTCATAGACATGTGCGTTATCCAGTGCATCCTCTGCCCGCGTGATACCGCCAAAAGCATCATAATCATAGGAAGCAAACCTGCCTTCTGCATCTGCGGCAGATACCACACGGCTTAAGCTGTCGTAGGTATAAGTTATCCGCCTTATCCCTCCGCCGTGTGTCTGCCCTTCTTCTATTTCCACAAGCTGTCCGACGGCGTCATAAACATATGCCGTCCGCCTGCCTTCCGGCTTAGTAACGGTAACGGGACGACCTTCCCTGTCATACGCATAGGAAGTAATACCGTCCATGGCATCGCGCACTGCTGCCGGACGGTTTAGCACGTCATAACTGTAATGTGTACTATTTCCTCTTCCGTCCGTTACGGATAGCAGATTGCCCGCACCGTCGTAAGCATACGCCGTTATTTCTCCAAGCGGATTGACGGTTTTTATCAGTCTGCCGCAGGCATCATACTCATAAAAATAAGTTCTTTCCCCGCCCTCTGTCAGAGAAACCGGATTTCCGCATTTGTCGTAAGAAACAGAAATTGTCAAGCCAAGCCTGTCTGTCACGGCGGTAATCCTGCCCAATTTATCATAGGCATAATACATCCTGCTGCCGTCGGCATAGAGAATGCCTGTCATCCTGCCGCAGACATCCAGTTCATATACTGTCTTGTTTCCCCGCTCGTCTGTCTGGGAGACAAGCGCCCCTGTAACAGAATCGTAGGCATACAGGCGGGTATGCCCCAGCCTGTCCGTCACACTGACTGTCCTGTCCGCTCCGTCGTAAGTATACGCAGTTATCCTTCCTTCTGCATCCGTTTCTGTTTTTACGCGGTTTTGATTGTCATAGGCATAAGAAACCACATTTCCCGCCGCATCCGTTTCTGTCAGCCGGTTACCGTTTGCATCATAGGTAAACGTAAGCGTATTTCCCAGCGGGTCCATGCCGGAAAGCATACGATTCATTTTATCATAAACAAACGTACTGGTATTTCCTTCCCTGTCCGTAATTGCCGTTACATTTCCTGCTGCATCATACACATAATAAGCAGTGTTTCCCTCTGCATCGGTCTCTGCCGTACACCTGCCCTTTGCATCATAAGTATAGGAAAGGATATTCCCCAGCGGGTCCGTTTCCGTCAGACGGCGGTTCATGGCATCATAGGTATAGCGCCAGATATTTCCTTCTCCATCCGTCATGCTGCTTATGCAGGCGCCGTTGTAAGCATAATGCCGTGTATTGCCGCAGGCATCCGTCATGGAAACCGGTCTGTTTTCCCCGTCATAAGCATAGGAAACCCTGCCGCCCTCTGCATCTGTCACAGAAACCAGCCTGTTATTTTCATCATAAGAGTAAGTGGTCGTGCCGCCGTCATAGTCTGTCATGGTTTTTGGCAGTCCTGTCGCATTGTAGGTATAATGCCGCTGCGCGCCGTCCTGTCTGGTCTCCTCGCACACGCGCCCCTCAGGTGTATAGGTATACATGGTTTCCATACCCTGTCTGTCCGTCACGGAGGATTGATATCCCTGTCCATTGTAGGAACGACTCTCCGTGCTGCCGTCCGCATATTCTATTCTGGTGGTGCGGAAGCTGCTGTCATAATAATAGACGGTATGGTTTCCATTGGCATCCACGGTCTCGGTTCTGCCGTCCCCGTAGGAAAGGGACACTACGCCTCCTTCCGCATCCGTCTGGCGGATAACGCGCCCCTTTTCATCATACGTATTTTCCACCACACAATTTGCATTTTCATCATACCACGCTGTCATCCGGTGCGCACTGTCGTAGGAAAAACGCAGTATATCTCCTGCTTCGTCCGTCACCGTCACCAAATTTCCCTCTTTATCATATCCATAGCCGATATCATTTCCATCCGGCAGCCCAATCGCAGAAATACGGTTTTCCCCGTCAAGCGATATCATGTATATTTTTCCGGATGGGGACGTGACGGCAGAAAGCCTGCCGTCCATGCCGTAGGACAGCGTTGTCCTGTTGCCGCAGACGTCCTCCAAAGCGGCAAGCTGCCCATATGCATTAAAAAGATGCTTCTCAAGATTTACCGTATCCGTAACAGCAAACCCGTCCCCGCTCTCCGTCAGGGTATAAGTCTGTCCGGCAGGCGCACGAAATCCGTCTGCTTCTTTTGTAAACGCCACAATAGCGCCTGTCCCTGACAGCCAGAGAATCGTGCCGTCCAAAAGCTCTCCCAGACGCTCGTCAAAAGGAGTATTCCAGCCAAACCCAAAGCTGCCTGCATAGCCGGCGCCCATGGAATTGTACTGCCTTGTAATGGCAAAATCCCCGCTGATATCCGGCATCGCGGCATCTGTCTGCTTCATGTAGAAATTACCGGTGTTGAGATTTACCGGCTCAAAACCAAATTCACAGTACTGCGCCCTCCCCAGAAGCAATCCGTCAATGACGGACCTCCAGTAATCCGACAACTCCCCAGCCACGTAAGGCGCTGTATTCTGCGGGTTACGGATAAAAATCAGGTTTCCCTGCCGTGTCAGCGCATCCTGCATCTGCATGTCCGCCATAACCGTGTCAAGCTCCACGCCATAATGCGCCGCAATCCGAGGAATCAGATCAAAAGCGCCTTCCTCATAAAGAATAAAGCTGTCGCTGCGAACCGTCTTTCCAACGCCTCCCGCTGCCGCGCTGCCTTCCATTCCTGAAGCGCCGCTTCCCATGCTGCTCTCCGCACCTGCCGCGCCTCTCTCCACGCCGTATTCTGCCGCATCCTCCGCATAAGCCGTAATATAATATACTTGCCCTGGCACGAGGTCCGTAAACACTTCACTCTGCCAGTTTGACAGCCGTCTGTGATAAGCAAGCGCCGTGGGGAAAGCGTCTGCATACAGCGCCGAATCCGGATATACAAGGCTCGTCTCTGCCTCCACTTCTCCGGTTGTTCCATTTACCAGACTGTAAACGACCCGACTGCCCGGCTTTGCCATACCGTGTGCCGCAACGCCAAGTGTGCTTGTGGACCTGTCTCCGCTACGCTCCACCACCGGATAAATTTCGATGGTGGTATCGTCAAGGGTAAGGGCTGACAGCTCCGTGGGCTCCCCCGTCCATGACAGGACAAGCTTTGGCGCGTAGGCAGCAGAGGCATTGTTGTAAAACACCTCGCACTGCATTTTTGTGCCGGCGGCCGCTGTCTCTGCATCCGGCGCCTCCGCCATTGCCTTCAGCACAAAACCGTGATTGTCCAACCTCCCGTTCACCCACGCACTGACCGCCTCCGTCACATCAAAGGAAAGAGACTCCCCACGCACCGCAGCCGCCGCCTGCGAGTCTAAAAATACATGTGTAAAGTCGAGCTGGCTGTTCCAGCTTAAGCCCTCCGGCATCCATTCTTCACCCACACCAAACAAGCCGAATTCCGTCGTCCCGCGGCTCCACCTTGTCTTCTGTGTCACCAAAAATGCGGCTGACGTAATTTCCGCTTCCGCTGCCAACGCCGCAAAATCATAATCTATGGCAAAATACGTCCGGCAGTTTAAATGCCTGCTTCGAAAACCGGCATAATTGCCGGATGTGATACCGTCATCATAGCCCACGTATGGATACTGATTATCCCCGATGACTGCGTTCGGGCTGCCTTCCTCTGCGCAGGCAAGGCGGATGGCGCTGCCTGATACCTGAATGGCAGTAGGGTCTATGCGCACCGGATAGACGCGCTCCGGCGCATCCAGCCATTCCCTGTCCGCCGTCACCGTCACAAGATAGAGCCCGCCCGTCTCCGCAAAAGTCATCTCCACGCCAAAGCTGACTTCTCCCGCTGCATCCTCCATCTCAGGCGCTTCCAGTACAAAGACCGCCTCCTGTTCGGGCGCGTCTCCCGCCTCATACAAATATAAAATATTATTTATCAGGGAAACGGAAAGCCCGCAGGCATCCACATAATAGGAAAAGCTGTTTTTTTCCCCTTTTTCTAAAAGGATAATATCTTCCTTTACACTGTTTGCAAGTACGGTGTACTGATAATCCACATTGGAAAACACATTGCTGTAGCGGATGGCATTCCCCCGCGCAGTCCCCTCCGTAAAGCTCCCCTGTGCAGGATAAAGCAGCATCTGATAATCCCCGCACAAAATAGCGATGCCCTCGCCAAAGCCACCGGCAGAGCCATCGCTTTCGGTCGTTATCCCACAGTCCGCAAAGGCGCTGTCCTCATACGCCGCTATATTCTCGGGAAACAATACCATATAGGCATTGGCACGGTTTACATAAGAAGCTCCTGCACCGCCCATACTAAACAAAGATACCGGATTTTCTACCAGCGTATTGTCCACACGGCACAGACTTCCCTCTTCATCTATGTAGGTAGTCCCGTCATTTCCCACTACCGTCACATACCGGTTTTCACCCGCATGATAAGTACGGCTGTATGCATCATAGGACACCAGCTCCCCATAATGTTCCGGCTCCGGCTCTCTATAAAAAACCTCCGGTTCTCTGCGCGTCAGTTCATGCCCGCCGGAAACCATGTCTCCACCGGACACATCACCGCTGCCAAAGACCGCAGTATCATCCCCGCCCAAGACGCTTCCCGTGTCCTCTGTTTTTGCAGAACCGCTCTCTCCTACATCCGAAACACCGTCGCCGTTGTCCCCTTCCATACCGGACATAACAGTACCGTCCCCCGCAGATACCTCTGCACCGGACGCATAAACGGACAGGCAGTCCGTCAAAACCAGCACCGCCGCCAGACACAACCCCAAAAACCGCGACAACGCTTTCATTTCTTTGCTTCTCTTTTGTAAACGCTTCATCTGCCATCCCCTACCTTTTTAATTTGACATCCGAATCCATTTTCACTTTTTAAAATTTTATTCTACTAAAAATGCAAAAAAAGTCCATAACAAATCAGGCAACTAAGCGATTGCAGACTTTCGAAATTTTAGATTGCAGACTTTCGAAATTTTAGGGTTGACTTTTACCCCATCCTATGATAATATTGAATTCGTTCGTAAGAAAACGTATCTGCAGGTGTAGTTCAATGGTAGAACACCAGCCTTCCAAGCTGGATACGTGGGTTCGATTCCCATCACCTGCTTATATGACAAAAGTTGTACCGTGTACGGTATATGTCATATTTTCAACATTAATTTCATACCTTAAACGCATGGTGTCATGCGGAAAATGCGATAGTAGTACAGTTGGTAGTACGCCACCTTGCCAAGGTGGAGGTCGCGGGTTCGAGCCCCGTCTATCGCTTTTTTGCTACTCTTTTTTAGGGAGGAATTGTTATGACAGATAAAGAAATGAAATTAGAGCATTACCGCGAAGCCAACAAAACGGCAGTATACGGCGAGACAGTTTTTGCAGGCTCTTCTCTGATGGAGATGTTTCCCGTCAACAAACTTCTGCAGGAAAGCGGAAGCGACAAAATCATTTATAACCGCGGCATCGGCGGCTTTGTGTCCGAAGAATTGTGGGACGCGCTGGATGTCTGCATTTTGGATTTGAAGCCCGCCCGTCTTTTAATCAACATTGGAACCAATGATTTGAGCGATGCTTCCATTCCCGTAGACAGCATGATAGAAACCTACGATAAAATCATTAATGCGGTTGAACAGCGCCTGCCAGACATCACTATTTACCTGATGGCATACTATCCGGTCAATTATGAAGCCGCAGACGAGTCGATGAAAGCGTGTCTTCAAATCCGCACCAACGAGAAGATAGCGCTTGCCAATGAAAAAGTAGCCCGCCTTGCTGCCAAACATCATCAAAGGTATATCGACATAAACCGAAACCTGAAGGACGAACAAGGCAGGCTGAAAGCAGAGTACACCATAGAAGGAATGCATATCAACGAGGACGGTTACCGTGCCATTTTCGATGATATTATGTCCTATGTCAATGAGCCGGTATAAGCACAAAAGCACTTTTTCGGTTTAAATACTGCCCAAATAGAAAAAACCGTCTTCCAACACATGTACCTTGGGCTGCTCCCATTCCTCTTCCGTCACTTCAAACAAACGTGCCATCACCGGTTTGGAAAAATGCACTTCCAAAACCTCATTCACTACGGCGTAGGGCACCTGCTCCAGCTCCGGATACAGGATTTTTACTTTATAGCGGTGACTGGTGAAATGCAGCCCCTCAAGAGGAATCTCTATCAGGTTATCCCGCAGCTCCTCGCTCTTAATCGGCTTCCGGTTATCATATTTTCCGCGCATATCCCTTTTCCACACCGCGATATATGCCTTCTTTTCCATTTTCAGTCCGGCGCAGAGCCACATATGCTCATTTCTTGCCAATCCCAGCGGCCAGAAGGGAAGCGCATTCTTGATATCGCCGCGAATAAGCTTATAGATACGGATTCCTTCCTTAACCAAATCAAGCCGCTCTGCCGACAGCTCTGCCAGATGCCCGCTCTGATGAATGCGGAGCAGCATCGCGTTTACCATATTATAGATGACCTCTTCGATTCCCAGCTCCATATAACCCGGCTTTGCAAAACCGTACTCTGCAAATATACGCATGGGATAAGACCAGACCGCCGCCTGCTCCGGTGTGACACCGGCTGCCGCGTTTGCCGCTATTGTCGCATAATTGCGGTAATCCTCCTGATCGGAGGTGGACTGGATGCTGTAACGGGACAGCAGCGCATAATCAATCCGTAAGCCTCCGCTGGAGCAGTTTTCTATCACCAAATCCGGATATCTTTCAAAAACGTCATCCAGCCATGCAAGATATGCCCTCTCATGCTCCAGCATTCCCTGTCCCACACTGTCCGCATAAAGCTCGGTTCCAATTCCGGGTTCAATATTATAATCCATTTTGATATATCCTACGCCGTATTCCTTGACAACGCGGTCAATTACCTCATTGACATGTTCTATAACGGCAGGATTGCGGAAATCCAGCTGATAGCGGCTTCTGTCATAGACTCTTTTGCCGTGCCTTAAAAAGAACCAGTCGTCCGGCGCCTTTTTTGCTTTTTCACAGTTAATGCCCATAACTTCCAATTCCAGCCATACGCCCGGAACCATGCCTTTTTGCCGGATATAATCGGTAACCTCTTTTATGCCGCCCGGAAAGCGCTCCCTGCACTCCTGCCATTCCCCGACACTGTCCCACCACTCGCCCGGCGCATACCAGCCGGCATCGATAACATAATACTCGCAGCCGCATTCCGCAGCCACATCAATCAGCGGAATTTCCCTCTCCGTCGTGGGGTCCCCAAACAGGCAGTTCATATAATCATTAAAGATAACCGGCAGATTCTCATCATCCTGATTGGCTCTGCGAATCATACGGCGGTATTTGGTAAGCTCACCCATTGCTTCTTCAAAGCTGTCTTTCGAAACGCCCACGGCAACCGGCACCGAAGTAAACGTCTCTTTCGGCGCAAGGTTTTTAAACCAATGGGACTGCACTTCGGTCGGCCCGCTGACACAAAGGTAAAAATGCATATTCTGGTCGCCGATTTCATAATGCCACGAGCCGTTGTGCTCAATCTGCCAGAATAGACCGGTATGTACTTCGCTGTTCTCCACATATCCTAACGGCAGATATTTTTTGGTAGACCAGTTGCCCGTATTGGTAATCTCCATGACTTGAGAAGTGCGTTGGTAAACACCTGGCTGCGTCTGCGCCAGTCCCAGTTTTCCGAAAGGAAACATCTCTATGCTCATTTCCTTCTGCCAGCCGTTAAAAGGAACCGCCATCATCATCTTCTCATCCGACGTCCACTCCCCCTCTTTTTCCAGACCGGTATAACAGAAAGAAGAAAGGTATTCCAGTGTCTGCATTTCTGTGCCTTCATTTTGCACCGTATTATAAATACGAACCACACTGCTCCCATCATAAAACTGCATCACCGTTTCCACGCTGATATGTGTTACTTCCCTGTCCTCCTGACGGATAATAAGCTTTCTGCCAATTTCATTGCGGGTATCCTCCATTCCCGCATAAGTAAGCAGATAGCCCGGCACCGTCACAATATGCTTATTGCCATGCTTTTCATAGGGACGGTTATAACCGGCAAGGTTTACCTGCACAAGCTGAAATGCTTCGTCAATAAACTGTTCCTTTTTGCCGGTATCTTCCGGCTTACATTCCTCGCCAAAAAAACAAATATCCTGCTCAGAAAATGCAAGATGCGAAAAATGGAGCAGTTTTATCTGATTTTTTTCTGTAATACCGAAAACAATGTGTATGCCGTTTTCCTCTATCGTAATATATTTCATGTCGCTCCCGTCTGCGCGCTGCGGCACGCAATTCCTTATTTGACTCTTCCGCTTGGGAATGTACCCTTTCAATGTATCACATTTTCATCATTTTTACTATCTTAAGTTAGGATTTGCTGAAATATTTATGGATATTGCATACAGCATTCTTCTTGTCGTGAATCCCAAAACAAGGTATGATAAATGAGAAGAGAATTTGTTTCACACGGGAAAGGACGGGCTAGGAATGGGCGGTTTTTTTGGCGTAGCTTCACAGCAGGACTGTGTTTTTGATTTGTTTTTTGGAATTGACTATCATTCCCACTTGGGAACAAGGCGGGGCGGCATGGCGGTTTATGGAGAGGACGGCTTCAACCGTTCCATCCACAACATCGAAAACGCTCCTTTTCGCACCAAATTTGACAAAGACATACATGAAATGAAAGGTTTTCTGGGCATCGGCTGTATTTCCGATTACGAGCCGCAGCCGCTTATCGTGCGCTCTCATCACGGCACCTATGCCCTCACCACGGTGAGTAAAATTAACAATGTGGACGAGCTGACAAGCAAATTGTTTGACAGCGGGCATTCTCATTTTCTGGAGATGAGCGGCGGCGACATCAACGCCACGGAGCTTGTAGCTTCCCTGATTAACCAGAAAGACAATCTGATAGAAGGTATCACCTATGCCTTAGAATCCATTGAAGGCTCCATTTCTTTGCTTTTGATGAACACAAACGGCATCTATGCCGCCCGCGACAAATACGGCAGAACCCCTATTTCCATCGGACGCAAGGAAAATGCCTTTTGCGCCGCTTTTGAAAATTTTGCTTACCGAAATCTGGGCTACACCGATTACAAAGAGCTGGGCGCCGGCGAGGTGGTCGTGATGACGCCCAAAAACTGTATCACGCTGGTAAATCCCCGTCAGGATATGAAAATTTGCACCTTTTTGTGGGTGTACTACGGTTATCCCTCCAGTTCCTATGAAGGCGTCAGCGTAGAGCAGATGCGCTATCACTGCGGCGCTAAGATGGCACAGCGGGACAATGTAACGCCCGATATCGTAGCCGGCGTACCGGATTCCGGCATTGCCCATGCCATAGGCTACGCCAACGAATCCGGCATTCCTTTTTCCAGACCCTTTATCAAGTATACCCCTACCTGGCCGCGCTCCTTTATGCCCACCATACAAAGCCAGCGCAACCTGATTGCCAAAATGAAGCTGCTCGCAGTGGACGAGTTGATTCGCGATAAAAGTCTTTTGCTTATCGACGACTCCATCGTAAGGGGCACACAGCTTCGGGAAACCACCGAATTTTTGTACCAGAGCGGTGCAAAAGAGGTGCACATCCGTCCCGCCTGTCCGCCGCTGCTTTACGGCTGTAAATATTTGAATTTTTCCCGTTCTTCCTCAGAGATGGACTTAATCACCAGACGCGTTATCGCAAGACTGGAAAACGGCAATGTGACTGACGAGATTTTAAAAGAATACGCGGACCCCGATTCGGAAAAGCACGAACGCATGGTAGAGGAAATCCGCAAGGAATTAAATTTTACCTCCCTGCGTTTTAACCGGCTGGACGATATGTTAGACGCCGTCGGCATCGACAAATGCCGTCTGTGTACCTACTGCTGGGACGGCAGGGAATAAACAATATATGCAGAACGAGGCTGTGAAGCATAAACCTTCACAGCCCGTTTACATCCAGATAATATTGCAGTAAAAGCTTCACCACACGGTTGTAGCTTATCATACCGTCCTCCACGCCGTTTAATCTCAGCGAGGCTTCCGTAAAACTGTCCGAAGCTGCTTCTACAATTTCCGTATCAATCAACGCTTCCTCGTTGATTCTGTCCCAATCCTCCTGCTTTACAAAAATATTGTCCGCAAACACCTGCGGCAGAATTGCCTCTTCACTGCGGTAACGCTCCAAATCGCCCCCTACGGCATCATAAAAATCATTGTCAAGATAGTTTAAAACGCTCAGATACCCACTGTACTGGAAAACCAAATCCTCCGAAGAAATACACGCCAAAAATCCGATAAAGTTTGCCTCATCCTCATAGATATAGCCCTTTAAGTGCGCAAGTTCATGGCACAGCGTGGCAGGCTTATTCATCAGATACATCACGTCATTATAATTGGCTTCCACAGAAAAAGGAAAATAATAGCCCTGCATATACTGCTGGCACATAAAATCCGAAAACAGCAGCGGCTTCGGATACGGATAAAAGCCGCCCAGCGCACCATATATTTCCCCAAGCTTCTGCATGGCACGGACAGCCTCCTGCCTCATATCGCCGCAATACACGATATCTCCGTTTTCATCCCGCTCCATCTGCCCGCTCAGCTCATTGCACCGGCACACCACAAAGTTCCTGACAACAAGCAGCTCCTCCAGATTGTAAGTATCTCTTCCTTCACCCGCAAAGTAACGGTTATTGAAGGTGTCCGCATGATAGAGCAGGGTACAATTTAACGTCATAATCAGGCACACGCCAAGCAGAATCCACGCATATATCCTGTAAAAAATGCCGGCTCCCGCAAACAGCCGCTTCTTCCCATGCCTGCGGCAGACGGGTATCAGCAGACAGAACCCCATCACAACTGCCAACAGAACGGCAGCCACCGTCAGCAGAACACCGAGACAGAGCAGTATTTCCCCCACAGAAAAGGGAAACAGCGCTGTAAATCTGCCATAGGTATTGACCCATATAGGAAAAATATGCGCTATGTACCAGTCGCTAAACCCCGAAATACACCATGCGGCAGCATGCAAAAGCAAAATCACTCCTGCAATCATGCCATATATTATTTTTCTCCGTCTTCCCTTTGTCCTTTTCAAAAGCCCGCTTTCCTTTCTCTTCCGTATCCGCCCGTCAGGTTGCTTCACTGTCTTTATTATATCACTTTCTTGCCGCGGGCGCATTGTGAGATATATGGAAATATGACACAAAGCAGCGCTTAAACCAAAAAAGAAAGGAAAACTGATGGCGGCAGCAGTTTCCCTTTCTTTTTTCACGTTATCACTTCAACTGAAAGCACATATTCAATGCCTACTCGTAAGTATTTTGTCACATTACTGTTTTCCCAAGTTATCACGTAACTATCCTTTGTACCTTACCCCTGCTTTCCGCCATACTGACAGCGCAATCTTTTGCTTCTCATTTTTATCCCCTTCAGCAAAATATTACTTTACCACAGCCTTTTTTACAACTTCCCTCTCTACCACCATAACTGATGTTACAATACCAAAGTACCATGTTATACTATCCGGAACAAGGGTCAGAGCTGTCAAAATTTGTCAAATAACAGACAATACAACGTTTATCGGACTTATTCCTTCAGCAGCATCGCCACATTCCGCTTTCTGAAACCGGCAAAGAATACAATACTTCCAATCAACACCACAAATGCACCGCCGCAGAGCCCGACCTGTACCCCCGTCCTAAACAACAGGCGGCTTGCAGTGCCCATCACCATGTCGGATATCAAAGGATAGAAAAGCAGCGTTATCAAAAAAGCAGCCAAAACCAGCAAAAGGTTACGGATAATGGATTCCAGCCAGAGTACGGTACGGCTTCCTCCCAATGCGATGCGGACTGCCATATCATGCCTTTCCCTCAAAATCATACCGATAAAAAGCAGCAGCAGGCTGATACCCGCAAAAGCAATCACGATTGCCGCACGCTGGATACGGTACTTATTGTATTTCCACATAGAGCCGTAATATGCCTCTTCCAATTCTTCACCCGTCTGTGCCGCAATCTTAAATTCATACATAGCGTCAACCGGAAATAACCCGCGGGAAATACTGTCGGGTCTTGGCAGCGCTTCGCCGGATACAATTACCTGATACTGGAAATTAATGCCTAAGGAAGCAAACAAGGCTGTACTGTCTCCATATGGAAGCAGCAGACTCCCATAAATTCTTGGCGCCCTCACAATGCCTTTTACCCTGTACTCTTTTCCTCCAATATCAACAGTATCCCCTACCCTTACACCATTTTCCGTCAACGGTCCGCCTGTTCTCAGCAGGCATACCTGTTCTCCGCCTGCCGCAAAGTCCTCTTTTGTAAAAAATGTACCGCTTAGCAGTTCATAGCCGCTTAGCGCCAGATACTCCTCACTAATGCTGCAGATACCGCAGGTATAGGACGCCTCCCCCGCATAGACAATTTCATTTTGAGAAAAAGCGTAGCCTGCCGTTTCAAACATACCTTCTTCTCTGCAGCGGACGACCGCCGCCTCCATTTCCGTCTCATCTCTGTACCGCATATGGTACTCAATAACCGCCACACGGGAGGCATCCGGAAACCTTGACACCTCTCCGTCCCGCACTACCTCGTTGATATCATTGACTGCAAGCAGAGGAAACAGAAAGCCCAGAATCAATGCAGTCAGTAAGATTAGGCTATTGTATTTATTGTATGTAATATATTTCCATGCGTTTTGTACTAAAAAGATAGCAATCACTCCTTTCTGCGCTTTGTCTGTCCGCTTTTTGGGCTTTCATGTCGATATTGAAAAAAGGCTACCAAATAACATTTGTTTCTTCTTTTTTTCATACTCTTCTCTCCTTTTCTTTTATCGGCATATTATAACATCTAAACCCAATAAACATTCCGAGGTTTATATAATATTCCCATCCGCCATACAAATTTGCCTGTCCGCCAAATCCGCCAGCTCTCTGTCGTGAGTCACCATAATGACGGTAGTGCCCTCTTCGTTCAGCTCCCGCAGAAGCTGCATAACCGCCCTGCCGTTTTCATAGTCTAAATTGCCCGTGGGCTCGTCCGCCAAAAGGGTCTGGGGATGGTTTGCCAATGCGCGGGCAATTGCCACCCGCTGCATCTCCCCACCGGAAAGCTTTGTGGGATGCGCCTTGTATTTTTCCGAAAGCCCCACCCTGTCAAGCAATGCCTTCGCGCGCTCCTTTCTCTCCCTGCCGCCGACACCGGCATACCCCAGCGGCAGCGCCACATTTTCCGCCGCCGTCAGCTCCTTTGCCAGATGAAAGGACTGGAACACAAAGCCGATATTGCGGTTGCGGAATCTCGCCAGTTCCCTTTCACTTAACCCCGCTACAGGTGCATCCTCATAGTAATATTCCCCTTCCGTCTGCCTGTCCATCCCCCCCATGATGTTTAACAGTGTGCTTTTGCCGCAGCCGGAGACGCCCGTTATGGCGACAAACTCGCCCTTCTCAATCTGCAAAGACACCCCCTTTAACGCCCGCGTCAGACTCTCTCCCTTCCCGTATTCCCTGACAATCCGCTCCATTCTGATTAACATATCCTACCCTTCCTCCTTCAGCGTTGCCGCCACATTGCCTGCCTTGATTTCATGCATGCCCGCCAGAACGGATACCACGCTGAATACAAATGCCGCCGCACACACAATCCCGATTCCTGCCATATTCAGCCTAAGCTCACCCTGATAAACGACCACTTTTTTCAGCAGAGGGGATATCAGGATGCCCAGTACGCCGCCGATAAACAACACCGTGAAATTCTCTACTATGGTTTCTGCCGTAAGCCGGCGTATGGTGGAGCCGCAGGCAACGGAAACCGCAAGCAGATGCCGCCGCTTATTTAGAAGCAGGAACATGGTGCCCATGCTCCCCACACCCGCCAGCAGTATAACGCTGACCGCAGCCAAAAGCCACCTGTTCATATCCGTATTGTAATCGTCCATCTGCCGCTTCAGCTCCTTGTAGGCATCCGGCACTGTAAAATAGCCGTTACTGCCTGTTTCAGCATTGATTAGCCGAAGCTGCTGTGCAATTAAATCATCCCTATGTTCCGTGTTTTTGTAGCGGTACATCAGAAAACTCCCTGTAGTCACCGGTCCGCCCAAAGATACCGGTACCCACGCGTCCTCCAGAGGAAAAATAATTGCAGCCGTCATATCATGCTCATAATACTGTTTTGCAGAGTCATCTTGAAAATCTTGAAAATAAGGTAAATTGCTGTCCTCTCCCACCGGCATCACCACCTCATAGGGATGAGATTTTCCATCCACCATCAGCATATCTCCCTCGATGTAAAACTCACCCTCAGTAAAAAGAATTGTCGAATACGCCTCCGACTCTTTTAGCGCCTCCCAAACAGTCACCAAACGTTCATACGCTTCCTTTCCTACATACACTACTCCTTCCTTACGAGGCATCTGATACAGATATGCAAACAGGCTGTCATTCATAAAATAGACATCCCACTGTGGTGTCATATAATCCTCCTCCGTTTTGATAAGGAAAACACCCGCATGAAACATCTCCGTAAGCAGTATCTCCAGATCCTCCGTGTAAGCCTCCGTACTCATCCGCAGATAAGTATCGTAGGAAATACTGTATGCATCCTCGCTCCGGCCATTTATTTCTTCTACAGAAATCAGCCCCTCCATACTCTTAAGCCGCGCCTCCTCCAAAAGCTCCCTGCTTGTCATCCTGTAATTCATGCAGATGACAAAAAGCCCTGCCCCCAGCATAAAATGCACCGCTATCACGGCATACAGCAGACTGTTACGGCTCAAATTTTGTAAAATCCGCTTTATGGAATATCGCATGGCAGCATCTCCCCTTCCTTTCTTCTATTTTGAGGCAAAGTACAGGCAGCCGTTTTCACGGTCTGCAATATAAAAGTTACCTGCCCCATCAATAGCCATATACATATCCAGCGAATACGCACCTTTCGGCAGGGTAAAAAGCGTTTGAAATCTGTCGCTTTCTCCTGAAAAACAGTTGACATTACCATTTGCGGCAGATACCATATAAAGGCTTCCGTTCCAAAAGGCAGGCGCTGTCGGCGCGTATTTATCCGCTATCTGTGCCATCAGCAAAAGCCCTTTTTCTTCCAGTACATACAGCATATTTTTTCCGGACTGCATTGCCGTGGTTTTTTCTTCGATTTCCATCTCCAGCGTATTTACAAAATAAAGTTTTTCTTCTCCGGCGCATAAGTACCCTACTGCATTTTCCCCTATTTTATCCCAACCATTGCCCCTGTAAGCAAATATATAAGCATCCATTGGGTCAGGCGAAAGTGCAGATACATATATCACTCCTTTCCCATCTATGGCAATACTCGCATATCTGCCCATCCCCTGCGCATAAGGCGGATGAAGATAACACATTTCCAAATACTCAAAATCCGCCGTAAACTTCTGTACACGGCAGTTCCCCTCGTCCAGCACATAGAAGCAGCCGTCCGCAAAGGTAATATCCCGCGGCTCTGAAAAGTTTCCTTCCTCCATGCCCAGCGTGCCAAAGGAATCCTCTCTCTCAAAATCCATACTAAACTTTGCAATGCAGTTGTTCCCCTCATCGCATATGTAGATGCTGTCATTATAAATGCAGATACCGCCCGGGTTCTCAATCCCCAGTTCGTCCAAGTCAAGCGCCTGTAAATGATATTCACTACGCATATCTGCATCGGGCTTTAGAAAGAATACTTCCTTCTCCTGCTCCTTGCCGCAGGCTGCCAGCCACAAAACTAAAATCAAGCACAAAGAAATTTTCTTACATTTCTTCAATTTATTACTCCTTTCGCCTGCCGCAGGCAGTATACTTTTTCTCAAAAACGACCTGCAAGCCTGTCCAGCTCCTCAATCAGCATTTCCACAGGAATCTCACCTATGATTTCATATTCTTCCTCCGACTGCAGCACTAAAAAGGAAGGATACCACTCAATATCATAAACCAGCTTAAAAAGTGCATATTCGTCTCTCTCGTGGGACGGCTCCGCGTCATTGTATGCATACAGATAGTGCAGGCTTCTTTCATCCTTCCTGTCATCATTTTCCAGAATATCGTCCGCCGCGGCGCAGTCCGGACAGCCTTCCATGCAGAAGTATATAATCTGCTGTGTTTCAAAATCAGAAATTTCATAATGCTCTATCAGATAGCGGCTGGCATTAAGCCGAAACTGCTCCCCCAGTCCTTCCTCCGCCGCCTGCATATACAGCTTTTCCATACAGATTTTGATATCTGAATTGTAATATAGAATGCTGCCCTTGCTGTCCAATATATAAGCTGTCGGCGTGGGTGTATTGATTACAATACTGTCACCTGTGCTAAAACAATTTTTTAATGCGATGCCGTATTCCTCTATCAGGGACACCGGTATGGAATCGCTCCACAAAAGCAGCACCTGCAGGTTGTCCTCACCAAAAACACTCTGCAGCCTTTTCACAAAACGCAGCGCATCTTTGCAGCCTGTGCAGGAGGAGGACAGGTAAAATAAAACCGTGTGAGACGCACCATATTTTAATGTCGCTTCGTTTCCTTCTGTATCCGCTACCTTTATCATGTCGAAGCTATCTCCGTAACGCAAATCCTTTATCATGATATCAGAATATTCTGCCTGCACTGTTTCCTTTTGTTCTTTCAATTAGTTTCTCTGTAGAATAATAATGACAAATTCCGATACGGCAAGAATCAGCAGCAAAACTGTCAGAATGTACCATACTTTGTTTTTCCCCATTTGCATATCCCCATTCCTTTTTATCCCTGCTCCCGTAATTGTGAACCAAGTAGAAATTTTGTACTTATCTGTTATCCTCTGTCACCGTACAAAATAACTCACAACCAAATTACTGCAATCCCCCTCTCTTCACAAGGGTCAGAATTGTCAATTTCCACTTTTTGACAATTCTGACCCTTGTCCCTCTTCCTCTTAACACCTACAATGTTGAAAAATCAATCTATGGAGGTGTTACATATGAAACGTTTTTACAACAAATTAATTGCCATTATGGTCGTAGTTCCCATCCTGTTTTCGGTTTGCTTCCCCACAAAACAGGCTGCTGATTTCTCTAAGAAAAGACAAAACAGTCCTGTCTTCCTTTTTGCGAATGACGCACCTCCGAAACCCACAAATCAAGGCTAATCATACCATTCTGCCATCTTCTTACGATAGTGTTCTTCATAATACTTTTCCTGCCAAAACCGGCTGAGTACAATACATGCCTGCAGTTCTGCCTGCCCGCTGCAGGCAGTTTCTGTGCCGGTTCCCCGCTTTTGACATTCCATATCATTCCAGCAATTATTATATATATAATCATGCAGCATGTGACCCCTGCCGGATTTTAAGCTTTCTTCAACGGCTCTGTCGCTGATTTCGTTGGATTCCCGATACCTTCCCACGTTTCCCAGATAGCTGGCTATCCCTTTCATGATAAACAAGTACATGCTGATGTTTGCCTCGACGTCGTTTTCTTCCTCATAGCGTCTGTACATCTCCCACAAGGGCTGAAAATACATCCCTGCTTCTTTCTCATCCACACATGTCGCAATATTGTATATACAGCCGATTTCATTGCATGTCATATATCCTTCCCGCAGGTTCTTTATATTCTTTAGTGCAATCGTGTATTCCAAGGCTTCCTGTATCCGTTCTACATACTCCTCCCGCTTTAGTTTTCCCTGTTCAAACCGGTTTATCGCCTCCGTGCGCTTCGTCTCCTGCCTGTTGTGAATGTTTTCCATGGGAATCAACTGCTCCAGACGCTGCAGCAGCTTTTCCACCCTTTCCACATCATGCGCATTTGTCGCTTTTTGCATTTCCCGAAACAAAACGACAGCCTCATAGTTGTCTGCAATAATCTGCATACGCTGGTACTCGAAAGGCAGACCCAGCCTTGCAAGAAGCCCCCTGACTACCGGCATCTGCGCCTTCGTTTTGTTCTGCTCCAGTCTCCTCAGGGTTTTGACCCCGCAAACCCCTTCGCAAAGCTGTTCCTGCGTCAGCCCCAGCATCCTGCGCCGCCTTCTTACCACGTCCCCGAGGCTTTCGTTGTCCGTCTGCCAATACAGGTAACAGCAGTGCTCCGTTTTTTCCGGAACCTTATATTTTTGGTACAGCGCCACAAGAACGCCTTTCATCTCCCGCGCTTCCGCCAGCTCCTGCAGCTCGCTGTCAAAAAGCTTTTCCTCCCCGGATGCGGTGAGCAGCTTTTCCTTCAGCCCCAGCAGCTCATAGAGATAGTGCATTCTTCCCGTGACGCGCAGCATGGCAACCGCCTGCCTGCAGAAACGGAGCAGCCTTTCACATTCCCAATCCTTCTGCGGCTGCGCCAT
>WSLY01000019.1:0-24666 GCA_013316825.1 Lachnospiraceae bacterium | reverse complement strand
GACGCGCAGCATGGCAACCGCCTGCCTGCAGAAACGGAGCAGCCTTTCACATTCCCAATCCTTCTGCGGCTGCGCCATGACATAATAGTAGACGGCCTTGGGAAAAATTTTGACGCGCCCGTACACATCCGTCACGGCATCCAAAAGCTTCTCCATCATCAGCTCATATGCCGCCTTTTGATAGGCATATGCGTCTTCCGCTCCCTCTATCCTGCCGATATCTCCGCCAAAACGAATATAGTCTAAAAGCAGGTTCCATTCCTGCAGGGATAATAGCTGCTCCTCCCACTTGTCGTAAGCAGCTTCCGGCACGGTAAGCCGCAGCGCGTTTTCGCATAATGTACGCAGCTCATCCTCCGGCGTATTCCGATACTGCATAAGCAGCCCCTTCATCACCAGATAAAATTGTCTCTCTACCACATTGCTTTGCCGGCGGTTCTCCTGCTCATACTGCGTTATCAGACTCTCCGCTTTTTGGCAGTCCCCATTTTCCACAGCCAGAAGCAGCGCCTTGCGGCCTTGCCACAGCGCATACTCGTCCGGTTGTAAATAGTCTTCAAAGCAGTCATTTGGCAGACCCAGCCTTTCCATAAACCGGTCCCTAATCATTTTTTCCGGCAGACGCTCGCCCGCTTCAATGCGCCCCAGCATACTGACGGAGCATATTCCCCTGCAAAGCCTTTCTAATGTTATGTTCTTCCCTTTACGCATCGCTTTCAAAAAAGTATGAAAGGATACTTCACGCGTTTTATCCATAATGCCTTCTCTTTCCTACTATCCCCTGATAGCTCTTTTGACAAACAACTGCATAAGCAATTTGTCAGAACATTCCCACTGCTTTCTCCTTCACAATTAACTGTGCCGTGCCGGATAAAAAGGCGTTACATTTTCCACCGCCTTTTTACCAAATCCATCCTCATACGACACCATATCCAAATACCGGTCTTTGAGACGGGCACGTGCGGCGGCTGCAATTTTGCCGAACACTTCCTCCCGATTTCCCGTAAAATCCACCACCACAAGAAAACTCTGCACATTCTCCTTTACCATAAGCCTGAGCCATGCGCGCTTCACTTCCGGCATCTTCTCCATCTGTCCGCACATCGCTTCCACCATTTCCGTCGGATATTCCTTTGGCTCCCCCAGCATCACCTTGGTATCTTTGGACACCTTATGTCGGGAAACGCCCCCTGTGCGCAAATCCTTCTGTGTCTTTAAATGGGCCATCAGCTTCCGGTTCAGCACAAAATTGTCGCTGAAAGGGTTTATCACAATTCCTTCAGCCGCTTCATGCTTTTCCAGCATAGCCGCATAATCGTCAAAGGTCAGTATCAGCGTATTGGGTTTTTCCATCTGCTTCCACTTTGCCAGTTCATTGTGATCGGTAAAAACAGGATAAAAATGCTTTCCGCCCGTGTTGGATATCATGGGCATCTGCATGGTCGTATTCTTCTGAAAAACAGCGGTGCCGCTCTCATCCGGCTTTGGCTGCCCGGACAAGAAAATAACCGTCAAAAAATGTGCATTCATCACAATTTCTTCGAATAGCATGTTCATAGCCGTCTGCGTCTGGTTTTCCTTTGCTTCCTTGAGCAGTACGTTTAAGCGGAAATTCTCCAGCGGTTTATTCACGTCGACCTTTTTGTATCCCTCCCCCGTGCTATCAGTATGCACAGCCGCTTCCCGCTCTTCTTCCTGCTTTTCCTCATTCCTTTTTCCCATAAAACGATTCCAAATGCCCATATGCTCCCTCCTGTACTCATTCTGATTACAAACGCTATTAGGATTCGGGTGTCAAAAGCCCTGATTGAAGTTACTTACTGTCAATTTGCCCAACAGCTCTTTCACTCTTTGTATCTCCGCCGCATGTCCTGCCGTGTCCGTAGGCGTTTCCAAAATAAAGGGCAGACTGCAGAGCTCTTTATGCGCTACAATATCCATAAGGGCTTTCATTCCCATTTTTCCTTCCCCCAAAAGAGCGTGCCTGTCCTTGCGGCTCCCTTTCTCGTTCAGACTGTCGTTTAAATGAAACGCCTTCAGCCTGTAAAGCCCTATTACCTTGTCAAACTCCTGCAGCACGCCGTCCAGATTTTCGGCAATATCATATCCGGCATCCCACATATGACAGGAATCCATACAAATCCCTACCTTTTCCGCCAGCTCCACTCTGTCAATAATCTCCCGCAGTTCTTCGAAGCTTCTGCCAACCTCCGTTCCCTTACCTGCCATCGTCTCCAACAGCACTGTAGTATGCATCTCAGGATACAGCACCTTATTCAGCACATCCGCTATCTGCACAACTGCCGTGCGGACGCCTTGCCCCACATGGCTTCCCGGGTGAAAATTATAGAAATTGCCCGGGAAATATTCCATCACCTTCAAATCACCTGCCATCATCTCTGCGGCAAGCTCCCGCAGATGCTCGTCCGGCGAGCAGGCATTCATCGTGTATGGCGCGTGCGCAACCACGCGGCACAGTCCGTTCTCCCCGAACAGACCGGCAAAGGCCTTTAGGTCCCGCTCATCTAATGCCCGCGCTTTTGCACCGCGGGGATTCCTTGCAAAAAACTGCAGCGTATTGGCGCCTATCTCCAAAGCTTCCCTGCCCATACGGGCATATCCTTTGGCAACCGACATATGCGCTCCTATCGTAAGCATCTGTCTTTCCTCCTCTTTCCTATTCAAATTTTCGGAAAAATATATCTAAAAAGCTGGGCGGGTTCAAATCATGCCTGTCAAGGCCGCTGTTCACCACGTTTTCCGTCACAGTATATTCTATTACCCATTCCGTATTCGTCCTGTACGCGTCGCTGTATCTCGCCCGCTGAATCAGCACCTGGTTTTCTTCCATAAATTTTACAAAAACAGCCTGCTGCTTTTGTATATATTCTTCCTCCGGCATGCCTGATGTATAACCATAATACTTATCATACCATGCCCTATCCGCTTCTTCAATATCGCCTTCCATAAACTCCTGTATACTTTGGTATCCGCTGCCAAAATCAATCATTTCAGCAGCCTCTTCATATTTTCTTTCTTCCAACAGCTAAAAAAACCTGCCGCACATCAGGATTTCATCCAAATTCGTAAAGCAGATACCCTCTCCCTTATACTCATGGTATATCATAACGCAGACGTAAATAAGGGGAGTCACCAGAAGCATTGCTGCAAGCGAAAGCAGCCAGCGGCGCTTCAGCTTACGAAAGCTTTTTCGGACACTTTTTTCTTCCTCTGCAAAAGAAAGTTCTTTCTCAGGAAGCAGCACTTTTTCCGGAACCCTAAACTTTTCCAGCAAAGCTTTGCAGTCCTTACACTCTGCCAGATGCGCCTCCACCAGCTTACTGCTCTCCTCACAGCAAACCTCATCCTCATACAAAGGAAGCAAATCTTTTCCACATTGTCAAGTGAAGAATTCATTCTTTTTGCTTTTTCTTACACGGAATCTTGTAGATGTTCTATAAATGTGATAAACTGAACGCAGTAACAAATCGGGATTTGACGGAGGATTTTAATGATAGATAAAAAATATATGGCACCTTTATGGATTAAGTATCCCGAAATATCTGAATCCAGCATAGGCTGGCGTATGGGGTATGGTGAGGCATATGCGGAAGAATTTTATGACTGGTTTTATGCGCTTTCAAAAGAAGAAAAGAAAGAATTTGAAGAAAAGTTTCCTAAGCCGCTTTTGTGGAATATAATGATGTATGAAATTTGTACCTATAACAATTATCACATAAGAAAATGGAAGAAAATAAGGGGTTACAGTGTTGATACGCTTATCGAAGAAAGGAAAGCAGGATTAGAAAGACCTATCATCTGTTTTTGGGGATATCGAAATAGAGGCAGAAGCGTTGGAAAAGAATGTTTCAGTCAATGGTATAAGGCTGATTTTCGGGTAAATCATCTTCGATATTGTTGTATGGAACAGTATATGATGGCGGAAAAAGCACGTATTTTCGGAGATGAAGAAATTGCAAGGCAAATCATGGACGAAACCATGCAGGATAAGATAAAGGGGCTTGGACGGAAAGTAAAAAACTTTGATGAGAATATATGGAATGAAGTAAAATATCACATTGTTCTTACAGGGAATTATTATAAATTCTCACAAAATAAACAACTCAGGCAAGTTCTCTTATCAACAGGTGAGAGTATCCTTGTCGAGGCAAGCCCCCTTGATATGATATGGGGAATAGGTATAGATGCTAACAACGAAAATGCGTATCATCCCGAAAAATGGAATGGTTCAAATCTTTTGGGCTTTGCTTTGACCGAAGTACGTGAAGAAATAAAACGCATCAGAAAATATGAAAATGAAATTTTAAATTTGCAAGATGATGATACATAAATGATATTCCGGTATTTCTGTAAATTTCTGATTTGTGCTTAAAGAATAAAATTGTAATTTAAAGGAGAAGAATCACCATGACAGACGCAGCCAAACTTGATTTGGCTAATACCCCTGAAAAGTTTCGCCCAACAGTAGACGAAATTCTTTCTCAGCTAACGAAGTTTTTGGAAGAACTTGGCCGTTTGGAAGATCAGTATTTCGTCCAGCAAAGACGGCTTCATCAGAAAGGACGGGGCATTAGCTTCAAGGACGGCATTCGGGAGGAAATCACTGACGATCAGGAGTTAAAAGAAAAATTCAAAAAGCTCTATTGCCAACTCATAGACCCGCACTGCACATTAGAAATGCTGGCTCAACGCCGTGACTGTCTTCATGGTAAGTATTATCCATCTTTTTTTCAACTGTCTGCATACTGGCTGTACCATTGTATTTACCATGAAAAGTGCTGATAAAGCTACTATCGAGCTGTTGCCCGATGATAGTGCTGTTCCCTACGATATGACTGACCCTGACACTCGATATGTGACAGAGGGTTTCATCAACAAACCACCTTATTTTCACAGCTATTTTCAAAAGTATCGTTTTATTATGAAACACTCAGAAGAAAGCTGGAAAATTGACGCAATATACTGTGGAGTGATTATTATCAAGCTTGGGAGCCACCACTATATATAGGGTTATGAATAGAAGAGATTGATACAGCACCTTAGCTTCCTTTAAACTGTGTTTCATGAAAGATTTTATCTTTCAAATACATTTTTAAGGAGGTTTTCTTTATGTTTAAGAAAACAAGAGTAAATTTCCGTATAGTCAGTATACATACGTTGAAGCTGCAGCGTCTATGAATCAGCCTGACTGGTTGTATTGTAATGTACATATGCTTGAATTCTTTGAAGGCTCTCCTGTAAAGATTGTATGTGATAACCTGAAAACCGGAGTTATCGCTCATCCAAAACATGGAGAAATCGTCTTAAATGGTTGAACTATAAAATTAACGAGAGGGAATCGAAGTTTATATATGAACTCATAGAACAGAGATACGGAAACAGTCCAACGATTTTTGTGGGGCAGTACGATGTGGAGGACTGGCATAAGAGACTGGGCGGAGGAACACAAGCAGATTCGATCATGGATAGAATCATTCTTAATTCTTATGCAATACCAACAACAGATAACAATTTAAGAAAACTATATGATTCCCAAAAGGCAAAAGCTGTAATTGATTCCTTAAGATAACATCATATATTTATGATAGCAATGGCATGGCTGCGGTAACAGTCATGCCATTTATAACAATACTACATATAGTGTTTAAAGTGGCTCTCAAGTGTGAGAACGGTGGATCCCAAGCTTGATAATAATCATTTTGTCAAAAAACGTTACAAAAATGAAAAACTGCTGCAGCTTTTGACTCAGATGCCTCTCCAAAACGCCCTGTCCGCTAAAGTGGTTCCATCTGCACAAAATGCCCGCACAAGAATTTCGTTTTCTTCGCCCTTTATCATTACAACATTTTCCCATACAAAGACAGACGCGTATGGGGTATCCATGCCGGAATGATTTATTTTCCCTTGGGAAACGCCATTCACAAACAGCTCCGCACTATCTGCATTGGAATAAGCTTTTACCCGCCAAATCGCGCTGTTCCTCATCCGAAACCCCTTTTCCGTAAGGTGCACCATAGGAACAGCGTTCCAGATGGATTTGTAAAAGTAATAAGCATCCTTCGGTATACGTTCTCTGGTCGCAAGTCCTTTGTCATTCTGCCCCTTCGTATCTCCCTCGTTTCGTCCGTCGGAAGCAAAATCAAACATGCACCAAATATACTTCCCCCAAAGGTATGGGCGCTCTGCAAACTGTGCCCATATCTTTTCATGCATTTCTGACTGGTAATTCTGATAATGCCTTTCACCCCATGGGTCAATATCCTTCTGCCAGTCAATATTGTCCTTAAACTGGGATGTTGCTGCACCGCCGCCATATTCTGAAACACATATCGGACGGCGCTCCTTGGTCTCATGATACCAATCAAGCCACGGTCCGAATTTATCGGCAGCCCCTGCATCCTGATACCATCCAAAATACCGGTTGTACCCTACGACATCCGTAGGAAGCTCTAAAAATTTTCCCCAAAACTGTGCATCTGCGAACGCTGTAAGACGGGTTTTGTCCTCCTTTTTCGCAAGCTTGTTCAGCGCGGTATATATGGAGTAAATTTCCTCCGTCATCTGATAAAGTTCGTTCGAAATCCCCCAGACAATTACACAAGGGTGATTATAATTTTGACGAATAAGCTCCGTAAGCTGCTGCCCTGCATTTTCCGCAAAGCCTTCTGCAACTGCAAGCCCGTCCGTTTCGTCTGCGGACATCTTGTTGACAATCCCTATCTCCGTCCAGACAGTGAGTCCCAGTCTGTCACATAACGCATATTCATACCTATCATGCTGATAATGCGCCATTCTTACCGACGTACAACCCATTTCACGAATCATTTTGTAATCACGTTCCCGCTGTCCGTCGGTCATTGCCCAGCCATTCTCAAAGCTGTCCTGATGATAGTTTACACCATGCAAGTCAAGATACTTTCCGTTTAGAAAAAATCCCCTTTCGGAATCTATATGGTATGTTCGTATTCCAAAATCCTGCCTGTCGGCATCGCAGACTTTTCCCTCTATACTCACAATGATTTCCGCAGTATACAGATACGGATTTTCAATGCCATTCCACAAAACCGCATCCGCCACCTGCAGCGTAAACTCCATCTGCGCCTTGTCCCTTGCCAAAATACGAACGCTGTTGTCTGCAGAGATAACCGTGCTTCCACTCATATCCAAAATATTTACCGCAACGTTTCCTGTTTTTTCTTCTGTACTGTCATTTGCCAATTTTATGAGAATATCCACATCAGCACAGCTTTCCAAGATATTTTTCGGAGTAATATAAATTCCCGGGGCGCCAAAATCCGTCAGGTCAATATGCACAGGCTCTACTGCGATTATATTTACATCACGGTATATACCGCCCATTTTTGTGAAATCACCTTGATTTGTTATTGGTGCAATATGACTGGTTGGCGCATTGTCTACCCTGACGGCAAAAACATTTTCCCCGTCAAGTCTGATAATCCGCGTAATATCAAACCGGAAAGCCGAGTATCCGCCCTCGTGCCTGCCCGCAAAGCAGCCATTTACATAAAGCTCCGTAACGGTGTTTGCACCTTCAAATTCAATAAAAACCGACTTTCCTTCATACTCGCTTTGAGAAAAATAAGCCGTCTTTCTGTATCCCCCAAGGCCGCGATAATAGCCCTCCCTTTCCTCGCCGGCACCCGCTGCGCCGTCCACACCGTCAACGCTATTCCATGTATGGGGCAGCGTAATTTTCTCCCATACGCTGTCGTCAAACTCTGGCATTTCAAAAGCAAGTCCCGCAAGACCATTTTTTTGCGTAAGCCGCATAAACCGCCAGTTTTCATGAAATGAAATTACCCTTCTTTCACCTGCACCATTCATTTTGATATTCCTCCAAATCTGCAATGCATATTTTGTCATGCAAATTATGCATTGGTATAGCAAATTACTTCACTTTATTTTACCTTAAATATAAGAAAAATTCCAATTGGCTGATATCGCTTTCTATTTTGCGGTGCAGCAGTCTTTTCTTTCATGCCTTGACAAACATACTATTGGTATGTTAATATAATACCTACGGACGGTATTATATATTTGTGAAACGTTGTGATTATGGCAATTCGGAACCTCAAAATGAGAGTTTTGCAATTACCTACTAAAATCAGAAAGGAACTAAAACCATGGCAAGAAATAAGCATCCGGAAAAAACAGTCAATTTGATATTAGATGTTGCCTTTCGTTTATTTATGGAAAAAGGGTATGAACATACTTCTATTCAAGATATCATTGCGCATTTAGGCGGTCTGAGCAAAGGCGCTATCTACCATCACTTTAAGTCGAAGGAGGATATTTTAGTCGCTGTTACGGATCGAATGACGGCTGAATCGAATCAAATGCTTGCCGCTGTCCGTGACCGCTCTGACCTAAGCGGCAAAGAAAGACTAAAAACCATTTTTAAAGAATCCATCAACCGCCCCGTACAAAATGATATTTTTACGGTAGCCCCTGATTTTCATAATAACGCAAAGCTGCTTTTTAGTCTTTTGCATGACACCATGGAAGAAGCGGCGCCAAACTATATTCTGCCGATTATCAAGCAAGGTATTTCCGATGGTTCCATTGAAACAGAGTATCCCGAACAATTAGCAGAATTGATTTTACTTACCGCAAATGTCTGGATGAATCCCATGATATTTGACAGCACTGAGGAAGAATCCTATCGCAAGTTTATGATATTCTCTCAAATGCTGCAAGGTTTTGGGCTGGATATTGTAGACGATGAAATGCTGGAAAGACTTAAGGAACTGACCGCTATCTATCAAAAAAGCAAACGCTAAAAGCCCGCTTCACGGCTTTTTCAGGAGGTTTTAAAATGAATCAAAAATTATTTTCAAAGGATTTTACGCTTGTTGTCATTGGACAGATTATTTCATTGTTTGGCAATGCTGCCATCCGATTTGCGCTGCCATTATACTTGTTGAATCTGACAGGTTCCTCCGCTCTTTACGGAACGGTTACGGCATGCGCCTTTATCCCCGCTATCCTGTTGTCGCCCGTAGGCGGCATCGTTGCGGACAGGGTAAATAAAAGAAATGTCATGGTAATACTGGACTTCTTTACAGCGGCAGTCATTGTGACGTTTTCCCTGCTCATGAACGAAGTAAATCTCATTCTTCTTCTGACGGTTACGATGATGCTCTTATATGGCATTGCGGGCGCCTATCAGCCGTCCGTGCAGGCAAGCATCCCTGCATTGGTTAATCAGCAATCTTTTATGGCGGCAAATTCCATTATCAATACCATAAGCTCTTTTTCCTCCCTGATGGGTCCCGTACTTGGAGGTATTTTATACAGTACTTATGGATTAAAACCCGTATTGTGGGTTTGCATGACATGCTTTACCTTGTCTGCCATTATGGAGATTTTCATCAAAATACCATTTCAAAAACAGACTTCGAATGGCGGAATCCTAACGACGGCGAAAAAAGATTTTGCAGAAAGCATTCACTTTATCCAGAAGGAGAAGCCTGTCATCGGGAAAGGTCTTCTTGTGGTCTGCGGGATAAATTTGTTTTTGTCTGCAATGATTATTGTCGCGCTGCCCTATCTGGTAACGGAAGTGCTGCATTTAGAGGCTTCATGGGCAAACAAGCTCTATGGGTTTGCAGAAGGCGCATTGGCGGCAGGCGGATTGACAGGCGGTATCCTCTCGGGCATTTTTGCAAACAAACTGGTAATTCAAAAATCCGGCAGACTGATAATCGTTTGTGCGATATGCGTGTTTCCCATCAGTACTGCTTTGATATTGTTCTCCTCCGGAATTATAAATTACATCATCATAACCATATGCTGCTTTGCAATTATGGTATTTTCAACCATTTTCACCGTGCAGATGATGTCCTTTATTCAAACGGAAACTCCTCAAAATTTGATAGGAAAGGTCATTGCCGTCATTCTTACGGTTTCTATGTGTGCACAGCCGTTGGGCAATGCCTTATATGGTATCCTGTTTGAAATTTGTAAAGGATTTGAATATGCTGTCGTTTTATTTTCCGGTATCGTGTCACTGACAATCGCTGTTAAGGCAAGAAATATCTTTCAAAAACTTTAGTGCAGCTCCCTTTCAGGCAAGCGGCTGGCAGACGCTGCAAAAATATACCGAACCGCCCAGATATGCCATTTTTGTGACAGGACCGCCGCACTGGGGGCAGTAGCCTATGTTTTTGCGGCTCAGCTTTGTCACATAGCCGCCCGCTTCCCCAAACAGGTTTTTTTCTGTATCCCGTCCGCCCGCATCTTTCATCTCCTGTAACAGCCGCACCGTAGTGTCATAGAGACGCCTGCAGTCCTCCTCTTGTAAGGATAAAAGCTTTCTCTTTGGGTGAATCCCCGATTCCAGCAGAATATCCTGCAGAACACCGTTTCCCAGTCCCGGAATACGCTGCTCGGTTGCCAAAAACGCTTTGGCAGACATTTTAGGACTTGTCTCCTGCAGCAGCGAGCAGAAGTACGGATAGTCAAACTCAGCACTCCCCGGCATGGGCTTTTTCTTCGCTGCCAAATAATAAGGATTCTCATACTTTTGAGGCCGAATCAGAAACATGGTGCCATACATCTGCACCGTACAAAGCAAAGAACTGCCATCTTCAAAGGTGAGGCTTGTCTGATACCGCTCCGGCAGCTTTTCTCCTGCAGCATAATAGCGGAGATTTGTACCGTCCCCCACCACAAAGGAATACTCTCCTACTTCTATCTCCACCATACTGCCGATGCCGGTGCAGTTTCCTATTACCTGCCCCCCCATTTTTTCATCATACGCCTGAGGCTCTCCCTCATACCATGCAAATTTATGCTCCGTGTGCTCCGTCTCCACAGATACAATTTTTTTGCCTCTTACAGTCTGATTCAACTGTTCCGCCAACACCAAGCTTTCCGGTATTTCAATCATGTCCGCTCCTCCTGCCTGCACTTCTTATTATATTGCTGCGCAAATTCTCCACAAAGATTCATCTGCCTTATGCTTTTTCCGCCTTCCAACGCTCCAGCGTAGGAAAATACCCCATCAGCATCACCTTTGCCTCCTCAATGGTTTTGCTTCTGCCGCCCTCTACTTCAAAAGGCGCGCAGAAATCCACCATTTCCTCCAATGTGCACTCCTGCGCAAACGCGCCATCCTTGTAGCAGTAGCAGCAATAAGATTCATTATGGCTTCCGTCCGCTTCCGTTCCATATTGCTCTTCAAGCATCGGCATTCCACAGCTTTGACAAATCTTTTGTTCCATAAACCAATCCTCCGTTTTTCCGTGATATACCCATTTTAGGTACACATCACTGTTATTTTTCATGACAGGATTAGTATAACATTCTTAATCTGACATCTGTTTGTCATATTTACTTTTAAAAAAATTTATTTTTCGTAAACCGCCGCCATTTTCCTAATACGCCCATACATCTCTTCCCTTGCCTCCTTTGGCGCGATTACCTCCGCGGCGCTGCCAAAAGAAAGAAGCAGTCCCCAAAGCCAGTCATCCCGTATCCAGTCCAGCTTTATCAAGAAACTGCCATCCTCCAAAACAGTGATTTCTTCTTCTTCAAAACGGTCGTAAACACGGTAAGCCTCCGACTTCGCAATGTGAACTTCCAATACTGACGCCTTATCTGCCTCCCTGTCAACTGCTTTTACGGCGTCATCAGCCCGCAGCTTTTCGTGCGGCTCTGCCTCCTCATATGGCTCTGCTTCCTCATGCCGCTCTGCCTCCAAAGCAAAGCTCTCCGGGCGTACTTCTATTCTTTTCATCCGCAGAAGCTTAAAAAGCCGCATAGCATTCCTGTCTCTGCAAAAAGCACGGAGATACCACGTGTACTCTTTAAATAAAAGCTGCACCGGCTCCACCGTCCTTTGGCTCATCTCCCCGTTCTGGCCGTAATAATCAAAACAAAGCACCCTATTCTCTAAAATAGCGCGCCTGACGTCCTCGAAAAGTGCCTGATGCTTACCGCTCCAGTCTGAAAAATCAATCGCTATCCAGTTGGGCGGCTGCACTTTAAAAAAATCCCCCAGCCTTTTAAAAGTATCCTGCTCCCTTCCTGCTCCGACCTCTTCCAAACTCTTAAGCGCCGCCAGTATCTGTTTCTGCTCCTCCTCCGTCACCATCAGCCTGTCCAGCACAAACTGCTCCATCAGACTGATACCGCCATTTTTTCCCTTTCTGGCGTATATTGGCACCCCAATCATACTGAGCGCTTCTATGTCGCGGTAAATTGTCCGCACCGATACCTCATAACGCGCTGCAAGCTCTGCCGCCGTTACACTTTTCTTTTTCATCAGTACATATACAATGCCAAGACGACGATTTAACAAGAGCCTCCTCCTTCAGTTACCTTCTCAATAAACTCTAGCAACTGGGGCATATTGACGGGCTTTGCCAGATGTTCGTTCATACCGCTCTCCTTCGACATTCTTCTGTCTTCCTCAAAAGTGTTGGCAGAAAGAGCGGCAATCGGAATCCCGGAAAGCGCCGGATTGTCCAGTGCCCTGATAGCTCTTGCCGCCTGATATCCATCCATAACCGGCATTTGGATATCCATCAGTACCAGCGCATATTCTCCGGGTTTTGACTGCTTTACCTTCTCCACACCAATCGCGCCGTTTACCGCGGTATCCACCAAAAATCCCGCATCCTGAAGCAATTCCACTTCTATCTCCAGATTGATTTCATTGTCCTCCACCAAGAGCAGCTTCTTCTGTTCCTTCATCCTTGGCGTGACAGACTCTTCCATGAAACTGCATTGCTGCCCCTCCTTTATTCTGAAATGAAAGGTTACGGTAAAGCAGCTTCCTTTTCCCTCCGTGCTTTGTACGTCTATGGTCCCTCCCATCATATCAACCAGATTTTTGATAATCGTCAGTCCCAGACCCGTACCGTATATGCCGCTTAAAGTTGTATTGCGCTGCCGCTCAAACGGCTCATACATATGCTGCATAAAGCTTTCACTGATTCCGATGCCGTTGTCCGTCACCGTAAACTGATATGCCGCCAGGCCATTTTGCAGTTCCCGCAGTTCCTCTGCCTTTATCTCGACCCTGCCGCCCGCTTCGGTATACTTAACCGCATTCCTGCACAGCCGCACCAATATCTGCTTCAGCTTTTGCGCATCCGTATAGACCTGCGTATGTTTTAGACCTGATACATCCATTGAAAATGCAATGTCCTTTGCCGATGCACGGGCAAGGATGGCGCGCTGTACCTCCTGCACAATCTCCGGCAGGCTGCTCACTTCCTCCACTACCTGAACCGCCCCCGATTCCATTCGGGATATCTCCAGCACATCATTCAAAAGCCTGAGAAGCTGATTGCCGGAGGCTTCTATCATATCCAAGCAGCCTTTCACCTTGCCTGCATCCTCCAGACTTTTTTGTGCAAGCGTCGTAAAACCGATAATAGCGTTCATCGGCGTTCTGATATCATGGGACATATTGGAGAGAAAAGAATTTTTCGCAATATTGGCAGACTTTGACTGCTCTAACGCTTCACAGAGTATTCGGTTCTGCTCCATCTCATGCCGAATCTCTTCATTGACGCTGCGGTATCCCAGAATAATCTGCGAAACATGCTCCTCGCTTCCTACATTGATGATGCAAAGCTGCAGGTATTCTATTACGCCATGATTGAGCGTACGATAATTGAGGCGGAACCTTCTGTTTTCCGAAAGCCGCTCACGAATATATTCCGGCGTCACCGCCCTTGCCACCTTTTCCCTGTCTTCCGGAAGCACCCATAGATCCAGATATTCCTTGTCAAACCCTTTATATTCCTGTATCTGATACTCGTCCTGAAACTTAGGGGCAAAACGATAGCTTATCCGATATGCCTGTATCTGATTCTGATCCAAATCTGCGTAAAAAACAGAATCAAAATCCAACGTAAGCCCTTCTATCATGGCTAACCGCCGCAGGTATTCTTCATTGATGGTCCGCAGCTTTTCCCGCTGAATCTTCCTTTTTTCTGTGGCATCCCCCACAAATACATAGAACAAATCACCCATCACTTCATTGCGGATAAAGTGTCCATAGTCCTCAAGCCAGCGTATTTCTCCCTTTTTGTCAAGAATGCGGTATTCCACATAGTCCAAGTCATACTTACTTTGCGCAATCTGCTCTTTGATGCTTTGCTCCACCGCCTGATAGTCTCCGGCATACACCATACCCTGAAAGGTGCCTCCCGTCAAAGCCCTGAACTCCTCCTCCGTCTCACAGCCAAAAATACGGAAAAGCGCTTTGTTGGCATACACAATTTCTTCTTTTTCATCTGCGCGGTAAATAAAAAAGCCGCCTGGCATCTCATCTATAATCCACTTGGCGGAGTCTGCTTTACAGAACTGCTCCGCACCCCCTGCACTCCCCCTATCCGGTATAGATAATATGTACTCTGTTAACGTACTGTCAAAATTCTTAAAATCGCTCATTCTTTTTCTCCCCCGGACGACCTTGCCTTTATCATCATACCACCTTTGCCGGCTCCTGTCAGCATTTTCGTTCTTTTAGCCTTACTTTTGTACATCCTCCCGCTCTGCAAAGCTTATATAATCTTCATAATTCTTCGCAAGCAGCTTCGGCGTATCCAGTCCGTAGGGACACTTTTTCCTGCATTGATTACAATGTATGCAGTTCTCTATTTTTTTCATTTTTTCCTGCCACTCAGCGCTCAAATAGCCTTTCTGCGGAGCGCGGCGCAAAAGCAGGCTCATACGCGCGCAGTTGTTGATTTCAATGCCCGCCGGACATGGCATACAATATCCGCATCCCCTGCAGAAGTCCCCGGAAAGCTGTGCTTTATCCTGCTCTATTTTTTGCAGTATCTCCTCTGTCATCGTAGGCGGGTTTTTCTGGCAGGAGATAAATGCGTCCAGCTCGCTCTCCCGCTGTATCCCCCAGATAGGAGCCACATTGTCAAACTGTGCGAGATAGGCGTAAGCCGCCGCCGCATCCGTAATTAAGCCGCCCGACAATGCCTTCATAGCAATAAATCCCATGTTTTCCTTCCGGCACGCTTCCACAAGCTTCACTTCCTCCTCAGAGGCAAGATAAGAAAACGGAAACTGCAGCGTTTCATACAATCCCGAGACAACTGCCTCCTTTGCTACCGAAAGTCTGTGGTTTGTGATACCGATATGACGGATTTTGCCCTGACGCACCGCTTTTTCCATTGCCTCATACAGCCCTGTTCCATCCCCCGGCCTGGGACAGAATGCCGGATTATGAAACTGATAAATATCAATATAGTCTGTTTTTAGCAGCGTCAGGCTGGTATCCAAATCCTTCCAGAACTGCTCCGCATCCTCCGCGCCGGTCTTGGTGCTGATAACAATTTTATCCCTTACGCGGGCAAACGCCTCTCCCAGCTTCTCCTCGCTGTCCGTATACCAGCGCGCCGTGTCAAAATAATCAAATCCGTTGTCGAACGCCTTCTGTAAAAGGTAAACCGCTTCCTTTTTGCTGATTCTCTGTATGGGCAGCGCTCCGAATCCGTTCTTGCAGACCTGCAGCCCGCTTCTTCCTAACATAACTGTTTCCATAATAGCCTCTCCCCTCCCTTTTCGCTATTGTATCACAGTTTCTCTTGAAAACATAGAAAAATATGGTATAATCTCGCAAGAGATATTACCGCACCGGACGAAGCCGGATGACATCGGAGGCGTATTTTATGACGCAAGCAAAAAATTATAACAAAACCCTTTTTTCCTGCTTTACTGCCTACATCATACAGGCAATTATCAATAATTTTGCACCGCTTCTGTTTTTGACCTTTCAGAGCACCTACGATATTCCCCTGTCGCAGATTACGCTGCTTGTCACCTTTAACTTTGGCATACAGCTTGTGATAGACCTGCTGTCCGCGGGCTTTATTGATAAAATCGGTTATCAGCGCTCTATGCTGACAGCCCACGTTTTTTGTGCAGCAGGACTTTTGTTTATGACTATCCTGCCTGAAGTACTCCCCAGCGCCTTTGCCGGGCTTTTGCTTTCCATTATGGTATATGCCGTAGGCGGCGGGCTTTTGGAGGTTCTGGCAAGTCCCATTGTGGAAAACTGCCCCACGGACCATAAAGAAAAGGCGATGAGCCTGCTCCATTCTTTCTACTGCTGGGGGCATGTCAGCGTAGTGCTTCTCTCCACCTTGTTTTTTAAGCTTTTTGGCATTGAAAACTGGAAAATTTTAACGATTATATGGGCGCTTTTTCCCATTCTCAATTTCATTTTGTTTCTCAAGGCTCCCTTTCCAGAGGCAGGCGACGGCGAAGAAAACAGCCTTCCCGTTAAAAATCTCGTGACGCAGAGGCTTTTCTGGATTTTGATGCTTCTTATGCTCTGCGCCGGCGCCTGCGAACAGGCAGTCAGCCAGTGGGCATCCACTTTTGCCGAAAAGGGCTTGGGCATCAGCAAAACCGCCGGCGATTTGGCTGGTCCCATGCTTTTTGCCATTCTGATGGGAGCGGCAAGACTGATTTACGGCAAATGGGGAGATAAAATGAACCTGAACAAATTTATGCGCTTCAGCGGCTTTCTCTGCCTTGGCTCCTACCTGATTATCTCCCTGTCTCCCCATCCCGTCTTTGGGCTTTTGGGCTGCGGCATATGCGGTCTTTCGGTAGGCATACTCTGGCCCGGCACCTTCAGCATGGCGGCCGCAAATATACGCTGCGGCGGTACTGCCATGTTTGCCTTTCTTGCCCTTGCAGGTGATTTGGGATGCATGGGCGGTCCTACTTTTGTCGGCTTTGTATCAGGAGCCTTTGACGACGATTTGAAAATCGGAATTCTCGCGGCAGTCGTTTTTCCCCTGCTTTTGCTTTTTGGACTAAAACAACTTAGGGATTTTCTTGAAAATTGCAGGCATACATTATACAATACAGATAATACATTTGAAAAATAAGCCGCCCGACGGCAGAATGAGAGGATGCTATGTATCAGGACAATAAAATCTGGATTGGAAGCGCAGGCAGCAAAAAAGTACATATTTACCCCAAAATGGCAAACCGCCACGGCATGATAGCCGGAGCAACCGGAACCGGAAAGACCGTTTCCCTGAAGGTACTGGCAGAATCCTTCAGTAACTGCGGCGTGCCGGTTTTCCTCGCCGACGTCAAGGGCGATTTATCCGGTATTTGTAAGGACGGCGTGGAAAATGAAAGCCTTGCACAACGAATTGATGCGTTGGGACTGATGGAGGAAGGCTTCTGCTTTTGCGGCTGCCCGACTACCTTTTGGGATATTTACGGAGAAAAAGGACTGCCTTTAAGAACTACCATTTCTGAAATGGGGCCCTTGCTCCTTGCCAAAATCATGGGACTGAACGATACACAGACCTCTATTTTGTCCATTGCTTTTAAGATTGCGGACGACGAAGAGCTTCTGCTTATTGATACCAAGGACTTACGGTCCATGCTGCAGTATGTAGGGGAAAATGCCAAAGAGTATACCCTGCGCTACGGCAATATCTCCACTGCCAGCCTCGGCGCCATCACAAGAGCCTTGACCGCTTTAGAGAGCGAAGGCGGAGAGCTTTTTTTCGGAGAGCCGGCGCTCAATATCAGCGACTGGTTTTCTACGGACACAAGCGGGCGCGGCATGGTACATATTTTAGACTGCCAAAGACTGATAAACAATCCGACCATGTACTCCACATTTATGCTCTGGCTGATGTCCGAGCTGTTCGAAACCCTGCCCGAAGCAGGCGACTTAGAAAAACCCCGTATGGTATTCTTCTTCGATGAAGCGCACCTTTTATTTGACAATGCCTCCAAGGAGCTTTTGGGAAAGGTGGAACAAGTAGTCAAGCTTATCCGCTCCAAAGGCGTAGGTATTTATTTTATCACGCAAAACCCGAAGGATATCCCCAACGGCGTACTGAGTCAGCTCGGCAATAAAATCCAGCATGCCCTGCACGCCTACACGCCTTCCGAGCAAAAGGCAGCAAAAGCATGTGCACAGTCCTTCCGCGAAAATCCTGCATTTGATACCTATGACACCCTGCTGCAGCTCGGTATCGGAGAAGCGCTGGTGTCCGTTCTGGATGAAAGCGGTATCCCGACCATGGTAGAAAAATGTACCATTCTCCCTCCGCAAAGCCTGATGAGTACCATAGACGACGGAGAGCGGGAAAGACAGATTCAGAACCACCTGTTGTATGTCCGCTATTCACAGACACAAGATAGGGATTCCGCTTACGAATTCCTGCAGCGCAAATTCATTGCGGACGCAGAAAATGAGCAGGCTGCAAAAGAAGCGGCTGCAGCTGAAAAGCAGCGTCTGAGAGAAGAAGCCGCCGCCAAAAAAGAAGCCGAAAAGAAAGAAGCCGCCAAAAACAAACAGATAAAATCCGCTGCCAAGAGCGTTGCAAGCAGCGCTGCCGGCACTATAGGGCGGGAGCTCGGCAACACCTTAGGCTCCTCCATCGGCGGAAAATTCGGCAAAAAACTGGGAGGCAACGTAGGAGCCTCCCTTGGACGCGGTATTTTGAGCACTTTATTCAAGAAGTAATGTATTCTGTCAGGGCTGTCGCGCCAAAATATATACAATCCTTATTGCGACAGCCCTCTTTTCATGAAACCTTCTGAAAATTTACCCTTTTGCCTTTCCGTCAATCTCCCCGCTTTCAATCAGCGCAATCATAAGCTGCACAATCTCCGTGTTGAGCTGTGTTCCTGCAATTCTCTTAAGTTCTGCAAGAATATCCTCCATTTTCATCCGCTGACGGTATGGTCTCGTGGAATTCATGGTATCGAACGTATCCGCCACCGCAATAATCTGTGCGATTTTGGGAATCTCTTCTTCCTTTTTGCCAAAAGGGTATCCCTGTCCGTCCATCCGCTCGTGATGGTAACCGGCTCCTAATGACAATTCCGGCGAAATTTCAATCTTTTTCAAAATATCATAGCCGTTTTGGGCATGCTGCTTCATCACTGCATATTCTTCTTCCGTCAATTCCTCCGGTTTATTTAAAATTTCATCGGGTATCGTAATTTTTCCGATATCATGCAGCAGGGCAATATCATAAATATTAGAAACCTCATTTTTGTCATAACCCATTTTCTCCGCCAGCATCGCCGCATATCTTGCTACCCGAAAAGAATGTCCCTTTGTATATTTATCTTTTAAGTCGATGCAGGTAGCAAACGCCTGAATCATCTGATTGATAAAGATTCTGTTTTCTTTCTGCTTCTTTACCAGCTTTCCGGTTTTGTTACGGGTATAAACAACAGCAATCACCGAAATCAAGAGCGCCGCCGCCAGAACAAGCAGAATCCAAAACAATCCGTTTTCATAAATCCGCTTTTCTTTGATAAGCGTCACAGAAATGGTATTCACCTCTCTGCCCGTCATGGTGTCGATAACCGAAAAATGAAATATGTACTTTCCACCGCCCAGATTGGTATAACTGACCGGCTGCAGCTCCTGCCGGGACACCGATGCCGGCTCCTTATCAAAGCCTTCCAGATAATAATTCAGCCGCGGATTCTGCAGGGAATAGGTAAAGGCATAGGCATGTATGGTAAGTCTCATGCAGTCAGCAGGAATCCGCAATACCTCTCCATCCCGCAGCGGCATCAGCTCACCGTCCACATCCACAAACGGCACAGACAGCTTTATCGCCTCGTCCGCCGTCTGTTTCTCATTGATATTGATACAGCTCACACCTCTTGCACCTGAAATATACAAATCGCCGTCTTCGGAAAGGTAGCTTCTTGAATTGGCAGTCGCCACACAGGGCAGACCACAGCTCATATCATAAAACAAATATTCCGATTCCTCATCCCGAAGCATCTGTTCTCCGTTCAGCACATAGATACCGCTGCTCCCCAAAACCCAAATACCGCCGCTCTCATCGAAATACATATCAAAGTTATTGGAATATGGAAAATGGGATAATGTGTAAATCTGTCCGTCTTTCATGTAGGATATGGAATTGCTGGTGATAATCCAGTACAGGGAACGTTTCACATCCTTCTTAATCCGAAGAATAATTTCTGAACGCAGACCATCCTTCATTCCCAGATTGTATACTTCACCGTCGTCCACCACATAAATTCCATTGCCATCGCTGCCCAAATATAACTTGCCGTCATCACCCTCGCAGATTGTCAGAATTTCCGTGTTGCTGATTCCGTCTTCCTCGTCATAAGTACCTATAACGCTTCCGTCCTTTATCAGACTGAGCCCGCCGTTAGTCGCCACCGCAATCGTGCCGTCCGCCAGTTCTGTCACCGTACGGATACGGTCTGATTGCAGTCCCGATTCTTTGTTATAAATCTGATAGGTGCCATCGCCATCATAACAAATCAAGCCAAACTCACTGTAGCTGCACAGCCACAGGTTGCCGGCGGAATCCTCCTTGATACAACGAATCCGAATACCCTCCAACAGCTCAGTCAGAACATTTTCCTTCTGCCTGTAATCTGCATCCAAAAGGCGCAGTCCGGAATCTGTCCCTATATACAAATCTCCCTGATAAATGCAGGTGGAATTTACCACCTCGTTCTTTAGCCCCGCAATCCTGCTGATATCCTGAAAGCGATTGCCCACCAGCTTCATGACCCCCTGCCTGGAAGAAGCAAACCAAAGATTTCCCTCGTAATCCACCATCATCTCATCCACGGAATTATTCATGGGAATATCCTGCAATTCACTGTAGTGCCCGCTTCCGTCCAGCCAGCCGATCCCATTGTCCGCACAAATCCAGATTCTTTCCGGCGACTCGGGATAAATCGCATTGATATTGACCTGCGGCGCTGCCGAAAAAGTTTGATAGTCCTTCATCCCATTGCGCATGTCGCCATATATCACCGTGGATTCTTCCGTGCCAAGATAAACGAAGCCTTCCTTTTCCAATGCAGGGCAAATGCAGGATATCACACCGATTCCGAGCTCCTGTCCGCTGTAGAAGGCGGCAACTGTAAGCCCCTCCAGATAAAAGAAATCGCCTCCCAGCGTGCAGCCGTAAATTCTGCCATCCGCACCCTGCTTAATCTCGCAAATATACTCCGTGTTGATACGGGAATCATCTATCAGATGCAGTTCTCCCTGTACATCAATACAGACCATGCCCTGTGTCGTCGCAAAAACAATATTGCCCGCACCATCCTCTGCAATGGACCTGACAGACAGGGACGGCAGACCTTCATCCTTTCCAAAAAAGCTGAACTCTCCTTCTTTATACAGCACAATACCGCTGTCATTCGTTCCTATCCACAATCTGTCTTTCGCATCCACATACAGGCTTACCACGCTCGCAATCCCTATAGAGGAGTCATAGCGGTAAAAATCATTGCCGTCATAACGAATCAGTCCACTATAGCCCCCAACCCAGATAAAACCGTCCTCTGACTGCACAATGGCATTTGCTTCCGATGTGGGAAGTCCATTATTGTTGTTATACAAAACGAAGGAATAATCCTGTCCCTTCTGTCCTAATACATTTGATTTTGGGGGAGCCGCCTCGCACACAATAGAAAAAAGAAAAAATATTGTAAACAGCGGCAAAGTGATACAACTTAGTTTTATCAGACGTCGCATAGTGCCTCCTTGGTTCCGATTCCTTGACCGATGCTTCTAATAATTTCATTATACGTATTTGTTAGGGAAAAATCAATATTTCGTTTTGCCGGCAAAACAACTGTAGAAAATATCACAAAAAAGCGCCCTGTCTCTTTGGGCGCTTTTCGCTTAAATTCTGATATCCAACGGTCTGTACAATGCCTTCAGCTCTTCCTCTCTTTGCATGCCGATACCGCCATGCTGCAAATCCTGCTCCTCCGGCGGCTGTTCTGCAAATTCCTCCAGCTTCTGTGTTTCTTCTGCAAGCGCCTCGTCCATTGTTTCGGGCACGGCATCCTGCAGCTCTTCCAGTGTTTTTGCCGCTTCGTCCAAAACCTCCTCTAACATGCCGCCGCTGTCTTCCGTTCCCAGCGCTTCCTCCGCCATGTCTTCTTTTCTTTCTTCCGGCGTCTTAGGTTCTGTCTTTTCCACAGCATCCGCAATTTTTTTACCGATTTCCTCCGCTTCATCCAGCACATGAAACATCTGCTCCCTGTTGTATGCCGCCTTTGCCGCCGCGATTTCCTCTTCGTAGTTATGAAACATATCCAGTTTTTTGGCAATATCCTCTATGCCGTTACACTTCATATTTTTCAGGCTTTCTTTCCGCCCTTCCCAAAAAGAAATCTCCTCATCCGTCTTCTGCCTGCGCTGCATCTTTTCCTGCTCGCTTTTTAAGCCCATTCCTGAAAGCAGGGAAAGCTTTCCCATATACAGGGACTTCATTTCATATGCAGCCTTTGTTCCCATGTTTTTTCCCAAAACCGAAACATTCATACTCAGTCCTCATTTCTTTGACCTTTACCGTATCATAAAGCCTGCCGCCGCTTGCCGGCTTATATTTGTTTAGCCCCAAAAGCTGTACCTGCCGGCAGCCGCCGTCTGGCTCAAATTTCCCGCCGCATTGTAATGGTTGGAAATGCTGTCTGCATTGGCTTCTGCATTGTCCGAGATTCTTCCTGCCAAAAATGCGACTCTGGACAAGAAACCGCCTGATGTGCCAAGCGCTTTTTCAATATCCGCCGACGGTATCTGTTTCAGCTTATTTCTGTCAAGGCTCATCCTGCCGTCTTTTGAAATGGTAATACCAATCTCCTTTAACGCATCGCTGTTTTGCTCCGCTTCCTCTTTCAGACTGTTGCAGTATAGCGTATCCAATGTCCCTGCAACCGCGCGCAAGGTTTTTAACGTATCGTTATAGCCGCTCACAAAGTCCGCAATCTTGTCATAGAGCGCTTCTTTTCCCTCCTCTGTGTCTGCTTTCGCAAATACGGAGTCCTCTCCTTTCGCAGTCAGGTCTGACGCGCTCGCCGAAAGCTTGTTTGATGCCTTTTCCACCTTTTCATAATTACTCTTCTGTACGGCAAAAGTGCTCTTTCCCTTGTTTTTGTCCAATGCGTTCAGCAGGGTTTTTTCCGAACTCTTGCCATTTCCATTTACATAATTTAAAAGAGAATTTCCGTTTATCGGAAGTCCTGCGCGCTGTGCCGAATCGTTTAACATTTTTGTCGTTACTCTCATAAAAAGTCCTCCTGTCTGCCACAAATATCCGTATACATGTTTTATCGGTCAAAAATTGGGAAACGTTAAAGCAATGTCATGAGCAGACAATAAATTGTAACAAAAAGACGGGCATGAAACACGCCGTCCATTGCCCGTCTCCTGTTTCTTCTTTATTTTCCCGTGTCAGCAGAAAATCAGATGCCAATGTAATGCACATTTGATTTCACCTGCCTGCTATATCTTAGCAGCGGAAACTGAAATTCTGTCCTACCAGTCTCTCCGCATCGGTCTGCACCGAATCGCTCATCGCCTCATAGACCGTATCGTCAACCTTTCGCAGCAAATCCTCGATGGAGGAAGCAGTCACCGTCACCAAGTCCTCTTCTGCTTTGGCTTTTTCCGCACGCTTTTCAGCCTGTTTTTCCTCTGCTGCTTTTTTTGCCTGCTTCTTTGCGTCCGCCTTTCTCTGCTCCACCTTCTTTGCAGCGCTCTTCTTAATTCTGTCGCGCTGTGCCGCAAGAGATTTGTCCACCACCGCAAAGAAAGAAGCATTACCGCCGTCATTGACCTGCATACCGAACGCTTTCACTCCCGGCTTGCTGCCAAGCTGCTTCTGAAGCTGCGGAAGCTTCACCGCCGCATTACTGATAATGCTTTCGTACTGCTTACGGAAATTTTCATCCGAAGCCATCCGCTCTACCTTTTCCTCGTCAATTAACACCACCAGCCTGTGCGGATTTGCAAAACTGCCCGCCTGCGCCTTTGCCGCCGCCTTCATATCCTTGCTGACCAGCACAAAGTCCATATTAGAGTATTTTTTCTTTAACTCGTCATAGTACTTCTGCGCCTTTTCGCTCAGCTCAGGATTGCCTATCGTCCTTCCGTAATTAGCAGGCTTTTTCTGCACGCCGGACGCCTGATACACTTCGCCTGTCTGCACATTGTTTTCAATCTGCGCCATTGTTCCCATATTGTTTCCTCCTTGAGCTTTGTTCCGTGAAATCCATTTCGCGTATATTGGTTATATCGGCAGGAATGTACTTTTCTTAATACTTGCAATATACCTAAATCAGCTAAAACTATCTATTCCTTCTATGGGAATGCTGGTATGCATCCAAAGGAAGCCTGCGCAGCTCTTTCATAATATAATCCGCGCCCGAATTGTTGGTGACATTCGGAAGTGTAAGCGTAATGTGTTGTACCACCGGAGCCGGCTCCGATACAAAATGATTCATAACAGGTGCATAATGAAAACTCGGTATCTGCACCATGTTGCCAAATGGCTGCATAATTTTATGGAAATCCAGTTTCGCAACGTCTAAATTTTTAACATACCCATACAGTTTCTTCATACCCTCACTCTGTACCGGCTCCAAATTACTTGTGTCAAGTAGTTCCTTCGTCTCCTCCGCATTTTTGACAACCTCGCCCCCTTCCATGGGAATCAGTGTGGGCTTTGTCACAAGGGAAATATTGCCGTCATTGTCAATAAAGGTTTCGGTTCCGTCTTCCCCTACAAGGTTAAGACCTTTTTTTGCATGGTTTGTACCGGAAGCGTACTTCTTGACATAATACATGAAATC
>WSLY01000018.1:30632-45667 GCA_013316825.1 Lachnospiraceae bacterium | reverse complement strand
CCTCCTGAAAATCCGGTTATGTCTAATTTTTGTCTTGTTGGAATCAAGATTGCCTACTTGTTTCGCAATTGCCTATTCTCTCTCTCTTAAAATCGTCTTCAGTTCTACCATCTTATCCCGCAGCTCCGCCGCTGCCTCAAAATTAAGGTCCGCCGCCGCTTTCTGCATCTTTTTCTGCACATCGGCAATCAGCTTTTCCAGCGCCTTGTCGTCCATGGATTCAGGGTCTTTTTCAAATCGAACCTCTTCCTTGGCAATCACTTTTGATATCCGTATCAGGTCACGCACTGCCTTTTTGATAGTCTGCGGTGTAATACCGTGCTCTTCATTGTATTTTTTCTGTATGGAGCGTCTTCTATTCGTCTCTTCTATCGCCGCGCGCATGGAATCTGTCATATTGTCGGCATACATAATAACATGCCCTTCCGCATTTCTTGCCGCCCTGCCAACCGTCTGTATCAGGGATGTCTCCGAGCGCAAAAATCCCTCCTTATCTGCATCCAAAATAGCAACCAGTGAAATTTCCGGAATGTCCAGCCCCTCCCTGAGCAGGTTAATCCCTACCAGCACATCAAATACATCAAGACGCATATCCCGTATAATCTCCGCCCGCTCCAAGGTATCAATGTCCGAGTGCAGATACTTGACCCGTATACCTACATCCTTCATATAATCAGTCAAATCCTCCGCCATGCGCTTTGTCAGCGTTGTAACCAGAATTTTATTGTGCTGCTCCGTCTCCTTTCTCACTTCCGCTATCAAATCATCAATCTGCCCCTCCACCGGACGGACGGAAATCTCAGGGTCCAAAAGCCCTGTGGGACGGATAATCTGCTCCGTACGCAGCAGCTCATGTCCTGCTTCATAGTCAGAAGGCGTCGCCGACACAAAAAGCATCTGGTCAATATGCTCCTCAAATTCGCTGAAATTCAGCGGTCTGTTGTCCAGCGCCGACGGAAGCCTGAAGCCATAGTCCACCAGCGTCGTCTTACGGGAACGGTCACCCGCATACATACCCCGAATCTGCGGAATCGTAATATGGGACTCGTCTATGATAATCAGATAGTCATCTCCAAAATAATCCATCAGGCAATGGGGCGGCTCTCCCTCTTTCATCCCGCTTAAATGTCTGGAATAATTTTCAATGCCGGAACAGAACCCCGTCTCCCTGAGCATCTCAATGTCAAAGTTGGTCCGTTCAGATATGCGCTGCGCCTCAAGAAGCTTGTCCTCCCCTTTAAAATAGCGAATGCGCTCCTCCAGTTCCTTTTCAATCTCATCACATGCTTTCTTGATTTTTTCTGCCGCTACGACATAATGAGACGCCGGAAAAATGGTAATATGATTCAGTGTAGCATGCACCTGTCCCGTCAACGGCTCTATCTCGCAGATGCGGTCTATCTCATCCCCGAAAAATTCAATCCGGATAAGATAATCCCCGCCCTGTGCCGGATAAACCTCCACCACATCGCCCCGCACACGGAAAGTTCCTCTCTGCTGGTCCAAATCGTTGCGGTCATACTGAATGTCTATCAGCTCTCTGAGCACCTGCTCCCTGTCCTTTGTCATCCCCGGACGCAGAGACACCAGCATCCCCTGATAATCCTCCGGACTCCCCAGACCATATATGCAGGATACGCTGGCAACCACCACCACATCCCTGCGCTCCGTCAGGGACGCCGTCGCCGACAATCTGAGCCTGTCTATCTCCTCGTTCACCGCCGAATCTTTGGCAATATAAGTGTCTGAAGACGGCACATACGCCTCCGGCTGGTAATAATCATAATAGGAGACAAAATACTCCACTGCGTTCTCAGGGAAAAATTCCTTAAATTCACCGTATAGCTGTGCTGCCAATGTCTTGTTATGTGCTATGACAAGTGTTGGTTTATTTAATTGTTGAATGACGTTTGCCATTGTAAAGGTCTTTCCGGAACCCGTAACCCCTAATAAAGTTTGGAATTGATTGCCTTCCTTGAAGCCTTTTACGAGGGCTTCGATCGCCTGCGGCTGGTCGCCGGTTGGCTGATATTGTGATACTAATTCAAAATGATCCATGAAAGTAATCTCCTCAAAATAATAAAGTTTTACCTATAAGAACTTGATGACCTTGTAATCAATATTGGTTCTTTCAAACTATAACCGTTCTCTGTATTATTATAATACTGATACCGTTCTAAAACCTGCATGATATCCCGTAATTCCACATCTGCTTTAGGTCCAATCCATATCTCTTTTACAAAAGTTTCCTTAATATTTGAAAAGCATAATTCCCTATAAGAAATTAATTTTCCGTTAGCTACCCTATATTTAGGTTCTGAAAAAGTTATATTTCCAACTTTCATTTCACGACCATATGGCTTTGAATTTAATACCAAGCGCCATTCTTCTTCCTCCTCAAAGCTAGGATGTTTGTAGAGAGAAAATTCCATTCTGTAATTAGAATTTAACTCTAACGCCGCATGTCCAACTTCTGTTTCTTCCATCCTTTTCAAATTTTCCTTTACAACTTGCTCAACGTATCGTTCTTGTTCATTCTTATCATAAATAACCTTAGCAAAGTGCAAATTAAATTTCCTTAGTTTAGATAATTGCTCAAGCACTTTTTTATCAAATCCTATAGCCATCCCTTTTCCATCGTCCGCATATCCTCTCCATTGACTAAGACAATCTTCCTTTTCCGAAAAGCAAGCTACATACGTCAACATTGAATCGTATAAATCAGGATTCATTTCATATCCCATTTTCCAAGCATGCATTGCCTCTGCATCAGCTACTATTTCTTTCTCAATTCTATTCTTAATCAGATCCCTCCCATAGATACATTCCAATTCATCGTTTGATTTCCTAATATCTGACACCCACAAAGATGCATTCTGGATAATACTTAAAAATCCTTCAAGCTTACAATAATGATATACTATATCCGACTTTTCTTTCTTCATATTCTACCTTTCCCATATTTTTATCTCAAGTTCATGTTGTATATTTCATTATTCCCCTTTTAAATATCTCTCTATTTCCCGATCAAACTCCGAAATATACTCTTTATCCTGTTTTACCCGAAATGCCTCATATTCCTTCTCTGCTTTTTTCATAGCGGCTTCATGTGATATTTTCCCTTTCCCATCCAATACTTCCCGCCGATTATTTATCAAAAACTGATTTGTCTGCTCCACCCAATCTTGCATACTCATTAAAATCTCATCTTCTGCCATCAGTTCAGCATAATCAATGAACATAGTTACCAGCCTATTTAAACGGGACAATTCCTTTTCATTTAAATAATTTTTGGCAATACCTATATCCCGCTTTAGCACTTTTCCATCTGGTGCGTCCTTCCATGTTGTCAACCCCATAGCCGGCTTTTCTGAATCCGCACGCTCATATATTAATTCAGCCGCTGTCTTTCCAGTAACTGCAAAATGAAGCTTATTCTGAACAAAGGCATAGAAATTCTTTGTAATTTCACTGTTTTTATCATAATCATAGCTACATTGTTCAAATATATCCGTGATTTTCTGATAGGCTCTACGCTCACTTGCCCTAATTTCCCGGATGCGTTCTAATAATTCATCAAAATAATCTTTTCCAAAGGGGTTGCCATTTTTCAACATATCATCATTTAACACAAACCCCTTAATAATATACTCTTTTAATGTTTTCGTTGCCCACTGCCGAAATCTGGTGGCCTTTTTTGAATTTACACGATATCCTACGGCAATAATCGCATCCAGATTATAAAATTCCTGCATACGCTTAACATTTCTCTGCCCCTCTTTCTGAACTATTTCCATTTTGGAAACAGTTGATTTTTTTATTAGTTCTTCTTCATCATATATATTAGTTAAATGTTTAGAAATTGCCGGCACATTTACATCAAACAACTCTGCCATTGCTTTTTGCGTCATCCAAAATGTCTCATTTTCAAACATAACGTTTACGCATATATTGGTATTTTCTATCTGATATAATATAATTTCGTGTTGATTCATACCCACTCTCCATTTCTAACCATTTTCATCTATTGCAATTATTAGATATTATCGAATAACTGATTCCCTTTATAATTCACCACACTAGATTTCCATTTAATATTATCTTGTCCATTACACGAATTCAGGTCACAAACTCCCCCGTCCGCCTAGTGTTATTTCGTCCATAATCCCCCATCTTGTCCACAAAATACGGTACAATCAATACCAAATAACACGAAATAATGCGGTTTTCACTCTGTCCTCAAATTAGGACACAAAATACTCCACTGCGTTCTCAGGGAAAAATTCCTTAAATTCCCCATACAACTGTCCTGCCAGCGTCTTATTGTGCGCAATCACAAGGGTCGGCTTGTTTAATGCTGCTATGATATTCGCCATAGTAAAGGTCTTGCCGGAACCGGTAACACCAAGAAGCGTCTGAAACTGATTGCCTTCCTGAAATCCCTTTACCAATGTTTCTATCGCCTGCGGCTGGTCGCCGGTGGGCTGATATTCCGAGTGTAATACGAAATGGTCCATGAAAAATCCTTTCTTTAAATTAATGAAAATGTTTCAATAAAGTGGTTTTGCAGTTCCTTTCCACAATGATGGCATAATGAACTTTCCGTAATGAATTTGTTTACATTCTCTGCACAGCCACGAATCACGAATGTGCACATAATAATAGGAATCCCCATCTTTATAGCAATTAACAGCCTCCCATGCATATTTTTATATGGTTGTGTTGAACAAACGCAAAGAATACTTTTTCCGGATTATCTTTCGCATCCAATAAAACATCGTCTAAAAACACCTGTGAGATAATATAAGTCTTTTTTCCATTTATTTGCCTTATATCAATAATATCTTTTTAATTGCTCCATATCATCTTGCCCTATCGCCACTCTCATGCAGTCTTCCGCCCTTGTATACCTATGTGTGCTCAAATCAAAAAGGACATGACAACTGTCTCACACAGTATATCATATCCTCTTTATAATTGCAAACATTTGTTCTTTGTAATTTAGGGTAAAACGAGGTTCTTGTAAAAAGCTCCACCCAATTCCTTCGGAAACATTGCTGCCCCTTCCTAAATAGGCCCCCCTGTAAAGACCATATTTAACGTCTCCCCAAAAACAGGGTAATACTGCCGCCATATAGTATAAACACAACCGGCTGCCGCGGCTGCAATATACACATAGCTTCCAGCATACAGCACCCTCACCAGCCATGTGCCAAGAGCGGCTTTCTTTGCCGTCACTTTTGTAATACAGTCCGATATATTCTGTATGCCCATGAAAAGAATGCTCAGCATGGGAATCAGACCCGGCAGAAGATACCTGCCCTGCGCCTGATAATCGCTGGAATAAGCATACCAGTACGCCAACAGAAGCGGCGTAAATGCCGCCACAAACATACCCGTAAAAAAGCCCGCGCGTTTTGTCCCTGTAAATGCTTTTCTTCTGTTGGGCAGCAATAACCCCAGTATTCCCACAAATAAAATGACTTTAAAACCACGCAGCACATAGACAGGCGGCGACAGCACCATATTGCCAAACCTTCCAAAAAAGCTATTCACCAGCATCTCCAAATATCCCTCATGAAAAAACAGACAGTAAATCGGATAGCCGGTATTCTGAAACGTTTCCTTCACGGACGGCTTAAAGCTGTCCGCCGCATACATTTCCGCGCTTCTGCGGTTTGCCGCAAAGCCGAGAAAATCTCCATTGTACAGGATTGCGCTTCTGATAAACCACCAGCCGGCAAGGACCAGCACTATCCCCGCAATGATAAAACCGGTGCGCAGACAGTTCTTCATGGCAAAACCCGTTTTCCCGTCCTCCTTTTGGTAAAAGAAGGACGCCAAAAACACGAGGATGCTTCCCAGCACCATTCCATAAGCATTGTAATAAGAAAGCGCGCAGATTGCAATGCCAACGGAAAGCGTAACATAATTCTTCACCGTCCAGCCTTCTTGCAACCCGCTTACCAGCGCATAGACCATAATCGCACAGGACATGTAGGCAAAAGCATCACAATTCACATAGGTAAAAATAAACAATACCTGCGGCCAGAAAGAAGCAGCCAGAGTAAAAAACCAGCCTGCCTTCTTATCAGAAAAAAGTTTCTTTGCAGTCTTGCGGACAAATATATAGCACACCACTCCGGCAAGCATATTAGCGGCTCGCGCCGCCATCAGCAGCGCATAAGCATTGGCAGTAAACAAGGAGAGCACTTTCATAAACAACGCCATCACAATATATGGCAGTCCGGGGAAAAAAGCATAGGAGATGCCCCATGTGCTGATTATCAGCTCACTTGCCGTTCCATTCGGCAGCTTCCCCTCCTGCATAATATAATAGGGCAGCGCATACCGGCACCGCTCGTCCGGCTGTTCGGTAATCGGCTGGACCATCCCCCAGATAAACAGTACGGCAAACAGGCACACTCCCACTGCAATTTCTATAATACGCTCATTTCTTTCCTTACGATTCATAATCCTCTTTCCAATATGCAGATTCCGCAAAATGCCATGAGCAGCCTGCGGAATCCATACCCTTCATTATTCTTCTATCATGCTCTCCAGCAGTTCCTTTGCACTTTCAAGCTGATTGTCATATTTCTCATCACTATAGTATCTCTCACTGTCAAATTCGCATACCACATCCGGCTCGATTCCAATGCCGTGGATATTGGTGCCATTCGGCGTATAATAGGAGCTTATTGTCAGCTTTACCGCAGAACCGTCGGTCAATTCCACCGGACGCTGCACAATCCCCTTTCCGAAAGTGGTCGTGCCTAAAAGCGTCCCAACGCCATAATCCTTAATAGCTCCCGCAAGTATTTCGGAGGCACTTGCAGAATTGCCATCCACCAGCACTACCATCGGTACTTCGATTTCCTTCGAGCCGTCGCATTTGTATTCACTGCGGTTCCCTTCTCTGTCCTCCGTATACACAATCAAGCCTTCCGGCAAAAGCATCTTGGCAATATTTACGACAGAAAGCAGGTTGCCGCCCGGATTGGCACGCAAATCAAGGATAAGTCCTTTCATCCCCTGCCCTCTTGCAACTGCCAGCGCTTCCGCAAACTGGTCCACCGTTATGCTGTCAAACTCCGTTATCTGAATATAAGCAATCCCATTGTCATACATTTCGGATTCCACGGTAGGCGATTCCACTTTCCTGCGCACCACATCTTTTTCAATCTCCTTGCCATCCCGAATCAGCGTCAGATGTACATAAGTGCCTTCCTCGCCTTTGATAAGACTGACTACCTCCTGCAGGCTCATACCGTAGGTCTCCGTTCCATCCACCTTATATATCAGGTCATTGGTATGCAGGTCTGCTTCCTCCGCAGGCGTATTGGATATCACGCCGCTGATTTTGGCAAGGGTGGTAGCGGTATCCAACTGCACTTTAGCGCCAATTCCAAAATAAACGCCCAAGGAATCCTGATAAAGCGATTGCAGCTCTTCCTCTGAAAAATATTCGGAATAAGGATCGCCCAAGGCTTCTACCATGCCTCTGTATGCACCCTCTTCCAAAACCTTTCTGTCAATATCTTCTTTCCAATAATAAGTATCGATAACTTCTTCTATTAACTGCAGCTTTTCTATCATTTCCGGCGTTATTGCCGTATTATCGCCGTAATCCTTCTTATCATCATTTTCAGCGGAAGTCTGCTTATCAGGAACCCTGTCCTTTCCCGCTGCCAATACCTGCATACGGTTTAGCAGATACGTAACGCTTACAATCAGCAACGCCGTTGCGAGTCCTGTCAGCAGACCGCAAAAAAAATGTCTGCCCCCTTTTCCATCCGAACCCTGTCCGCCATTCGGCTTCCCGTTTTCTATTGCATAGATTTCATTTTGTTCCATAGCTCCTCCTATTCCGCCGCATAAGCAGCATTACCTTAAACAAAGTGATGCCCGTCACTGGGACAAATAATTCCACGGGCTGACATACTCTCCATTCAATCGCACACTAAAATGTAAATGGGGTCCGGTGGAACGTCCTGTAGAGCCCACCGCAGCGATTGTCTCTCCCCGCACCACGATATCGCCTGTTTTTACATACAGTTGGGAAGCGTGCATATAAACCGTATACAAACTGTCCCCGTGATCTATCATAACATAATTTCCCATGGAACTGCTATAGGAAGCAGCTACCACTTTCCCATCATAAGCTGCAAATATGGCGGTTCCGGACGGCGAAGCCAAATCAATGCCGTTGTGAAACCTGTCGATTCCCAACGTCGGATGCGGACGCATACCATAATCGCTGGAGAGCCTTGTATATGTGGCAACCGGAAACTTAAACTGCCCTCCGTCATAAGACATCAAAGAACCGTTTGCCGCCAGAATCCGCTTTTTCTCCTCCGCAATTGCCGCTTCCAAAGCTTCCACGATTTCATTCTGCTCTTTGATATCCGCTTCGTATTCCTTGATTGCCTGCTCTTTGTTGGCAATATTGTTTTCATACTCGTTTATGGTCTGCTGCTTCGCCAGTATCAGCTCCTCCATTGCCGCTTCTTCTGCAAGCACGCCCTCTCTTGCCTCCTCTAAAAGCGCCATATCCTCCAGAAGCTGCTGCTCCGTCACCTCTATCAACTGGCGGTTCAGCATAAACTCATTGAGCTGCTCCCTGTCATATGCGGCAATCTGCTCCATGTACTCCACCTTCGTCAGAATATCCGCAATGCTTTTCCCACTGAGTATCATATCCCAGTAGGTCGCATCCCCCTGCTCATAGGTGTACTGAATCCGATGGACCATCGCCTCATACTGCGCCGCCTCAAGCTCTCTCGCCACAGCAAGCTCCTCCTGTGTACGGGCAATATCAAGCTCCTTCTGCGCAATCTGCTCGTTCAGCCTCGCTATATTATCCTGAATTTCCTGAAGCTTTATGTCGAGCTGCGTGATATAATTTTTTAAATCCTTTTTTTCCGCTTCCAACTGCTTCTTGATATTCTGGGCATTCGTCAGCGAATCCTGCAGCGCCTTTCTTTCCTCCTCCGCCCTTTTTATCTCTTCTTCTTTTTGCCTGATACTATCAGAAGTAATAGAAGAATAAGAAGTCGCAGAGGACGGGGCAGTATGATTGATTAGCAGAACCACAACAATCACAGCCGTTAAAAGCGCCGTAATTTTCTTCTTCATGCAATCACCCTTTCCTCTACACTCTTAAATGCTTTCTGACTGTGGTAAAGCTTCCCAAAAAGCCGATGCCGATGCCAATACCCAATGACACAGGTGTCAGTACATCAAAAATATCCTTCACCGGCAGGAAGCTTAACATCTCCGACAATGCCGGAAACGCCGTTCCCACCTGCAGAACTACTTTATTGTATAAAAGATAAATCAGCCCCAGCGGAATCCCCGCGCCCACAGCTCCTATCAACATGCCTTCAATCACAAAGGGCGCCCTGACAAAAAAGTCCGTTGCCCCGATATATTTCATAATATTGATTTCTTCCTGTCTTACGGAAATACCTATCGTCACCGTATTGCTGATAAGGAATACGGATACTGCCAGCAGAATACCGATGATACCCAGCGATACGTACGCTATCAGCAGATTGCCGCCGCTGAGCGCCTCTGCCACTACATCGGAACGCCTTACATAGCGCACGCCCTCCACGGACATCAGATATGTCACCAGAGAATCATACATGGACACATCATTCAAGTATACCTCGTAGTTATCATATTTTTCCAGCGGATTGGTCGGAAAACCTTCTTCATGCCCCTTCAGATATTTCTCCTTATACCAGCTCCACGCTTCATTGGCGGAAACATACTTTACATCCGCAACCTCCGTGCGAAGCCGTATCAAATCGCCAATCTCGGATTTGCGCGTATCCTCAACATTATCATCAAAAAACACAACCACACAGAAGCCCTCTTCCGCCGTCTTCACAATATGCTGAAAGTTCATCACAACGGCGTACAAAAGACCAAACAGGAAAAGACATGCCGAAATCGTAGCTATCGAGGCAAGGGAAAACAGCTTGTTGCGGAAGATGCCCTTGATTCCCTGTCTGAGAGTATAAAACATCGTACTAATCTTCATCAATATACTCTCCTTCCTCTTCATCGCTCACGATAACGCCCTTTTTCATTGTCACAACCCTCTTCTGCATGGCGTTGACAATCTCTCTGTTATGGGTCACCACAATGACCGTAGTGCCCGAAGCGTTAATTTCCTCTAACAGCATCATAATTTCCCATGAATTCTTGGGGTCCAGATTTCCTGTCGGCTCGTCTGCAAGCAGGATGGAAGGCTTATTAATCAGTGCTCTCGCCAGCGCAACCCTCTGCTGCTCTCCACCTGAAAGCTGCTTCGGCTTTGCCTTATATTTGCCTGCCAGCCCCACCGTCGCCAGTATGCTCGGCACATTACGCCTGATATCCTTTGTCGGCACCTCGATAATCCTCTGCGCGAACGCAACGTTCTCATAAACGTTCCTGTCCTTTAACAGACGGAAATCCTGAAATACAATGCCCAAATTTCTGCGGAATTTCGGTATCTTTCTGCGAGGCAGATTGGCTATGTCATGTCCCATAACCCATACCTTACCGCTGGTAGCAGTCAGCTCCCGCAAAAGCAGCTTGATGAGCGTCGATTTGCCCGAGCCGCTGTCCCCTACAATAAAGACAAATTCTCCCCGATTGACGTGAAGGGTAATCCCGTTTAGGGCAGGCGCACCTGCAGAATACACCTTGCTCACGCCATCCAGAAAAATCAATCCGTTTTCCTCTATCATTCTCTCTCGTCTCTTACGCTTTTCCTCTTTACGCGACATAATTTTCCTTTCGTCCTATCAATAATCAAATGTCTCCATATACTTCATGTACTTCACCACCATCAACGCAATTTTAAAGGTTATGGCGTCTTCAAACACACGCAAATCCAGCCCTGTGCTCTTCTGCAGCTTATCCAGCCGGTATACCAGCGTATTGCGGTGGATAAAAAGCTGTCTGGAAGTCTCAGATACATTCAAGCTGTTCTCAAAAAATTTATGGATGGTTGTGAGGGTTTCTTCATCAAAATCATCCGGACTCTTCCCGCCAAATATCTCCTTGATAAACATCTTGCACAACGGTATCGGAAGCTGGTAAATCAGCCTGCCGATGCCAAGCTCACTATACGCAATCACATCTCTTTCATCAAAGAAAATCTTACCCACATCCAACGCCATTTTTGCTTCCTTGTAAGAACGGCTGACTTCTTTGATTTCACGGACCACGGTGCCGTATGCAATATGGACGTTCTTTACGCCTTCCTTCAGCAAATATGCCTCCAGCGCCCTTGCCGCCTTGTCAATTTCCTTGGGAGCCTCAGACTCTGACAAATCCTTTACCACAATGACATTGTTCTCATCCACGGCTGTAATAAAATCCTTGCTATTACTTCCAAAATGTGTACGGGAAAGCTCGAGCGCATTGTTATCCTTGCCGTTTTCCGACTCCACAATCAGAACCACACGGCTCACATCCGTCTGAATATGCAGTTTTTTGGCACGGCTGTAAATATCAACCAGCAGAAGATTATCCAGCAGAAGATTTTTAATAAAATTATCCTTGTCAAAACGCTCCTTGTAGGCAACAAGCAGATTTTGTACCTGAAACGCCACCATCTTGCCTACCGTATATACGTCCTCACCGCTGCCGCCTGCCACCAACACATATTCGAGCTGTTGCTCATCAAAGATTTTAAAATACTGATATCCTTGAATTTCCTGAGAATCCGCAGGAGAAAGTGCAAACTCCACCGCCTGCTTGGAACAGTTTCCCATGTCGGTAGTGGCGGCTACCTCTTTGCCGTCCGTATCCATCACGCAGAATTCCACCCGCGCAATGTTTTTGAGACCTTCTATTGTATTCTGTAGTATTTGGCTTGATATCATGAACTAACTCCTTTGGATAAAATAACAACAATAAACTTTTCTTCATTGCAATCGATAATACACCTATTTTCCATTTTAATTCACTTTTACAAAAAAATCTACATAAAAATAATAAATTTTTATGCACTTTTTATGTTTTTTCACTGGCAAACGGTTTTTGGTTTTTATACAAACTAACCAAAAGAAGACCCCTGAAAAGGGTCTCCTTTCGATTTGCAGCTAGATTCTGATGTCCATCTGGCTTCCAACAGCCGGATTCACGGACCGCTCCATTGCAGCAGCGTCTATCATCTTCAGCATTCCAGCCGCCAAATCTTCGCCGCCTTCCATGGTTTTGTCCAGTACAGCAATCCCAACCTTTCCCATAAGGCTGGTCTGGGACATTGATACGGATAAGCCCGCAATATCCATAGTAACACCTCCTTTCATCAGATTTTGCGAATCGCCTTTTCTGTAATCTCTATTTTTCCACTTTTCAGAAGATGACCGACTGCACGCTTAAATTCATTCTTGCTCATCTGCATTTCCCGCTTGATAACTTCCGGCGAAGCCTTATCGTTAAACGGAAGCGCACCGTCAAAACTGTCAATGACATCCAATATCTTTTGGGCGTCTGTCTCTATCTGCAGATAAGCCTTTTCCCGTATACTCAAATCCAGCTTGCCATCTTCCTTGACCGCCGTCACCCTGCATACAACAGTATCGCCGATTCTGACGTCTTCGTAAAGTTCCTTTTTGGGTATCAGACCTGAGTATTTGTCATCCACCGCCACAAACATACCGAATTCCGGACTCGACTCGTAGACGACGCCGGTCACCCTGTCATCCTTTTTGTAAGGACTCTCCACAGACAAATCATGATAAACATTCATGGTTGCGCAAAGTCTTCCGCTTTTATCAATATAAAGCGAAACCAGAGGCGTATCCCCCTGACGCACCCTGAAAGTCTGCTGTTTGAAAGGAAGAAACAAATCCTTTTCCAGTCCCCAGTCCAAAAATGCACCGTACTGATTGACATCAACCACCTTCAGTCTTGCCACCTCGCCCATTTTTAAAAGCGGCTCGTTTACCGTGGCAATCAGGCGGTCCTTGGAATCTCTATATAAAAATACTTCTATCTCGCTTCCCGTCTCCGTCCCCTCCGGCACCTGCTTTGCCGGAAGAAGCACCTTCTCCTCTGCCTCCGCACTTTCTGCAAGATATACGCCGAAGTTCACCTTCTTTATCACCTTCAGTTTTTGTTTTTCACCCAGCTTCATCATCATTTCTTCTTCCTTCAAACTCTACATTGGTATAGACTGTGCCCTGCACATCCTGCAGGGACACCACTCTGGTTTCCGCTCCCCGTTCCCCGCATTTTGTACACAGGCAGGGAATCAGCATATCATGTAAAAGCGCCTGTTTTTTGTACTCCGCCCTGATTCCGGTTACCACGTAATCCTCCGGCAGATAATCCAGCGCCATGCCCACATACTGCGCGTTATTGACATGATGGTTGGTATCCAGATGATGCGGCTTTACTACAATACCTTCCTGTTTCTCCATATCAGACTGCAGCATAATCTTACGTCCCGTATACGCCATAGGCAGCTTTTCTTCTAATTTATACTTTCGCACAATTTCTTCCGAAAGTCTTGTCGGTTTAAATGTATCCGTGTCCAAAAGCGTCCACATGGTATTCGCCTTTGCCAGATAATTGCCCGCCTCATCCTTCATAAGAAAATTACGGAATCCAAAATACCCCTTGAAATCGTAGGGAAAGGTGCCCACCAGTACCCGCTCACACATTTGCGGCAGTCTTTCTATGGCAATCTGCCACGAGGACAGTACCCATACCAGCTTCCGTTCCCGCAGGTAGGAAAGCCCTACGCCCAAATCCTCCGACTGGAAAGTGGAACAATCCTGAAAATAATCCATTAATGACAGAATCGTCAGTTTTCCGTCACTGCCTGTCTCGCTATATCTGATTCTGCTCTCAAAACTGTACATTTCTTTCTCTCATTCTATAATCTGCAATACAATTTCCACAACCCAATATACAAAAAACAATGCCATTCCCGCATTACACATCACAGCCGCGAAACGCTTTCCGCGTGGCAGCACGATGGTTCCCGCATTTAGATGCATTTTCTTTCTGGATATGATAAGCATTACAATACCTGTTATCACAATGCCAATCAAAAGGAGCATATAAATCATAAACACCAGCAGTCCCGGCAGAATTTCCGCCAGATTACCGCCGCCCTCCAACACCGCCTGCATTTTTTCCGGTTCAACCAGTCCGACCACAAAAATGCTGACTACGCTTCCCAAAAAGTTAACCACCATATGCATAATAATGGTGTAATGAATTTTTCCTGTTTTCACATAGATAAAAGCAAGAAACATGCCAATGGTAGCGGCATAGGCAAACTGTGACAGATTGCCGTGAAACAACCCGAACATCAAGCCCGAAAGAACAATCGCTATTCCTTCTCCATAGCGCACCGCCCTGTCCACCAGAAGCTTCCTAAAGATAAGCTCCTCCATAATGGGCGCCCAGATTACCATAATGAGAATCCTCACCCACAGGCTGGCAGAGCTGGCAAGCTCCATCGTATAATTGCCAATCGGCTCCCCTTTCAAAAATGCCAGCAGATACGTAATCAAAGTGCCAACCAGATTGCTGGCATACATAATACCATAACATATGATAAGCGCCAGCAAAAATTTCCCAACCGGCATGGAATGCTTTGCAATTTTCTCTTTGGGTATGGTACGAATCAGCATTATCATCAGCGGCATCCCCAGGATATACATCGGAACCGAAGAGAACAACAGTACAATGTCCGGATTCTGCAAAATCTCCGGTTTTATCATATAGATAAGGTCGCCCAATTTATACTGTATTGCATAAATGCACAAAGTTCCCGCCAGAAACATCAGTCCCATAGCGGAAAAAAACTTTCTTCCCTGCTTTACCGTCTCTTTCACCGGCGTCTCCTGCATATCAGGCCGGGTATATAATTCTTCCATATTCTTATTTTCCTTTTCTCTTGTGCTGCCCACATACAAAACATACATGCCGTATATCCATATTGCAAGCACAGTATAACACACTTTTTTCTTTTTCACCATACTGACAGAAAAGTTTTTATAATACTGCGC
>WSLY01000018.1:0-30622 GCA_013316825.1 Lachnospiraceae bacterium | reverse complement strand
GGTATTGCAAAATGGAAATACTTCATGTATAATGCATAAAGTAATCAAATAGAGGGCTATCGCCAAACGGTAAGGCAACGGACTCTGACTCCGTCATTTCAAGGTTCGAATCCTTGTAGCCCTGTGCAGTAAGGGCTCCCTTGTGCAGCAGGAGTTGCCCTGTTGAATCCCCTGACAGAACTTGTCGGGGGTTTTTATCTATATTGTTTTTTCCGCAATTATTTTTTCAAAGACAGCCAAAACAGAGTGCACACAAAAAAAGCCCAGCATCAAACGAACCGGAAGCAGCCATCTGCTTCCGGTTCTGATTTTTTCTCTTACACTTCAAAGGTCAACTCGCCATAAGTAGGTACCGGCCATACTTCTTTGTCCACTACCTTTTCCAGCTCGTCGATAGGAGTACGCAGCTCTTCCATGGCTTTCTTTACGGTATCCTTGTAGAAGAATGCCTGTGCCCTTGCCTCCTTCATCGCTGCTGCCTGTGCAGTCACCTCTTCCAGCTTTGCAAGCGCTGCTTTCGCCGCCGTCAGCTTTTTGCACACATCCTGTAAAAGCTCTGCCTGAACGGAGGGCTCCACACCGGCAGCCTTAACCGCAAGCACCGTGTCTGCCAAAGACCTGCTGTATCTGACTACGGCAGGAATATACTGCTTGCTCGCCATATCAATCATGGTTACGGCCTCTATGTTCAAGGATTTGGCATAGGTTTCATAGAGTATCTCCTCGCGAGACTCCAACTCCACCTTTGTAAAAATACCAAACTTTTCAAACAGCTTCACCGCCTTGTCAGTCGTAATGGTTTCTGCCGCCTCAATCATGGACTTGATATTGGGAAGCCCGCGTCTCTTCGCCTCTTCCACCCACTCGTCTGCATAGCCGTCCCCATTAAAGATAATCCTCTGATGCTCCGTCATATATTTTTTAATCAAATCATGGACTGCCATTTCAAAGTCTTCTGCTTTTTCCAGCTCGTCTGCCGCTTCGCAAAACGCCTCCGCCACAATAGCATTCAGTGTAGTGTTGGGACTCGCGATGGAATCTGCTGAACCCACCATACGGAATTCAAATTTATTGCCGGTAAAGGCAAAGGGCGAGGTTCTGTTTCTGTCGGTTGCGTCCTTATCCAAATCGGGCAGCGTGGAAACCCCCGTCTGCAGTTTGCCGCCTTCCAGACAATGTGCCGCTTCACCGGTCTCCACCAACTGCTTTACCACATCCTCAAGCTGCTCGCCCAAAAATACGGAAATAATGGCAGGCGGCGCCTCGTTTGCGCCAAGCCGATGGTCGTTTCCCACGTCGGATGCACTCTGCCGAAGCAAATCCGCATGTGTGTCCACCGCCTTTAAGATACATGCCAGCACCAGAAGAAACTGAATATTTTCATTTGGCGTATCACCCGGGTCAAGCAGGTTGACGCCCGTGTCCGTTCCCAGAGACCAGTTATTATGCTTGCCGGAACCGTTGACGCCTGCAAAGGGCTTCTCATGCAGCAGACATGCCATACCGTGACGCCCTGCAACCTTTTTCATGGTTTCCATCACAAGCTGGTTATGGTCTACCGCAATATTCGCGGTCTCGTAAATAGGCGCCAGCTCATGCTGCGCCGGTGCCACTTCATTGTGCTGTGTCTTTGCCGTCACGCCCAGCTTCCAGAGCTCTATGTTCAAATCCTTCATGTAAGCGCCGATTCTCTCTCGGATTGTGCCAAAGTAATGGTCCTCCAGCTCCTGTCCCTTAGGCGCAGGCGCACCGAACAGCGTCCGCCCTGAAAAAATCAAATCCTCACGTTTTAAGTATTTTTCCCTGTCTACCAGAAAGTACTCCTGCTCAGAACCGACAGAAGCCACTACCTTCGTCGCTTCCGTATTGCCAAACAGACGGACAATCCTAAGCGCCTGTGTGCTGAGTGCCTCCATGGAACGAAGCAGCGGCGTTTTTTTGTCCAAAGCTTCCCCTTTGTAGGAACAGAAAGCAGTCGGAATACAGAGAATGACACCGGTTGCATCTTCTTTCAAAAATGCAGGAGACGTAATATCCCATGCTGTATACCCCCTTGCCTCAAAGGTAGCGCGAAGACCTCCCGAAGGGAAGGAGGATGCATCCGGCTCGCCCTTTATCAGCTCCTTACCGGAAAACTCCATCAGCATATGTCCCTCTTCGTCAGGATGCGTCACAAAAGAGTCGTGCTTCTCCGCCGTAATGCCTGTCAGCGGCTGAAACCAGTGTGTATAATGGGTCGCACCGTTTTCCACAGCCCAGTCCTTCATCGCTTTTGCTACCACGTCTGCAGTCGCTAACGACAACTCGCCTCCCTGTTCCATCACCTGCTTTACTTCCTTAAATACACTTCTGGGAAGGCGCTCCTTCATCTTCCCTACGGTAAATACTTTGCTGGCAAACAACTCTTCCACATTTAACACTTCACTCATACTCATTCTCCCTTTCCTGCCTTCAGGTCCTGAACCCCGCCTCAGCTAACGGAGCCTGAACCTAAAAAAATGCCCCAAAATCAGCTTTTGGAACACCTTCGTTCAAGATACCCTTATTACGAGACCTCCGCCTCTCATTTACTATAAAAAACAATACCGTACTTTTTCTCAAATTGCAAGCCCCAATTTCAATTTTAAAAGTTTTCGCCAAAAAAACTGCCAAAAGAGACGGTTCCCTGTTCACATTGTACAACGGGGCGGCTTTCTGCCGCCCCTGAGTCTATCTCTTTCCTTCCACACGCAGCAAGTCGTATTGTTCTGCCCTGACTGACAGCAAAAGCCACAGAACCTGCTTTGGATGAGGCGCGCTCTCCACCGGCTCCCCCTCCTCCGTGTATATTCCCTTCACCACCACCGGAATATTTTCTCCCGAAGGCTTCATGATTTCGATGCCCTCCCCCAAGCTGAACTTATTGCGCTGACTGATTCTTGCAAGCAAGGAGCCGTCAACTGCTCCCTCCGTTTTATTTTCCAAAAAAGGCAGCTCCGAAGCTAAACGAACCTCCTCTACAATTCCCAGATAAACAGACTCGTTTATATACGTATTGTTGTCATAAATCTGTGTCGTCTCATCAGGCCTTCCAAAATAAAATCCTGTTGTAAACTGGCGGTAGGTACACTTTGCAATTTCCGCCCTGTACCACTCCATATTGTCTTTGTACTTCTGCTCCGACTCAAAATAATCGTCTATTGCTTTTCTGTAAGTTCTTGCCACTGCAGCCACATAGAGCGCCGTCTTCATTCTGCCCTCTATCTTAAAACTGTCAATTCCCGCCTCCACCATTTCCGGAATATGCTCTATCATGCACAAATCCTTGGAGTTGAAAATATAAGTGCCCCTCTCATTCTCATAGACCGGCAGATACTCTCCCGGGCGCGTCTCCTCCACCACCGCATACTTCCAGCGGCAGGGATGCGTACATGCTCCCTTGTTGGCATCCCGCCCCGTAAAATAACTGCTGAGCAGGCATCTTCCCGAATAGGAAATACACATGGCGCCATGGACAAAGCTTTCAATCTCCATTTCCGCCGGTATCTGTTTTCGAATTTCCGCAATTTCCCTAAGGGAAAGCTCTCTGGCAGACACCACCCGCTTCGCTCCCTGCTCCCACCAGAATCGGTACGTCAGGTAATTGGTGTTGTTTGCCTGCGTGGAAATATGCCGTTCAATCTGCGGACAGATTTCTTTTGCCAGCATATACATGCCCGGGTCTGAAATAATCAAGGCGTCCGGCGCATCCGGCTTCATATTGTTAAGCTCTGCAAAATACTGTTCTGCCCCTGTTAAGTCGCCATTGTGCGCCAAAATATTTGCCGTCACATATACCTTGGCTCCACGGGAATGGGCAAAGACAATGCCTTCTGCCATTTCCTCCATCGAAAAGTTCTTTGCTTTGGCGCGAAGTCCAAAGGCTTCTCCGCCAATATATACCGCATCCGCTCCAAAGCAGACTGCCGTCTTTAGTACCTCCAGACTGCTTGCCGGAATCAAAAGCTCTGGTTTCTTCATATACCGCTCATACCTTTCTCCTGCCGTATCCGCCGCTTCCTTTATGTCTCTTCGTTTCCCCTGCCTGCCGCATCAGCCGTCCCTGCTTTTTCTCTGCCCTCTGCCTCCGCCCCGCCGTTTACCTTTACGCTTAACGCGCTTCCGTCTCCTACCGGCAGAATCACGGTTTCCAGCAAAGAATGATGCGTCAGTTCATATAAATACTCCCGCATTCTTGCGTGTATGGTACGGTTTCTTCGGGTAACTGCAAAACGGGATTCCAGTACATCCCCATCCTGCAGCACATTGTCGGAGACAAGCAGTCCGCCCTCCTTAAGAAGCCTCACCACATCCGGCAGAAAATGAATATACTGCCCCTTGGCCGCATCCATAAAAATAAAATCAAAGGAGCCTGTAAGCTCCCGCAGAATATCCAAGGCATCTCCTGCAAGCAGGGTAATCTGTTTTTCTTCTCCCGCCCTTTTAAAGTTACTCTGTGCCGCAGGAATTCTTTTCTCATATTTTTCTATTGTCACAACCTGACAGCCCGCCGGTGCATATTCCTTCATCAAGAGCGCAGAAAATCCCACTCCCGTACCCACCTCCAAAATCCGCATGGGTTTATGCAGCGCCATCAGAAACCGGAGAAGCTTCTGGGTTGCCGGACGAATCACAGGCACGCCGTCTTTTTTGGCTTCCTGCTCTATTGCATACAATAAAGGCGTATTGCCTTTATCAAACGAGTCAATAAAGGCAATCATTCTCTCATTATTTATCATGTTGTCAATTCCCTGCTTCTCCTGCCGTATCCGCCGCCTCATCAGGCTCCGCGGCAGACATAATCTGCATCATTTCCTCCATAGTCATGGAGGTATTTAGTATATAAACACCCGCCCTCAGCTTGTCTTTGTAATGGGAAAGCAGATTCTGTACATAAAACAGCTTCGCATCACGGATAAGCCCCTTGCTTTCTAAAATTTCTCCTATCTGGAGCGCACTCTTGCCCACCGTAATTTCTACCTGCACGTCAGCGCCCGGCTTTTCCGCAACCGGCGGCTCCTGAAATACCCTGTAGCCATAATCATAGGCTGTGACTGCCCCCTTATAGACCAGCACAATCGCAAGCACGGCGATTGCCACCCTGAATATCATGCCAAGAACAGCCACTATCATCTGTTTGGTATTCATACCAATACCTCCTTACTGCCTACTCAAAATTGAGAGCTTCCGTTATCTTGATATTCACGGACTGCATCATTCTGCAAAAACCCAGCTCCGCAGCAAGAAAGTCCGCCACTATGGGGTTTTCCCTAAACTTTTCGTACTCCCGCTCAAACTCTTCAATCTTGTGAAACAGCTCTTCATCATCGGTCATGCTCTGCAGACGGTAATTTTGCAGCCGATACGCCGTCACCTGCTTTTTCAGCTCCGGAAAACGGTTGATTTTTTCCTTCTCCCGCTCATATGCCAGATATTGCTCGGAAGACTTAATTGCCGCAATTAACTCTGCAACCGCATTGTCTAAATTTGACATACTATCCTCAAACCTCCATAATAATGGGAAGTATCATAGGACGGCGTTTTGTTTTCTTCCACACAAACTCAGAAAGTGCATCCTTTGTAGCAGACTTCAGCCTGCCCCAGTCCGTAATTCCTCTGTCTACCAAATCCTGAAGCGTGCCGTCGACCACCTGCCTCGCCTCCTCTAACAGCTCGTCCGATTCGCGAACATATACAAAGCCTCTCGAGACAATGTCGGGACCTGAAACAATCACTTCCCCAACCTTGTCAAGCGCCGTCACCACAATCAGAATACCGTCCTCCGCCAAATGCTGCCTGTCGCGCAGCACTACATTTCCGACGTCTCCAACGCCGAGACCGTCTACCAATATGGAACCCACAGGCACTTTTCCGGTCACAACGGCTCTCTCTTCGGAAAGCTCTAACACATCCCCCGATGAAAGGATAAAAATATTTTCCTTATCAATGCCCAGACCCTCCGCAATTTTTGCCTGTGCGCGAAGGTGCTTGTATTCGCCATGCACGGGCACTGCGTATTTAGGCTTCACCAAAGTATACAGAAGCTTGATTTCCTCCTGACAGGCATGTCCTGACACATGCGTATCCTGAAAAATAACGTCCGCCCCTTTGCGGAACAATTCGTTTATCACCTTCGTGACCGCTTTCTCATTGCCCGGTATGGGATTGGAAGAAAAAATAACCGTATCCCCGGGGCCGATGGTAATCTTTTTATGCATGTTGGAAGCCATTCTGGAAAGCGCAGCCATGCTCTCTCCCTGACTTCCCGTGGTAATAATCACCTGCTGCTCATCCGGATAGTTCTTGAGATGGTCCACATCAATAAGCGTAGACTCGGGAATATTCAAATATCCCAAATTGGATGCCGTCTCAATAATATTGACCATGCTCCTGCCTTCTACCACCACTTTTCTGCCAAATTTATAAGCCGTATTGATAATCTGCTGTACCCTGTCCACATTGGACGCAAAGGTCGCCACAAAAATACGTGTATTTTTATGATCGGCAAATAATGTGTCAAAGGTTCTTCCCACCGTTTTTTCAGAAGGCGTAAACCCGGGGCGCTCCGCATTGGTAGAATCGCACATCAGCGCCAACACGCCTTTCTTACCGATTTCTGCAAATCTCTGCAAGTCAATGGCGTCCCCAAATACAGGGGTGTAATCCACTTTAAAATCGCCCGTGTGCACCACGATTCCTGCCGGCGAATAGATGGCAAGCGCCGCAGCGTCCACAATACTATGATTGGTCTTGATAAATTCTATTCTGAACTGTCCAAGATTAATGGTCTGTCCAAACTTTACAACCTTTTTCTTCGTACTCTTCTCCAGACTGTGCTCCTTGAGTTTATTTTCAATCAGCCCTATCGTAAGCTTTGTAGCGTATATGGGCACATTCACCCTGCGAAGCACATAAGGCAGCGCACCGATGTGGTCCTCGTGTCCGTGGGTAATCACAAAGCCCTTCACCTTGTCCAGATTCTCCTCCAGATAAGTGATATCGGGTATTACCAAATCGATACCAAGCATATCGTCCGCCGGAAAGGAGAGACCGCAGTCTACCACAACAATACTGTCCTCGTACTCAAAGGCAGTAATGTTCATTCCAATCTGCTCCAGTCCCCCTAAGGGAATCACCCGCAGTCTGGAACCACTCTTATTTTCTTTTCTTTTCAATCGTTTACCTCCATTTATTCTATTTATAACAATAGAATCCACGCCTCGTGATGCTTCTATTGTCATGAATAAAGCGGTCCTGTCGTCTGCCGCTTTTTATTTTCATTCTAAATCAATATCTCCCATCATGCTTCTGAAAACGTCGGCAACCGCCGCAAGCTCTCCGTCTTCCTCCACAATGGCATAAAGCGCCTCTTCTTCCCCGTCCTGAGACAAATCCTTTAGAATCAGAGCATCGCCATCCTCATCTTCCGTATCCGTAACCAAAATGTAGGTTACGCCGCCTATCATGGTTTCCTCCAACACATAAAAGTCTACTGCTTCCCGATTCTCGCCATCGGGATAAAATGTAATCTTCTCCAAATCCTGTTACCTCATACTCCGTCTGTCCAAATACCCTTGCAAAATGAAACATGCCGCGATCTTGTCCACATGCTCCTTCCGCCCTTCCCTGCGGATGCCGGCCTCCATCATCGCCCTGTCCGCAGCTACCGTCGTCAGCCTCTCGTCCCAGAGCGCAACGGGAAGTCCCGTTCTCCGCTCCAGCTTCTCTTTAAATTCCATGGTAAGCGCTGCCCGCTCTCCCTCATCATTGTTCATATGCTTCGGGAGACCCAGCACAATTTCTTCCACCTCGTATTCCGTAATCAGCTCCTCAATACGCGCTAATGTCTGGCGAAGCTTATTTTCCTCTTTTCGCCTGATAATCTCAACACCCTGCGCTGTCAGAAGCAGCGCATCGCTAATCGCCACACCCACAGTTTTAGATCCAAAATCCAGTCCCATAATCCGCATACCGCTTCTCCTCTGCCGCAGTTTACTTCCAGTGATTGTTCCTGATATACTCCGTCAGAAGCTCTTCCACCAGCTCGTCCCGCTCCACTTTCATAATCAGGCTTCTCGCGCTTTTATGGCTGGTGATATACGTCGGGTCGCCGCTCATAATATACCCCACAATCTGATTCACCGGATTATAACCCTTTTCCGTCAACGCCTCATAAACCGTAGACAGCACTACCTTCACGCCGGTAGTTTCCGGCTCCGCCGCCACTTTAAAATATTGTGTATTCCCCAAATCCTGCATTTTAATCGCCATGCCTTTCCGTAATATGTAACTTTGTGCGATACACAGCAAAGCTATCCCGTAACATTCAATACTATCTTAAACCATATCCTTCTAAAATTCAAGCCGCTATTCCATCAGCATAAGCTCATCATTCAAAAACCCCGCAATCCGTCCCCCTATTATGCAGTTGGAAAGCTTTTCTTTTGTACATTTTGCCACACGGATATACTGTTCTGTATGCCCAATCTGATATTGCTTTCCGTCAATTTCTTTTGCTTCTTCAAACAACACCTCTGTTTCCTGTCCTATGTATGCCATCCGAAACGCCGCCGACTGCTGCTTTTTCAAATGCAGCAGCCTGTTGCTGCGCTCTGTGCGGACACTGCCGGAAACCTTGTCCTGAAAGCCGGCAGCCCTTGTCCCTTTTCTCTCAGAATACTTAAATACATGCATTTCAAACAGCTCCAGCTTTTCCAGAAATGTATACGTTTCCGCAAACTCCTCGTCCGTCTCCCCGGGAAATCCTACGATAATATCCGTCGTAATGGCCGGCGCTGCATATATGCTGCGCAAAAGCTCCACACATTGTAAGTATTCACCCGTAGTATAATGTCTATTCATCCGTTTTAAGGTTTCATCACAACCGCTTTGCAGGGAGAGATGAAAATGAGGGCAGATTTTAGGAAGCAGACGCAGCCTGTCTGCAAACGCCTTTGTCACAATTCTGGGCTCCAGTGAGCCGAGACGGATACGCTCTATCCCGTCTATGTCATGGATACGCTCTAAAAGGGAAGCCAGCTTCGGACTGCCGCCGTATGCCTGCCCGTCTTCTGCCGCCAGCTTCCTGCTTCTTCCTTCTTCCCAATCCCCATCTGCAAAATCAATTCCATAAGAGCTGATATGAATGCCCGTCAGGACAACTTCCTTGTAGCCTGCTGCTGCAAGTCCTGTAAGCTCCTCCCTGATATCCTCAAAACGGCGGCTGCGGACACGCCCCCTCGCAAACGGAATGATGCAGTATGTGCAAAACTGATTGCATCCGTCCTGTATTTTGATATACGCTCTTGTGTGCTCTGCCGTGTGCTTCAGCGTCATTTCTTCATATGCACAGCCTGCATTGATATCTATGATGCCTTCTCCCTTTAGGGCTTCCAATTCCCTTCCTTCCTCCCGCTCCTTCAAAAAGCGTTCAAGAAGCGACACCACTTCTCCCTTTTTATTGTTTCCTATCGCCAAATCCACACCTGCGTCCTGCAAAAGCTCTTTGGAAGCTGTCTGCACATAGCAGCCCACGGCGACTACCACCGCTTTCGGATTTCTTGCCTTTGCCTGATGCAGCATCTGCCTGCTCTTCCGGTCCGCAATGTTGGTAACCGTACAGGTATTTACGATATAAATGTCAGCCGCCTCATCAAATGGTACAATAACATAGCCCTTTTCCCGCAGTATTTGTTGCATAACGTCCATCTCATAAGCATTTACCTTGCATCCAAGGTTATGTAATGCCACACTTTTCATATTATTCCTCTCGATTTTTGTTGTGTTTTATCATTGACTTTTAATCCTGAACCCATTAATATGAAAGCTGAAGGTATGACACATCCAAGGAGGTAATTGTAATGAAAACAGTTCAGATTTCTTTAAATTCCATTGACAAAGTAAAGTCTTTCGTTAATGATATCACAAGATTCGACTACGATTTCGATTTGGTATCAGGACGGTACGTAATCGATGCCAAATCCATCATGGGTATCTTCAGTCTGGATTTATCCAAGCCTATTGACCTGAACATCCATGCAGAAGAAAATGTTGACAATGTACTGGCTACCTTAAAGCCTTACTTAATTTAAACGGCGCCGACAGCAAACAGCGAAGCTAGAACACCCGGATTTTCCCGCGGTGTTCTTTTTGCATATAAAAGACCGCCTAACTTTTTTTCATCAGTTATCACTCACCACCACCAGCTCGTCCGTCTTTAAGGCGGTTTCCACCAGTTCGTCTATCTTCTCCGAAAGATCCTCCTCATGCCTGCGGATTACCTTCACATTCGGCTTTGTCACCGGATGCTTTGCCACAAATATGGTGCAGCAATCCTCATAGGGCAGTATGGAAGTCTCATAGGTTCCTATTTTTTCGGATACCTGCACAATTTCCTGCTTATCAAAACCAATGAGAGGGCGATACACCGGCAGGGTACAAACTTCATTGGTTGCCGCCAGACTATGCATGGTCTGGGAAGCCACCTGTCCGATGCTCTCACCCGTTACCAGTCCCAGACATTCCGTCTCGTCTGCAATGCGCTCCGCGAGGCGCATCATGTAGCGCCGCATAATGATGGTAAGCTCTTCATGGGGACATTTTTCATAAATATATAACTGAATATCTGTGAAATTGATAATATGCAGGTAAACCGGACCCGCGTAGCGGGACACTATTTTTGCCAAATCAACAACCTTCTGCTTCGCCCGCTCACTGGTATAGGGCGGCGCATGAAAATACACCGCGTCGATTTTAACGCCGCGCTTCGCTATCATATAACCGGCAACGGGAGAGTCGATGCCGCCGGATAAGAGCAGCATCGCCTTGCCGCCCGTACCCACGGGCATCCCCCCCGGTCCCGGAATGGTTTCAGAATAAATATAAATTTTTTCCCTGATTTCAATATTCAGCATAATATCCGGCTTATGCACATCCACGTGCATGGACGGATACGCTGCCAGAACTGCTTCCCCGATGTCCGCATTGATTGTCATGGAATCCTTCGGATAATTTTTCCGCGCCCGCCGCGCCTGTACCTTAAAGGTCTTGTTTTTATCAGAATAAACACCGTCGATATAAGAAATAACGTCCTCGCAGAGCTTTTCAAAGCCCTCGTCCTCCACATAGACTACCGGACAAATTCCTGATATGCCGAACACTCTCTGCAAATGCAGAAGGACTTCCTCAAAGTCAAATTCCGTCAAAGCGTCCACATAAATCCGCCCCTGCGTCCTGCGCACCTGAAATTCACCTTCGCACTTTTTGAGAGCATACTTTATCTGCCCTGCAAGTGCCTCCTCAAACAAATGTCTGTTTTTTCCTTTTACGCCAATTTCAGCATATTTTATCAAAAAAGCCTTAAACATATTTACTCCTGTCTGCTTTTGCTCTCTGCCTGTTCGCCATACCGACGCACTTTACGCTTTTCTTATATACTTCCGCAACATGGGAATCATATCATACATTGCCTGTAATGTATAGTCCAATTCTCCTCTTGTTGTATAAACCGACATACTGAAACGGATGGTGGAAGCAGCCATATCCTTATCCAGTCCGATCCCCTTCAGTGTGGCAGAAGCGCCTGTATGCGGCTTGTTGGAAGAGCATGCGCTGCCTGCGGAGACATAGATTCCCTTATCCTCCAGCGCATGTAAGAGTACCTCGCTGCGAACTCCCCGTACTGACGCGCTGACAATATGCGGCGCACCTTCCGAAACCGCAGGTCCGTTTATCTGTACATCACCAATTCCTCTAAGCCCTTTTACCAAATACTCCTTCAGCTCATACAGCCTGCTCGTATCCTCTTCCAGATTGGCATACAGCTTCTGCGCCGAATGCGCCATTCCCGCGATGCCCGCCACATTCTCCGTACCGGAACGCAGGTTTTTCTGCTGGCCGCCGCCATAAATTATATTGTGAATTTTGACATTTTCTCCCACATACAAAACTCCCGTCCCTTTCGGCGCATGGATTTTATGCCCGCTGACCGAGAGCAGGTCAACGCCCATTTTTCTGGGGTACAGCCGGAATTTTCCAAATCCCTGAACGGCATCTACGTGAAAAAGCGTGTCGGGATTTATCTTTTTTATCAGCTCCCCCGCCTCCGCAATCGGCTCTATCGCACCAATTTCATTATTGGTATGCATAATGGATACCAGAATCGTATCCTGCCTGAGAGAATCCCGAAGCTCCTCCAACGAAATTCTGCCCTGCTTATCTACCGACAGATAGGTCACACGAAAGCCTTGGTCCTCCAGATAGTGCATAGGCTGCAAAATTGCCGGATGTTCTATGCGGGTCGTAATCAAATGCCTGCCGGCGCGGTAATTTGCCATTGCGCAGCCTATCAGTGCCAGATTGTCCGCTTCCGTACCGCCTGAGGTAAAGCAGATTTCCTTCTCTTTCACCTTCATCAGCCTCGCAAGCGTTTCCTTCGCATTTCTTATATGACGCTCCGCCTGTACGCCTTTTATATGCAGGCTGGAGGGATTCCCGTAATCTTCGCACATAATTCGTGTCACTAACTCTGCCGTTTCGGGAAAGACCCTCGTCGTTGCAGAGTTATCCAAATACACTTCCATCGTGTTTCTCCTTTTTCTTCTATCTATAAACAATATATGCGCTTATTTTTCTAACTGATACATAATCCACGCCATCACAGTAAATCCCGCCGTCTCCGTCCGCAGAATCCGCCTTCCCAGCGTCACCGGCTGCACGCCATGCTCCTTTGCCTGCTCGATTTCCTTTTCTTCAAAACCGCCCTCCGGTCCGATAAAGACGGCTATGTCTTCTCCTTCTCCCAAACTTGCAATCAACTGTTTTGTACGCTCCATTCCTTCCGCCAGCTCATAAGGAATCAGCTTTACCTGCATCGGCGCAGCCTTTACAAGCGCCTGTTCAAAAGTAAGCGGCGCCGATACCTTTGGAATGATGCGCCGCCTGCTCTGCTTTGCCGCAGCCTCCGCAATCGCCTGCCATCTTGCCGTTTTCTGTACCGCCTTTTTCGCATCCAGCCTGACCACCGAGCGCCCTGTTTCTACCGGAACAATCTCATATACGCCAAGCTCCACCGCCTTCTGGATAATCAGCTCCATTTTATCCGCTTTTGGCAGTCCTTGAAACAAGTACACTTTGGAAGAAAGCTCCACGCCGTCCTCCTTGACAAACCGAAGCTCACAGACAATCCGGTTCTCTTCCATACCGACGATACCGCAGCGGTACTCTCTGCCGTCCACTCCGTTGCTGACGGAAAGCTCCTCTCCGATTTTCATGCGGAGTACATTCTTTATGTGGTTGACATCGCTGCCCTCTATAATGACAGTCTTGTCATGTATCTGTGATGCTTCCACAAAAAACTGATGCATAATTCCTCACATTCCGCCGCATAAGCAGCATTTTCATCCGCAAAAAGACACCGCAAAGTCTTTTCCAAACGACTATACCGGTTTCTGTGCCGTAACACTGACCCACTCGCCCTGATAAGTAACCTCCAGCACCGTAAGCCCTGCCTGCCTGACTGCCTCCACCACAGTCTCTTCTTTATCATCGATGATGCCTGAAGTGATATAAATGCCCCCTGCTTTCAACTGACTGACAATAACAGGCGTAAGCGGCACCAGCACGTCCGCCAGAATATTTGCCGCCACAATATCATAGCAGCCATACCCTACCGCATCCTGCACTGCTTTCTCTGTGATAATATTGCCTGTCAACATGCGGAACTTATCTTTAGCAATTCCATTGCTTTCACAGTTCTGCCTGACCGCCTCCGCCGCGCAGGGGTCCAAGTCCGTCCCCACCGCCGTTTTCGCGCCGAACTGAAGTGCCAGAATGGATAAAATCCCGCTTCCGGTTCCCACATCCAAAAGCACGGTATCCTCTGTCACATACTTCTTGAGCTGGCGGATACACAACTGTGTCGTCTCGTGCATACCCGTCCCAAAAGCGGTGCCCGGATCAATATGCAGTACGATTTTTGCCTCTTTTGCAGACTCCGCTTCCTCCCACGAGGGAATCACCAGAATATCATCTATATAAAATTGGTGAAAATACTGCTTCCAGTTGTTAATCCAGTCAATGTCGTCCGTTTCTCCTACCGTCACGGTACCTTCTCCAATTTCTGCAAAAAGGCGGATATCGGAAAGCACATCCTCCACCTTGGCAAGCAGCGTTTCCCTATCCGTGGCTTCACCGCTTACAAGCAGGCTTCCATCCTCCTTTTCCTCCACAAAAAAATTCAGGTACGCCGTGCCGTCATCCTCCTGTATCTCAGGCATGATGTCCACAAACATTTGCTCTTTTTCCCACGCAGACAGAGGCACATGGTCCTCTATCTGCGCACCCTCCAGCCCGATATCGTAAAGGCTGCTGATAATAATATCCTCTGCCTCCGTAACCGTCTTTACCCTGATCTGCAACCACTTCATTTTTATCCTCATTTCTGCGCTGTTTTTGTCTCAACCCTGTTAAGACTGCGCATGACCTTATCTCTGATTCTCCTTAACGCCTCGGCGCCATCCCCAAAATCCTGCCGGCAAATTCGTTGAAATTCTGCGTCTGCAGAATGACACGTCCGGGACCAACCAGCTTTGTCAGAAACAACCCTTCGCCGCCAAAGAAAATGTTGCCCAGCCCCTTCACCATCTCGATTTCATAGGAAACGGTTCTTTCGAAAGCAACTACATTGCCTGTATCTACTTTAAGTACTTCGCCCGGTGCAAGGACACGCTCCACTTTGTCGCCGTCTATTTCCAAAAATGCCATACCCTGTCCGGTAAGCTGCTGCAGGATAAAGCCTTCACCGCCGAACAAGCCCGCCGAAAAACGCTTTGAAAAGGTTACGCTCAGCTCCACACCCTGCTGTGCGCATAAAAATGCACCTTTCTGGCAGATGAGCCCGCCGCTGGCGCCAACGTCAACCGGCATAACCTCCCCTGCTACCGTAGATGCAAACGCTATGTATGCGCCAGGCATCTGTGCCGTATAGGTAGCCATAAAAAGCGACTCCCCTGCAAACATTCTGCCTATGCTCTTGCCCACGCCGCCCCTCATATTGGACGTCATGAAAACGCCGTCACTCATCCATGCCATACCGCCCGACTGCGTATACATGGACTCCCCGGGTGCGTCAAAATGCACTTGTACTGCCGGCATAGTATTGCCAACGATTTGATACCTCATAATCTCCTCCTCCGTTCTGCCACAACACGCGGCATGTTTATATCGCTTCTCCACTATTATATACGATAGGGAAGGGTTCGTCAGCATCAAATTTTTTGTTTTCGAAGCCGGCAAACACAAAAAGAGTGCTCTGAAAGTCTTTCCCGACTTTTGCAGCACCCTCTCTTTCTTTTTCCATTCAGTAATTGCGTAACTCTCACTTACGGCTCCGAATTGTGCATGTAGTATATTCCACCACATGCACAATAACAACCGCATAATCACTGTGTTTCGCAATCACCTATTCATTTTCACTATTTCCATATCTTTTTCTTCTTTTTGCCACCATCACCGCCCGTCGGATTGTCTGAGGAGACACGTTTGGAGGCATTCAGTGTATCGCCGCTTTCTGCATCAAATTGTTTCAAGAGTTCCTTCGCCTCGTGGGACAGTTTATCCGGCACTTGTACTACCAGCGTCACATAATGATCGCCTCTGATATCCTTGTTGCGCGGCGTGGGAACGCCTTTTCCTTTCAGGCGCACCTTGGTATCCGTCTGGGTACCGGGCTTTACATCATAAACTACTTTGCCGTCCACCGTATCTATTACAATTTCGCCGCCCAAAGCCGCTACCGCAAAGGACATCGGTACTGTGGAATAAATATTATAATCCTGCCGCTGGAAAATCGGATGCCGTCCTACAATCACTTCCACACGGACATCCCCGCGGGGGCCGCCGTTGATGCCTGGCTCTCCCAATCCTGGCAGTCTTGTATACTGTCCGTTGTCAATACCTGCCGGAATATCCACCATATACCGCTTGCGCATCGGCACAAAACCCTCGCCGCGGCACTCCGGACACTTTTCTTTTATAATTTTTCCTGTCCCCTGGCAGTCAGGGCACGCCTGTACGTTCCTGACAGTTCCAAAGAAAGACTGCTGCGTAAATACCACCTGTCCTTTACCGCCGCACTTGGTACAGGTCTCCGGACTGGTCCCGGGCTTTGCGCCGCTTCCGCCGCAGGTTTTACAGGTTTCCTTTACTGTCAGCTCAATTTCTTTCTCACAGCCAAAAATTGCTTCTTCAAAAGTGATACGCAGACTGGTACGCAGATTCGCCCCTTTCATGGGACCGGTGCTCCTGCCGCCGCTTCTACGCCCGCCGCCAAAAAAATCGCCGAATATATCACCAAATATATCGCTGAAATCCATGCCGCTGAAGTCAAAACCGCCGGCTCCGCCTCCTGCCCCGTCAAAGGCTGCATGGCCGAACTGGTCATACTGACGCCTTTTTTCCGGATCACTTAAAACAGCATATGCCTCCGATGCTTCTTTAAATTTTGCCTCAGCCTCTTTATCCCCGGGATTCATATCCGGATGATACTTTTTGGCTAAAACTCGATATGCTTTTTTCAGCGCTGCATCATCTGCATTTTTTTCTACGCCCAACACTTCATAGTAATCACGTTTTTGTTCTGCCATAACATCCTCACCGCCATAACAAAGCAATTTCCGGGGCGGCAAAGCCGCCCTGGAATCACCTGTCCGTTTATTTTTACTTTTTATCTCTTACTGTTACTTTTATACCTCGCGGAAATCACCGTCAATTACGTCATCCTCCGGTGCGCTGCTGCCGGTATCGGCAGAAGCGCTTCCCATGTCGGGACCTGCCGCGCCCTGTGCACCCTGCATGGATTCGTACATCTTTGCAAATACGCTCTGCGCACTGTTCATCAGCTTTTCTCTTGCAGCCTTCAGCTCATCCACCTCGCTGTCGGAAAGCTCTCTGTCCTTGGTCTTCTCAAGCAGCTCTTTTACCGCGTCGATTTCAGTCTGCACCTTTGCTTTCTCATCAGCGCTTACCTTATCGCCTACATCATTAAGTGCTTTCTCTGTCTGGAATACAATCGCATCCGCATCGTTTCTTGCATCGATTGCTTCCTTGCGCTTTCTGTCCTCCGCCTCAAATTCGGCAGCTTCCTTTACTGCTTTTTCGATATCCGAATCAGACATATTGGAGCCCGCCGTAATGGTAATGTGCTGCTCCTTGCCTGTTCCCAAATCCTTTGCGGAGACATTTACAATACCGTTGGCATCAATATCAAATGTAACCTCAATCTGCGGAATTCCTCTGGGTGCAGGCGGAATACCGTCGAGCCTGAACTGCCCTAAGGACTTGTTATCCCTTGCAAACTGTCTCTCACCCTGCAGAACATTGATTTCTACCGAGGTCTGGTTGTCAGCCGCTGTAGAGAACACCTGACTCTTCTTGGTCGGAATCGTAGTGTTTCTCTCAATCAGTCTGGTTGCAACGCCGCCCATAGTCTCGATGGACAGTGACAGAGGCGTAACATCCAAAAGCAGGATATCGCCTGCGCCTGCGTCGCCTGCCAGCTTACCGCCCTGTACGGAAGCGCCCAGCGCCACACACTCGTCAGGATTTAAGCTTCTGTTGGGCTCCTGTCCGGTGAGCTGCCTTACCTTCTCCTGCACGGCAGGAATACGGGTGGAACCGCCTACCAGAAGCACCTTACTGATTTCGGAAGCCGTAAGTCCTGCATCCTTTAATGCATTCTGTACGGGAATTGCCGTCTTCTCCACCAAATCATGTGTCAACTCGTCAAATTTAGCCCTTGTCAGGTTCATGTCAAAATGCTTGGGGCCTTCTGCGGTTGCCGTGATGAAAGGCAGGTTGATGTTGGTGGTGGTTGCGGAAGAAAGTTCCTTCTTTGCTTTTTCCGCTGCTTCTTTCAGTCTCTGCATTGCCATCTTATCGCCGGATAAGTCAACACCCTCCTGCTTTTTGAACTCTGCAAGCATCCAGTCGATAACCTTGTTGTCAAAATCGTCGCCGCCCAGATGGGTGTCGCCGTTGGTTGCCTTTACTTCAATCACGCCGTCGCCGATTTCGATAATGGAAACATCAAAGGTACCGCCGCCAAGGTCATATACCATAATTTTCTGCTCTTTTTCATTTTCCAAACCATAAGCCAGCGCTGCCGCCGTAGGCTCGTTGATAATACGCTTTACCTCCAAACCGGCAATCTTGCCTGCGTCCTTGGTTGCCTGACGCTGCGCATCGTTGAAGTATGCCGGAACGGTGATAACCGCTTCCGTTACCTTCTCGCCAAGATAATTCTCTGCATCCGCTTTCAGCTTCTGCAGTATCATGGCTGAAATCTGCTGGGGAGAATACTTCTTGTCGTCGATGGTACGTCCGTTTGCGGTTCCCATGTCCCTCTTGATAGATGCAATGGTCTTCTCCGCATTGGTTACTGCCTGACGCTTTGCAGGCTCACCTACAAGCCTCTCGCCAGTCTTTGTGAATGCTACAACGGACGGTGTCGTCCTTGCGCCTTCCGTATTTGCAATAACAGTCGGCTTACCACCTTCCATTACGGCAACACAACTGTTTGTTGTTCCTAAGTCAATACCAATAATTTTGCTCATTTCAAAGCCCTCCTGTATTTTTTAACCTTTCAAAATCTGTTGCTTACTCTGTTACGGCTACCATGCTGTGCCTTACCACCGTATCGTGGTAAGTATATCCCTTTTGCAGCTCCTGGGCGATAACTCCCGACTCGTATTCTTCACTTTCCACCTGCATAACCGCATTGTGGAAATCAGGATTAAACTCTTTGCCCAACGCTTCAATGGGCTTTACTCCCAGCTTATCCAGTTCTCCTACGAGCTGCTTGTATATCATATTCATTCCCTCGGCAAAGGCACCGCCCTTTTCTTCCTCGGGAATGCTTCCCAGTCCTCTTTCAAAATTGTCCACCACCGGAAGTATTTTTTCGATAACGCTTTTGGCGCCTACTTCATACATTGCTGTCTTTTCCTTGTCGGTCCTCTTGCGGAAATTTTCAAATTCCGCCATCTGGCGCTTCACTCTGTCTTCCAGTTCCCCTATCTTTTGCTTTAACGCTTCTTCTTTTTTGTCTTTCTTTTTGCCCTTTCCAAAAAAGCCTTTCTCCTCCGCGGCTCCCTCTTCGGCAGTTTCCTCTTCTGTCCCTGCCTCTTTATCCGCTGTTTCCGCCGCTTCCTGTGACGTATCCTGTCCGTTCTCTTCGCCGGTATCCTTCGCAGCTTCCTCTGCCTGCGTACAGGCTTTTACTCCCTCTGCCGCTTTCTCTCCGGCTTGTGACGTATCCTGTTCTTCCTCTAAAATTTCTTTTTCCTGCTCTGCCATAAGCCATTTCCTTTCCCTGTGTCAAACTGTGCTATTTTCTTTTATATAAATCATCCAGTTGATGCATCAGTGTCTTCAATGTGCCGATTACCTTGTCATAATCCATGCGCTTGGGACCGATAATCCCTATGGTGCCCTTCATGCCTTCTCCCAATTCGTAGGTGGCCGTTACCACGCTGCAGTCCTTCATATTCTGAATCGGACTCTCATTGCCGATATACACCTGAATCCCCGTGTTGCTTTCATCCGCCAGCGTCTCCTGCACCAATGCCGACAACGACTGCTTCTCCTCAAAAGCGCCAATCAGTTCGCTTGCCTTTGTATTGTCAGAAAGCTCCGGATATTTAAAAATATTGTTTGCGCCGCTGGTGTATATTTCCAAATTGTCCGCTTCTTTTATCACCTCTGCCACTGCATCCAGTACTTCACCTACAATGGCTTCATGGATACCTGCCTGTTGTTTCAAGGCGGCAATCAGTCCCAAATTAATTTCCTCAATCGGAAGCCCGTTCAAATGGGTATTGAGAAGCATATTGAGCTTTAAAAGCGTTTCGTCGTCCAAACCATCCGGCACATGAAGCACATGGTTCTTTATTACATTGCCCTCCACCACAATAACGGCAAGTATCTGTCCCATATCCACCCGCGACAACTGAATAAACTTTATTTTGTTGCGGTGAATCTGCGGCGCGGAAATCATGGTCGCATAGTTGGTGTTCTGTGCCAGTACCCGAACCACCTGCTTTAAGAGCGCTTCCATCTTATCTTCTCTTTCCAGAAGCATCCCTTTCATTTCTTCCACTTCTTTTTCCTTTTCCTCCAGCATGGTATCCACATATAACCGATATCCCTGGTCAGAAGGAATCCGTCCTGCGGAAGTGTGCGGCTGGACAATATACCCCAGCTCCTCCAAATCCGCCATCTCGTTCCTGATGGTGGCAGAGCTCAGATTCAAATCCGTGTATTTGGAAATCGTCCTGCTGCCTACCGGCTCTCCGGTCTCCAGATAGTTGCGGATAATAGCCTGCAGTATTTTCTTTTTACGCTCATCAAGCTGCATGCTCATCCCTCCCAACTTGACTGTATGGCAGCTCCCTCGGGGTTATTAGCACTCGGTTCAAAAGAGTGCTAACATCTTCTTACCATAAAATATCACTTACCCCTAATGATGTCAACTGCTTTTCTGTAAATTAATTCTAAAAAATATATAAATACACAAAAAGGATGTTCCAACCATGAATTATCATTTCATAGTCAGGAACATCCTATCCTTTGACTTATGTACTTTCTGCAGTATGCCCTTTTTGCTTAAATATAAAAGCTGCCTGCTTCTTTTCCGTTAATCACATAATAAGCCATACCGTCCTCCGGCTTTACATACAGCTCAACAGACTTAAAGTCCGCTACCTTCTGCTTTAAGTCGTACTTCCAGACATCCTTGGCAATTTTTACCAAATCATCTGTTGTATAAGACTTACCGCCAAACTGTACATTCATGCTGACCTTTAACTCCGTCTTGCTGCCGGGCTTTCTGCCTCTTTTTGCGGGAGCCGCTTTCGCTGTCTTTGTTGTTTTGGTTGTCTTTGCCGCTTTTACAGAAGCAGCCTTCTCTTCGGTTGCTTTTTTTGTCTCTTCCTTTGCTGCCTCTTTTGTTACTTCTTCTGCTTTTACAGGTGTTGTCTTTACTTCTGTAGCTGCTTCTTTTGCAGCCGTTTTCTTAGTAGGCATATTCATCCTCCTTTGCCCAAATTGCATCTACTTTTTCATTCCCTTTAGAGTATATAAGGTTTGCCCTTACAGAGAGTGTAATACATATTTTCTATCTTGTCAAATAAAATACAGATTAATGTGTGGCTTACAAACAGAAATACGCAATGACTACAATGCCCAGCACAATGCGGTACCAGCCGAATATTTTGAAGTCGTGCTTTTTAATATAGGAAAGTAAAAATTTAATCACTACAACAGAAACAACAAACGCGGTCAGCATGGCGGCTAAAAGAGCCGTTAATTCCACGGTGGTGAAATGAAAACCGAATTTTACTATCTTTAAAAGGCTTGCGCCAAACATAACCGGAATGGCAAGAAAAAACGTAAATTCTGCCGCAACGGAGCGGGAAACGCCGATAAGCAGCGCGCCCACAATGGTTGCGCCGGAACGGGAAGTGCCCGGAAAAACTGCCGCTATCAACTGGAATACGCCTATCATCAGCGCCGTCTGATAAGAAATTTCCGCTAGGGTTCTGATTTTGGGGCTTCGCCCTTTATTCCAGTTTTCCACTGCAATAAAGGCAACGCCAAACACAATCAACGCGCCCGCCACCACATACCAGTGATAAAACAGGGCATCCAGCACATCGTCAAACAAAACGCCGATAACCGCCGCCGGTATACATGCCGCCAGAATTTTAAACCAAAGCTGCATAACATCCATTTTTACATAGGCAAGCGCTCCCTGCTTTTTAAAACCGCCGCCCTTTTTGCAAAAAGGCCATATTTGTTTGAAAAAAAGCGCCACCACAGCCAAAATCGCGCCGAGCTGAATCACCACTTCAAACATTTTAAAAAAACCTTCCGACACATTGTCAAACTTAATAAATTCCTCCAGTAAAATCAAATGCCCTGTACTGCTGATGGGAAGCCATTCCGTGATGCCCTCCACTATGCCAAACAAAATTGCTTTTAAGATATCCAGCATGATAATCCTCATTTCTGCGTGTAGTTCCACGCAAAGCTATTTTTCAATTTATTTTACATTCCTGCCAATGCTTTCCTTACTGCTGCCTGCATTAAGAATCCAGATAATTCTGCAGCAGTTCAAAGCAGTTCTCCGCATCCGCATACCCTTCTCTGTAAAGTGCTTTTAATTTGTCCGCATCTTTTTCAATCCGTCCTACCTCACTCTTTTTCTTGGGGCGGATTACAAATGCCTGCCCGTTTTCCTGCTGCTTTTCCAGATACGCCAACGTATGATTGTAGGCGTTATGTCTGTCCGCCATCCTCTCATATACCTTTGGATATTTGAGATAACGCAGCTTTATCAATTCCAAATGGCTGGAAGGCTTACGCACATATCCCTCTTCCTTGGTAAGAATCACTACGTTTTTGCGGTTGCCGTCCAGTATTGATTTTCTGATGGGTATGGCATCCGCGATGCCGCCGTCCAAATACAGTCCCTCCCCGATTTTGACATTGCGGGAGACAAGAGGCAGCGACGCCGAAGCGCGCACTGCCGTAATGTCCGCTTTCATATCCCGTATTCTCAAGTATTCCGCCTCACCGGTCACAATATTGGTAACCACCGCGTAGGCTCTTCCCGCGTATCTGCCGAACGCCTGATAATCATACGGGTTTAGGTAATCCGGTATCAGATGGTACGCCGTATTGACATTAAACAAATCTCCCGTCGTCAAAAGACTTTGCACACTGCAGTATTTTCTGCTGTCCAGATAATCGATACTGATATCCAACGCCCTTCCCCTTTGGTTTGACAAAAAGCTGCACATATGGCACGCTCCTGCCGAAACACCATATACACTGGAGAAGGACAGCCCTTTATCCAAAAAGAAGTCCAATACGCCCGCCGTATAAACTCCTTTCATGCCGCCGCCTTCCAAAACCAGTCCTGCCTGATACATGTTCATTCCTTCTTTCTGCCGATGCCTCACCTTTGTTTTTGCTCGTCTTTGTTTTGTATCTGTTTTACTTGCCCCTGTTTTTATTCGTCCTGACTTACCTTTTCTATGCACCGTATTCTGTCTTTACAAACCGTCCAAGCGCCGTCAGAGAACGTTCCACCTTTTCCGTATCGATGCAATATGCCATACGGAAGTATCCCGGGCAGCCAAAGGTATCCCCCGGGACCAGCACAAGGTCGTATTGCAGCGCCTTCTCACAAAAAATCTTCGCATCCTCCTCCAGTGCTTTGGGAAAAATATAAAAAGTACCGCCGGGCTTTACACAGGTAAAACCCATAGACTTTAGCTCTTTATATAATATGTTCATATTGGTTTCATATACGGAAAGCTCTGCGGTTTTATCAAGCACCTTTGCTACCGCAAGCTGTATAATGGATGGCGGACAGTTGTGCCCGATTCCTCTTGAAATCTGCCCGCACATCTGCACCATATCCGCAGCGTCCTTACATGCCGGATTGACCGCTACATACCCGATTCTCTCGCCCGGCAGACTAAGGGACTTGGAAAAGCTATAGCACATGATGGTGTTGTCATAATACGCGGAAACACATGGCGCATCCACGCCTTCAAACACAATTTCACGATAAGGCTCGTCAGAAATCAAATAAATATCATGCCCGTATTCCTCAGACTTGTCACGAAGCACCTGCGCCAGCCTCTTTATGGTTTCCGCAGAGTAGACAATGCCCGACGGATTGTTCGGCGTATTGATTAACACCGCCATCGTCTTTTGAGAGAGCATCGACTCAAAGGCGGCAAAGTTAATCTGAAACTGCTCCGTATCGGCAGGCACTACCTTTAGCTGTGCGCCCGTCAAATCCACATAAGGGTGGTATTCCGGAAAAAACGGCGCAAATGTCAGAATTTCATCTCCCGGCTCCGTCACCAGCCTGAACGCATGGGCAAGCGCACCCGCCGCGCCCACCGCCATAAAAATATGCTCCGCCTGATAGGGAATCCCAAAACGCTTCTGAAGAGAAGCCGCAATTCTTTCCCGCACGGACCAGATACCCAGACTGGGGCTGTACCCGTGAAGCACTGCAGCGCTTTCTTCCTGCAGCATATTAATCATGGTATCCGTAAATTCCTGCGGCACGGGTACGGAAGGATTGCCAAGGCTGTAATCGAACACATTCTCATATCCGATTTCCTTCCCCCTCGCCGTAGCAAATTCCGACAACTGCCTTATCACCGACTTGCCTGAAAGCATATCTTTATATTTTTGAACCAGCATATTTTTTCCTCCGTTTCTCTTCTAAAAATCCTATCAAGCATGGGGCGGAAAGTCAATAGTACAATTTCCTTAATTTAAGCAATAAAAATCTCCTTGTCCCCTCTGCATTCCCATGCTACAATATAAACAACTGTAAAACAAAAACCGTGCCGCTTCCATTGCATATCATTAAAATCGGCAGCATGGCAGGAAAGGATTTTACCTATGAGAATCGTATTAGGCCTTGTCAGTGTTTTATTTGGAGCGCTCTCTCTGATTGCGGCTGCTGCCGCCCTAAAGCAGAACAAGCGGGGGCTCTCCCACACGGCCATGGCTGTCGGAAGTCTTCTGCTGCTTACCGCCGTCGTCTTGAATATTTTAAAGCTTTCTATAGACTGGGCTCCCGCCCTTGCCGGCTGTGCCTTTATCTGCTGTGCCGCAATTTATAATGGTGTCAAAAGCGGCAGCTTCCATTTGCTTCACCACTGCATCCGCATCGCACTGTCTGCTGCTCTTGTCGCCGGATTTATATTGTTTTAATCGGCTGCGCGATTATCATTTTGATGCCCATATCCTGCGCCCTCCCTATTTGTATGGTCCCATGAATTTTGTGCCGGTTTATGGATATCATTCTGGAAAACATGCCGAATTTGTCCATGTGCCCGAAAATATTAAACAGAGAAACTACTTCAGCTTTTACAACTATACATATTATCTCGACGTGCAGGAACAAGAAAAGTGAATGCCTGAAACAAAGCCGCTTTCCGAAGGTCTGCAGGAATCCTTACAATGGTACCTGACACATCCGGAAAGCGTCCGCAAAAAGCCGTATATGAATTATATAGACAACCATTTAAAGCCCCTATGACTCCAGCATAACCTCTTTCAAGGAAACCTTTTTCAACTTTTCTCCATAACGCCACATCACCAGCTCATAAAGCAGTACAAAAGAGACAAATACAATGCCCAGCGCCTTAAAATCAAAATGATATTCCGGCACGATGTCAACATCTGCAAATATTGCCGTTACCACAATTTTTAAGAGCAGGTACTGGTACAGCGTCCCCACAGCAAAGCCGATATACGCAGCAGGTCTGTATCCGCCCAAAATACTGCTGTTGCACGCCTTTGCCGGATAACCGAACACCCGCAGCATGGCGATGGTTTTTGTGTTGCCGTTTATGACCGCCGTAATCGCCAGAAACAGGGATACACATGCCAGCACAATCCCGATAACCACCATCATGGTACTAAAAAACTCGCTGGCGAGCTCATCCATGCTAAAGGACATCTGCATCATGGAAGAATAGCAGAACGCCGCAAAGCCAATAAAGAATACCAGCACAGGACTTGACCCAAGTGTACTTCTGCGCAGTTCCTTTAAAAAAGGCTGCTCTTCTTTCCCATCTTTTCCCTCTTTTTTCCTGTGCGCCTTCCACACCATTTTTTCCTTCAGTAAATCCAGCACAGGCATTTTTAGCTTCTTAAAGCTGTAAAGAACGGAAATCAATGCAAAAAAAAGCGCGGGAAACACAATCAGGGACAACGCCAGAAGAGGATGGAAATGTGCGGAAAAATCCGGCAGTATTTTTTCCTGATTCTGTATCCGGTAAAAATCCGGCAGCAGTATAAGTGCAATTCCATATCCCACAGCCGTACCGGCAAAAACACTCAGACCAAATACCCAGAACCCGCCTGCAATTTTGAAATTGGAATATCCGAGCGCCTTTAAGATACCAAGCTCCTTTTTATGCGTATGAATATAATTCCTGATGTAAAAAAATAAAAGAACTACCGTGGCAGCCAGCAGACATCCGCCGCACACCGCGCATATCACCTTGCCTGTCATAACCTGTGCATTGTACAATGCCAGGACCATACCCTCCATCGTTTCCGTATTCAGTCCGGCAAGGTCCATATGATAATTGAGAAACAATGCGCAGACCATAACGGCACAGCAGGACATAATAAAAATACCAAATAACTTAAAACCGTCTTTCAGACCGATTACCATAACCACACCTCCCCCTGCCTGCAGGCAGCCTTGCCGCAGCCAGCTTTTCTTTCTTTTACCAACCGATTTCGTAAGCTGTTTTTTGCTCTTTGTTGGTATAGGTTTCTATGATTTTGCCGCTGTTCATCCTAATAACAGTGCCTGCCATTTCTGCAATGTTCAAATTATGGGTGACGCAGACAATGGTAAAATGATACTCCTTTTGCAGGCTGCTTATGTAATCCAGCACCATGCGCCCTGTCGCCTCGTCCAGCGCTCCCGTCGGCTCATCCAGAAACAAAACCTTCGGATTTTTGGCAAGCGCCCTTGCCACAGAAACCCGCTGCTGTTCGCCGCCGCTTAATTCATGCGGATATTTGTGCATTTTTTCGCCAAGACCGACGGCATCCAGCACCTTTTTATAGTCCTTGCTGCCGGCAAGCTCCGCCCCCAGCTTCACATTTTTTTCCACGCTTAGATGCGGCAGCAGATAGTATTGCTGAAAAATAAAACCGACCGTCTCTTTCCGAAACTTTGTAAGCTCTGCATCGGACAGTCCTGCAATATTCCTGCCGTCATACAAAACCTCCCCCCCATCAGGCTTTTCCAGACCCGACATTACGTTTAGCAGCGTGGATTTTCCTGAGCCGGAGGCTCCTAAAATCACAACAAAATCTCCGTCCTCCACCTTGAGGGAAATCCCCTTTAATACCTCTGTTCTATTGTCCCCGTTTCCAAAAGATTTGGTAATATTCTTTACCTGAACCATCATTTTCCTCCATTCCGCCGCCAAAGCAGACATTATGCTTTCTCGTTTTTTATCCGAAAAAGTAATCCTTTAAAAATCTCCGTCAGCATTTCTCCAACATCCTGCGGCGTGAAACTGCAGACCTTTGTCGCACAGAGTGTTGCAATACCGTGGGAATATATCCAGAGATGCCGGTAAAGCCTGTCTGCCGTGTCCCTGTCAAGTGCATAAGGCTCCTGCACGGATCTTAAAATGGCATCATAATTCCGGTCAATCAAAGCCAGTATATGCTCCACATCATTTGCACCGCTCTGCTCGCTCATGAACAAAAGCTGAAACAGCTTAGGCTCCTGCATGGCAAACCGTATATAAGCCATGCCGACGCCACGAAATGCCAGCGTCTGCGCAAGCCCCTCCTTCACATACTGTCCGTAAAGTGCCCGTGCCGTCTCCTTCACGCCCGCAAGCACCTCCTCCATGCTTTCAAACACGGTGAAAATCGGTCTTGCCGAGCTTCCAAGCCTTGCACCCAGCTCTCTTGCCGTGACAGCCTCCACGCCGCCCTCCCGTACAAGCTGCAGAGCCGCAGAAATAATCTCTTCTCTTGAAAATTTTGCCTTTGGCGGCATGTTTTACCCCACCCTTCTTACACATAACACTTGTTTTCTTTTATCAGCATTATGATAGCTCTATTTAAAACGTTTGTTTTGCAACATTTGTTTTATTATACTCCGCAAAAGTACTGTTGTCAAATAATTTCTGCAGCAGGTTTTTTATGCAGACGCAAGCAAAAGAATGGGGAAACAATCAAAAAACCGCCCCCAAAGGTTAGACCTTCTCACTAACCTTTGGAGGGCGGTCAAATCCTTTTCTTACTCCTCTTCCGCCCACATCAGCGCGCACTTCACTGCTTTTTTCCAGCCTCTCAAAAGAGCTTTTCTTTTTTCATTTACCATATGCGGCACAAAGCTCTTTCCCAACAGCCAGTTTTCACGGATTTCTTCCTTATTTTTAAAATATCCCGTGGCAAGACCTGCCAAATATGCTGCACCCAGCGCAGTTGTCTCAATGCACTCCGGACGGCGTACCTCCGTATTCAGAATATCCGCCTCAAACTGCATCAGGAAATCGTTGGCGCTGGCGCCGCCGTCTACCTTCAGGCTCTTTAAATCAATCCCCGAATCCTTTTCCATTGCCTCCAGTACATCCACCGTCTGATAGGCAATGGACTCCAGCGTCGCCCTGATAAAATGTTCCTTGGTACAGCCCCGCGTCAGCCCTACGATGGTTCCTCTCGCATAAGGATTCCAATACGGCGCTCCCAGACCGGCAAAAGCAGGCACCACATAGACACCGCCGGTCTCCTCCACTGCAATTGCGTATTCTTCGGACTGCGGCGCGCTTTTCATCATACGCAGCCCGTCTCTAAGCCACTGAATTGCAGCGCCCGCCACAAAAACGCTTCCCTCCAGCGCATATTCCACATGTTCCTCTGTACCTGCCGCAATCGTGGTAAGCAGCCCGCTTTTTGACGTAATTGCCTTTTCACCTGTATTCATCAGCAAAAAGCAGCCCGTTCCATATGTATTTTTCACCTCGCCAGGCTCAAAGCAGCACTGCCCGAAAAGCGCCGCCTGCTGGTCTCCTGCGGCACCTGCTATGGGAATTTCCCCGCCCAGCACCGACGTGTCCGTATATCCATAGATATAACTGGAAGGCTTTACATCCGGAAGCATATTTTCCGGTATTCTAAAATATTCCAATATCTCCTTATCCCAGCACAAATGATGAATGTCAAACAGCATCGTGCGGGAAGCATTGGTGTAATCGGTCACATGTACCGCGCCTTTTGTCAAATTCCAAATCAGCCATGTATCCACCGTGCCAAAAAGCAGCCTGCCTTCCTCTGCCTTCTCTCTTGCGCCCTCCACATTTTCCAGTATCCATGCAATTTTGGAAGCACTGAAATAGGCGTCCGGCACCAGTCCCGTCTTTTCTTTCACGCTTTCTCCCAAGCCTGCCGCCGTCATTTCATCTATCATATCCGCAGTCCGCCTACACTGCCAGACAATCGCATTGTATACGGGCGCTCCCGTCTCCTTGTCCCATACAATCGTAGTTTCACGCTGATTGGTAATGCCAATGCCGCTGATATCCTCCGGCTTTGCGCCCACCATCGCCATCGCTTCAATGGCAACTGCAAGCTGCGAGGACCATATCTCCATAGGATTATGCTCCACCCACCCCGGATACGGATAAATCTGCTCAAACTCTCTCTGCGCCATAGAACAGATTTTTCCCTTTTTGTCAAACAAAATGCAGCGGGAACTTGTCGTCCCCTGATCCAATGCCAATACATACTTTTTCATTATAATCCTCCTTGCCGAAGCGTTCCTTCTTCTGTAAACCTTACAAGCGAACCGCCGTCGATTCGCACCACTTTCTCATCCACGCTTATCCATGCCGCCGCTGCGGAAGGATTATATACAAAATTCCCCGCCGCACCAAACTGCAACTCTCTGCATACCTTCATATAATCAATAATTTCAATATTGGTTGCATACCAGATATCTTCTCTGCCGCCCATAAAGGAACAGAATTCTTCTATCAGCTCCCAGTTGTTATCATTATCAAATTCATAGCTGTGACCCCATACATACATGCACTTTAAGTATTGTGACTTTTTAAAGTCTGCAAACTCCCGCGCATACTCCATCAAATGATATTTATGATGACAGGTCCCCTTCCATTCCATCGTATCTGCAGGCAGCTCAAAATCTCCGTTTTCAAAGTATGCTGCTCTCGCATACGCAATTCCAAGACTTTTAAAGAGCTGTTTGATTTCCGCATTATAAGAACCGTTCGGATATGCATGTCCACGCACGGGATAGCCGGTAATGCATTCCAATCCCTCCCTGTCCGCCAGAATCTCTTTTGCCGCCTCCGTCATGGGACAGCGGGAAATCGTAGGATGCGTCATGGTATGCGTGGCAATTTCATGTCCTGTATACAAGGCTTTAATTTTATCCCTGTCTATCCTCTCCGGATTTTCCATCTGCCCGTAATTTAGGTTAAACGTACCCTTGATGCCATATTTATTAAATATAGCCACAAGTCTTTCGTCCGCCAGCTTGCCGTCATCATAACTCATGGTAAGCACCTTCGCCTTACCGTTTGGAAAACAACTGTAGATTTTCAATTTGAGCCTCCCTTTCAAAATATTGCGTAAACTATTGAACATTATAAAAAAATCTGATACACTATCAAATGTACTTGATTGTGGTGTTCGCACTATACATGATGGTACAATCTATATACGTTAATAAGAATATCCCGCCACTGATTCAAGGTGTTCGCACTATTTGTTGATTTGGATGGGATATTTTTATTCAAGCAATAGAAGAGTCCAAAGTGCGGATTCTATTGTTTGTACTTCACTAAATCATAAATTCTTATCAGGCGCTTTAATTCCGAATTATTTTTCAAACAACTTGGTGTATACTTTTTTATATATTTTTGTAAGTATTCTCTCAATTCCTCAATCTGGATTTCACCTTTTTCCAAAAAAACCAACTTTTTATATGCCATATCCATTGTCT
>WSLY01000038.1 GCA_013316825.1 Lachnospiraceae bacterium | reverse complement strand
AGAAGAGGCAGGAAGCCATGAGGAGCTCTTAGGGAAAAACGGGAAGTATGCGGCGCTGTGGCATGTGCAGGCGGATAGATATGCCGATGTGGATAAGGGGGATACAAATGAAAAAGGAATTGCCGATTAATGAAGCGCCGTTTATCAGGGCATTGCCTCAGTATGCGTTTCTTGATGCTATTGTAAACAATCATCATACCAATGCAGATGAAGTATGCAGTATGCAGATAGCGGGTTTTCAAGCCGGTGAATGGCATTTTGCAAGGCATTGCGCGGATATTCGGACAGAAGCGGAAACCATCCGCATGTATCGTGAGGGTTTGGGCATTGAAAGTACTGCCGTATGGTACCGCAGTATGCAAAAAAGCAGCGAGATAGTATTTCGGCTGACATATATGCAGTATACAAACAAATGGGACAGAGTGACCTTTTTTATAAACGGGCATACGGATTTTTTGCAGGATGACATGCGGCCTGCGGATTATAAGCTGATGGTACACTGCTGCGGCGATTTGCGGGTAGATGTGGGTGAGAGTACGGTATTTTACAAGAGTAACAGGGAAAACAAAGAGATTCCAAAGTGGTACAGGATAAAAACCGAAGACTGCAGGATAGCGCTGTACGTCTCATGGGAGGGTCAGAAATGGGAGCTGTTACATGAGGCAATAGCAGAAGCACCGCTGACAAAGTGAGAGGGATGCCGGAGAAATCGTAAACTATACAGGCTTTTTAAGAAGGGACTGGAAAAACTGTACAGTACATCCGCTTATTCGGTTTTCCTACGATAAAGGAGAAATGATAAAGCAGCGCGGATTGTGGGAGTATGTGACGGAGAGCATTCGCCATAACAGATATTTGGAAATCTGGCTAAATGAATATTTTATAGAAGGCGTGGCGGCTTACCGGCAATATTTTTATAATCATGAAAGCCTTATTTACGGATATGAGGAGAATGGTAAAAGGGTAAAAATGATGTCTCTGTATAATGGGAAGCCTGTATTAACAGAGGCGCCTATTGACGTGATTGAAACGGCATGGTGTCATGCATGTGAAAACAATGCTGAAATAAAAGGGTTCGAGCTTGCGCCGGATGAGGGTGGATATGAACTGGATTTGGCGCATATTTACAGGCAGGTACAGGATTACTTGAGCGGACGTGACTGTTCGGAAGACTATCAGTATCTTGCACAAAAGGAAAAAGGAATTTTTGGAATGCCCATCTATGAGGAAATATTAAACCATGAGCAGGACAGAAAAAAATTTTTAGAAGACGTCAGGGCGGCGTATTCTTTCAAGGAGCATAAAGAATGTATGCGCTTTCGGTTCCGTTATCTGCATGAGGGAGGGATTTTGCCGGATGAAGAATATCGGCTGCTTATGGAGCAGGCAGATGAGGCGGCAGCAACGGCGGACATTCTTTTACATATGGTATTAAAAAATAAAATGGTAAACCGAATGGAAATACAAGAAAAAATATGGGAATATCTGGAGAGGCTGGAGAGGTGTGACAGGAAGTGCTGCCGGCTTTTTCTTCATATACTGGAGGTTATGTGACAACAAGGAAAAGAGAACGAAGTATGGACTGGAATCGGTTGCGCCGGTGCGTTTTGATTATGAGGAGGCGAATTTGGCAGAATAGTAGTTCACAAAATTTCGCGATTATATTCTGAAAAAGATTGGAAAACAGGAAAAATGTATGGTAAAATATACAAAAATAACGCGAAAGGCTGTGAATAGATTATGAAAAGGAAAAACTGGATTTGTCTCTTTTTATCCGTGCTTCTGATACTGACAGGCTGTGGCGGTAATACGGCAGGCAATGCGGCGGCGCCGGAGGAGCTTTATGATATTGAAGTCACAGAGGAAATCGCAGAGCTGCCTCTGCAAAGGGGGGAAGCTTTGCGCGGCGCCCAGTATTTTAAGGGGGAGAGAATCTGGCTTATCGGAAATTCTGCCGGACAGGTATTTTGTTATCATGAGGAAAAAGGGGAGCGGGAGCTGCTTTTAGAGCATATACCGGCAGTCTGTATAGGGCATATGCTGTACAGGACAGAAGAAAATTTTTACGCGTATAACAAAAACAGACTTACAGTATTGGATTTAACCGGGGAAGAAGTGAAAACGGTATATGCAGAGGGAAGAATCACGAAACTCTGTGAGACGCGGGGAGGCGGTATTGTCCTTGCCGTTGAAGCTGAGAATGGCGCAGCCCTGAAAATGCTGGATATAAAAAACGGTATACTGACGGGAGACTGTATGCTGACGAGCTGTCTCGGTATAGCGGCAGGAGTGGAGCAGGAGGTGCTGGTAATAGACTGGGACGGCGTCTATGATATTGATATGGAAAGCGGAGAAAAAAGCTGGCATATGAAGTGGTACGGCACGTCCTACGCTCAGGAAAGCAGATTTTGGTATGCAGCCAGAATGGGAGAGGACGGCAGCTTGGAGCAGATAGAGAGCGAGAGCTTAGATGACAATTTTTATGTCGTAAGATTAAGAAAAATAAATCCCGTGGAAATGGGAAAAACCATTCTGATATTCAAGAGCTTATATGCCGTGCCTTCTTTAAAAAGCCTTATAGCAAGGTTTAACAAGGAAAACAAGGAATATCATGTGGTGCTGCAGGATAGCGGAGATGAGTCTATACAGGATTTTCTGGCGCATAATGACATGGAGATTGCGACGGGAAAAGGACCGGATTTGATTGCGAGGGATGCGGTAACGGATATGCGTGTGCTTGCAGAAAAAGGAGGATTGGAGAATCTGGAGCCTTATCTTGCACAGGATGGAATTGATATGGAGAGCTATCATCGTGAAACTTTCCAGAGTCAGGGCATGGAGAATGGCATATACAGTGCGGGATATGCCATGTATATTTCCAATATGTATATCAAAGAGGGGTTTGTGGACAGCAACGGGCAGGCGGACATCAAAACTTTTTTAGACAATCTGGAAAGCTATGACGGGCAGGCTGTTTTAGGGATGGGCTATGATTCTGTCAATATTCTGCACCATCTTTTTGAAATGTCCGATAATCTTTACGGCATGGTCGATTGGGACCAAAAGACCTGTGATTTCAGCGGGGAATTATGGGAGCAAATGCTGCGGGTTGCAAAGCAGTATGGGCTGACGGAGCGAAACGGACAGTGGGAAGAGATTATGAACTTTGGAGGAATACAAAGCTTTCAGTTTATGGTGTTCAACGAACGGAACGCCAAAGAAAACGATCTGGTGCTGACGGGATATCCTTCAGAAAACGGCATGGTGCAGGAACTGTGGATAGATTCTGTCGCCATAAATGCCGATTCTGCGCATAAGGATGGCGCGTGGGAATTTCTTCGGTTCTTGTTAGACGAAGAAAACCAAAAGCTGTTGACAGCGGAAAATTTGGATATACCGGTGCATGAGGGCGCGCTGCGGGAGAGCGTGCGGGAGTATCTGGAGGCATATGCCGATACATATTCACCAACAGGCGCCATGATTATCAGACCGGAGATTCCGGAAGGAACGGAGGAAAAGTTCTGGGAATGTTTGGAGAATGCAAAACCAGAGCCTTACCGGACGGCGCAGGTTATCGCTATTATCAAAGAAGAAGCGGCGCTTTATTTTACAGGCGATAAAACCGTAGAGGAAGTCAGCGATGTTATAGAAAACAGGGTCAGGCTTTATCTGGCGGAGCTGGAGTGACGGCAGGGATGTGCGCCGCTATAGACAGCCGGCAGAGCGCCTATCGGCAGTACGGCGTGCATCTTATGCCGGAGAATGAGACAGGACAGCCTGTTTACGGAACTCTGACGGCGACATGCCATAGCGCTTTTTGAACTGCAGGTAAAACGCCTGCCTGTTGGAAAAGCCAATCATGTTGTCAATTTCATGGATGGGAATATGGGGCTGCGCAAGCAGCTCTTCGGCAGCCGAAAGGCGGCAGGCGGTGACGGTCTCCCAGAGCGTTGTCCCTGTCGCTTTTTTATAAATTCGTTCGAGATAAGTGGCGTTAAGCCCGATGTGGGATGCCACCTGTTCGTTATTTTTGATAAGGTAAAAGGACTGGCGGATATAGTTTTTTGCCTTTTCTACATAATACTGCGTGGAAGACTTAGGAGTCAGGGGGAGCCTTGTCAGTTCGCAGAGCAGATGATAGCAGAGGCTTGTCATATAAAGGGCATCCTTTCTTCCTTCAAACTCGTGATAAAGGCGCAGCATGTCCCCGCGCAGGCTGCGGGCGTCGGGAAATACAAGGGCATGGTTGAGGGACACAAACATGCGGCAGAGAGCAAGGGAATGATTGAGCATATCGAGCAGCCCCGGAAAAGCGGCAGGCCCTTTTTGGGGGTCGGCGGACAGGGAAAAACCGAGTACGGTACAAGGGCGCTCGTGATTGAAGCGCATTTTGTGGGGAACGGAGGAATCCAGTAAAATCAGGTTTTTTTGTGTAAGCTGGTACTCTTTACCATCAATTTCGTAGACACAGCTTCCCTCTTCAATATAGTTGCATTCCCATAGACCGTGCGAGTGGGTGTCCATGGTGTAATATTTCCAGTTTCCATTCATGTAAGCCATATCGACGCGGAGCGGCAGGTTAGGTATTTGTTCGATTCGCATAGTATTTTCTCCCTTTTTTACAGGGTAGCATGAAATGTTAAAAATAACAACCATATATTGTAAAAGCCGTAAGGAAAAGGTATAGCGCGGCGGCGGATAACCCGTTACAATATAGGCACATGATAATGAAAGAATGGTTGAGCGCAGCGGCGGGAAAGGCAGGAAATTATGGCGATTACTTATTGCGAAAAAAACGGCAGTTTTAAGCTGGACACGGAGAGAACGTCCTATGTGATCGGTATTGTGGATGAGGAGAAATTTGTTGGTCATGCATATTATGGACCAAGGCTTTTGGAGGATGATGTCAATTATTTGTTAAAGACGGGAGAAGCGCCCTTTACACCGCAGACAAACAGTCGGGACAGGCTTTCTTTTTTGGACTGTTTTCCGCAGGAATATCCTACAGGAGGCGTGGGAGACTTCAGAGAAAGTGCGATAGTGGTGCGGGATAACGGCGGGCACAGGGCATTATCGCTGACGCTTTTAGATTATCGGATTTATAAGGGGAAGGAGCCTCTTGCGGGACTGCCTGCCACATGGGGCAGCGAGACAGATACGGAAACGCTGGAGCTTGTGCTTGCAGATAAGGCATTGGGTGTAAAGGCAGTCCTTTCCTACAGTGTCTTTGCGGGTATCGACGCGGTGGCGCGCAGCGTCAGGCTGATAAATGAAGGCAGGAAGCCTGTGACGATAGAGCGGATAATGTCTGCTTCCATTGATATGGACAACCGCGGATACGACAAGATAATACTGCATGGCTCGTGGGCAAGGGAGCGCCATATCGACAGGACGCCGGTAAGCTACGGTGTGCAGAGCACTGCTTCCCTGCGCGGGGAAAGCGGGCATCAGCAGCAGCCTTTTATGGCACTTTTGGAAAAAAGCGCCACACAGGATGCAGGCGAGGTCTATGGTATCAATCTGATTTATTCCGGCAACTGTATGACCCTTGTGGACAGGGGACAGTTTGACAATGTCCGCCTGATGACAGGCATCAATCCTGAGGGCTTTGCGTGGCAGTTAAATTCCGGCGAGTCGTTTCAGGCGCCGGAGGCCGTATTGGTTTATTCTGCAGAGGGACTTGGCGGTATGAGCCGCAATTTCCATGATTTGTACAGGAGTCATTTGATACGCGGGGAATACAGGGATAAAAAGCGGCCCATTCTGATTAACAACTGGGAGGCAACCTATTTTGATTTTAACGAGGAAAAGCTTCTGTCCATCGCGAGGGAGGCTTCTGCCCTCGGCATTGAGATGTTAGTGATGGACGACGGCTGGTTTGGCAACCGCTTTGACGACAACCGCGCTTTGGGCGATTGGGACGTCAATGAGGAAAAATTAAAGGGCGGTCTCAAATATCTGGTGGAGGAAGTCAATAAGCTGGGGATGAAATTCGGAATCTGGTTTGAGCCGGAGATGATAAGTCCGGATTCTGATTTGTACCGCGCGCATCCTGATTGGGCAATTCAGATACCCGGCAGGAAGGCAGGGCTTGCAAGAAACCAGTATGTGCTGGATATGTCGAGGACGGAAATTCAGGATTATATTTTTGACAAGATGGCGGCGGTGCTGCACAGCGCCAATATTGAATATGTAAAATGGGATATGAACAGGCCGCTTTGCGATATCGGCAGCGCGGCGCTTCCGGCAGAGCGTCAGGGCGAGCTCTTTCACCGCTATGTGCTGGGCGTTTACCGGCTGCAGGAGAGGCTTGTTACGGAATTCCCCAAGCTGCTTTTGGAAAACTGCTCCGGCGGCGGCGCAAGATTTGACGCCGGAATGCTCTACTACAGTCCGCAGATTTGGTGTTCTGACGATACGGACGCTGTGGAGCGGCTCGCCATTCAGGAGGGAACGGCTTTGATTTACCCGCTGTCCGCCATGGGCGCCCATGTAAGCGACTGCCCCAATCATGCGGTGGGACGCTCCACGCCCTTTGAGACACGCGGCTACGTGGCGCTTGCCGGTACTTTCGGCTATGAGCTGGATGTGACGCGGATACCCGCAGAGGACAGGGAAATGATACCTGCGCAGGTGGCAATGTACCACAAGTACAACGATTTGGTGCGGACAGGCGACTATTACCGCCTTACCTCCTACCAGCAAAATCATATGTACGACTGCTATATGGTGGCTGCGAAGGATAAATCGGAAGCGCTCGTTACCTTTATACAGGTGTTTGGCAGACCAAACTCCCATTCAAGGCGGATTTTATTAAAGGGGCTTGACGCAGGCAGGCTTTACCGTATTGAAGGAGAGGAGAGAACTTACTATGGAAGCACCCTGATGCAGGCGGGCATTCTGGTGGAAAATATCTGGGGGGATTTTAAAGGCAGACTGATTCACATTGTGGAAGCATAACGAAAAAATGATTGCAGAAATATAGTTCTTCGTTTATAATAGCGGTAGGAAGAAACCCGTATTCTGTTTTTGCCAGTGACGAGTGGAATGTCAGCTATGATTTGGAGATGCAGAATGCCAATGTTCAGGAAATGGTAAAGGAATATTGTCTGTAAATCTATCAAAATCTTTGCCCGATACTGCGTCTGCAGTATCGGGCATCAAAGTAAATTCAAGATAATTCTATCAATTTATACAAAGAATATGGCACGGAGGATATGGTTTTCTTCTGTTTATTATGGAAATTTAGCTGGATTTTGTATACAAAACAAGATATAATGGTGGCATAGAAATGTATTGTGCCGGTTTTCGATTTTGTATGCGCGAAAGCGCATGCAAGCATGGTGCACAATAGCTGAATCCGAAGGGAAAGGTGTGGGAGATTATGGCGGAAAACAGAGAGATTCTTTTTTTAAAGCCCCAGCTTAAAGATGTGGTGTGGGGCGGCAGCAAGCTGCGGGACGAGTTTGGTTATGCGGCGGGGGATTCCACCGGCGAGTGCTGGGGCATCAGCGCGCATCCAAACGGAGATTGTGAGATTGCAAATGGCGCTTATCAGGGCAAGACTTTGTCCGTGCTGTACAAAGAGCACAGAGAGCTTTTCGGCGGTATTGGGGCGGAGGAATTCCCCCTGCTGGTAAAGATTATTGACGCAAAGCAGGATTTGAGCATTCAGGTGCATCCGGATGATGCTTATGTAAAGGAGCATGAGAGCTGTCCTTATGGAAAAACGGAATGCTGGTATGTGATGGACTGTCCTGCGGAGGCAAAGCTGGTTATCGGACATCACGCAAAGACGCGGCAGGAGCTTGCCGATATGATTCATGAGGGCAGGTATGAGGAGCTGATTCGGCAGATTCCTATCAAGAAGGGAGATTTTATCCAGATTACCCCGGGTACGGTACATGCCATCAAAGGCGGGTTTACTATTTTGGAAACGCAGCAGAGCAGCGACATTACCTACCGTGTATATGATTATGGCAGACTTGTGGACGGGAAAGAGCGTCCGCTTCATGTAAAACAGAGCATCGATGTCATCAATGTGCCGGACAAGGCGGGAGACGAGGCAGTCAGCCATACGGACGGATTGTCTGACGACGTGATGAATCTGCTGATAGACTGTGATTTTTATAAGGTATGGAAGCTGCAGGTGAAAGACGGACTGACAGTGGAGCAGAAGTACCCCTTCCTTCTGGCAAGCGTGCTGGAGGGGGAAGGAAGCGTAGACGGTACGCCGGTGAAAAAGGGAGCGCACTTTATTCTGCCGGCGGGTTATGGAGATATCGTATTTGCAGGCAGTATGGAGCTGATTTTATCCACGGTATAGTATGGAGAAGAAATTCTGAGGCGTCAGAGGCGAGGAATTAGCGGCGCTTCAATAGGGAGGATTTGAATGGCGGAATATGTATTGGATAATGGTGAAATCAAAATAAAAGTTGATTCCCATGGTGCGGAGCTGCGCTCCTTGTCAGACTGCAAAAGCGGCAGGGAGTATATGTGGTGCGGGGATGCGGCATACTGGGGCAGAGTATCGCCGGTGCTTTTTCCTCTGGTGGGAAGTTATCGGGACGGTCAGTGCCGTCATAACGGCAGGCTGCTTCGGATGTCGCAGCACGGCTTTGCGCGGGACATGGAGTTTATGCTGACAGAGCAGAGCGGAGAGGAAATCTGGTTCTGCCTGACGGACAAGGAAAACACATGGGAAAGTTATCCCTTTGCTTTTTCTCTGGAAATTGGTTACAGGCTTTCGGGCAGGAGCGTCAAAGTGATGTGGCGCGTTTTCAATCCTTCAAAGGAGGAAATGTATTTTTCCATAGGAGGACATCCGGCTTTTGCCGTTCCGGTAAGGGAAAAGGACAGGATAACCTGTTATCTTGCATTTGACGGAGTGGAAAAGCTTTGGGTGCGGGGGCTTAAGGGTGGTCTTGCCGTAAAAGAGCTCCATACGCTTATGCTGGAAAAGGATGGAACCTTGCCGGTTACGGAAGAGTTGTTTGCGCAGGATGCGCTTGTAATTGAAAACAGCCAGACAGGAAAGGTGCAGCTTCTTTCCGAGGACAAAAAGCCGTATCTTACCGTTGTTTTTGACGCACCTTTATTTGGCGTCTGGACACCGCCCGGCAAAAATGCACCTTTTATCTGTATTGAACCATGGTACGGCAGATGTGACAGGGAGGATTTTACCGGAAGTTTAAGTGAGCGGGAATGGGGTAATGTGCTTGCGGCAGGAAAAGCTTTTGAAGCTGCGTATGATATTCTGGTTTAAAAGAAATTGATTCTGATAAAGGCGTCGTGGCTTGCCGGCGGTGCGGTGCAAGCGCCGGCGCCTTTTATAGTTACTTTATAAAACCTTATCTCCAATTTAAGAAATTGCTCATATGACGTTCACAATTACTGTTTATCATAAGGAATGAAAAAGTGGAAGTATGGAGAATGGTTATGAGAGAAAAACTGATTCGATTTATGTATGGCAGATACGGTGTGGATAAGCTGTCAAGGCATGTCGTGTTTGCGGCGCTGCCCTTGTGGATTGCCTCCATATTTTTTAGGCTGTGGATTTTGCAGTTTTTGGCAGTATTGGGCATTGTCTGTGGTTACTATCGGATTTTTTCCAAGAATACGACAAAGCGGTATCGGGAGTTGTGCGCTTATGAGAGATTTTTGGGAAAAATCAAAGGGTTTCCGGCGAGAATAAAGCGCGGCGCAGCCGAACGCAGGGAATACCGGATTTTTAAATGTCCCGGCTGCAGGCAGAAGCTGCGGATTCCGAAGGGGCATGGCACGGTGGAGATAAGCTGCAGAAAATGCGGAACCGTCTTTCGGAAGAGAACATAGGGCGGGGTGCGTTTATGTTTGGATATATAGCCGTGAACAAGGCGGAGCTGAAATTTAAGGAATATGATGTGTACAGGTCGTTTTACTGTGGTCTTTGCAAGAGCTTAAAGGAGCGGGGAGGCAATCTGTCCCGCCTTACCCTGAGCTATGATATGACTTTTTTGTACATGCTGCTTACAGGGCTTTATGAGCCGGAGACAGTCTGCGTTTCTGAGAGATGCATGGCGCACCCCTTGGGAAAGCACGGCGTGCGCAAAAATGAGCTGGCAGCTTATGCGGCGGATATGTCCGTGCTGCTATCCTGCCTTAAATACAGGGACGACTGGAAAGATGACAGAAAATTTTCAGCAAAATGTATGCTTGGAATGCTTGCCGGAAAAAACAGTAAGGTTTTGAGCCTTTATCAGGAAAAGGCAGAGAGGATTGCGGACGCAATGGAGCAGCTTGCCAAAGGGGAGGCAAAACATGCTTCCAATCTGGATGAAATGGCAGGAACCTTTGGCAGCATTATGGCGGAAATACTGGTGTATAGGGAGGACGAATGGGAGCCGGTGCTCTCGAAAATGGGCTTTTATCTGGGAAAGTTCATTTATATTATGGATGCGTATGAGGACATCGAGGAAGACAAAAAGAGCGGCAGCCACAATCCGCTGCAGCGTCTGTATCAAACGCCGGATTTTGAGGGTGCCTGCGGGCAGATATTGACTATGATGATAGCGGAGTGCTGCAGGGAATTTGAAAAACTGCCGATTTTGGAACATGCGGATATCCTGCGCAATATTTTGTATTCGGGAGTATGGGTAAAGTATGAGGAAATCAGAAAGAAAAGGGCGGGTAAAGACAAATGAATGACCCCTATCAGATTTTGGGCGTTTCGCGAGAAGCCTCTGATGAAGAAATCAAAAAAGCGTATAGGAAGCTCAGCCGCAAATACCATCCGGATGCCAATGTCAACAATCCCAATCAGGATAAGGCGGAGGAAAAGTTTAAGGAAGTACAGCGTGCTTATCAGGACATTATGAAAATGCGGAGCGGCGATTATGCAGAGGATGCCGGCTACAGGCGTTCGGGCAGCTACACAAACGGCAGGGGATTCTGGGGTTTTGGCGGTTACGGCGGCTTTGGAGGCTTTGGCGGCAGAGAGAGCGGCGGCGAGGGAACGGATTATCTTCGTTCCGCGGCTGCTTATATTCGTGCGGGATATTATAGAGAAGCATTGCACGTACTGGAGCAGGTGGCGGACAGGTCTGCGAAGTGGTATTATTATAGTGCGGTAGCGAATTTGTCTCTGGGCAACAACGTGACGGCAAGAGAGCACGCAGAGACGGCGGTCAGGATGGAACCGGACAACTGGGAATATCAGAACTTCTTGAGCAGAATGGACGCAGGAGCATACTGGTATCGGGAAAGAAGCGCGCCTTTTGGCGGCATGGCGCCGGATGACGGCAGCATGTGTATGCGGCTCTGCATTGCGAATATGCTTTGCAGTACCTGTCTGGGCGGCCGCTTCTGCTGCTGTGTGTGAGAACGGAAGAGATTGGATAAAATCCGGCAGATTGACGGAAAGTGATAGAAATAATAAAAGCGGGAAAAGGAATTATGACGAACGAACAATATTATGAATTGATAAAGCCTTATGAGGATGCCACGCAGCTTATGCTGACAAGGCTTGAAATTTTAAACCACAGCATCTATGATCATGCGATGGAGGAAAGCAAGCCGGTACATCATATGCAGTACCGCATCAAAGAAAAAAGAAGTATTGAAAGAAAGCTGGAGCGTCTGGGGCTGACGGACAGCCTGATAAATGCCAAGGATAATTTAAAGGACATTGGCGGTATTCGTGTTATCTGCTATTTCCAGTCAGAAATTCATGAACTGCTTGCTTCCCTAAAGCGCCAGAGTGATTTGATTGTGATTAAGGAAAAAGATTATATGACGAATCCCAAAGCGAGCGGCTACAGAAGCTATCATATTATTTTTGGCGTGCCGCTTCACACGCTGGATGCCATGGAATATTATCCGGTGGAGATACAGTTCCGTACCCTTTCCATGGATTTTTGGTCGAGTCTGGAGCATCGCATCTGCTATAAAAAGGAGCGTGCCAATAAGGAGGAGCTGTCAAAACAGCTTAGAACCCTGTCAGAATCCCTTGCCATGATTGAGGAGGAGCTGAAGGGGTATATTGAGGAACCGTAAAAATTTTTATAAAAGCAATAAAAAAGAATTCCGGTATTCGTATCTATATTGATTGGGGGATTAACGGATGCCGAATCCTGATTTGCCTGCAAACGGAGAATTCGGAAAGGAAAGAGCGTGACAGAAGGCAGATTTGAAAAATGCATCCGCAGTATGAACAGGGGTGACAGGGATGGGCTTAGGGAAGTATACGAAGAGTACGTCTCCTATATCTACGGCATTGTACGGCAGCTTCTGCAGACCCGTGAGGAGGCGGAGGATGTTACCAGTGATTTTTTTATTCGTCTGTGGGAAAAATCAGCTTCTTACAGAAGCGGCAGCGGGCATAAAGGTTGGATGGCGACGATAGCCCGCAATCTTGCCATAGATTATATTCGTAAGAGAAAGCGGGAGGAACCGGTAGATTTTGCGGCGGAGCCGGAAGAAGGAGGGCAGTATTCTTTGGTGCAAAATGCCATGCGCGGAGAACAGACAGAAGAGAAAAGCGTGGAAGAGCAGGTTGTTTCTGAAATGAGCATGGCGGAGGCATTGGCAGGCTTAAAGGAGACAGAACGACAGGTGGTACATATGAAAATTGCCGCTGATATGACTTTTCAGGAGATAGCGGATGCACTGGAAGAGCCCTTGGGAACGGTGGCATGGCGCTACAGAGAGGCAGTTAAAAAGTTAAGGAGGTGCGGATATGAAGAATCTGGAAGATGAATATAAGCGCTTCTGTCAGGAAGAAACACCTGATTTGTGGAACCGGATTGAAGCGGGTCTGACAGATAAAAAAGCAGGACATAAAAAAATCATATTTCCCTTCCGGTACTTTTCTGTCTGTGCGGCGGCAATACTGCTCCTTGGGCTGCTTTCTGGTATTTGGATTCTTGGCGGAAGAAAGGCTTCTGAGACAGTACCCAAAGAAGATATGGCGCTTCAGAATATGGTGCCGGAAGCGGCAGGCGGTATGGCAGCGGGGGATACGGCAGCAGATACAAATGGTTTTTCAAATGAAGCGGAGTGCAGCACAGAAGACGGTACGGAAGGTTCTGCAGAACGGTATGAGGCGGATGCCGTGCAGCCCGAGGAAAATGCCGATGCGATGCTGCAGGATGCAAGCGGGGCAGCATCCTCCGATAACGCTTCGTTGGAGGCGGCAGAGACCATCACTCCACCTGCAGAAGAAAGTAGGGACGAGCAGATTTCGGGAAGTGCAGGAGAGAATGCCGATGGGCAGATGGCAGGCGTCATGGAAGTGACGGAGGCGAAGCAGAAGGACGGATACACGGTTTATTATCTGTGCACAAAAGATGGCGAGGTGGTGTCTGCCGTGTTTAAAGAGGAGTTTTCGGCGATGCTTCAGACCGGCGAGAGTTATCTTTTTAGCCTAAAAGCGTCAGAGGAAACGGCGTGGGACTATGTAATCGAGGCGGCAGAAGCTGCGCCGGCAGAATAACCGGCGCAGCTTCTGCAACATGACAATCAGTCCGCAGAGCGTAGCGGCAAAAGGGTCAGTTATTATAGGGGCGCC
>WSLY01000056.1:1223-2040 GCA_013316825.1 Lachnospiraceae bacterium | reverse complement strand
CTTCAATTCCACGTCAAGCGCATCCGCGATCGTTGCGTAAATCTGGTTCCAAGTGAGCGTCTCGTCCCCTGTAATCTGGAAAGCCTCGCCAATAGCGTGACGGTTTCCCATCAGACTGGTATATCCGACGGCAAAATCGGTGTTAAAAGTGAGCGTCCAAAGAGACGTACCGTCGCCTTGAATGATAACAGGCTTTCCCTCCATCATGCGCTTAATAACCTGCCAGAATCCGTTTTTTCCGTGTACACCGAGAGGAATATGGCGCTCGTCGTAAGTGTGACTGGGGCGCACAATTGTGACGGGAAATCCCTCTTCCCGGTATTTTTTCATCAGAAAATCCTCACAGGCAATCTTATCTCTGGAATACTGCCAGTGGGGGTTTGCAAGGGTGGTCCCCTCGTTCACCACATACCCTGCTGCCGGCTTGTGGTACGCCGAAGCGGAACTGGTGTAAATATACTGCTTTGTTTTCCCCCGGAACAGACGGTAATCCCGCTCCACATCCTCCACATGGAAACCGATAAACTCGCAGACCACGTCAAAGGAAAGGTCCGCAATCTGCTTGGCAACCGCCTCTTCATCCTTGATATCTGCAATGATCTGATGTACATTCTCCGGCACAACGTCCTTCCTACTGCCGCGGTTTAAAAGCCAGACTTCCCACAAAGGCATCTGCGCCAGTCGTTTTACAATCGCCGTACTGATAATTCCTGTGCCACCGATAAATAAAGCTTTCATCCTTTTCCCTCCGACTTTTCTTATTATCCTTTCAGTTTCTCGCTGAAATTCGACATTGCCTCGGAAATATTAATCTGCT
>WSLY01000056.1:0-1213 GCA_013316825.1 Lachnospiraceae bacterium | reverse complement strand
CGACACAGGCGGAAGGATTCTTTTCCTGCGGTACTGCGGAAAGCGCCATCGGCGCGATAAATCCGCCGCCCGTAAAGCTGTGCTCATTGTAAAGGTTTAAGAGCATGGGAATATCAAGCCCCTGCGGACAATGACTTGTACAATAACGACATGCCGTGCAGGGCAGCGTGCCGTTTAACATGCCGTCCGCGATGGAAAGAAGCGTGTCCATCTCCTCTTTTGAGAGTGGTTTTTCTGTCTCAAACGTCCGAATATTCTCCTTCAACTGCTCCAGATCAGACATACCCGAGAGCGTCACAACCACACCGGGGATGCTCTGCAAAAACCGGAATGCCCATGCCGGAATACCTTCCTCCGGGCGTAAACCCTTTAATACCGTCTCTTCTTTCTCAGCAAGTTTTGCCAGCCGTCCGCCGCGCAGCGGTTCCATCACCCAGACGGGAATATGATAAGACTCTAACAGCTCCACTTTTCCCTTCGCATCCTGAAATGACCAGTCAAGATAATTTAACTGGATCTGGCAAAACTCCATATCTTTGCCGTATGCCTCCAGAAACCGCTTCATCACATCATAGCTTCCGTGAGCGGAAAAGCCGAGATGCTTAATACGCCCGTTTTTCTTCTGTTCCATCAGATACGCATAAATACCGTATTTTTCATCCAGATATGCATCAATATTCATCTCACATACATTGTGGAACAGGTAAAAATCAAAATAATCCACGCCGCACTTCTCAAGCTGCTTTTCAAAAATTTCCTTAACCTTAGGCATATTTGCAAGATCATATCCCGGAAATTTTGTGGCAAGATAAAAACTTTCCCGGGGATATTTCCCCAATGCCTTCCCCACTACAAGCTCCGAATTGCCGCCATGATAACCCCATGCGGTATCAAAATAATTGATGCCATTCTCCTTTGCATAGTCTATCATTTCCTCAGCTGCCGCAAAATCAATTTGGGCATTGTCCCCATCCGTCACCGGAAGGCGCATAGCTCCCAGCCCAAGCGCTGATAAATGTAAGTCCTGAAAATCCTGGTAAATCATAGTACTTTCCTCCTTAAAATTATTCTTTTGAAACCCTGTCACGTTTTGCGGCCCGGCTTATTCATCCGAAAGGACAGGTCGAAAAATCAAAGATTCTTCAACTTTCTCCTTAAGCAGTATCGCAAGCGGGCTTGCGATACATGACAACACGCTTTCCCTGTTGTATGA
>WSLY01000055.1 GCA_013316825.1 Lachnospiraceae bacterium | reverse complement strand
CCTTAAAGTTTTCCATTCTCCTGCTTTCGTGTCAATTCGTTTCACCAAACGCTCTTCCACGTTTTCTGATGTAGGGAACATGCTAAATTCAATGGGATGCCCTATTGACATAAAATTACTCACAATATATTTTAATAGCATTTTCACCCTCCTATCTTTTATACTAAGCGGCTAATTTATTTGACGCGCAGTATATCTTCACCGTTTCTTCTATCTTACCCGCCAATTTTACCTTTCATTCCTCAATTTTCCTACAATTCTTCATTCATACTCCCCATCCGATACCCGCATAAATCCAATGACGTATAAGAAAACCCATACTCCCTGAATTTTTCCGTTATCTTCCCTCTGACCGTATCTTCCATAACCTTCGCAAACTCCCGCGGCTCCACTTCAATCCTCGCCACCCTGCCATGGACGCGCACGCGAAACTGAAGAAATCCCAAGTCAAACAAAAGCTGCTCCGCCTGCTCCACCATCTTTAGCTTCTCCTCCGTTATCGGCTCTCCATAGGCGAAACGGGACGCAAGACAGGCAAAAGACGGCTTCTTCCAAGTGGATAGCCGCAAATTGGGACAATACACGAATATCCGCTTTTGACAATCGACATACCTTCAAGGGACTTTCAACGCCAAGCTCTGCCACGGCACGCATCCCCGGACGGTAATCGCCGTCATCATCCGTATTAGAACCTTCTATGACGCGTTCCATTTTATTCTCCTGCGCAACTGCCTGAATCTGATGAAAAATCTCTTTCTTACAATAGTAACAGCGGTCTTTGGGATTCTGCGCAACCTCCGCAACCTCCAACACCTTGAGCTCACATACAACTTGCCGGATTCCCTGCGCCCTGCAAAAAGCCTTAGCCTCGACAGATTCCCTGCCGGGAAAAAATGGGGAATCGACTGTCACCGCAATTGCTCTTTCCCCCAAGACATCTGCGGCAACCTTTAAGAGAAATGTTGAATCAACGCCGCCCGAAAATGCCACAGCCACAGAATGCAGCCGCCGCAAATAATTTTTTAAATCCTCTAACTTTTCCAACTGCCGTGTTGTCGGCTGCCTCATAGTAAACCTCCTTAAGTCAAGTTACTTCTTTGGCTCTTCCAATAGACCTAAGGCATCCTCCCAACTCCGTTGGGTCCCTCCTTAGGTCAAGTACAACCTCACCGGCCAGAATCAACCCCGCCACGGAAGGCACAAACGATACGCTCCCCGGCGTCCTCTGGTCTCCCGCCAATGGCATCATTGGCGGTTCCTCAGAATAAACTACTTTCAGCTTCTTCACCCCGCGCTTTTTTAACTCTCTGCGCATGACCTTTGCCAATGGGCAAACCTTGGTCTTATAAATATCGGCAACCTGAAAACGGCTGCCGTCTAATTTATTGCCCGCCCCCATACTGCTGATAATAGGAACTCCGTATTTCTGCGCCTGCATCACAAGCTCAATTTTCGCCGTAACGGTATCTACAGCATCCACGATATAATCATACTCCGCAAATGGAAAATTGTCTGCATTTTCCGGCAGAAAAAAACACTGGTGCAGCCGAATATCCGCCTGCGGATTGATAGACAGCATCCGCTCTCTCATCACGTCCGTCTTATATCTGCCAATTGTCTGATGCGTGGCGATAATCTGCCGGTTTAAATTTGTCAGGCAGACCTTGTCATTATCAATTAAGTCGAATGCCCCCACGCCGCTGCGCACAAGGGCCTCGCACACATATCCGCCCACGCCGCCAATGCCGAAAATTGCAACTCTTGCGCGAGACAATCTTATCATAGCCTCTTCTCCTAACAACCGTTCTGTCCTTGAAAATTGTGTCTGCACTAATACACGCTCCTTTTTCCTGCATCTCTTCTGTTTTTGTATTTATAACCCGAACACCTAAAAATATGTCACATTTTAAGCCTGCATTTATGAATTTACAGTATTTTGCTCTGCGAACCGCAATGCATAAATCAGCGGCATAATCAAGATTCCACAGAAAAAATTACTGACACCATGCATACAGTCCCAGGGCAGGCCAGCAATAATCCATGCCACCATCCCCTGCAAACTCAGGCCAAAAAGAATCGCC
>WSLY01000003.1:130041-131218 GCA_013316825.1 Lachnospiraceae bacterium | reverse complement strand
CGGGAATATTTAGCAGCAGGCTTTTCAAATGAACAAGCCATTGCAGATGTTTTTAAATGGTATGGCAGTAAAGAAAAAGCAATGGAAGCTATTATGCAGTCAACTGGTGATGTTAAGGAATTTAAGCAGGAGCAGGACAAAAATACTGAAATATATAAAAAGTTTATGGCGGCGAAAGAAACTGGTGACGCTAATGTAGAAAAAGAAGCAGTCGAGCAGCTTGCGGAAAATTATAAGGAGATGTTTAAACTTGACAATGCCAGAAGCATACTTTTGGATTTAGCAAGTGAGTATTTGCAAAAACAGAAGTTGGCGGAAGCTACGGACAGCCAATTTGGAAACGGTTGTTCTGAATATGTTGCATATGCGATTAAAAAGTATTATGGTGTTTAATTTCGTTGTAAACGTGGATAAATCCCTATGTCAAAAGGATTTGACATAGGGATTTTGGCTAAAGTCAAATTCTTTTGGTAGAAGTTGGGTTTGTTGAATGATAAGATTCTGGTGGTTCAGGGATACTATTCAATCGACAAACGAAGAAAGGAGGAAGAAAGTTGGAAGTTGGCGCACAAATAAAAAAATATCGCAGTAATATGGGGATTTCCCAAGAAGAACTTGCAGAAAAGGTCTATGTGAGCAGACAAACCGTTTCTAATTGGGAAACGGGGAAAAACTATCCAGATATTCATAGCGTATTACTGCTAAGTTCTGTATTCAACGTATCTCTTGACCAACTAATTAAAGGAGATGTTGAAATTATGAAAAATGAAATCAAGGAAACAGAAATTAAAAAATTCAATAAAATTGGCGGTATATATGCTGTGTTTTTGATTCTAACAGTCATTACATTAGTTCCGTTTCTAGCGTTCATGGACTGGTATGGGCTGATTCCGTGGAGTGGGGTGTATGCTATCGCACTATATTTTGCATTTAAAGCGGATAAAGTCAAGAAAGAAAACCATCTTTCAACCTATAAAGAAATCGTTGCTTTTACGGAAGGAAGGAGATTAGATGAGATAGAGGAACAACAGGAAATCGGGAAACGTCCATATCAAACTGTAATGTATATGCTTGGAAGTGCAGCAATAGCTTTTATTGTTGTTTACTTGATGGCAAAGCTTTTCTCTCTGTGAGCAACGTAGTTTATTGGTTTTATTTCTTTTGATAAAGGCAAGGT
>WSLY01000003.1:0-129946 GCA_013316825.1 Lachnospiraceae bacterium | reverse complement strand
AGTTAATGTCCACCAAATAAAAAAAACAGTGCGATGGTGGGCAGTTTCACTATACCTAAAAGAATAAATAGATACCCTCCAGACCTGTTTTTGAAGTTTGGAGGGATTTTTTATGTCCTTTTTTCGGGCAGTAACCTATCTGCTCATGCAACGCAGATTTGACTTATACATAGCATATCGGGGATTGGCAGGAAGCCAGTTAAAAAAATCCCTGCCATTACAACGCTACTTCTCACCATGAAACCAGAAGTAGAATCTCCACTTAACAGAATATATATCTCCTATAGCCGCAGAGGTCATCGAGCCTTTGCGGTTTTTCTTTTGTTGCTTTTTATCGGAATGTATTAAAGCAAATTGAGAAGCTTGCGGCATTGAAAGATAGCGGTATTATTACGGAGGAAGAATTTAACCGGAAAAAGGCGGTTCTTCTGGAAAAACTATAATTGAAATAAGGTGAGTGTAGTATTTTATGAGAAAGAAAATAGTATTTGTTTGATTGCTGTCTCTGATCCTGTGTAGTTGTGGGAGTCAGCCGGAAGAAGTTGTAAACAGAGCAGATGGTGAGAGGCAGCGAGAGGGAAGTATTTCAGATGAAAATACGGAAATACCTGATACAGAAGAACGTATTGCTGATGTGAAAACGACAGAAAGCGAAGAAACAGCAGAAACGGAAGAATCTATAGAGTCATCAGAAGATACTGAATGGTTCAGGATCGACGAAGAGGATAGTACAACTGGAAGTATAGAGAGCAATTCCCATGTTCAGGAAGATAAAAGCGTGATCGGAAGGGAGGAATGGATCAGTAGAGCATTGCAGGAGGAAGAGGCACGAAGAGTCATGCCAGAACTTGCAGGTGCAGAAGACATTATCAAGTATATTGCAAAGACAGGCGGGAAAGCGTATAAGGGTACTTACGAGGGGGATACATATTATATGTACCTGACCGCAGATTGCAATCATGCAGGTTATTTTACTCCGTATGTGACCGTTATAAAGGAAAAAGATACAGGCAAAAATACTGAAGCGTTTGGCGGATTGGAAAATCAGTATGGGATAATAAAGGATGAAACAGAGAACGTACTTGATTACAAGACAAAATACAAATTCGGCTATAATGGATCGGATTTTGACCGGACAATCGGTGATTTTATTGAAAGTGATGGAGAAGATGGGGAGAGAGGCGAGAGTTTATATTTTAACAGTGGTACGGATATTACTTACACTTTCAGGGAAGATAATCCAGATTGGCAGCCGGGAGACAGTTATAGTGTAAAAAGGGAAATTCAGTTCTCTCTGTTGGAACCCGAAGAGGCGAAGTATTGGTACAGTCAAAATGCTCTGGATGGTGAGTGGAATGATTTCATGGTATATGATGGCTATCATGGTGAATATTATGTCAGAGTTGAGTTTACAGACGGAGAGAATATGATGGATAAAAGCCATCACTATTATATGACACTGATGAGTTCATTGGATGATATGGATACTTTCAACGAAAAGAAATATCAGATCATGGCGCAGTATTACAGCTACAGCGAATTTTCAAGATTGGAAGATGATGAGTATATACTGGAATTTATCAGCGACCGTCAGGCGGTATTGACAAATAAACAGACAGGGACATCCGCTTTGGTAAAGTATCACAAAGGATATCTGACAGAAGTTGAAGAGATGAATGATTCACAGTTCTATTTTTATGATAAGCGAATTGTGGAAAGGCATGACTATACATTTGAGGGAAAAGAGTATACTGCTTCGGATGGAACAGGTATCTGTTTTTCTGTTGGGAGTTCGTGGGTTAATTATGAGGATATTACAGATGTGGGTGAGCGTATCGTAGATGTGTATTATCAGGGAGGAAGAAGTGCTTTGACGGCGCAGGCACAGATTGTTGACGGAAAAACCCTTAGAGTGACGGAGACAGGTACGAATACAGATTTATTGCTCATTTGGAGCGATGACAACCATTTTGTCGTACAAGGCACAGGGGAGTATTTGCCGGATCTGGACGGCATGAGTTTCTACTATGAAGAAAATCGGCTGCATGGATATTAGGAACAGGCAGACCGATCAAAAGAAAGAACTGCTTCAGAACAGCAGTTTTTTCTTTTTTGAGCTGTTTTTTACAGATAGCCAATATTAAGCAGTTGGATAAAGATTTGTATTGCGGGATATTGTATCTGATGTTATGATTAATATATAAAGGACAGGTGAAGAATATGGGTAGAAAACTGAAAGTGTATTTAGATACATCTGTTATCAGTCATCTGATGCAGGAAGATGTGCCTGAAAAAATGGCAGATACAAGAAAATTGTGGGAAATGTTCAAAAATGGTGTATATGAGGTATGTCTTTCATCGTTGACAATGAAAGAGGTCTCTGATTGCTCGGAACCGAAAAGGAGTGCTTTGAGAGATTATTTGAAGCAGATACAATATGAAAGTTATGATATTACAAAAGATGTATTAGATGTGGCGCACCAGCTTATTGCTATGGGAGTGCTTACAAATAAGAGTTTTGATGATTGTCAGCATATTGGAGCCGCTGTGGTGAATAACTGTGACTGCATCATATCATGGAATTTTAAGCATATTGTAAATATCAAGACGATTCGTGGAGTAAGGGCGATTACAAATCTGGAAGGATACAAGCCGATAGAGATATGGAGTCCGTCTGTATTATTGGAAAGTGAGGGATGATTATGGAAAAACCTGTTTTGAGTCCAAATTTTACTATTGAAGATATTCACAAATTGCGAGAATATAATTATGAAATGACAAAGCATATGACAGACGAAGAACGAATGGATTACTACAATAAAGCAGGAAGAGCATTTCAGCGTGAAATAGAAGCGGCAAGACTTCAGGAGGCACGCTAAATGAGATAAAATAGCGCAATAGGGAATGGTTCTCATATTGTAGAATAAATGAGCGGTATACAGTATCTCACTGACCGCGATATACCGCTCAGGCGGCTATTAACAGCAAGTGATGCCATAGGAATTTGGTGTTCTTGCAAAACCACTTTTTCCTCTCCGCAGATTTTAATTTTTCCTGCGGAGCAACAAAAAAAGAGTAATCATCAGAGCCTTGTGGGTGTATTCCTCCCCGCAAGGCTCTTTTCTTCCCCCTCCTCTTCCCGTCCTCATCCCCCCTCCGTGCTAAACCGTTTCCAGCCATTGAAGGCAACTCGGTCTTTTCTCTGTATTTTCAGGCATCTTCCTCCCCCAATCCATTTAGAAAACCCAGAAATAAAGGGTTTTCGGGGAGTGCCGCCCTTCCTCTTTCGGGGAGAGGAGGCAGGATGTGTTTTCGAGGAGACTTTTCAGGGAGATTTTTCGGGAGTTTCAGGAGTTTTTCGGAGAGGTTTCCCAAGCTGTTTTGATATTGTTAATATCGGTTGACACTTTTTTTACAAGGATATCCATACCTAAGCAGCATCCAGAGATTTATAATATCTCTGTCGTTTGACCATAGGAGGGAGCCCCTCATTTGCGGAGCATATCCTCCTGTTGTTCCAATAACTGATGAAGTATCTCCAAATGAGGGTTTTCAATTCCTCTATGTTCATTTCCTCAGTATGATAACGTCCATAGAAGAGTTCTTCTTTCATCCGCGCCCACATGCTCTCGCAACGAGCATTGTCATGGCATCGTCCTCCGGCACTGTTCATACTTTGAAGAATGCCGTATTTATGAACCGCTTTACGATAGGTTCCGCTGGTGTATTGTGCTCCGCGGTCTGAATGGATCACGGCTTTTCGGAGCGCCGGATAGGATCGGACAGCGTTCTCAAGTGTCGGTCTGCACAGCGCCGCTTTCATGTTCGTGCCCATTGCCAGTCCGAGGGCTGCAGCGTCAAAACAGTCAAATATGGCGGACGCATAGAGTTTCCCGTTTTTTGCTTTGATTTCGGTTATGTCTGTAATGCATTTTTTTAATGGCTCTGCAGACGTGAAATTCCGTTTCGGCAGGTCACCGGATTTGTGCGCCTCACGGTCAGCTTTTGTAATCCCGTTTGGTTTGCGCTTTGGGCGGTGTCTGAGTCCGATTTCCTCCATGACGCGGCAAACGGTCCGCTCTTTGGGGATGCGGACGCCTTCCGGCTGTTTCAACAAAAGCGCCTGATACATACGAATTCTTCCATAAGTGTCATTGCATTCATCTTCTGCCACAATTGCCCGCAGGAAACCAGAATAGACCGCCGCTGCGGGAGCATTCTCATGCGGCAGCCTGCATTTTTTAATTTCATGTGGTATAATGTCGTTAGACATTATACCGCGCCGAGCGAAGCGAACCCGAAAAATCAAAGATTTTTCGGGTCTCTGCCCGCAAATTGCGGTAAAGAAACCTAGGAGGATAATAAAATGTACGAATTGGTGCAGGTCAGTGAGAAATGCTATTATATAAACTGTCCGGCGAAGATAGGTGTCTATGTTTCCGATGCAGAGACTGTGTATTTGATTGACAGTGGAAATGATAAGGAGGCGGGGCGAAAGGTCAGGCAGATTCTGGATAAGAACGGCTGGCGCTTGAAGGCAATTTTAAATACCCATTCCAACGCGGACCATATCGGCGGCAACAAATATTTACAGGAACAGACGGGATGTAAAATTTATTCCGGCGGTATAGAAGCTGCCTTCACAAAATATCCGGTATTGGAGCCCTCTTTCCTATACGGCGGCTATCCCTGCAAAGACCTGCGGCACAAGTTTTTGATGGCGCAGGAGAGCGAGGTGACGGACTTTTCAGATGAGAGTTTTCCGAAAGAGATAGAAGTGATTCCCCTGTCGGGTCAGTTCTTTGATATGGCAGGGTTTCGTATGCCCGATGGCGTGGTATTTCTTGCAGACTGCTTAAGCAGCAGGGAGACGCTTAAAAAGTATGCCGTTTCTTTTATTTATGATGTGGGCGCTTATCTGGAAACGCTGGATAAGGTGGAGCAGATGGAGGCGCGCATGTTTGTTCCCGCCCATGCGGAGGCATCTGCAGATGTGAAGGAACTTGTTCGTCACAACAGGGATAAGGTACAGAGCATTGCAGAACGGATTTTGTCCATCTGCAGGGAACCGCTGCAGTTTGAAAAGATTTTGCAGGAAGTGTTCAAAGGCTATGGGCTTGCCATGAATTTTGAACAGTATGTGCTGGTGGGCAGTACGGTGCGATCTTATCTGTCATGGCTGAAGGATATGGGGAAGCTGGAGGTGGTGTTTTGTGATAGTATGCTTCTTTGGCAGAGCATATAAAAAGAAAGAACGGTATAGGAATGTAAAGAATAGCAGCGGCGCAGCCGCTTGTTTGGGAAAGGTGGAATGATAATATGAAGGTAGTTATCGTAGGCGGTGTGGCTGGCGGCGCAACAGCTGCTGCCCGCATCCGCAGATTGGATGAACAGGCAGAAATCATTGTTTTTGAGCGTTCGGGGTATGTTTCTTACGCAAACTGCGGTCTGCCCTATTATGTCGGTGGTGTGATTGGCGATCCGGAAGAATTGACGCTTCAGACGCCGGAAAGCTTCTTTCAGCGGTTTCGGGTGTGCATGAAGGTGCACCATGAGGTTACGGCAATCCATCCCGACAGAAAGATTGTTTGTGTCAGGAATTTGGAGAATGGAGAAGAGTTTGAGGAGAGCTATGATAAGCTGATTCTTTCCCCGGGGGCGAAGCCTGCCCGGCCAAGACTTGCCGGTGTCGGCATGGACAAATTGTTTACTTTGCGTACGGTAGAAGATACCTTACGTATCAAGGAGTATGTCAATCAAAATCATCCACGGTCCGTTGTGCTGGCGGGCGGCGGCTTTATCGGACTGGAGCTGGCTGAAAATTTTCGTGAGCTGGGTATGGAGGTAACTATCGTCCAGCGTCCAAAGCAGTTGATGAATCCTTTTGATGCGGATATGGCTTCTTTTATTCATAATGAAATGCGCAGACATGGCGTCAAGCTGGCGCTCGGATACACGGTAGAGGGCTTTGAGGAGGAGGGCGGCGGCGTCAATGTTCTGCTGAAAGGGGAGCGTTCTCTTCGTGCGGATATGGTGGTTCTTGCCATTGGCGTTGTACCGGACACTGCATTGGCAAAGGAAGCCGGTCTGGAGCTGGGTATCAAGGGAAGCATTGTTGTCAATGAGCGGATGGAGACTTCGATTCCTGATATTTACGCTGCAGGAGATGCGGTGCAGGTAAAGCACTATGTTACCGGAGAGGACGCGCTGATTTCTCTGGCAGGTCCTGCCAACAAGCAGGGGCGTATCATTGCGGACAACATCTGCGGCGGGGACAGCCGTTACGCAGGCTCTTTGGGAAGCAGCGTGATTAAGGTCTTTGATATGACTGCTGCAAGTACGGGATTAAGTGAGAGCAATGCAAAGAAGGCGGGACTCGACGCAGACACGGTTATCCTGTCGCCCATGAGTCATGCAGGCTACTACCCGGGCGGCAGGGTCATGACCATGAAGGTGGTTTTTGAAAAAGAAACCTATCGTTTGCTGGGGGCTCAGATTGTGGGGTATGAAGGGGTGGATAAGCGCATTGATGTACTTGCCACTGCGATTTGTGCCGGCTGGCAGGCCGTTAGGCTGAAGGATTTGGACCTTGCCTATGCACCGCCGTATTCTTCTGCAAAAGACCCTGTGAACATGGCTGGCTTTCTGATTGACAATATATGCAGGGGAGTATTGAAACAGTGGCATCTTAAGGAGCTGGACAGCCTGCCACAAGATGGCAGTGTCACGCTGCTAGATGTCAGAACCGCAGGCGAATATGGAAGAGGGCATATCGACGGGTTTCGGAATATTCCTGTGGATGAATTGCGGGAACGTCTGGCGGAAATTGAGAAAGGCAGGAAAGTTTATGTAATCTGTCAAAGCGGTCTGCGCAGCTATATTGCAGTTCGTATACTGGAAGGCAACGGCTATGAAGCTTACAACTTTTCCGGCGGCTACCGCTTCTATGAGGCGGTGGTGAATGACCGCTGCCTTATAGAAAGGGCAACTGCCTGTGGTATGGACCGAATGTCTTCGTCGTGCGAGTAAAGGGAATCATGTAAAAAACAGAGGGTTCAACCACAAGTTGAGCCCTCTAAAAGGATATCGCGAAAGCGATTATTGTCAATCAAGGTATTGGCGTGATATATTTGAGATACGGTCAGGGCAATGGACTGTGGAAAGGTTATAAGGTATATGCTGGACAAAGAAAAGATTGGCAGAAGAATTGCTTTTTTCAGAAAGGAAAGAGGCGTTACGCAAAAGGAGCTGGCAGATTTTCTTCATATTTCTTATCAGGCTGTTTCAAAGTGGGAATCGGGTAAGAGTCTGCCCACGGTCGAAATGCTGCACGGTATTTCAAAGTTGTTGCATGTAACGGTGGATGCGCTGTTAAATGAAGAGGAATGGAAAGACAGGCGTATTACTTATCGGGATTCCGGATTGGATTCGGAAAGGCTGCATGCATTAAAAAGGGAAATACAAAAGCTTAATACGGTGGATGACAATATACTATATGCGGATTATGCGGATACCTGTCTGTTTCAAATAGACACCTCCCAGATGAAGGAGCCGGTATATTCCTGCATTACCTGTGTCCCGGGCTCCAAGGAAAAGCTGGCAAAGGAGTATCGGTATAATCAGGAGATTTGTGCGGATACGGCGGCGGGCGCCATGAATTATACATTGCAGCACGGTATGAAGCCGGTGATGCTAAAGGCAATGATAGTGTGCGGAAACTACAATCAGGAACAGTTGTATTTGATGGCGCAGACCTTTCGGAAAGTATGTGATAAAAATAAGGTTTTATTTACCGGAATGGAAATTTCAGCCCAGCCGGTCAATTACAATGCCGAAGAGTATGAGTTGAGCGTTACGGTTGTGGGGGTACAGGATAAGGAGAAAATTCTGACAGGGAGCCGCCTGCGGGAAGGGGACGTCCTGATTGGCATAAAGGCAGAGGGTATAAACGGAACCACATTTCCTTTTGTAAAGATTATGCTGAATAAAAAACCGGAGCTTTGTCATGCTCTGATTGACGAAAACAGATTTTTCCTTGATGAATTGATGAAGGCAAATCAGGCGGCGACAAGAGAAATCATGGCATTGCAGGAGAAGGGATATCTGCACAAGGCGTTTCGGATTCACAATGCCCTGCTGAAAGAGAAAAGCTGGCAGGGGATACCGGAGGGGCTGGGAGTATGTATCGATTTGTCTTCTGTTCCGGTTATGCCTTTGTATCAGTTTCTGTTTGCACAGGATATGATTGGAGAAAACGTGTTTGCCTATCACTTTGACATGGGAATTGGTATGGTGGCGGCTGTGCCGGAAAAATATGCGGAAGAGGCAATGGAGATAATCGGACAGTTTTCGATGTGCTGGCGCATCGGACGAATAGAAGCAAACTATAATCACAAGGGGGAAAAGGTCTGGAGCAGGGGGCGGATATTGTGGCAGGAATAAGGAAAGTCAAAACGGGGAAAAAGGATGGCGTTTCGCAAAAAGGCCTGATTTGGATTCTGCGGTATGTAGGCAGGTACGCAAGGCTTATATTGCTTGCCCTGTTTGCCGGCGCATTGTGTGCCGGCTGCGGGGTTTTGGGAGCGGCGCTTTTGAGGCGCGTGATTGACGGGCTTGCAGCAGGAAGCTTAACGGATATTGGCAGCATTTTCTTTTGGTGCGGGGGGCTGCTGGCAACCGGCGCAGGGGCTGCGTGGCTGATGCGGTATGCTTCCGGCAGCGCGGCGACGAAAATACTGCAGGAGGTAAAGGATGATGCGGCAGCGCACATTACCACTATGACTGCCGCATATATGGCAAAAAAGCATTCGGGAGATATTTTATCAAGGCTGACGGATGATGTGAACAGGGTCAGCAGCTTTGTGCAGGACGATTTGATTTCTATCATTACCAACCCGTTCTTGCTGGTTTTCTATTTTATTTATTTGCTGTATCTGAATCCGCCCCTGTTTCTGGTATCCATACTGCCTGTTATCCTGTGCCTGCCTCTGGGCGCTTTTTTGACAACTAAATTTAAGGCGGGCTCCAAGGCCTACATGCAGTATTCAGCGGATATTATCAGCGCGTCGGCGGATATGATAGGCGGTATGGAGGTGGTGAAAAGCTATTCTCTTGAGGATAAGCTTTTGGAGGATTATGGAGCGAGTGTGGAAAAAATGACTCGCATGGCAATCTGCAACGACAAAAATCAGTACAAGGGCCGCGCCTTCTTTATTTTGTCGGGTACGCTTTCTTCCATCCTCTGCCTTGTGACAGGCGGCTGGTTCTGTCTGCAGGGAAGGCTGACGATAGGCAGTCTGGTAGCGTTTTTTTCGCTTCTGCCAAAGATGGTGGAAGTGATGAATGATATGGCAAGCAGAATTTTTAACAGCAAGGTGGCTCTGGCGGCGGCAGAGCGAATATTTGAGATATTGTATGCACCGTCAGAACAGACGGGAAATATAGAATCCGGCAGAACGGAAGCGCCGGCAATAGAATTCAGGGATGTTTCTTTTTCTTATGAGGAAGGAACTTTCGTGTTGACGAATACCAGTTTTCGGGTTTTGCGGGGAGAAACGGTGGCGGTGGTTGGCGCGAGCGGGGGCGGAAAAAGTACATTGCTGCGCCTTTTATGCGGATTTTACAGACCGCAGCAGGGAAGCATTCTGGTGGAAGGCATTCCCCTTGCGGACTGGAATCTGGAAGCGCTGCGGTCACGCATTTCTTATGTATCCCAACATGCATATTTGTTTCCGGTGTCGGTGGGAGAAAATATTGCCATGGGAAAGCCGGAGGCAGAAAAAGAAGAGATTTGTATGGCGGCTGAGGCTGCGAACGCCTCCGGTTTTATCGAAAGGCTGCCTGAGGGGTATGACACGCCGGCAGGCGAACGGGGCTCGCGCCTGTCAGGAGGGCAGATGCAGCGTATTTCCATTGCGCGCGCCATCTTAAAGGATGCCCCTATCCTGCTTTTGGACGAAGCGACGTCCGCATTGGATGTGCAGGCGGAAGCGGACGTGCAGAAAGCGCTTGACAGGCTGACAGAGGGACGTACCACGCTTGTGGTGGCGCACAGGCTGTCAACGATAAAAAATGCAGATTATATTGTAGTGATGGAGCATGGAAGTGTGGCGGAGATGGGAACCCACAAAGAGCTGATGGAGCGGGGCAGGGTGTATCCAAAGCTTTATTCCACATATGCAGGTTCTGAGATGGAGTATGAGGATGAATCAGGAAAAAATAACAATGACGGGGCTGAAGAAGTACCTGTCGCTATTTGAAAAGGCTGGTGTGTACTGGTTTTGTCTGCTGCTGATTCCGGTTATGGAAGTACTGGTAAGCGCAATGAATGCATTGCTTTATCAAAGGATTATCAATGCGGTGACGGCTTCTGACAGTACGTTGTTCCAGTCGGCGCTTTGGCTTGCGGGGAGTGTTCTGGCGGTGAATCTGGCGAGGTGCATCGTTATCTATACCTATATGTATCAGATTCGGCAGATTATGAAAAGACTTCGTCTTCGGGTGATGACACATCTGTTTCGCCTGCCAATGTCTTACTTTGAAGGCCACCACACAGCTGATTCCATTCAAAAGCTGTGCTTTCATGTAGAGGATATCAAGACTTCTCTTGCAAACAGGCATCAGAGCGTCATAAAGCCGGTGATAACCGGCAGCGTTGCAATCGGTATGATTTTGTGGCTGGACGTAAGGATCGGTTTTATGGTGCTTGTGTTAAGTCTGGTGTCCGTAAAGATTGACATGCTTCTTTCAAAGCCGCTTCGCAGTATGGCGCTCAAGGTACAAAAGCTGCTTACTGTCTGTACGGAAAGGCTGACTGACATACTGGCGGGGATTGCTGTGATTAAAATGTTTGCCGGTGCGCGGGTTATGACGGAAAAATACGCTGCGGCAAATGCAGAGGCGGCGGACGCTTCCGTGAAACGGTTTCGCAGAATGTCTGACGTGCAGGCGGTAGAATGGGTATTTGGATTTTTGTGCAATATTGTGATTTTGATTATCGGCGTGTTTATGTCTTTTGCAGGTATGGTGGATTTTGGAACGGTGGTGGCAATTCTCAGTCTGCAGGGCATGGTGTCTTATTTTCTGGGGAATATCGGAAGCGGATGGGGGTGTCTGATAGATTCCTTTGTCCTTGCAGACAGGGTGTATGAGATTTTGGATCAGCCGGTCTTAGAAGAGCAGATTCTAAAAGAGCAGGGCGGGAGCGGTGCTGAGGAAGAGGAAGAGGCGTCCTTTTCACAAAAAGACGGTATTCAAATACGGGAAGGAGTATTTTCCTATGACGGTTGTGAAAAAGTGATAGACGGCATAAGCATTGTGGCAAACAGGGGAAAAACGACGGCGCTTGTAGGCGCCAGCGGCGGCGGTAAGAGTACGATAGTCAAACTTGTGCTGGGTTTTTACCGGTTGGACAGCGGTACGGTCAGTGTGTTGGGAAGACCGGTGTCCGGCTATACCTTAAAAGAACTGCGGAGCAATATTGCCTATGTGCCGCAGGATGCCTATCTGTTCCATACAAGCATCAAAGAGAATATACGGTATGGCAGGCTTGGTGCAAGCGACGAGGAAGTAGTGGAGGCGGCAAAGCGCGCCTATGCCCATGCCTTTATTATGTCGTTTCCAAACGGGTACGATACGATAGTCGGAGAGCGCGGGGAAAGTCTGTCCGGCGGGCAGCGCCAGCGGATTGCGCTCGCGCGCGCATTTGTCAGGAATGCGCCGATACTGCTTTTGGATGAAGCCACTTCCGCACTGGATGCAGAGAGCGAACAGCTTGTAAAAAAGGGCATTGAAGCGCTTATGGGCGGGCGCACAACGCTTGTGGTGGCGCACAGGCTTTCCACGATTGAAAAAGCGGATATGATATATGTCTTAGAAAACGGAACGGTATGTGAAAAAGGCAGACATGCGGAATTGATGGAGCGGGAAGGCAGATACAAGAGGCTGGTGGAGCTGTCAAGAAGCGGAAAGGAGTATGTGGCAGGGGTGCAGTAAATAATGTGACTCAACCGTGAAATCACCCTGCCCACCGGAGAACGCGGCGGCGGTAGAGCCGAAATCAATGCTTTGGTCGATATGCAAATCCTGAGCGGGGTCGATATTGTTTTTTACCAGAATGTATTCAAAAACCATTTCAGGCATACCGCCGGGCCTGCCGCCGAGGACGTTTGAGCCAATCAGCATATCCCAGGAAAAGTTGTCGATGGGTTCTCGGGATACAAGGAAATTGCCGGCACGCTGGGTAAGCTGCGCAAAGTTTACGGCGTAATCCTGCGTACCTCCCAGATAGGTATAAATCGTGCTTTCACTTCCCATAAAACCGATATCTGCTTCACCGGTCAGCAGAGCGGTCATGGTTTTATCGGCGCCAAAGCCGGTCACCAAAGTCAAATCGATGCCCTCTTCTTCAAAATACCCTTCTTCTATGGCAACATACATCGGCGCATAAAAGATGCTGTGTGCCACTTCATTTAAGGTTACTTTGGTAAGGCCGCTGCTGTCTGCTTTTTTTCCGCAGCCTGTCAGAGCGGACAGACAGAACAAAAGCACCAGCGATAAACTAAATAATTTTTTCATAGAATCCTCCAGTTTTTCGTGATGCTTTATTATATTACGGCAATTTAAAAAAAGTGCATATTACTGAATATGTATGTTTTTCATTGCCCAGAGCTGAAGTGCCTTGGCGTTGGTGGATATTTTTTCCAGAGAGTCCAGAATATGCTGAAATGTAGGGCGCTCCGATTCGGAGATAATACCGTCCTCGGAAATGGCGATGAGAGCCATCCGCAAATCGTCAATGTCTTTCAGAGAGCCCAGAACTTTCAGAGCCAGACGGTCAAAGTCGTCGATGATAACCTCTTTTACGCTTGTCCTGCCGATAGGACATTCTCTTGCACAGTAGGAATTACACAGTTCGGGGCAGTTGTAAGTATGGGACATGGCGAGCACCTCTTCGGGGTACGGCGTGATGGAGCCAAGCTCGATGCGGGCGAGACGGGTGCGGTCTATGCCGATGATTTCGGCAGCCTTTTCACGGCTGGTAAAATCGTCATTTGTTTTAGAAGCCTCGTAACGTGCAAGATAGTACATATTATCAGCAGCTTTGGTTGCTTTTTTTCCCATGATATTAACTCCCTCTTATGTTATTCTATAATTACAGTTTATGCAAAAGGGAGCCTTTTGTAAAGAAAAAGGTCAAATAATTGTAAAAGTGAGTTGTGAAAAGTTAGAAAACTTGATACAATAAAACAATAAGTGTTCATAAACTGGATGATAGAAGCAAAATTACATATTCAACGGAGGAGCAAAAATGGGTTTATTAAGAGCGGCAAAAGATGCGATTGGCGGGTTACTGGCGGACCAGTGGCGTGAGTATTTCTACTGTGATGCCATACCAAGCGATGTACTGGTTATCAAGGGTGTCAAACAAGTGACGCAGGGACGTAACAGCAATACCAAAGGAAATGACGATATTATCACAAACGGCTCCATTATCGCAGTAAATGAAGGGCAGTGTATGCTGATTGTGGACCAAGGTAAAATCGTAGAGTTTTGTGCGGAAGCAGGAGAGTTTATTTACGATACTTCCACGGAACCTTCTCTCTTTTACGGTAAGCTGGGTGAGAACCTGAAGCAGTCCTTCAGCGTTGTCGGCAAGAGGTTTTCTCTGGGCGGCAATACCGGCAAGAACCAGAGGGTATACTTTGTCAATACCAAAGAGATTATGAATAACCTGTTCGGGACGCCTGCGCCGGTACCTTTCCGCATTGTGGACAGCAATATCAATCTGGCGATGGATATTGCCATCAGATGTAACGGTGAGTACAGCTTTAAAATTGTGGACCCGCTGATGTTCTACAGCAGCATAAGCGGCAATGTAACTGATGTGTACCGCAAGAACGACGAGCTGGCAAGGATGATGAAAGCAGAGCTGCTTACGGCGCTGCAGCCTGCATTTGCAAAGATATCCGCCATGGGCGTTGTCTACAGCGCAGTTCCGGCACATACCATGGAACTGACTAATATCTTAAACGAGGAGCTTTCTGAGAAGTGGGCGCACCTGCGTGGTATCGAGATGGTATCCATGGCGATTAACTCCATGAAGGCATCCGAAGAAGATGAGAAGCGGATTAAGGAAGCGCAGGAAACAGCCATTTACAGGTCTCCCGAGATGGCGGCAGCGCTTTTGGCGCGCTCACAGGGCGAGGCGATGAAGATGGCGGCTTCCAACAAGGAGGCAGGCGCCATGATGGGCTTCGCAGCCATGAATATGGCACAGATGACAGGCGGCATGAATGCCAATTCTCTTTTTGCAATGGGACAGCAAAACCAGAACATGCAGGGACAGCCCGCAGGTATGCAGCAGGGTACCGGTATGTTTGGGGCAGGAAGTACAGGCATGTCCGGTGCAGGAGCAGCAGGCAATGCGGCGGCAGGCGCAATTTTGGGCTGGAGCTGTGCATGCGGCAAAACGGACAACCGCGGCAGATTCTGTGAGGAATGTGGAAAGCCAAAGCCCGCGGCAGCAGGCTGGACTTGTGAGTGCGGCAGTGTGAATCAGGGCAAATTCTGTACGGAATGCGGCAAGATGAAGCCGCAGGGGGCACCGCTTTACAAATGTGACAAGTGTGGATGGGAACCGGAGGACCCGAAAAATCCGCCAAAATTCTGTCCTGAGTGCGGTGATATTTTCGATTCTAATGACATCAGATAACGGAGCAGAAAAATAAAATGAGTCCAATGCTGATAGGAACAATTATTGTACTGGTACTTTTATTGGTTCTGGCAGGTATAGTTTACTGTGCCTACCGGACCATAAAAAATAAAATTCAGGAATTTTCCAGAATTGCTTTTGGGACGAATTCTTTAAAAGAGGGATTTAACAAAATAGAAGCAGAGTATGCGACGACGCCCAAATCCGTTTCGGCGGCAACCAGCCTGTATCTGCCGCGGATTATGAAGGATTTTCCTGATTTTCATTATGACGAGATGAAAAAAAGAGCGGAAAACGTACTGGTTTCCTATTTGAGAAGTCTTGATGCAGATAAGTCGTCGGTGCTTGCAGAGGGAACGGCGGAGCTCAAAAGAAAGCTGGAAATGATGCTGGAGATGCAGCGCGTGAGAGGGGAGCACAATCATTTTGAACAGATTCGGGTGCACCAGACAGAGATATACCAATACCGCTACCAGAAGGGAAGGCGCAGCGTTGTATTTCAGTCCGCAGTGGAATATTATCATTATCAGACGAAGGACGGCGGCGTGACGGCGGGCAGCCGTGATACAAAAGAACAGTCCAAGTACAATGTAGAATGCATTTACATACAGGACAGGGATTTTGTGGAAAATGTGGACGACGCGGCGCTGGGGGTAAACTGTCCTAACTGTGGTGCGCCGATTTCCGGTTTGGGGGCAAAGGTGTGCGCATATTGCGGCACGCCGGTTATGGAGCTGAACATACACGCATGGAATTTTAGTGATGTAAAAGAGGTTTAGCTTCATCGGTTTTAGGAGGCTTTTTATGAAGGGAAAAGCAAAGGACGGATTTTCGGGGGGAAATATGGATATTACAAAAAGTCTGGAAGAGGCACGATTTGAGCTGCGTACGCTGATGAACAGCATACCCGGCGGCGTGTGCCGGCTGGTTTACGACGACGGTCTTTTGCTGGAGTATGCAAATGAGGGTATGTTTGCACTAATGAAGGTGACGGCAGAAGAATTTGCCGAGCGCTATGACAATCACTACGACAGGCTTCTTGCTGCCGGCGAGTGGAAGGAACTCAGAAGCAAAATAGAAGGCGGCAGGGATGGAGATGTCATTCAGATGGAATATGCGGTTCATTATATGGACGGGCGGAAGGAATGGCGTCTGATGCAGGCGGTGCTTTTACAAAACAGCGGTAAAACTGTGCTGCAAAGCGTGATAACAGACATCACGGAAGTGAAACGGACTTATTATCAGTTGGAGCAGGAAAAGAAAAAATTAGACGTCCTTGCCAGTATGTCGGGGGATATGCTTTTTGAGTATGATATTGAAAAGGATACCATGGAATACACCAGACAGGGAGAAGATGTTATCAACGACGAGCATATTACCGGCGCATATATAAAAACAATCCGGCAGTCCGGTTATGTGCATCCGGAGGATGGCGGCAGACTCACACAGTTTTGTGAAGAGCTGCATACAGGCAAAAAGCACATTTTGACGGAGCTGCGCAAGAAATATAAGGACGGCAGATATCATTGGGTGGAAATAGAGGGTGTGACGCTGTGCGATTTCGCAGGGAAGCCCATAAAGGTAATCGGACATACCAAAAACATAGATGAACGCAAGGAAAAGGAAGAGCAGTTAAAGGACAGTCTGGAAAAAGATTCCCTGACAGGCGTCTACAATCTGCAGGCAATAGAGGATAAAATCAGGGCAAGACTGCAAAATCCGACGCTTCAGCTTCCTTGCTGGCTGATTATTCTGGACGTGGACAATTTTAAACTTATCAACGAAGCGGACGGGCATCTGGTCGGGGACGCCGTGCTGTGCATGGTGGCGGACGAGCTGAAGAGTTCTTTTAAAGACTCGCTTTTGGGCAGGGTCGGAGGAGATGAATTCATGATATTTGTGGAAGGAATCTCCAAGGAAGAGCTGGAGGAGCGGCTGCAAACCCTCAATCATACCGTAAGAGGCGTCTATGAGGATAAGGAAAGGAACATTCGGATTTCCTGCAGTATAGGCGTTGTGCGCTGCACCGGCGTCAACAAAGAGTTTGAAAAGCTGTTTCAGTGGGCGGATTATGCGCTGTATCAAATAAGACAGAACGGCAAGAACGGCTATTTGATTATTACTGCGGGCAAAAAGGGGATGCTTCCCGAAAGCTCCTATATAAAGCGGGAACAGGAAGAGGACTATGTCAGGGAAGAGACGGTGGTTCACAGCGTTGAGGAGCTGGTTTTGTTTGTGTTGGAGCTTCTTGACAATGTACCGGACAGGGAGAGCGGACTGAAGATGGCGTCCGACAGAGTCTGCAGCTTTTTTGATATTGACGATATTGTCTACATTTCCATGGAAAATAAATACAAGGAAAAGAAATATCACTGGAGCAGGCGTGATAAGAGGCAGAAGGAGGAATATATTCTGCAGAGGTCAGACAAAGCGTGGCGCTATATCAACGAGCATTTTGACGAGCGCGGGATTCTGGCACTTGGCAGCAACGAGATACAGGGGATGCCGGGAGAGCAGGTAGGCGCTATTTTCTTTGTACGGACGGGGGAAGAGGACGCCGCGCAGGGGTGCATTGCTTTTATTGACAGAAAAAGAGACCGCGACTGGAGCGGAGAAAAAGAAGGTTTGTACCGTCTTGCCGGAATTCTGCTGAATCATCTGCAGCAGTTGTATGAGAGTGAGCAGGAAAAAAATAAAATAGAATTTCAGATTAATTATGACGCCGTGACAGGACTTCCGAAGTACCAGAAGTTTATATCGTTAGCGGGACAATATATGCGGGAACATGCGGAGGGCAGATATCATTTTGTGTATTCTGACTTTTCCAATTTCCAGTACATAAACGAGCTTTACGGTTACACGGAAGGGGACAAAATTTTAAAAGCTTTCGCGGAAAAGCTGCGGGGCATGGGGGAAGGTATCTGGTTTACCCGTGTGACGTCAGACCATTTTGCAGGACTTTTAGAGGGAGAGGATGCCGATGACGTAATGGAATCCTATCTGAAAATGTCAAGGGGATTCTGCGCGGAGATGAACCGCCTGTATGACCAGAGCAATTTGATTATGGTTTCCGGCTTCAGCAGCGTGCAGGATGTGAAGGAAATGCCTTCTTCTGCGATTGACAGGGCAAATGTGGCGAGAAAATATGGCAAGGATACTGCCAGTACGGTGGTGGTGGTATACAATCAGACCATAAAAGAAAAGAACGAGGCAGAAAAAGCGATTCTGGCAAGTATGGCAACGGCGCTGGAAAACGGTGAGTTTCAGGCGTGGCTGCAGCCAAAGGTTTCCTTAAAATCAAGAAAGGTAGTTGGTGCGGAAGCGCTGGTACGCTGGCGGCGGGCAGACGGCACCATGATATATCCGGACAGCTTTATCCCTGTTTTTGAGAAAAACGGTTTTATTACCAATGTGGATTTTGCCGTGCTGGATCAGATACTGGCATATTTAAGGAGCGCCATGGAGCAGGGGGAGCAGCTCGTTCCCATATCCGTCAATTTTTCGAGGCGGCACAATGAAAATCCCCGTTTTGTGGATGAAATCTTAAGCCGGCTGGAAAAAGAAAAAATTCCGGCAAAGCTGATTGAAGCGGAAATTACGGAATCTATTTTTATGTTGGATTTGTCCGCGCTGACAAACAATCTGCGGAGGCTGAAGGAGAGCGGCATTGCCATTTCCATAGATGATTTTGGCAGCGGTTACTCTTCGTTGAATCTTTTGGCAAGCGTGGATGCAGATATTATAAAGCTGGACAAGAAGTTCCTTACTTACACGGACGAGGATTCCAAAGGACCGGTCATTGTAAAGTATCTTGTCAAGATGATGAAGCACATGGGATACAAGGTGATAGCGGAAGGCGTGGAGACAGAGGAACAGCTTTCGCTTTTAGACAATGCGGATTGCGATATGGTGCAGGGCTATTATTATGCGCGCCCTATGTCAATCCCCGATTTCAGGAAATTTTTAAAGGAGTTTAATGAGGCAGTATGAGCATTTATGATACATTAAATGAACCGCAGAAACAGGGCGTCTTTACTACGGACGGCCCTGTCCTGCTGCTTGCAGGGGCAGGCAGCGGAAAAACCCGCGTGCTCACTCACAGGGTAGCATATCTGATAGATGAAATGGGGGTAAATGCATGGAATATTCTTGCCATTACCTTTACCAATAAAGCGGCAGGCGAAATGAGGGAGAGGGTAAACCGGCTGATTGGCTTTGGGGCGGAGCAGGTCTGGGTTGCAACCTTTCATGCTACCTGTGTCAGAATACTCAGACGCTACATAGACAGGCTGGGGTATGGCAGCAATTTTACGATTTATGATACCGATGACCAGAAGACGCTGATGAAGGAGATTATCAAAAGGCTGAATCTGGATCCGAAGATATACAAGGAGCGCAGCCTGCTTGCGGCGATATCTTCGGCAAAGGACGAGCTGATTACGCCCGTCGAATATGAGCTGAATGCGGGGTTTGATTTTAACAAAAAAAATATTGGGGCAGCATACAGGGAATATCAGGCGGCGCTGAAAAAGAACAACGCGCTGGATTTTGACGATTTGATTGTAAAGACGGTGGAGCTGTTTAAGGCGGATGCAGAAGTGCTCAATTCTTATCAGGAGCGCTTCCGGTATATTATGGTGGATGAATATCAGGATACCAATACGGCGCAGTTTGAGCTTATCCGGCTGCTTGCCGGCAAGTACCGCAACCTTTGTGTGGTAGGCGATGACGACCAGTCCATCTATAAATTCAGGGGCGCTAACATCCGCAATATACTGGATTTTGAAAAGGTGTATCCGGAGGCGAAGGTGATTCGTCTGGAACAGAATTACCGCTCGACGCAGATGATTCTGGATGCCGCCAATTCTGTAATTCAAAATAACGAATACCGAAAAGAAAAGTCATTGTGGACGGACAAGAAAGACGGGAGCCGCATTCACTTCAGGCAGTTTGATACTGCGTATGAAGAAGCAGAGTATATTGCAGATGATATTTTTCACAAAGTAAAGCGTGGAGAGGCGGCGTACAAGGAGTGTGCGGTGCTGTACCGCACGAATGCCCAATCCCGCCTTTTGGAAGAACGCATGATTGCAGAGGGGATTCCTTATGATGTGGTGGGCGGGGTGAATTTTTATGCCCGCAGGGAAATTAAGGACATTCTGGCATATCTGAAAACCATAGACAATGGGCAGGACGATATGGCGGCAAGGCGTATTATCAACGTGCCGAAGCGGGGTATCGGACAGACAAGCATAGACAAGGTGCAGGCGTATGCAGAGGAAAAAGGAATCAGCTTTTATGATGCACTGCGGGAGGCGGAGCAGATTACCACGCTGAAAAAGGCGGGGGACAAAATCAAGCCTTTTGTGCTGCTGATACAGAGCTTTCGAAGCAAGCTGGAGTATTTTTCCTTAAAAGAGCTGCTGGAGGATATTCTGGACAAGACCGGCTATATAAGGGAGCTGGAAGCGTCTGATGATGAGGATGCTGAAGACCGTATTTCTAATATTGACGAGCTTTTGAGCAAAGCGGCATATTATGAGGAAACCCATGAGGAGGCAACGCTTAGTGAGTTTTTGGAAGAGGTTGCGCTGGTTGCGGATATTGATAATGTGGACGGAAACGATAACAGAGTGCTTCTGATGACGCTCCACAGCGCCAAGGGACTTGAATTTGCCAATGTGTATCTTGCCGGTATGGAGGACGGGCTGTTTCCCAGCTATATGTCTATTACCTCGGATGACAGGACGGATTTGGAGGAGGAGCGTCGTCTGGCATATGTGGGGATTACCCGTGCCAAGGATGATTTGACGATTAGCTGTGCCAAGATGCGCATGGTGCGGGGAGAGACCCAGTACAATGCGCCCAGCCGTTTTGTAAAAGAGATTCCGGCGGCGCTTTTAGACAATACGCCCTCCGGTTTAAAACGTACGGAACAGGAAGCGGCGCGCCCTGCACAGGAAAAATTTGACCCGCGCCCCAAGGCGATTGTCCGTCCGCGCGCAACCGCGCCGGCGAGAAAGCCTTATATCGCACAGGGGATAGGCGCTTTGAATGAACTGGCAGGGATTAGCAAGGGAAGCGCAATCGGAGCTCCCGCCGTGCCGGATTATACGGAAGGAGACCGTATCAGCCATGTAAAATATGGGGAGGGAACGGTTTTATCCATGCAGAAGGAACCGCGTGACTATAAGGTCACGGTGCTGTTTGACAAAGCAGGACAGAAAGTTATGTATGCTTCTTTTGCAAAATTGAAAAGAGTGTAGCAAAAAATACAGATTCGTGATATACTATTCCTAAATTGAGGTATACTATGTAAAGTATAGAAAGGCGGGCTTAATTATGAACAGACTGGAAGCTTTGGTAGACATGGTAAAATCAAACGAATTAAAGGTAAATGAGCTGCTTCGCAGGAAAGACAAGGAAGAGGAGAAAAAGAAATGTCATACGGTTCTCTGGGTTCTTGCGATTATCGGCGCAGTAGCGGCGGTTGCAGCAGTTGCATATGCGGTATACCGTTATATGAGACCGGACTATTTAGAGGATTTTGAGGACGAGTTTGAAGACGAGTTCGAAGATGACTTTGATGAGGATGAGGTTTTTGAAGAGGAAAAACCGGAAGAATAAAGAATAAAAGACATGCTTTGGCATGGAGGAGTTTCATGAAAAAAGGACAGGTATACGAAGGCATTGTGGAACGGGTGGATTTTCCCAATAAGGGCGTCGTGCGCGTGGGAGAAGAAACCTGTATCGTAAAAAACAGCCTGCCCGGACAGAAAGTATCCTTCTGCGTCAATAAGCTGAGAAAAGGGAAGGCGGAAGGCCGGCTTTTGCAGGTGATTGAAAAATCATCTTTGGAAACTGGCAGTCCGTGTTCCCATTTTGGCTTGTGCGGCGGTTGTACTTATCTGTCCATGGCGTATGAAGAGCAGGCAAAAATGAAGGCGGAGCAGGTAAAGAAGCTGCTCGACAGTGTGCTTACAGGCAGACAGGAGCCGTATTTGTGGGAGGGAATCAAGGAGAGCCCCCAAATATATGAGTACCGCAATAAAATGGAATTTTCTTTTGGAGATGAGGTGAAGGATGGTCCTCTTGCGCTGGGTATGCACAAGCGGGGCAGCTTTTATGATATTGTTACGGTAAGCGGATGCAAGCTGGTGGATGAGGATTACAGGCGGATTCTCTCGGCAGTGCTGGCGTATCTTACAGAAAAGGGCACGGACTTTTTTCACAAATTGACGCACAAAGGCTTTTTGCGGCATTTGTTGGTGAGAAAGGCTTCTAAAACCGGCGAAATTCTGACAGCGTTGGTGACGACTTCCCAGCCTCCCAAAGGAGAAGAACCGCTGCAGGCGCTTATAGAAGGCTTTTGTGAGACGGTAAAAAATGTGCCGCTGCATGGAAAGCTGACTGGCATTTTACATATTACCAACGATTCTTCCGCAGATGTGATTCAGAGTGACAAAACAGAGGTCTTGTACGGACAGGATTTCTTTATGGAAGAGCTTTTGGGGCTGCGGTTTAAGATATCGGTATTTTCTTTTTTTCAGACAAATTCTTATGGCGCGGAGGTGCTCTACCGCACGGCAAGGGAATATATCGGCGATTTGCAAGGCGGCGGGCAGTCTTCCGACAAGGTGGTGTTTGACCTTTACAGCGGCACCGGCACGATTGCCCAGCTTATGGCGCCTGCGGCGAAGAAGGTCATCGGGGTAGAAATCGTGGAGGAGGCAGTTTTGGCCGCGCGGAAAAATGCGGAGGCAAACGGGCTTTCCAACTGTGAGTTTATCGCAGGGGATGTGCTAAAGGTCTTGGACTCTCTTACGGAAAAGCCGGATTTGATTATCCTTGACCCGCCAAGAGACGGCATTCACCCCAAAGCGCTTCCTAAAATCATCGGCTACGGCGTGGACAAGATTGTCTATATTTCCTGTAAGCCCACAAGCCTTGCACGGGATTTGGAGGTTTTTTTGGAGAATGGATATGCGGTGGAGAGAGCGGTGGCAGTGGACCAGTTTCCTTGGACGGCGAATGTGGAAAGTATCGTGTTGCTTTCAAAACTTCATACAAAACAGAATATAGAAGTGGAATTGGAAATGAGCGAGCTTGATTTGACGGCTACGGAGAGCAAAGCAACCTATGAGGAAATCAAGGATTATGTTTTGAAACAAAGCGGATTGAAAGTCAGCAACTTGTATATTGCACAGGTAAAGCAGAAATGCGACATTATTGAGAGGGCAAATTATAACCTGCCAAAATCGGAAAATTCCAGACAGCCGAAGTGTCCAGAAAAGAAGAGAAAGGCAATAGAGGATGCGTTGGAGCATTTTGGAATGATATAAAGAGTAAATACGAATATACTGTGTTTTATTATGATGCCAATATACTTCAATTTATGGTTGATAGTAAGTGTAAGGTTGGGCAGGAGTCGATTAGAGCAGTGGAGTTGATGGAAATAAAGAAATTATTTTGAAGGAAGGGAGTTCTCATGGATTATAACGTATTGAATAAAAATCAAAAAGATAGAATGAAAGCTATTAGTGACCCTGCATATGTTATGAAATGGGAAGCTCCAGAGTTTATGGATTATCTTTTGGGAGTACTTCCAAAAGTTAGAAAATATCAGAAAGACAAGGAAGTGGAACATGAAATAGCATCATTAGAAAAAGTGTTGACAAAGTATGATGCTTTTTTTTCAGAAAAATCAACTTTTTTACACGAAGTAGCAAAGAGAATTTCAGATATACATAATTTGAAAGATTCTTGGTGCGGATTAAGTTTATATGAAATAGAAACATATGTGAAACTCCATAGTTTTTGTTTAATTTCAGGAGAAGGTGGTATTGGTAAGAGTTATTTTATAAAATGTTTTGAAGAACAATTGGAACAAAAAAATATTGAGCATTTGTGCATATATGGAAAGTTTGAAAAGAACACAAACAATATTGATGTCGAAGAAATAATAAGAGCAAGTCGTGCAGGATTTGTTTTTATCGTTGATGCAATAAATGAAATGTCTGAGGAAGGTCAGCATAATTTACTAGGTGTTTTAACGGAACTAAAGAAATATCCTAGAATACGAATTGTAATATCGTATAGAACAAATTCAATGGATAATATGATTTTAAAAAAGTATCAAGAAATATCAGAATATGAGTATAAGTTTCCAGGTGTATCCTTTGAATCCGCATTAAGTGAAATACTTAAGCTATCTGTACCGGATGTATATATGTATGAAGATATTTTGTATTCAAATAATGCATTATTGTTAAGCATGCTATGTGATGTACTATCGTCAAAAAAGATTGTTGATGAAACTGAAAATGGAATTGCGTCTATCACTTTTATTTTGGAGCAATATGTAAAAAAGACCATAGGCAAGGTGTTTAAGGATCACTTAACTTGCCAAGGTATAGATGTTTGGAAAGATACAAAAAGAGTTGCTCAATGGATGTATAGGAATGGGGAAAAGCATATTGATGAGAATAGTCTACTCTCAGTAATTAAAACAGGAGAAAACTTTCTTCCATCCATGATACAGATGGGTTTTATGGATTGCTATGAAAGTGATAATAAAAAGCGATATTACTTTGTTATTGATTCTTTGACAGATTTTTTGATTGCCCGTTCCTTATTTGAAGATATCAGAGGAAAAAAATATGAGGAACAGATTAGTATTATAAAATCAAAAATAGAGTCTTTGTATAATCTTGAAGAAGCCTTGATTATAGCAATATTCGATAATATGTCTCCAGATTATGAGAAAATAAAGAACTTATTAATTGGTACAGAGCTAATTGAGAATCTGGATTTTAATACTTTGGTTAAAGTTCATTTTAAACGAGAGAATATTGCAACTTTTCTGAGGATGTTTAAACCTATTGACCATAGTACATTATTGCAGGCGATGGGGGGATATACTGACAAACCATTTAACTGTAGCAATTACTTATTTAATTATTATTGTGCAAGTCGTGAAAGGTTATGTGATTTGTCAAACACATTGTCTGGGTATCGTTTCCAAAATGGGATAAAGAATAGGCTGAAAAATGTGTTGTACTTTACGACATTAAATGACAGAGAAGACAGAAGAGATGATGAGGCATTTTCTTTTGGATTGCTCTGTTGTGCAGCACCTAATAAAGATGTTAGATGTTTGGCAATGAAACTACTATATGAGGTGGTTTCCAAGAATGAAGGTTATGTTGATAGACTTATTGTTGAATATGAAAAAATTTTTGATTTTTATATACAAGAAGCTATTATTTACGTTCTAAGCCAAATAAAAAAGGATAACGGTAAAATTCTAGACTTTTATAATAAGATTATCGAAAAGCAGGATAATCTGACAGCAAAAAGCATTCGCAGAATTTCGACTTATTTTGGGAATCCTTACTCTTATATTAAGTGGAACAGGAAAAACTTATTTAAATATAATAAAGATGCTGTTGTTTCAGATTATTTGAATGACATATTATTTAGCATTGATCTTATGAATAAAGATTTTTTGCCATTTAGATATTGGGGAAAAGATCATATAGACATGTACACTCGTTTTCTTATAAACGATAAGTATGAAATAGAAAAGATAAACGATTATCTCTGCAGAAAATATTCTTGTGTTTGCGGTGGAAATTGTAGTGGATTAATGGCATTTGAAAAAATGATTATGCCAGAGATAAAACCAATGGCAGAGATTGAAGCAATGGATATGAACTCTTTTTTGGAAAGCTTTGAAATTGTTTTTAGATATGTTTTTGAATATTTCAACATTCCGGCGGATAGAAAATCTATGAATATGCGGGAAGAAGATTTTCATAATTCTGTATATATGAAGTGTGTAGACATTGCAACAGGTTTATATTATGGGAGCTTGATGTGTAACTACTATACTAATGAGTTTGCTACATACAATAATAATCAGAATAGTATTGGATATGAAGTGTATGACCCTTTGGAATATGGGGAAGATGTTATTATTACAGCTCCAATTCTAACGTATCAGGATTTTATAGAAAGACTGGGGGATTATGTAATAAACTCATTAGAGATGCCTGTGCCACGTGATGTTCATTGGGTACGAAATGTTGAATTAACAAGAAGAAATGTATTGCATCTTCTTGAAAAAATAAAATTAAAGCATCAAGAATGGGTAATGTTGGCGGGCAGAGTATCGTTACATGAGGAAGACAAATATGATATGAGGTGGAGAGATACATATGATTTATGGTGTTGTACTTCGGAAAATGAAACAATCAATGATGATGGCAATGCTCGCTATTTGACTATTGAATTGGAAGAATATCTTGGTGAACTGAAGGCGTATCCAGATAATACTTTAAAACCCTGGCTTTGCAAGGATGTAAAGAATATCAATGGTCACTCTGAAGTTTTTGAGGAAACTTCATTGGTACTACCCCCATCGGAAATTGTTAGTTTTTTAAATCTTAAATTGAATGTTTCAGATTTATCATGGGAAACTCACGATAAGGAAAAAGTGATAATATGTAATAACAATAAGAATTCATATTATAGAGATCCTGTTGGTGGAACTGTATTTATTCGCAAAGATTATTTTGATAAGTTTCTTGAAGAACATACAGTTAAGTATTTTGCCTTTACGGAGCGACTAATTCCAGAAACTGGTTATGCAGATGAAACTTCTTTGCATTTTGAAATTATTGATGGAAAGATTGTAAAAGAGATTAAAAATGCGGGTGGTTATGGTAGACGGAATAGTGAAAATAATCCATTGTGCTCCGCGTGTCCACATACCAATATTGTTGAAGATGATTCTTTGACTTCCGATATAGAATTCCTGAAGATTGTGCTTGCGGAATATGGAATTGCAGATGATTTTGATATGCTTGAAGAGGAAGATATATTATAAAAAATAATCCTATGATAAAAGGAGGATTGCACATGCAAAATAAAAAAAATAATTCTAATATTGTCGGCAGTGAAATCATCATATATCAAACGGATGATGGAAAGACAAAAATAGATGTTAAATTTGAAGACGAGACCGTTTGGCTTACACAGGCACAATTATGCGAACTTTATCAAACCAGTAAATCTAATATCAGTGAGCATATCAAGCATATTTTTGAAGAAGAAGAATTGGATGAAGAGTCAGTTGTTCGGAAATTCCGAACAACTGCGGCTGATGGAAAAAATTATAATACAACACACTATAATCTTGATATGATTATTTCTCTTGGATACAGAGTAAAATCCAAGATTGCCACAAATTTTCGTCGATGGGCTACCGAACGCTTAAAAGAGTACATGATAAAAGGCTTTACGATGGATGATGAACGACTGAAAAATCTGGGTGGCGGTAATTACTGGAAAGAGTTATTAGACCGTATTCGGGATATTCGTTCATCTGAAAAAGTTATGTACCGACAGGTACTTGACCTTTATGCAACAAGTGTTGATTATGATCCAAAGAGTAGTGAATCCATTGCATTTTTCAAAATGGTACAAAATAAATTACACTATGCGGCACATGGACATACAGCAGCAGAAGTTATATACGAGCGTGCAGACGCCAGTCAGCCTTTTATGGGATTGAAAAGTTTTTCTGGTGATTTTCCTGTATTGAAAGATATCAGTATCGCAAAAAATTATCTCGATGATGAAGAATTAAAAATCCTAAATAATATTGTATCGGGATATTTTGATTTTGCGGAGATTCAAGCTATGCGCCACAATCCTATGTATATGGCAGATTATGTGGAGCATCTTGATAATGTTTTAAAAACAACAGGTGAAAAAGTGTTGCAAGGAGCCGGAACGATTAGTCATGCACAGGCAATTGAAAAAGCAACAGAAGAATATAGGAAGTATCAGGAACAGAACTTATCGCCGGTCGAAGAAGAATATTTGGAAAGCATTAAAAATATTCATAGCACAATAAAGAAAAAGGTAAGGATTGAACCTAAAAAGATATTTACATAAATGATGAGATAAAAAGACGTTTTTAAGATGTTGGCAAAAATATGAGTTTGGACAATGATAAACATGTGGAGACCATTGTACTTTTGTCCCACAAATCACCAGATAGTGTCATTAATATTAATGTGACGTAGAAGAAGTAAAACAGCCTAGGAAATATCCATCTGCGGAAAAGATAGAAGCGATAAAAGCTGCTCACAAGTATCTTGAGGTGATTTAACGGATGACAATATATTGCTGATTGCAGAACGGATAGTCCAAGTATATCAAGAGGTGTATGAAGTGTATTTGCAGTTGGTTGAAGATGTGTGCGGTAAGGAAGTGCGAGAAGATAAATTGTCATATCTTCTTGGCTATTTACTGGATTTTGCCTGTGATAAAAAATTATCTCCCTTTTCGGAATTGTGTACCCACTGAAAAAGAGGAGATAACTATAAAATTAAGGAGAGCTTTATGAGGTATTACGAAATAGAAAATGAGATGTATCAGAGAGCGATGGAATTGATAGAAAAGAGGTATCCTGTCGGTTGGGGTGGTGCTGGCGTTATCCACACGTCTAAGGGAAACTATTTCACAAGCGTTTCAATTGAAACCGCTAATGCTTCTGCAATTGTATGTATTGAACTGGGAGCTATGCTTGAGGCTCACAAATACAATGAAAAAGTGACGCACTGCATGTGCCTTATCCGTGATAACGAAAACTCTCCGTATAGAGTATTATCGCCATGTGGCATTTGTCAGGAGAGATTGCGATATTGGGGCGAGGATGTACAAGTGGCAGTTACAACCAAAGAGGAAAAAATCCGATTTGTGGAATTAAGGGAATTACAGCCATATCACTGGACGAAAGCTTATCCGGCTGATGAGCTTGAACACTGGGAGGAATAAAGCGGCATTCGGTTGATAGAACAGTTAAGTATTGTATTATGCACAGGATACGCTTTTCCGAAAAGGGAGAAAATTATTGGGTTATATAAAAAGAGTGTGCAGAAGATATTTCTATGTATATCCGAGTTGCATCAAATTTTATATTGAAGTGTATCGGAAGATGTGGGAAGATAAGGAGGAATGCTTAGAAAATGATTTGTAGATTAAGCAGAGGATAGGCGTTTTAAGAGACATTTTGCATGGGCTTATGATATGGGAATAAGAGAACGTGTATGGCGAAAATTGTGAAAGAGACTGTTCATGCTAAAGGTATTGATATTGGCATTTATCCAACACATTTTGAAAATGAATTTATCTCATTAACAGATATTGTAAAATATAGAAATGAAGCTGTCCCAAGATTTGTGATTCAAAACTGGATGTGGAATCATAACATAATAGAATTTTTAGGCGTTTGGGAAGAGTTGCATAATCCAGACTTTAACCGTGTGCAATTCGAGGCGGTTAAAAATGAGGCGGGGTTAAATCGTTTTGTTATGACACCGACAAAGTGGATTGTACAGATGAATGTCATCAGTATTGTTTCAAAAGCAGGGCGATATGGTGGAACATATGCTCATAGCGATATTGCGATGTCTTTTGCAACTTAGATATCTCCAGAAGTTCAGTTATACATTATGAAAGATTCCACAAGCTTAAAGACAGCAGTTTTGATTAACCAAGGAAAAAACCAGAAAGAGAGAATGGAATAGTTACGCCATTTGGCAGTACAACAGTTGCGGACTTTGGAAATGGTGAATTTAAATAATTTACCGCAATTGAGAGGAAGAAAGGATGAGGAAAAAAGAAAGTGAATCATAGAGAAGATGACTTTAGAAAAATATGTTTTCATTGTGCATCGATATACGAGGCGGAAGACAGGGAATTATTAGTGTGTCCAATTTGCGGTAAGAGTATACCGATATCAGAGTATGAAAGAATCATGCAGGGTATAAGACAGGCGGTTTTCGGAGGATGGACCTGCCGTATACAATATGAAAACGAAAAAGATGAGGGAAAATATTACTACACAGAGCAATGCGGAGAAATCTTAAATTTTGTAGCGATAGCAGTTGCAAGCGGATTGATTGGGAATGCTTCATATGATATTGTCAAAAAGGTACTAAATAAACTTAGGCTATATGTTGGCAGAAGGAAAAGAAGCCGTGAGGACGAAATAGTATCTGATTTTTTGGATTCACCAGAGAAGATAAAAAGATTTTCCGAGTATATTAGCGCATATTATGATGAGTATGAGGGAGCAGATGAAAAGACCCAAAATGCAATTATGGAAGAAGTATTTGTAGAACAAGTCTCTGACATTATAGATGAGCTGATAAAAACGAAGCATAAAGAGATTGACGTAGAAAAAGTAATGGAAGATAGCCCGCATACAAAAGAAGAAATAATGAAGATGGTTTTAGAAATCAGAAAGAGGGTAAATACCAAGAGACCGGAAGAAAAGGACTTTAGAGGATTTTGGGAAGATATAAACCTCGAGTAATATTGCAGTACGATGCGCAATTGGAATACAACGGCATTTGGTATGTAATACATAGGCTTTCCGTAAAAGGAAGCAAATAGCTGCCCTTACTTCTGCCCTAGACAGTCGTTTACCGCTATCTGTTTATGTACAGTAAAAAAGCAATGCCGGCTAATATTCCGAACAGAACGATAAACACCATGTTTCTGGCTTTTTTCATCATCGGACTGGTAAATCCGTTTGCCGGATAAATAGTTTCATAGTAAGTAAACTGCTTTAATTCCTGCTGCAAATCTTCTAACGAGATAGAAGCAGCCTCTATTTTTTGGCGAAGCTGTTCCATCGTATCCTGATACAAGTAGTATCGGCTTAATACATGGATTAGTTTTTGCTGCTCTATGCGGTAAGTTGCTTCCTTCTCCGTTTCTTTATGCCTTTTTCCCGTCTCCGGCGGCAGCAAGTGTTTTGTCCGTTCCGGATTCTCCCTGTTGAGTAAACTCAGAGAGATGGCTTTTATCAGATAAAAAAGAAAAAAAGGAAAAGCCATGATATAGACACATGCCAGTGCCGCAGTAAACCCAGCAGCAAGAACATATAATACATAGGAAGCAGGTGTTGGGAGAAATTTTCCCAGTATATACAGCAACAAAAAAATCAGAAGCAATGGAAGGACAAGCATTCCACTATAGATAAGCAAGTCCTGCCGTAATCTCTGCAGGCGTTTATTCACATTTACAAGCTGGAGTTCCGCTTTGGTGATGGTAAAATCCAAATGGGCTTTTTCTGTATTCCACTCATATAAAAGTCTTGCATTAAGCCCATTATCCACACAACATCCCTCCTTTCTCCATTTTTGCGCTTTTTAAATACCCTTTAAGTGTTTGCTGTGAACAGCGTATTTTTGTATGGTTTATTATAGCAGACTGCAAGGGGAAAGAAAAGAACCTTTATGCCTTTTTTGGTGAGTCTGTCTCAGTACAAAATAAATATAAAAGAATGGAATTCGGATCATTGCAGAAATGTATATGTATGTGTATAATGGTAACAGAAATGCAAATTTGGGGAGAGCGGATTCTCATTATGGATAGGAAAGAATGGGAAGGTTTTTGCCATAAGAAAAAAAGAAAATACACGATTTTGCCGCAAAATTCCATACAGGATTCATGAGAATAGGAGAATAAAATGTGCGCAGAAATGAGGACTAAAATGAAAAATACAATTACCATCCGTGAAGCAGTCACAGAAACGGATATTGCCGCTTTTTGGATGCAGCTTCGCCTTTATTTTGAACGGGACATTTTCCCTGAGATTCCGGACAGGGAGGACAAGGACAGAGCGTACTTTCTGGGAGAGGAATACAGAGTAAGTATGCAGAAAATCCATGACCGCAGGCAGAATCGGTGCCATTATCTGTTTTTTCAAAGGAATGGGCAGGATATCGGTTTTGCCATGCCGGTGATTTATACTACGGAAGACGGCAAATGCTTTATCATGGAATATTGTGTCTATCCGGCGTTTCGGGGGAATGGTACAGGCAGGGCATGTGCCGGGGCGCTGTTAAACTGGGCAGAAGAAAATGGTGCACTTTATGCAGAGTTGAATTATGGAGGCAGCGAACGGCGGCTTCATTTTTGGGAAAGCCTCGGCTTTCTCAAGAATGGCGCAGATGAGTGGGGCGAACCGCTTATGATGCTGCCGCCGAAAGAGGAGGTTCCCGTTCACATAGAAATGCTCTCTGATTCGGAGGATTGGCAGCTTGGGAAGCTGGAGAACGGATTTCTAAAAGAAATTGGAGAAGAGGCTTTGACAAAAGAGAGGCAAGAGCTGTTGTCACAAGCGGTCAGGGACGGGAAAATTACATTTTTTGTGGCAAAACGCGGATACCGGTCTGTCGGAATGTGCAGCGTGGCGGAATGCTTTTCTACCTTTGCCTGCCGGAACACGGGTGTATTTGAAGATTTTTATGTGGAACCGGTGTTCCGCAAGAAAGGCATTGCCCGAAAACTTGCACGGGCGGCACAAGATTGGTGCAGGGAAAAAGGCATTGCAAGTCTGACCGTCTGCTGCGCCCCCTGTGATGAAAGCATGTATCAGGCACTTGGATTTGATGTGCAGCTTGGCACTACGTTTGCCCATTTGCCATCCTAATCTTAAGAAAGATTCATAAAATAGAGCGGCTTGGAGGCTTGTGCTGTTTTCAAAGTAATGCTATACTAAAAATCGAAACAAAGTAGTATTGTGGGCGCTCAAATGAAATTGCAGATGGGCGCTGCCGCAAAGCAGGCGGCATGGAGGATTGGTATGAAGAAAAGAAAAACGGGCAGGGTAATGGCACTTGTTTTGGCGGTGAGTCTTTTTGCCGCATGTGCGGCGCCAAAGCAGGAGAACAATGGAGAAAATACGGAGCAGGTACAGAGGGAAGAGACTGACGCCAGGCCGTCTGCGACGCCGGAGAGTACCGGTGAGCCGGAAAAAACGGGAAATGCAGTACCTCTTGTAATGGGAGAGAGACCTTCTCTGATAAAGGCGGAAAAAAATGAGGAAACAGGCGTAACGCCCAGCGTAGCCCCCTATACGGTGGCTTCCGATTTTAGCAATGTGGACAACTGGGATGATTTTTATATGGAGGAGGGAGCGGCGGCAAAGCTTTTGCAGAATGGTTTTGTTGTGTATGACAGCGCGGGCAGCGAATTTTTCCAGATATATGAAGTAAACCGTTATAACCAGATTCCCAATTTTGTGACTGTGGATTCCATGATGCATACCTATCATCTGTATTTCAGCCACTTATTAAAGAATCTTGAGAAAAGTTATCTTTCCGACAGCCTGTTACAGTTAAGCAAGGAAATGCTTGCAGCCAGTCAGGAACAGTACGATGCGCTTGTCGGCACGGAATGGGAAAATGCGGCAAGGCGGAATGTGGCATTTTTTACGGTGGGCGCCAAGCTGCTTGACGATAATACGGCGGTGGCGGATTATGTGGCGGACACGGTCGCATATGAGCTCGATAACATAAAACGTGCCGACGGCATAGGGGTCTGTGAGGTAACGGAAATCAATGAGGATTACTCTCAGTATATTCCCAGAGGGTATTATGAGGGTGACGAGAAGCTGGAGCGGTATTTCAGGGCGATGATGTGGTACGGCAGAGTGCATTTTCTGCAGGAAAATATCGATATGGACAGAAGCGCCCTGCTGATGGCGAAAGCGCTTGCAGGGGATGAGGAGAGTTATGCGCTGTGGGAATCCATCTATGCCGTGACTGCGTTCTTTGCGGGCGCGAGCGACGATTTGGGCGTATGCGAGTATGTGCCGCTGATTGTGGAGGCGTATGGCGAGGTGGTTGCCACAAAGGATTTGATTGCAAATGAGGCGGCGTTTGCAGCGTTTCATGAAAAAACGGCGCAGCTTGCCCCGCCGAAGATTAATTCCATCCCGATAGCCGATGGTGCGGACAATGTTATTTTAGGCTTCCGTTTTATGGGACAGCGTTTCACCATCGATGCGGAAATTATGCAGTGTCTGGTTCACAGCAGCGTGGAACAGCGTATGCTTCCCGATGTGCTGGATGTACCGGCAGCGCTCGGCAGCGACGTTGCGCTGCAGCTTCTTACAGAGAACGGCGATACGGCATATGCGGGTTATCTGGACAATATGAACTCCTTGCGGGAAGCTTTTGCGCAGGATAATCCCGAATTGTGGTCTGCAAGTCTGTATGCGGGCTGGTTAAATACGCTTCGTCCCCTGCTTACCGTAAAGGGGGAGGGCTACCCTATGTTTATGCAGAGTGAGGAATGGCTGAAAAAGGATTTGGAGTGCTTTGCAGGCAGCTTCACGGAGTTAAAGCATGACACAGTGCTCTACGCCAAGCAGGTGATGGCGGAAATGGGCGGCGGCGAAGACGAAGAAATCGTTGATTTCAGGGGATATGTGGAGCCGGAGCCGGAGGTGTATGCAAGGTTCGCACGTCTTGCGGATGCCACGAGGGAGGGCTTAAAGACATATGGCATGCTGAGCACTTCCGATGAAGCAAATTTGTCACGCCTGTCGGAGCTGGCGGCACAGCTTAAGGTGATTTCCGATAAAGAGCTTAGAGACGAGACGCTTACGGATGCGGAATACCGGCTGATTGAAGAATACGGCGGCAATCTGGAGCATTTTTGGTATGAGGCATTAAAAGAAGAGGGAGAGTATGTATTTGCCGACGAATATCCGGCGGCAGTGGTGGTGGATATTGCGACAGACCCCAATGGCAGCGTGCTGGAGGTGGCAACCGGCAATCCTTCCCGCATCTATGTGGTAGTAAAGGTGGACGGCAGCCTGCGCGTCGCAGTAGGAAGCGTATATTCCTTCTACCAGTTCCCGTGGCCGATAAATGACAGGCTGACGGATTCCAAATGGCGGGTGATGATGGGCTTTGAGGCGAATGAAGAGGGTTATTACAACCAGAATAAGCCGGTGGAGAGACCGAACTGGACTGACAGCTACCGCTGCCGGACGGAATGGGAATAGAGATAAATGAAAAAAATAGCAGTCATCATAATGGCGCCTGTAATAACCGGCGCCATTTTATATCTTTTGTGGAAAAACGGCGCTTTTCTGCCGCGCTGGGTTTCGTGGCAGGAGACTTCTTTTTTTGACGGCACGGGAGGCTATGAAATTCTGCTGACAGACAGAGCCGTAGAAGTAAGATACGGCGGCGCTCCCGTGTGGAACTCGCCGAAGGGTGTAAAAGTGCAGGCGGCGTTATCCTGTGATATTGACAATGACGGCGCGGACGAGCTGATACTTTTGTGCTGGAGGATTGGGCGGTACGGTGGCAGTAAGCCTTTTTGGGTGGAGCGGGATGAAAAAAAATGGTCGCAGCATATTTTTGTATATGAATATGGAAATGGGGAAATAAAATCCAAATGGATGTCCTCGGATATTGGACAGGATGTGGCGGTTATGGCGGCAGGCGGCGGGAGCGCGCCTTTTTACAGGCTTTTTCTCACCGCGCCGGATGGGACAGTGAGCCGCTGGCGGTGGGATGAGTGGGGCTTTACCAAGGAGGAGACGGCAGTCTCCTTTGTGGTATTTGGGGATAATCTGCTGCATGAGCCCATCTATCGGTATGCTTTAAACCATGACGGGGATTTTGGTTTTTTATATGAAAATATAACGGATATCATTGCAAAAAGCGATGTGGCAGTGATAAATCAGGAGACGCCGCTTGTGGATAATCCGGCGCAGTATGGAGGATATCCGCGCTTTGGCACGCCGGTGCAGGCAGGGCAGGCGCTGGTGTCTGCAGGTTTTGACGTGGTGACTTGCGCCACCAATCATATGCTGGACAGGGGAGCGGAGGGCGCCTACTTTACCAGAGAGTTTTTTGCTTCGCGGGGCGTCGTCTGTATGGGGATACGGACAAAAGAGGACGCGGAAAGCTGCCCCTATGAGATAATTGTCAGAAATGGTATCCGCTTTGCACTGTTCAATTACACCTATGGCACAAACGGGTTGAAACCGCCAAAGGACAATCCCTATATTCTGCCGCTGCTAGATGACAAGGAGCGGGTGGGCAGAGAGCTTACGGAGGCGAGGGAAGAGGCGGACTTTGTGATTGTGTTTGCCCATTGGGGCACGGAGTACGGGGAAGAAGCGGACGAATTCCAGAAAACGTGGACGCAGGTGTTTTTGGAAGGAAAAGCCGACGTGGTAGTAGGCTCTCATCCCCATGCCCTGCAGCCTTATGAAATGCTGCGGGACGGGGATGGGCACGAGATGTTAGTCTATTATTCCATTGGCAATTATGTCAGCGCGCAGGATGAGGAAAGCTGTATTAAGGGCGGTATGGCAGCGTTTACCGTATCGCTCACCGCCGCGGGATATCGTGTGACGGCATATTCCTTAGAGCCGCTTGTGATTACCCGCGGGGAGGGCGGCAGATACGGTGTCAGGCAGGCGGCTTCAGCAAATCCTCCAAGGTAATGTGAAAGAAAAAGTCATGCACCAGTTGGTCGAACTGCTGCCACATGGGAAGCGTGAGGCAGGTGTCCCGCCTTACGCAAGGCTCCGCGCCTGCCTGCAGGCAGGCGACGGTTGCAAGGCTTCCTTCTGCCAGCGTTAGAATTTCGCCGACGGTATATGCGGCAGGGCGGCGCGTCAGCCGGTAGCCGCCGCCTTTGCCGCGCAGTCCCTGCAGCAGCTTTTCGGATACAAGTGTCTTTAAGATAATCTCCAGATATTTTTTTGAAATGCCCTGTCTTTCGGCGATTTCATCTAACGGGATAAAGCTGTCGGTATCCTGTTGCGCCAAATCAAGCATCACACGAAGAGCATATCTTCCTTTTGTTGAAATCATATGATATTCCAGCCTTTCTCAAGTATTTTCCAAAACCTATTATAACGCAAGGCAACTATGTAATTCAAGTATTGCCAAAATAAAATCCTATTAACCTATTGACAAAGTAGGTTAATAGGAGTAAGATGACAGAAATCAAATCATAAAAAACAGGATTCGGGTGTCAACAGCCCAAACAAAACAAAAGGAAAAGAGGAAAACAGGATGGGAAAGTACAAATTTGAAACGCTTCAATTACATGTGGGACAGGAGCAGCCTGACCCGGCAACTGATTCAAGGGCGGTGCCGATTTACCAGACAACCTCCTATGTGTTTAAAAATTCCGCACATGCGGCGGCACGCTTCGGACTTGCGGATGCAGGCAATATTTATGGCAGACTGACAAATTCCACACAGGATGTGCTGGAAAAAAGGCTGGCAGCGTTAGAGGGCGGCGTGGCGGCGCTTGCGCTGGCTTCAGGCGCGGCGGCTATCACCTATGCTATCGAGGCGCTTGCGCCGGACGGCGGGCATATCGTTTCCCAAAAGACCATTTACGGAGGCAGCTATAACCTGCTGGCGCATACGCTTCCCCATTATGGCATCACGACAACCTTTGTAAACGTACATGACCTGACGGAAGTGGAGGCTGCTATTGGGGAAAATACGAGGGCGGTTTATCTGGAGACGCTGGGGAATCCGAACAGTGATATTCCGGATATCGACGCCATTGCAGAAATTGCCCACAGGCATGGTCTGCCGCTGGTGATTGACAATACCTTTGGCACACCTTATCTGATTCGCCCTATTGAGCACGGCGCTGATATCGTGGTACATTCCGCCACCAAATTCATTGGCGGACATGGGACGACGCTGGGCGGTATTATCATAGATTCAGGCAAGTTTGACTGGAAGAAGAGCGGGAAGTATCCTGCCATTGCGGACGCCAATCCCAGTTATCACGGCGTATCCTTTGTGGATGCGGCGGGTCCGGCAGCTTTTGCCACCTATATACGGGCAATTCTGCTGCGCGACACCGGCGCGGTGATTTCTCCCTTTAATGCATTTTTGCTTTTACAGGGAGTGGAGACTTTGTCCCTGCGCTTAGAGCGCCATGCAGAAAATACCAAAAAGGTGGTGGCATATCTGGCGGGGCATCCGCTGGTGGAGCGCGTTCATCATCCTTCCCTTGCGGCGCATCCCGACCATGCGCTTTATGAAAAATATTTTCCGAACGGCGGGGCTTCTATTTTTACATTCGATATCAAGGGGGGACAAGAGGAGGCGTATCGGTTTATTGACAATCTGCAGATTTTTTCCCTGCTTGCTAATGTGGCGGACGTGAAGAGCCTTGTGATTCATCCGGCAACCACCACGCATTCCCAGCTTACGAAGCAGGAGCTTATAGAGCAGGAGATTTATCCCGGCACCATCCGGCTTTCCGTCGGTACGGAGCATATTGACGATATTATTGCAGATTTGGAGCACGGTTTTGCGGCTGTGCAGCAGGGGTAAAAAAAGGAGGAGAAAACCATGGCAAATATATATACATCAGCGGAGCAGCTCATTGGAAAAACACCGCTTTTGGAGCTTACGCACATAGAAAAGGCGTTTGGATTAAAGGCGAGGGTGGCGGCAAAGCTGGAATATTTCAATCCGGCGGGTTCTGTCAAGGACCGCGTGGCGAAGTCGATGCTCGATGAAGTGGAGCGTCTTGGCGCGCTGAAGGCAGGTTCGGTTATCATTGAACCGACATCAGGCAATACAGGTATCGGGCTTGCAGCCGTGGCTGCGGCAAGGGGGTATCGCATTATCATTGTGATGCCGGAAACCATGTCCGTGGAACGCCGCCAGCTTATGAAAGCATACGGCGCCGAGCTGGTGTTGACGGAAGGGAGCAAGGGCATGAAGGGGGCGATTGCAAAGGCAGAGGAGCTGGCAAAGGAAATTCCGAACAGCTTTATACCCGGGCAGTTTGAAAATCCAGCCAATCCCAAGGCGCATATCGAGCATACGGGTCCGGAAATTTTTGAGGACACGGACGGCGCAGTCGACATTTTTGTGGCGGGCGTCGGCACAGGAGGCACCGTCACCGGCGTGGGGGAATATTTGAAGCAAAAAAAGCCGCAGGTAAAAATAGTGGCGGTAGAACCCGCTTCTTCTGCGGTATTGTCCACCGGCGTGGCGGGAGCGCACAAAATTCAGGGCATCGGCGCAGGCTTTATCCCCAAGATTTTAAATACGGAAGTATATGACGAAATCATAACCGTATCCAACGAGGATGCGTTTGCCGCAGGCAGGCTGATTGGACGTAAGGAAGGGGTATTGGTGGGCATTTCCTCCGGCGCGGCGGCACATGCCGCCATAGAGCTGGCAAAAAGACCTGAAAATGAAGGAAAGCTGATTGTGGTACTGCTGCCGGATACGGGGGACAGATACCTTTCTACGCCGCTTTTTGCAGAATAGGATTCGGGTGTCAAAAGCCCTGCCCGAATCAGAATAGATGGGGCAGGCGGTTTCAAAATCAGAAAGCGGCAGAAGGGAGCAAGGTTATGATTTATGCAGATAACGCGGCAACTACAAGAATGAGCAGCACAGCCATGGAAGCTATGCTGCCGTATATGAGGGAAAGGTTCGGCAACCCTTCCAGCCTGTATGGGGAAGGACAGAAAGCGGCAGAGGCGTTGTGGTCGGCGAGGGAGCGTATAGCCGCCTGCATCGGTGCGCTGCCGCAGGAGATTTATTTTACCTCGGGCGGCAGCGAGGCGGATAATCAGGCAATTCTTTCTGCTGCCCACAGTGGGGAGAGAAAAGGGAAAAAGCATGTGATATCTACTGCTTTTGAGCACCATGCAGTACTTCATACCCTGCAGAAGCTGGAAAAAGAGGGCTTTATTGTAGAATTGCTGCCGGTGCATGAAAACGGCATGGTTTATCCCGAACAAGTGGCAGAGGCAGTCAGGGAGGATACTTGTCTTGTGACGATTATGTATGCAAACAATGAGATTGGTTCCGTTTTACCGGTCACGGAAATCGGCGCTGTCTGCCGCGAAAAGAAAGTGCCGTTCCACACGGATGCGGTGCAGGCTGTGGGGCATTTGCCTGTTCATGTAAAAGAGCAGAATATTGATTTTTTATCCTTGTCGGCACATAAATTTCACGGACCGAAGGGCATCGGTGCGCTTTATGCAAGGCGCGGGATGGCATTGGAAAGCCTGATTGCAGGGGGTGCGCAGGAGAGGGGAAAGCGTGCAGGGACAGAGAATGTACCCGCCGTTATGGGCATGGCGGCGGCGCTGGAGGAAGCGTGCCGTGACAGGCAGAAAAAGCAGGAAAGGCTGATAAGACTGCGTACCAGACTGATAGAGGGACTTTCCCAAATTCCGCATTCCGTACTGAACGGCGATGCAGACAAAAGACTGCCGGGAAATGTAAATTTCTGCTTTGAAGGCATCGAGGGAGAAAGCCTGCTTTTGCTGTTGGATGACGAGGGAATTTGCGCCTCCTCCGGTTCGGCATGTACATCGGGATCTCTTGCGCCCAGCCATGTGCTTCTTGCAATCGGCAGGTCCCACGAGATAGCGCACGGCTCCCTGCGTCTTTCCCTTGATGCGGACAATACGGAAGAGGAAGTAGAACAGATTTTAAAGATTGTACCGAAGGCGGTGGAACGTCTTAGAAATCTCTCCCCTTTGTGGAAGGAGAAAATAAGCGGCAAATTAAGATTTATTCTTTAACGGAATGAAGCACCGGCGATTTTATGAACTGTGGCTTGAAGAGAAAAGCTCTCCGTGATAGAATCAGAGCAGCAAATAGAAATTCTTTCGGAGGTAAAGGTATGAGCGGATGGTTACATGCCGCAGTCTTAACTGCAGTTGTTGTTGCCTTTGTATATCTGCTGTATTGTAAGGGTTTTGGAGTGTTAAAGAGTATAGCTGCAATTTTATTTGTATTTCGCCGCGGCAGAAATGTCCACAAGGCAGCTTTGGATTCGTGTACCGGCTGGGTCAGGTATGTGGGAAGATTTCGTGAAAGCAGAACATATGAGTTTACCTTGGAAGCGCAGTTGTCAAAAGGAAATGTAGAGGTGATTCTGCTGGATAAGAAAAAGCAGCAGCTGCTGAAACTAAACCGGCAGTCTCCTTCAGGAAAATTGGAATTAGACGCAAAAAACAGGTATTATTTGCGCTGGGACTTTAAGGGGGCAACCGGTAAGTGTGAGCTGCATTGGTAGGAGGAGAAAACCTATGGCACTATACAGTGAAAAAGTAATGGAGCATTTCCGCAATCCCCAAAATGCAGGGGAGCTTGCAGACGCGGACGGCGTCGGCGTGGCGGGCAACAGCAAGTGCGGCGACATTATGAAAATATATCTGAAAATCGACGGCGGCGTTGTGTCGGACGTAAAATTTGAGACCTTTGGATGCGGCTCCGCGATTGCTTCCAGTTCGATGGCGACGGAGATGATAAAAGGAAAGCCGCTGACGGAGGTTCTTCAGTTAACCAATCAGGCGGTGGCGGAAGCGCTTGACGGTCTGCCGCCGCATAAGCTGCACTGTTCCGTGCTGGCAGAGGAAGCTGTCAAGGCGGCGGTAAAGGATTATTGTGATAAAAACAATGTGGAATATCCCCAAAAGGAAAAATAGTTTGACTTATCTGCAGCTCTGTCTTATGCTGAAAGTCAGGAGTCTTCATTTTTTTGCTAAGGAGTGTGCTGCAGATGCTGCGCGTAAGGAATGGCGTTAAATATGACGGAGGAGGGGAACCCTCCAAAAGAGATGCAGGTAAGGGAGACGCTTCCCATGTAAAGGATATGACGCAGGGCAATCCGTACTCCCTGATGCTGGGCTTTGCGCTGCCTATTTTCTTGAGTCAGGTGTTCCAACAGCTTTACAATACGGCGGATGCGCTGATTGTAGGCAAGTTTTTGGGGACGAACGCGCTTGCCGCGGTCACTTCGTCGGGTACGTTGATTTTTTTGATGATAAGTTTTTTTATGGGAACGGCAATGGGTGGCGGCGTGGTGATTTCCAAATTTTTCGGAGCGGGCGACAAGGAGCAGATTTCCCGTGCCGTTCATACGATTTTGGCGTTTGGTATTGCAAGCGGGGTGGTACTGACGGTGACGGGGGTTGCGTTTACCCCTGCCTTCCTTAGATGGATGCAGACAGATGCAGAGGTGATGCCGGATGCCGTGGAGTATTTCCGCTATTATTTTCTGGGCGCGCTGGCGATGGTATTGTACAATATCTGCCGCAGCATTATGAATGCGCTGGGTGACAGCAGGCGTCCCTTGTATTATCTGATTTTTTCTTCTGTTCTCAACATTGTGCTGGATTTGCTGTTTATCGGCGCATTTCACTGGGGTGTCTGGTCGGCGGCGGCAGCGACGGTAATTTCGCAGGCGGCGAGCGTCGTGCTTTGTATGATGCATTTGGTGCAAAAGGGCAATATTTATACGGTGGAATGGAAAAAGATACGGTTCCACAAGGCGACGCTTGTAGAAATTGTCCGTTACGGCTTTCCCTCAGGAGTCCAGAATTCAGTGATTGCGTTTGCCAATGTCATCGTGCAGTCCCGGATTAATTCCTTTGGCAAGCTTGCCATGGCTGCTTACGGCACCCATGCAAAAATAGAAGGGTTTGCTTTTCTTCCCATTACAAGCTTTAATATGGCGGCTACTACTTTTATCAGCCAGAACCTTGGGGCAAGACAGTATGAACGTGCTAAAAAAGGTGCGCGCTTCAGTATCCTTGCAGCCGTGCTTCTGGCGGAGATAATCGGTGCGGGATATTATGTGTTTGCGCCTCAGCTTATCGGTATTTTCGACAAAACAACGGGCGTTATTGCGTTTGGCGTGCAGCAGGCAAGGACGGTGGCGCTGTTTTATTTCCTGCTTGCCTTTTCCCATTCCATAGCGGCAGTCTGCCGCGGCGCGGGAAAGGCGTTTGTTCCCATGGTGATTATGCTTTCCGTCTGGTGCGTGGTGCGCATTGCTTATATTATCCTTGTGATGCGTCTTACCGGTGAAATTGCGTATATTTACTGGGCATATCCGCTGACATGGGCAATCAGCTCGGCGATTTACCTTGGGTATTATCTGTTTTCGGACTGGGTACACGGCTTTGATAAGAAAGGAGCGGCGGTATGAAAAAAATTTTACTGATTGCAACCGGCGGGACGATTGCCTGCGGCTATACAAAAGAGGGGCTCTCCCCGCAGCTTGCCGTGGACAAGCTTCTTCATTATGTGACGGAATACGAAGCTTTCTGCAGCGTGGATACCTGTCAGCTTTTTAGTCTGGACAGCACGAATATAGAGGGGGCGCACTGGCTGAAAATGGCGGCGGTAATTGAGGAACACTACGATGCCTATGATGGCTTTGTGATATGTCATGGGACGGATACCATGGCATTTTCGGCGGCGGCGCTTTCCTATCTGGTTCAGAACAGCAAAAAGCCCATTGTGGTGACAGGCGCGCAGAAGCCCATAGACCTGCCTGTGACGGACGCCCGCACCAATCTGCTGGACAGTCTCCATTTTGCTTCAGACGACAGGGCGCACGGCGTCAATATTGTCTTCGGCGGCGCCGTCATTGCGGGAACCCGCGCCAAAAAGGAACGCTCCAAAAGCTATAATGCGTTTTCCAGCATCAATTATCCGTCCATAGCGGTCATCAGGGAGGGGCATATTACTTTTTATATTGAGGACAAGGAAAAGATAAGCGGTGAGACATTATTTTACCATACTTTAAATGAAAGAGTGCTTTTGCTTAAGCTGATACCCGGTATGGACGCTTCCATTTTAAGCCGTCTGTTTCCTTTTTACGATGGCGTGGTAATCGAATCCTTCGGGGTGGGAGGCTTTCCGGAGTATGGGGAGGTTCCCTTTTTTGCAGAAGTGGAGCGGTGGACGAAGGCGGGAAAGGTGGTGATGGCGGCGACACAAGTTACCCATGAGGGAAGCGACATGGGGATATACCGCGTGGGGAAGCTGATAAAGGAGAATTTTGGGTTGATGGAAGCCTATGACATGACGCTGGAGGCGGTAGTCACCAAGATGATGTGGGGGCTTGCGCAGGCGGAAAATATAGAGGAATTTCGGAAGTTATTCTACAAAACCATAAATCATGATCTTCTTTTTGTATAAATAGAATAGTCCTGTATACAATAATGGGAAGGATACGAAGTGCATGAAAAAGGGTTATCTGGTGCGCTATTGTATCCTTTGTTATATTGGTATGATGAAAACGGCAAGCAGGTTTTACCGCTTTAGAAGCAGAGAGAGGAAACACCATTATGGGCAGGGCGAAGAAGGGCAATAATGTCGAGATTGGCATGAGGCTGCGGATTATCAGGGAGAATTTAGGAAGGTCGCAGGCAGAACTTGCAGAAATATTGGATGTTTCAGATGACCACTATAGAAAGATTGAGAGTGGAAGTACAGGCTTGACGCTGGAAAAGGTCAGAATCTTATACGAAAGACTGCATATTGACCCATCGTATCTGTTGGTGGGGGAGAAAACGGAGGAATTTGATTTAGACAAATACCTTGTAAACTGCAGCAAGGAGCAGAGAGAGCATTTGTTGAAACGCTGTCTGGAATATATGTATGCATATATAACAAGATAACCATAAAAAGACGAAAAAGTCAAAGCCGCTGAAGTGCCGTGTGCACGGAGGCGGCTTATTTTTAATGAAAGGGATTGGGCTTTTGACATCCCGACCCCTTCATTAAAAACGGAAAGGACGAGGGCAGAGGAGATGCAGGGCAGTGAAGAGGATTTTCGGAAGTTTTATTTCGGGACTTACGAGGCGTTTTACAGGTATGTGAGGAAAATGGCGGGAAGGGAGAGCGCGGCGGAAGATATTGTGCAGGAGAGTTATTGTATGGCTTATGCGTGCTGGGATATGCTGGCAGGACATCCGAAGCCGGCAGGATGGCTGTATAAAACGGCAGCTTATGTGGCGGGCAATATGCGCAGGAGAAAGGAAAATCAGGCGGTATCTTTGGAAATGGTGAGGGAAACGGAAAAATCCATGTGCGCAGCCGATATGTACGAAGCGGTAGAGATAGAAGTCGTACTGCAAAACCTGCTGCCGGAAAAGGAGTGGAAGCTGCTGCACAAATATTATGTGGAGGGTTACAGCGGCGCGGATATTGCCATACAGTTGGGAATTTCGGAGGAAAATGTGAGAATGCGGATTTGCCGGACCCGCAAAAAGTTGAGAGAGAGGCTGGGCGCATGAAAGATTATAATTTTTTGTTACGTTTCCGGCACCCTGTAACATTAATTGAGTAGGGGCATGGGAAACAGCAATGTCTCGGAAATGATACAAAAGAGGAGGAGCATAAATTTATTGAAGAGATTTAAAATGGCGGTAGCGGGAATTGCCAGCGCAGGTTATGACGCGCTCTGTGCAGTACTGGAACTGGAGTTTTTGCCGGACGGACAGGTGTGGCAGTTTTATGACGTACCGGAAGGCGTATGGTATGAATGGAGAAAAACGGAGGCAGCAGCCGCTTTTTTTCATACCCATATCGCAGGAAAGTATCATGCGGCATTAATAGGAAAAGAGCAGGACTAATATTGTGAAACGGGCATAGGCTGTAAGGGGAGCCGGTCCGTTTTTTATTGAGAGTGCGCGTAAGCGTAGATTCTATTGTTTTTGGGAAGTTTCGTTGCGAAAACGGTTATATTTTGTTATAATAAAGCAGAATAAGCGACAGCAAAAGGCGCAGTCTTAACAGGGTTTGGACAAAAGCAGCGCAGAAATGGAGTCAAACATGATATTTAAATGTAAAAACTGCGGGGGTAATGTGGTATATGACCCTGAAATACAAAAAATGCACTGTCCGTACTGCGATGGCGTGGACAGTGAAGAGAAAAAAACAGAGCAGCAGTCCATTTACAACTGCATCAACTGCGGGGGTGCCATCAGCAATATTGGGGAGTTCACATCAGCTTCCCAGTGTCCGTACTGTGGAGATTATATTATTTTTGACGAGCGGGTTACGGGAGCTTACAAACCGAACCATATTGTACCGTTTGTCTACAGCAAAGAGCGGACGAAGAAAAAGCTTCGTGAGAAGTTTAAGTCCTGTGTCTTCGCGCCGGGGGATTTTCTGTCCGAAGTAAAACTGGATACCATGAAGGGTATCTATGTGCCTTTTTGGATGTATGATTATCATGTGCAGGGACGGTACGACGGAGAAGGCAGCAAAATACGCAAGTGGGTGAGCGGCAACAGGGAATATACGGAGACCAGCGTGTACCATATTGTCAGAGAGATGGAGGTCGATTTTGACAAGATGCCGGTAGATGCTTCTGACGCCATGCCGGACAATATCATGGATTTGATGGAGCCGTACAATTACGGGCAGTTGTTAGATTTTAAGGAAGAATACATGTCGGGCTTTTTAGCGGAGCGCTACAATCAGGACGATATGGCGATGGAACCGCGTGCGGTGGGCAAGGCAAAATCGGATGCGGAGATTCTTTTGCGCAACAGCATAAGCGGGTATGTGGGGTTAAAGAGCAGCCTGAACAATCAGGTGACGCTGGCGCGGACACAGACCAATTATGCCCTGCTTCCTGTGTGGGTTTACAATTACAAATATAAAGGGGAGGACTTTACCTTTCATGTCAACGGACAGACCGGCAAAATTGTGGGAAAGGTGCCTCTTTCCAAGGCAAAGGTATGGGGGTATGGCGCTACGGTGTTTGCTTCCGTATTCACACTGTTGATGCTGGTGCGCCAGCTTTTATTGTTCTTCTAAAATTTTCAATCGCGGGTTTTTGGCGGGCAGAAATGAGGCAAAAATGAAACAATACTTTTCTTATTTTAAATTTTTATTTATTACGATTTTGGTGATGGCGCTGCTGACAGGCGGCATCGGCGTGGCGCGCAGCCTGACGGAAAAGCATATCAGGAAAAACAATGCGGCAGAAGGCGAGCGGGTTTTTGACTATGCGGATGTGCTGACTGCGGCGGAGGAGAAAAAACTTGCGGAGCAGATAGCGAAGCGGGAGCAGCAGATAGGATGCGATATTGTTATCGTGACGATAAACCAGTCGGTGCTTGATTTTTACGGATACGGCGCCAACACGGACAGCAGCTGGAGCCGTGCCATGCGGGATTTTGCCGATGATTTCTATGATGAAAACGGCTTTGGCTACAATAGGGTGCACGGAGACGGCGTGCTGCTGTTAGACAACTGGTACGAGGGAGAGAAGGGAAGCTGGCTTTCTACCTGCGGGCGGGTTTTGGAGCGCTACTCCAATTCCATGATAGACTCTGTACTGGATGATGTTTATGACAGGGTGGAAAAGAGTCCGTACAAAGCCTACAGCGCGTACATAGAGGACATTTACCGTGATATGACGCGGGGCAGAATCAACATAAACCCGCTGATTGTGCTGGGGGCGGCGGCAGTGGCGGCGGTGATTTTCATTGTTTCCCATATGAAAACCAAGGAAGGGGAAAAGACAACGGGCGCTTCTGCTTATGTCGAGAACGGCAGCGTACAGTTTACCGTGATGCGGGATGAGCTTATCAATAAGCATGTGACAAGCGTAGCCTACAATCCAGGCAGCGGAGGCGGACATTCCGGCGGCGGAGGCAGGCATGTAAGCAGCGGCGGTGTCAGTCATGGAGGCGGCGGAAGGAGAAGGTAAAGGATTTCCATTCATGAGAAGTATTCCGTTAATAAGCAGGGCTTTGGAAACTGGCTGTTTCCCATTATGAGATACCGCTCCACGGCAGGGTTCTGGAGCTGGGCTGCGGCACAGGCGATATATGGAAAACAAATCTGTCAGAGCTGGATAAGAGCATTACGCTTAAGCTGACTGATTTTTCGGAAAATATGGTGGCAGCCGTAAAGGAAGCGTTTGCAGCATATGCGCAGGTTTCCTACGACGTGGTAAATATTGAGGCAGTTCCCTATGCCGACAGCTCTTATGATGTGGTGATTGCCAACATGATGCTCTATCATGTCCCGGATTTGCACAAGGGTCTGTCGGAAGTAAGACGCGGGCTAAAGGCGGACGGCTGTTTTTATTGCGCCACATACGGGGAGTATGGAATCATGCCGTATATTGCGGGGCTGTTAGGGGATTACGGTGTGACTATGAAGATTCGCTGGCTGTTACGAATCTGGACGATTTGCTGGATTATGTGGATTCGCTTATCAATCTGTCAAATGTTGTGGCAGTGGAAAAGCGCACGCTGAAAAGGATTCTGGAGCAAGAAATGCGGGACGGCGTTTTGCACGTACCGAAGGAATATGGCATGTTTGCCTGCAGAAAATAAAGTGGGCATAAAAAAGCACCCACATGACGGTATGGGTGTTTTTCTATGCTTTCTATACAATTTAAGCCATTTTGTTTACGGCAACAGCAAGGCGGGATACTTTTCTGGAAGCATTGTTCTTGTGATATACTCCCTTGGAAGCAGCAGCCTCAATTATCTTTGTCGCATTGACTAAAGCAGCAGAGGCAGCAGCCTTATCACCGCCTTCAACAGCAGCAAATACTTTCTTCATCGCTGTCTTAACGCCTGACCGGATAGATTTATTTCTTTCAGCCTTGGTCTGTGCTACTAAAATTCTCTTTTTTGCAGATTTGATGTTAGCCAATCTCTACACCTCCCATTTCCCGATGCTCTTGTTTTTTAAAATATTTCCTTTGGCCTGACACGGACGACCAATGTAAACATACGCATATTATTGTAGAGGAACAAGTCACGAATGTCAATACATATTTTTGCGCTTTCTGCAAAAAATGTTATTCAAGACAATAGAAATTTGAGAAGCGATGCTTCTATGGTGGTTCGGATTTAAGAAACAAAATGCGGAAAGGTACGGATTGACATGGGTTGTTTTCAGGTAAGGACGGATTTGGCACTGGAGGCGAGGGAGAGTATTACGGACGCGGACAGTACGCTGCGCGGTGTGAAACTGGAAGAGGATTATGACGAGGAGACGGATATCAAGGTCACCAAAGTAGAAATTACCACGAAAAACGGTGCGAAAGCCATGGGAAAACCCATGGGCACTTATATTACCATCGAGGCGCCCAATATGCTGGAGCCGGACGAGGATTATCATCGTGAAATTTCCCATGTGATTGCAGGGCGCTTGATGGAAATCATACCAAATGCAGGAAAGGAACAGGAAATACTGGTGGTAGGGCTGGGAAACCGTAAGGTGACGGCGGATGCATTGGGACCTTATGTGGTGGATAATCTGTTTATTACAAGACATATTGTGAAGGAATATGGAAAGGCGGCTTACAATAAGGAACACATGAATATTATCAGCAGTATTGAGCCGGGTGTGATGGGTGAAACAGGGATGGAAGCGGCAGAAATTTTGAAGGGCGTGGTGGAACAGACGTCACCGCATGTTATGATTGTAATTGATGCGCTGGCGGCGAGAAGTACCAAAAGACTGAACCGGACAATTCAAATCAGCGATACGGGAATTCACCCGGGTTCCGGGGTGGGAAATCACAGAAACGCACTGACAAAAGAAAATATGGGAATACCGGTCATTGCCATAGGCGTGCCGACCGTAGTAGATGCGGCGACCATAGTGGGAGATGCACTGGAAAAGCTTTTGGAAGAGGCAGGTGAGGCGGACCGGCACTGTTATATGGAAAACAGCCGCAATGCTTTGGCGGAGCTTCATAATATGTACGTTACCAGTAAGGATATTGATGCAGTCGTCAAGCGGGTAAGCTATACATTGTCGGAGGGAATCAATATCGCATTGGAGCTGGCATAGAGAAAGGGGCGGGGGCATATATTATAAAAGAGGTGATAGCTTGCGGTATTTAAAAGATTATGGCGGCAGGCTGAGGCGCGCGGTGTCTTCGGCAGCACTGTTGTTTATTTTATTGCTCTATACATGCGGCATGGGAAGTCAGAAATTTTTTCTGCCGCTTTTTACATATTCGGCTGATGGGGGAAAGGGAGCGGCGATGGCAGTCAAAGACGGCTTGATGAGTCTCATGCCGTTGTGCTACTACAATCAGGAAAAAGTGGAAGAGCCGTCCGCAGAGCAGGGCGGGACTGTGGAGGAGGAAGAAATCACCCTGCATATCATAGAGGGGGAGGGAGAAGAAGGAAGCAGGATGGACGGAGAAGAAGCGGGAGAGCCGGTCTCGGCGTCGGGAGAGACGTCAGAAGAAGCGCTGCAGTCGGAGGCAATTACGCTGGAGGAGCTTTTGGCGCAGGAAAATAGCGTATACCGTTTTGAAGTGCCGCAGAAGGTGGCAGAATATGACTGGAACGCGATGACGGAATATGCCACGCTGATATCCACCTTTTATACGATTGACAGTACTGCGCAGGGGGGGAGTGATTTATTTAATTTAGAAAGTCTGATGGGCAGGGATATTACCATAGACAGGACGGGAGAAGGACCACAGATTTTGATTTACCATACCCATTCCAGAGAAGGTTTTATTGATTCGCAGCCGGGAAACCGTGCGGATACCATTGTCGGCGTCGGCGATTTTCTGGCACAGCTTTTGACGGAGCAGTATGGGTATACGGTGCTGCATCACACGGAGGAGTTTGATACGGTGCGGGACAGCGCTTATGCCAACTCGCTGCCGGCGTTAGAGAAGATATTGGAGCAGTATCCTTCTATTCAGGTGATAATCGATTTACATAGGGATTCGGGAAATGCAAACCGCAATATGGTGATGGATATCGATGGAAGAAGAACGGCAAGATTTATGTTTTTTAACGGCATATCCAGAAGCAAAAAAACAGGTGATATTGATTATCTTTACAACCCGAACCTTGCGGAAAACCTTGCATTTTCTTTCCAGATGCAGGCGGCGGCAGGGCAGTATTACCCGGGGCTTACCAGAAAAATATATATCAAGCAGTACCGGTATAATATGCATCTGCGGGGACGTACCCTGCTTATCGAGCTGGGAGATGAAAACAATACGGTGGAAGAAGCTAAGAACGCATGTTATCCATTGGCATTTCTTCTGGATGCGGTACTCTCAGGCAATGCTCATCCTTAATAACACATGTTATAGAAAGGTCTTCCTGTTTTAAGATAAGGAAATGCGCTTTTTTGCCTGCGGCAATGCTGCCATAAAGCGCATCCATGCCGATGGAACGGCAGGGATTTATAGTGGCGGCGCGCACGGCATCCGGAAGCGGAATGCCCATGGAAACGGCAGTACGCATACAGTCATAGAGGGGGGTAACGCTTCCCGCAAGCGTACCGTCTGCAAGAACGGCGCGGTTTCCCGATACAAAAACAGTAAGACCGCCCAGATGGTAATGTCCATCGGGTTTCCCTGCTGCTTCCATGCTGTCGCTGACAAGAACCATGCGCTCTGCGCCAAAGAGCCTGAAGGCAGCCCTTACGGCGGCGGGGGCAATGTGCACGCCGTCACAGATAAGCTCTGCAAAACAGGCGGGCGCATCGAAGGCGGCGCCGATAACGCCGGGTGCTCTGTGGGTGAAGGGCGGCATGGCGTTAAAGAGGTGCGTTACATGGTCGGCGCCGGCTAGAAATGCCGCCTTTGCGGTATCATAGTCTGCTTCGGTGTGGGCGATGGAAAAACGAAATTCGTTCCGGCACTCCTCGATGCAGGAAATGGCGCCGGCAAGCTCCGGCGCAAGGGAAACCAGCCGGATGAGCCCTTCCGCCTTTTTTTGCAGGCGGCGGAGCAGGGCGGCAGAGGGGGTTATGATATGGGCGTCGTTCTGCGCCCCTTTTTTGTGTGCATTGATAAAAGGTCCTTCCATGTGGATGCCAATCAAATCGGCGCTGGGCCGTCCGTCATTGCCGCCGAGCTGTGTTTTTTTGTAATGGGCAGCATTTTCACAGATGTCTGCAAGATCCTTTTCGGGCAGCGTCATGGTGGCAGGGCAGATGGAGGTGACGCCGTGGGACAGGGCAAAGCTGCCGATAGCCGCAAAAGCCTCCTGCGTACCGTCGCAGAAGTCATAACCGTCACAGCCATGGAAATGGATGTCGGTCAGTCCGGGCAGCACGAAGCAGCCCGCAGCGTCAAAGACATCTTTTTCAGAACAGAAAGCCTCCGGTATCTGCAGTTTGGTGATAAGTCCGCCCGCTGTGTGTACCGTCATGGGGACGAAGGTGTTGTTTTCCGTAAAGACAAGCCCGTTTTTGATTATCATAAGATTCCTTTCGTGTGCTTTGACAGGATGCGTGTACTTTTTATCACTATTATAATGCCCTGCGCGGCGGGATTCAATCGGAATCTATTTAATTCGGAATCTATTTAATATGGTTTATTGACGCTGAAAATAATTCTTGATACAATGATAAAAAAGACAGATGCGCGCGCCAAAGCGCACAGACAGGAGAAGAACAATGGACGGGAACGGAACATATAACGGACAGCAGAATGGGGCTGCATGGCAGCAGCAAAGTGCCGGCAACGGGCAGGCATACGGCAGTCAGCCATACGGCAATCAGTCAGGCAACGGGCAGGCATACGGCGGACAGCCGTATAATGGGCAGCCATACAGCTATCCGTATCCGCCCGTGTACCAGCCGCCGAAGAAGGACGGTATTGGCAAAAAAATAGGGTATTTTTTTCTGGCGCTTTCGCCTGCGGCAGCAAGCTTGATTTTGCAGTTGGTTTTGAGTCTTGTCTATGTGTTGATTGCGGCAGTAATTGAAATGGTTAGTTACATGGGGCAGCATCCGGCGGCATCGCAGTCGGTTCTGACACAGATATTTTATCAGGCACTGCAAGAGCATGTGACGGGAGGCGTATTTTTCTATCACCTTTTGTCGCTTCCCATATTTGGACTTTGGTATTATTTTGGCTGCAAAAGGCCCAAGTTAAAGCAGTCTTTTAAAAATGTAACTTGGAAAGCGGCAGCTATCGCCGTTTTGGGGGGGGTGGTGCTCTGTCTGTTCAGTACAAGCATTGTCGGAATTGAGCAGTATGTCCTGCCCGGGATTGTGGAGGATTATGTGGATCTGATAGAAAGCGTTGACATTGGAGTCGATGTTCTGTCCACGGTAGCGGCAGTGTTTCTCGCGCCCATAGGGGAGGAGCTGGTCTGTAGGGGACTTATCCTGTATTATGCCAAAAAGTCGCTGCCACGTTTCTTTTTGGCAAATATCCTGCAGGCTGCCATGTTCGGGCTTATGCATATGAACTGGGTGCAGGGCATCTATGCCTTTGCCATCGGTCTGTTTTTGGGGTATCTGGTGGAACGCTATCATTCCCTGCTTCCTGCCATGCTGCTTCACTTTGTAGTGAATTTTTCCACAACTTATTGGATTGACAAAGCCTTTTTCTGGGTTCCGGATGCGCTTTATGCTTATGCGATTATGTTTGTGGTAACGCTGGCAATTATTTTACTGCTTGTATTGTGGGGCGGCAAAATTTCTAAAAAAGAAGGATGTGCCTAAAGGCATGATGAAAACAGAGGGCAGAATAACGGGCAGCGGCGCAGTATGCGGGCTGCCCGTTTAAAGAACACAGGCGGGAAGGAGACCGGATGGGAAGCCAGAAAGTAAAGAGGATAACGGCGTTTTTGCTGGCTTGTATAATGGTGTTTTTTCTTGGTGCGTGCGGGCAGGAGGAAACTCCGCAGGACAACGGCGGAAATGGTGAAAACAGTGCAACCGGCGCAACCGGCGACAGCGCCGGAAACGGCAGCAGCACAGGCACGGCGCCGGCCGCAGGAGGGAAGACGGATGACAATCAGTCCGTATCCCCGCCGGTGTATGATTTGCCGTGTGGATGGGAACCCAATACGGCGGCCTATACCAGTGTTTCTTTTGTCGGGGACAGGTTGTACTATGTCTGCTCCGCTAATTTGGAAGAAGACGGGCATAGTGAATGGCGCTATGTTGATGCAGCCGCTCCCCAAATGGAGTCGGTCGTACTGTTTGATTTGACACAATATGAGACGCGGGGAGAAGAATTGGAAACCAGTGTGGCGGGGAGCTATGCGTGCGCAGACGGCGGGACGGTTCTGCTGCTGCAGACGCAGCCCGTGCTCTCAGGAGATGCACAGGAAGGGGCATATGTGCGCAGGCAGAGAGAAACCACCTACCAGCTTAAAAAGCTTGCGGCGGATGGGACGGAGGTGTTTACCATCGATATTACCGAGTATCTGCAGGCAGGTGGGGGCGGTATGGCGGGTATGCTTGATTTGCAGTTGTTTACGGACAAAGAGGACATGATCTATGTCAGTGATACAACAAGCTGCGTGCAGGTGTTTAACAAAGAAGGGCATTATGAGGCGGATATCAGGCTGCCCGATGCGCAGGGTCTTGTAACGTCTGTGCATATACTGCCGGACGGCAGGCTTGGCGCGATGTATCAGGGCGGTTACATACAGGGCAATGGTATGGGGATAGCCGTCTACAATCCGGATACAGGACAGCTTTCGGAAACGCATGCCAACCTGCCGCCGGGCTGTCAGGAGTTTTATCCGCAGGCAGGAACAAACGGCAGGATACTCTTAAACGGCGGCGGGATTTTGTATGAATACAATATGGAAACAAAGGAATATAAAGAGCTGGTAAAGTGGGCGGACTGCGGCATCAATGCCGAATATGTAAAGCAGGCGGCGGTGCTTACGGACGGCAGGCTTGCAGTTTATTGTGCGGACTACGCTGCGGGCACAAACAGCCTGATTCTCCTCTCAGGTCAGCAGGAGCCTAAGGCGGGGAAAGAGGTGCTGACACTGGGCGCCTTGTACGTCAGCCCCTATCTGCGGGCAGCCGTGGTAGCATTTAACAAGACAAACGCTGCATATAAAATTGAAATAAAAAGTTATGGAAGCACCGGGAACGGTTCGCATGAAGATGCAACAATGCTTTTTTACAGTGATATCATGACGGGCAATGCCCCTGATATGTTTTTGGCAGGAGATATCGATATGTCACTGTTTGCTTTAAAAGGGTTGATTGCGGATTTGACCCCTTATCTGGAGGAGAGCGCGGCGGTGGAACAGGAGGATTTGTTTGATACAATCCTCTCCGCCTATACGGTGAATGATACGCTCTGCGCCATACCGGTCAGCTTCCTTGTATCGACACTTGCCGGCAGGACTTCACAGGTGGGGGAAGAATCCGGATGGACGTTAGAGGAAATGATTGCCTTTGCAGAAGCGCATCCGGAAACGCCGATTCTGGCTGGGGCGACAAAAAGGAGCGTGCTGGATGTCTGCCTGCTGTATGATTTTGATTCATGGGTTGACTGGGAGAAGGGAGAATGCTTTTTTGACACGCCGGAATTTAAGGCAGTCATGGAATTTGCAAACCGGTATCCGGCAGCAGATGAGAGTCCTCTGACGGCGGCGGGGCAGATTATGGCTCATCAGGCGCTATTGCATAAATTCCACCTGAGGCTTGTACAGGATTATCAGTTTGAAACCGCGTTGTTTCAGGAGCCCATAACGGCAATCGGATTTCCTTCTTCCCGCTCAACCGGTGTGCTTGTTGTCGGGTATGATGCTGTCTGTATCAGTCAGACGTCTCCGAATAAAGAGGCGGCATGGTCCTTTATCGAAACAATGCTGGCGAAAGAAGCGATGGAAAGCAAGGACCTGCCCTATGGCATTCCGGTCAGAATATCCGCTTTTGAAAAGGAGCTGGCAGAGAAGATGGAACCGATATACAGATATGACGGCAACGGTGAAGTCCTGCTGGATGAGAACGGGAAACCAAAAGAAAAGTCGCAGTATGGCGTCTGCTTTGACGACATGATGATAGAGTTATATGCCGTGACGCAGGAGGAGGCGGACGGCATCCGGCAGATTATCAGCCGGATTGACGGCATATATGATGAAAACAATATTCTGATGCAAATCATTTTGGAAGAGGTAGATTCCTATTTTGCGGGGCAGAAGTCCGTGGACGAGGCGGCGGATATTATCCAGAACCGCGTACAGCTTTATCTCAATGAAAGCAAGTAGCGGGAGAAGAAAACGTACGGAAAAGAAAGCGGCGGGAAAAACAGGCAGCAGCGCAGTGTGCGGGCTGCCTGTTTTTCCCGCCGCATATTGTGATTAGGGCTTTTGGCAACCTAATCATACCGTAAGAAAAATGTCAGAAACTCTTAAGGTGACGGAGGGATTTTTACAAGGTATAATGTTGTTAGACATTATAACGCGCCGAGCGAAGCGAGTGTGCATCGCAGCGTGTAAGATGCATTTGAATGGGAGGAAAGACGTTATGAAGAACAAACTGTTAAGGCGGATGATGGCGGTTTTGCTTGCGGGCATCATGGTATTCTCATGTGCGGCGTGCGGCAAAGATGCGGGCGGCGGAGGCAGTGAAAACAGCGGCAGTAACGGCGGAAACCATGGAAGCGATGAAACCAACGGAGGCGGTACAGGCGGAGCACAGAATGCAGGCGGGAAGGAGGACAACGGAGATTATGTCTATATCCCTGCGTTTTATGATTTGCCGGCAAATACGGAAGCGGCTTTTGCTTCGTACAGCAATGCTGCATTTGTAGGAGACAGGCTGTATTATACGTACTCTTTTTATCAAAACGGCGACAGCAGCAATGAATGGTGCTACATTGACACGGCAAGTTTAGAAACGGAGCCGGTGGTGCTGTTAGATTTGACCCAGTATGAAACTTGGGGTGAAGATTTTGCAGTCAGTGTGATAAAGGCGGCTGCATGTGAGGATGGCGGAACGCTCCTGCTGTTGAACACAGTGCCGCTTATTCCGGCGGATGCAACGGACGAGGAGTATGCCCGTCAGCAGAGAGAGACGACCTACAATATCAAAAAGCTTGCAGAGGACGGGACGGTGCTTTTTGATAAGGATGTCACGCAATACCTGCAAATGGCAAGCATGGACAGTATGTACGGCATGATTGACCTGCAGATGTTTGCGGACAAAGAAGGCGGCTTTTACATTAGTGACAAAGAAAGCTATATATGGGTATTCGACAAAGAAGGAAATCATACGGCGGATATTGATTTATCCAGAATACAGGGATATGTGGCGGCTGTGAACATACTGCCGGATGGCAGGATTGGGGTGCTGCATCAAGGCAGCGGAATGCAGCTTTCTGTGCCGGATATAAAAACCGGACAGGTTTCTGAGACTTATGCCAATCTGCCGTCCAACTGTTATAATTCCAATCTGGGGACGGGACCGAATGGCGGTGTGCTTTTAAACGGAAACGGAATCCTATATGAATACAGTATGGAGACCAAGGAATACCGAGAGCTGGTAAGATGGGTGGACTGCAATATCAGCGGAGACAATGTGCAGCAGGTGGCGATGCTTGCGGACGGCAGGCTTGCGGTTTATAGCGCTGACTGGAGCACGAACACGAACAGTCTGGCTTTGATGGAAAAAGTGCCGGCATCGGAGATGGAGGCGAAAGAAATACTGACCCTTGGCTGTATGAATGCCAGTCCGAACCTGCAGGCGGCAGTGGTGGAATTCAACAAGACGAACACAGAGTATGAAATTGAGATAAAAAGCTATGGAGAGTCCGTGGATGCTTCTGCGGAAGATGCGTATGAAGACGCAAGAGCACTGTTTTACAGCGATATCATGACAGGCAATGCGCCCGATATGTTTGTGGCGGGGGATGTTGACATGAATCTGTTTGCCGTAAAGGGGCTGATTACAGATCTGTCGCCTTATCTGGACGGTAGTACGGTGGTGGGACGTGAAGATTTGTTTGAGAGCATTCTAAATGCGTATACCGTGGACGGTACGCTCTGCGCCATACCGACAAACTTTGGCATACAGACTCTTGCAGGCAGGGCGGCGGAAGTGGGGACAAAATCTGGCTGGACGCTTGCAGAGATGATTGCCTTTGCAGAGGCGCATCCGGAAACGCCCATTCTGCCGAATGCGACAAAGGTAAATGTGTTGGCCGCCTGCATGATGTTTGACTTTGCGTCATGGGTCAACTGGGAGAGTGGAGAGTGCTCCTTTGACACGCCGGAATTTAAGGCAGTCATGGAATTTGCAAACCGGTATCCGGAAAAAGCGGATGAAAGCCTCCCGCTGGAGCAGGTACAGATTATGGAGCATATGGCGCTGCTGCATCCCTTTGGGTTAAATACCCCGCAGTCATGGCAACTGGAAACGGCGATATTTCATGAGCCTATAACGGCGATCGGCTATCCTTCCGCCGGTGGAAACGGAGTGCTTGCTTTTGGCAATGATGCCGTCTGTATCAGCACGACCTCTCAAAAGAAAGAAGCGGCATGGTCCTTTATCGAAACCCTGCTGACAGAAGAGGCGCAGGAGAATGACAAGCTATGGAGTATTCCTGTCAGGATATCTGCCTTTGAAAAGCATTTGGAAGAGGCAATGGAGCCGTCTTATTTGTATGATGACAACGGTGAAGTTGTGATGGATGAGGATGGCAATCCGGTGCAGCGTTCGCTCAGTACCTACAGGTGGAGCGACGGCTTTGAAGTGAATGTATATGCAGTGACGAAAGAGGAGGCGGATGAGATTCTCCATGTTATCAGCCAGATTGACGGTATCTATGAGTATGATGCAAGTATAATGGACATTCTTCTGGAAGAAATAGCGCCTTATTTTGCAGGACAGAAGAGTGTGGACGAAGCCGCCGGTATTATCCAGAGCCGTGTGCAGCTTTATATTAATGAGAACAGGTAGGAGGAGAAAGGGATGACGGGAAATAAATTATTAAGGGGATTTGTCGCAGCGTTTTTTGCAGGTATCATGGTATTGGGGCTCGCAGCCTGCGGCGGGGAGAAAAAAGACGGGGATAAAAATTTAGATGCGCAGGGTAGTCAAAATACAGGGCAGTCAGACGCTGGGAGCAGTCAGATGGCGCAGAATGGAAATGACTTGCCGATTATAATCGGCGGCATTGATGCGGACGGGCTTTATGATATAAGCGTGGCGGAGCAAGCCATAGCCTCCCCTTTAAAGGAGGGGGAGTCCTTCCTTGGCGCGCAGTATTATAATGGAGAGAGGATTTGGTTTATTGGAAATGAGGAGGGCAGCGTTTTCTGCTACCACGAGGACAAGGACGAGCGGGAGCTTCTTCTGGAAGACGTGTCGGCGCTTTACCGCACAGGGTATACTTGGTACAGGGATGCAGATTATTTTTACGCTTACAGCCGGAATGTGCTGGCTGTGCTGCGGACAGACGGTGAAGAGGCGTACACGCTGCGTCTGGACGGAAGAATTATCGACGTCAGTATGACCAGAGAAGGCGGCATGGCGGTGGCTGCGGAGGACAGCACCGGATTTGGAATAGTGCTGCAGGCATTCGACAGAGAGAACGGGACGCTGTCTAACGGGTATCCGTTGTTCGACTGCGGCGGATTGGCAGAGGGCGCGGCGAAGGGCGTATTAATAAAAACTTCCGAAGGCTTGTATGATTTTGATATGGATAGCGGGGAAAAAACATGGTATGTGAAGTGGAACGGCACTTCCTACAATCCCTATGGAAGCGGCAGATTATTCTATGCATTTCGAATTACGCAGGAGGGAGTGGTAGAACAGCTTGAAGGGCAGGAAGGCACCTTCTATGCGGCGAACCTGACAAAGATAAGCCCCGAGGAAATGGGAAAAATACCGTTGGTATTTCGTGTGGGCTTTGCCAATACGGGGCTGAAGATGCTGGTAGCAAAGTTTAATCAGGAGAATCAGGAATATCACGTGTTTATACAGGACGGCTTTACACAGGATGACTTTACGGAGCGCAACGATATGGAGATTGCGACGGGAAAGGGGCCGGATTTGTTTTCGGAGGATGCCGTATCGGATATATATTCTCTTGCGGCAAAAGGTGCGCTGGAAAATCTGGAGCCCTATCTGACAGAAGCCGGCATTGACAGGGGGGACTATGTTCCGGAAGCGTTTCAGAGTCTGGGAAGGGAAGAGGGCATCTACTATGCAGGCTATGAAATGGAGGCCTCCACTATGTATATCAGGGAGGATCTGGCGGGCAGCAGCCTGGAGGCTCTGTTAAAATCTATGGAGGACTATGAAGGACAGGCAGTTTTTAATTCCAGTTATAATTATACGCCGAATAAGCTTTTGGGATATTTTTTCCAGATGTCGGATGATTTTTACGGTATGGTGAATTGGGAAGAAAAAAATTGCGATTTCAGCGGGGAGCTGTGGGAACGGATACTTCAGGTGGTGAACCGGTACGGCGTGACAGACAGCAACTGGCAGTGGGAAGAGATTGCCATGCGGGTAAGCTGCGGCAGGCTTTGGATGTTTGCTGCGGACGATGCGGCAGCCATGCAGGAGGGTATGGTGATGGCGGGATTTCCTACGGAGCAGGGGATGAAGAACCCGCTGTATTTATACGGTATTTCCATCAATGCAGCCTCCGCGCACAAGGAAGGAGCGTGGCAGTTTATCCGGTTTGTACTGGAAGAAGAAAACCAAAGGATTGTGGAAAATGATTCCCGTCTGCCGGTTCATGAAAAGACGCTGCAGGAATATGTAGAAAGAGAAGCTGCTGAGCCGAACGGCTTTATGGCTTCTGCCTCTCCCGCAGAGGAAGTCTGTGTGTCAGAAGATCAACTGGAGAGATTTTGGGAATGCCTTGACAACGGAGAGCTCGTACCCCGAAGGACTGAGGAGATTCTTGCGATTATCAGAGAAGAGGCTGCACTTTATTTTACGGGGGACAAAACGATAGAAGAAGTCAGCGATGTGATAGAAAACAGGGTCAGGCTCTATCTGGCGGAGCAGGATTAGCGGTGAGATTTTAGGAAGGGGCTGCCTCTTTTGGAAAGGAAAATTCCAAAGGAGACAGCCCCTCTGTCTTAAAATTGTTCGTATTCCTATTGAATTCCGATACGATAAATGGTATCCTCTGTATGATACATCCTGTAATAAAAAGAATATCTTCATAAATTCTTAAGGTGACGGCACAACATATATGGACTATAATAAGGAATGGAAAAGAGTTTACTACAATATCATGTATGCAGGCAAAGTACCATTGTGCATAGACAGGAGAGGATATGATAACAAAAAATAAATGGATAAAAAGAATGCTTGCCGGAGCGCTTGCGGGGATGCTTTCGTTGTCTCTGGCGGCATGCGGCGGCAAGGGAGATGTTCAGGGCAGCAATGGAGGCACGTCAAACGGAGGAAATGCCAGCCAGCCGCAGGGAGAAGAGGGCGGCTATGTGTGGGTGCCCAAATACTATGAGATGCAGAAGGATTCGGACGCAGAAGATGTCTGGTACGGCGGTTTCTCCTTTGTAGGCAGCAGCGTCTATTACAGGGCGGACTTCTATGGCGAGGCATCGCACAGCAGCCTGATGAAGCTTGACTTAAACGCCGCATCACCGGAACCGGTGGAGGTAATGGACTTTAGCCGGATTGAAGGAACGGAGGAAGCAGCGGAAAGCGGGCTGCAAAACCGCATAAGCTGTGTGACGGCATGTGAGGACGGCAGCATTTTGCTGGTGTTAAGAAGTTCTCCGATTATGCCGGAGGACGCGACGGAGGCCGACTATCAGCGGCGTGAGAGAGAAACGGTATATCATGTGAAAAAACTTGCGGCGGACGGCTCGGAGAGCTTTGACGCGGATATAACGGAATTCCTGTTTATGGCGCAGGAGCAGCCCTATCCGCAGGACATCGTGGCGGATAAAGAAGGTAATTTTTTCATTCACAATGGCAGCAGCTATGTATGGGCATTCGATAAGGATGGAAATCATACGGCATCCGTGCCTGTCGTACAGAGCGGACAGTGGGGGTATATTCAGGCAATGGGAATTTTGCCGGATGGCAGGGCTGCATTGCTGCAAAGCGGCTCGGGAGATATGTCACTGATGGCATACAATGCCGATACAAAGCAGTTTTCGGACGTTTACGATAATCTGCCTGACTGTTACAATTCCGGTATCTCTGCGGGACCTAACGGCGGCGTTCTGTTAAAGGGCAACGGCTTGTTGTACGAGTATGATTTGGAGAAAAAAGAATATACGGAGCTGTTAAACTGGCTAAACTGCGATATCAATCCCGATTACGTGCAGGCTTATGCGGCTTTGGGAGACGGCAGAATCGGCGCCTATACTTCGGACTGGAGCACGGGGGAAAGCAATCTGGTACTTTTAACGTATACGCCTGCCTCCGAAGTGGTGCAGAAGCAGATTATTACGCTGGGCTGTATGAGTCTGAACCAGTCGGCGCAGTCTGCGATTGTAAACTTTAATAAGACAAACGATAAGTACAGGATTGAGGTAAAGGAATATGCGGCTTCTATTGACTGGTCGGTGGAGAATGCGTATCAGGATGCCAGAACGTTGTTCTTTAACGATATTCTGACAGGCAATGCGCCTGATATGTTTGCTGCGTCCGACGTGGATTTGAAGCTGTTTGCCCAAAAGGGACTGATAGAGGATTTGGCGCCGTATCTGGAGAGCAGTACGGTGGTAAAGCGCGGAGATTTGTTTGAATCCGTATTGAATGCCTACACAATCGGCGGTACCTTGTGTACCATACCGGTGAGCTTTCAAGTATCGACATTAGTGGGCAGGGTATCCGAGCTGGGAGAAGAGCCCGGCTGGACGATGGCGGAGATGATGGCATATGCGGAGCAGTATCCGGAGGCGGAAATCTTTCCCTATGCAACCAAAGACCGTGTGTTAAGCGACTGCCTGATGTTTGATTTTGATGCCTGGGTGAACTGGGAGACCGGCGAGTGCTTCTTCGATACGCCGGAGTTTAAGGAAGTACTGGAATTTGCCAACAGATTTCCGCAGGAAGCGAATTATGAAGGTCCTTCAGAGCCGATATTGCTGATGAACCATACGGCGCTTTTGTCGCAGGCTTCTTTTTCAGACCCGCAGCAGTGGCAGGTGCTGACAAGAATGTTTGACGAGCCGGTGACGGCAATCGGATATCCCTCCTCCAATTCCAACGGCGTGCTGGCAATGGGGCAGGATGGTATCTGCATCAGCGCTTCTTCCCAGTATAAAGAAGCTGTCTGGTCGTTTATAGAATCCATGCTGACAGAAGAAGCACAGGCAAGCGACAGGTTTATGTGGGGATATCCCATACGGGTATCTGCTTACAACAGCATAATGGAAGAGGCAATGAAAGCGGAATACCAGCTTGATGAAAACGGAGAGCCCGTATTGGATGAAAACGGAGAGCCGATAGAGGAATCCCATCACAGTTATGGCTGGGGTGATGATTTCGAGATAAATATTTATTCGGTAACGCAGCAGGAAGCAGATTCTATTTTGAAGCTTATCGGTCAGGTGGACGGAATATACTATTACAATGAGAGCCTGATGAGTATTATCACGGAGGAGACGGCGCCTTATTTTGCAGGACAGAAGAGTGTGGATGAGGTGGCGGACATTATCCAGAGCCGCGTGAGGATATATATTAACGAGAGCAGATAGCATAACATTCTTCACTGAGATGGGAGCGTTTTACAGTGCGTAAAGGAAAAAAGGGAATTATGCCGGCAAAGATAAAGAAGCCGGTGCGGGTAAAGACAAAAGCGACAAAGCGCCTGCGAAAACAGAAAATAGGCTCGGGGCTGTATCTTGCCCCCAGCTTTTTAGGGGTTATGATGTTTTATATCATACCTTTTGCCGTAATTATATTTTATTCCATGGTGGATAACCCCATCAGCAAACATTTTGTGTTTATGGATAATTACACAAGAGTAGCGCAGAACGCAGCTTTCAAGACGGCTGTCACCAATACCGCCGTGTTCTCTGCAATTGCGGTGCCCCTTGCAGTAGTGCTTTCTTTGATGCTTGCCATGGTGTTGGACAGCAAGCTGCCTTTCAGAAGCCAGTTTAGAACCTTTTTCTTAAGTCCCATGATGGTGCCGGTGGCTTCCATTGTGCTGATATGGCAGGTATTGTTCCATTACAACGGCGCAATCAATGATGTGCTGGTGGCGCTTGGCGGCGGCAAGATTGACTGGATGAAGTCCCAGTACTCGCAGATAGTGATTATCATTTTGTTCTTATGGAAAAACCTTGGCTACAATATGATTTTGTTTATGGCGGCACTTGCAAGTATTCCAAAGGATATTTTGGAAGTAGCGAGGCTGGAGAGTGCAACGCCTCTGCAGACTTTCTTTTATATTAAGCTGCGGTATTTGTCCTCGACCATCCTGTTTGTGACGATTATGTCCCTGATAAATTCCTTTAAGGTGTTCAGGGAGATATATCTCCTTACGGGCGACCATCCATATGATTCGATTTATATGCTGCAGCATTTTATGAACAATGCCTTTGGTTCCCTTGATTATCAAAGGCTGTCTGCGGCTGCGATACTGATGTCTTTGGTTATGATTGTCATTATCGGCACGCTGTTTCTTGTGGAAAATCACTTCGGAAAGGATGTGGAAGGATGAGCAGAAACGGAAGAGAAAAACCGGAGCGGGCTTTTTCGGCGGAGCGTGCCAAAAATGCAGCGAAGCGGAAGAAACGGATACATATCGTCAAAATCGCAATTGCAACGCTGGTGGCGACAGCCTTTGCCGTGCTGTTCCTTATGCCAATTATACTGACGATTACCAATTCCTTTATGTCCGCTTCCGAAATATCCGCCAACTACGGTTCGGTATTTGCAACCAATTCCCGAGGCGGAAAGGTGTATATATCCGAAAAGGTGAATTTAAAATTTATACCGGATATGGTGTCCTTCAGTCAGTATATAACGGTTCTGTTTAAAAGTCCGGAATATCTGTTAAAATTTTGGAATTCCGTTGTGCTGGTAGGACCTATCGTGGTGTTTCAGCTTTTTGTTGCGGCGCTTGCCTCCTATGGCTTTACGAGGTATAGGGGGCGGATTCGGGAAATTATCTTTTTCTCCTACATTATATTGATGTTAATGCCCTATCAGGTGACGCTGGTACCCAATTATCTGGTGGCGGGCTGGTTTAAGACGCTGGATACCTATTGGGCGATATGGCTGCCCGGTATCTTTTCACCTTTTGCCGTATTCCTGTTGACGAAGTTTATGCGGCGTATTCCGACGTCCGTGATAGAAGCGGCGCAAATTGACGGCGCGGGTGAATGGCAGATATTTAAGCGGGTCTGTATGCCGCTCTGTAAAGGCGCGGTGTGCTCGGCGGCAATTCTTGTGTTTATCGATTACTGGAATATGGTGGAACAGCCGCTGATTCTTTTGTCCGATGCGGAAAAGCATCCGCTGTCGGTGTTTTTAAGTAAAATCAATGCCGGAGAAATCGGTCTTGCATTTGCGGTAGCAACCATTTACATGGTTCCCAGCTTGCTGGTTTTCCTGTATGGAGAAGAATATCTGGTAGACGGAATCACTTATCAGGGTGGTATAAAAGGTTAAGAGCCAAGGAGGAAGAAAATGAACGAGAAAAAAGGCAAACGGAGAGAGTGGGTCAAGACAGCCGCTATCATATTCTTATCAGTGTTGTTGGTGCTGACGTTTTTCTCCAATACAATTATGAATTATTCCCTGCCGGAAGTAGCGGTTCAGTATATTACTTCCGGTACGATAACCGCTAAGGTTCGCGGTACGGGCACCGTGGAGAGCGGTGATTTGTATGAGATAAAGGCGACGGAGAGCCGCAAGGTGCAGAGCGTGGAGGTTCGCGTGGGAGACCATGTGGAGATAGGCGATGTTATCTGCTATCTTGCCGACGAGGAGAGCGAAGAGCTGAAAGAAGCGAGAGAAGCGTTAAAGCCCCTGCAGGATGCACTGGATACGGCGCAGCAGGCATACAATGCGGCGCTGCTCACCGGAGATTTGAGCGTTTCTGCCATGCAGGGCGCAGGGAGCACAGATTCCATAAACAGTTACCGCAACAGACTGATTGAAGCGCAGTCCGTTGTAGAAAACCTGCAAAGACAGTTAGATGAGACGGAGCCGGCATATAACACGGCGAAGGAAGCTAAGGAAGCGGCGGATTTGGCGCTTGCGGATATACAGAACCAGTTGGATAATTTAAACAGTTGGATACAATATCAGCAGGAGACTGTCACCAGTGGCAATGCAGGATTGACCGAATTGAATAAGCAGAAAAGCGTAATACAGCAGTTGTTTTACGATGCACAGAACACGGCAAACCTTGCGGCCACAGAACTGAAAAAGATAGAGACGGAGCGAGGCAAAATCGAGACGCAGCTTGCCGCCGCACAAGACGATGTCAAGAAGCTCGCCGGCGATATCAACACGGCGCTGAGCTTAAGTAAGTTAAACGATGCGATTAAAGATGCAAAGGCAGAAATCGCAAAGCAGGAAGAAAAGATAGCGGAGCTGGAGGCAAAGGCGGTAGGCGCTTCCATCACGGCGGAAATCGCAGGTACGATTACCTCCATTAATGTGGTAGCGGGCGGCAAGACTACCAACGGCACCGAGTCGACGGTGGCGGTTATCCAGCCGGAGGGAAAGGGCTTTACCTTGAGCTTCTCGGTTACCACGGAGCAGGCAAAGCGGATTTCCGTAGGCGACCCTGCCGAATTGGTGAACGCTTGGTGGTACAACAATGTGACGGCGACAGTTGCTTCTATTAAGCCCGACCCGTCAGACCCTTCAAGAAAAAAACTGGTAACCTGCAATCTGGACGGCGATTTGACTGCGGGGCAGTCCTTGAGCCTGCAGATTGGGCAGAGAAGCCAGAATTATGATATGATAGTGCCGAACAGTGCCATCAGAGAGGACAACAACGGTAAATTCATCTTGGTTGTGGAGGCAAAGAGCAGTCCTTTGGGAACCCGTTATTATGCGGTCAGATATGATGTAGAGGTACTTGCTTCCGACGATACGCAGTCAGCCATAAGCGGCGGCTTGTATGGTTACGAGTCTGTTATCACAACCTCCACAAAACCCGTGGAAGCGGGACAGCTTGTCAGACTGCCGGATTAAGGGAGGCACGTAAATGTTAAAAAAATTCATGCAAAGGCTGTCAGGCAGGGACATTGTACTCTTCGGAAGCGGGCTTGCAGCGCTGATTTTTGGTTTTATACTGATAGGAATCGGCAGGCACAAGGCTGGCAGCCTGGATACGCAGGATATGGCTGCAAGGTGGGCGGCAAACGGCAGAGCCTCGCAGATTAGCTGCTTTTTTTCGAGGGAGTCGGGGATAACTGCGGACAGTATCATCAGTTTTGAACATGCCCTGGATAAAGCGCTGGAGGAAGCTTCGATTGTGTCGGAGTCTGAAAATGCAAATGCCCGCCTGTGGGCGGACGCCTATAGTGCCATGGGCAAGATAACGATACAGAGCAACCGTGCATCCATGGAAGTGCAGGCGGTGGGAATCGGCGGCGATTTCTTTCTGTTCCATCCGTTGAAGCTGCAGTCCGGTTCCTACTTTTCCGGCAATGATGTGATGAAGGATTACGTTATTTTGGACGAAGACGCCGCGTGGCAGCTTTTTGGCTCCAATGATATTGCAGGACAGTATATTACGATAAGAGGAGTTCCTCATATTGTGGCAGGCGTTATCGAGCGCGAGGAGGGCAGGCTGGCAAAGGCGGCGGGCTTACAATCCTCTGTCGCTTATGTTTCCTATGAGACCTTAAGCGAGTATGGAACGGATTACGGACTCAATACTTATGAAATTGTTATGCCCAATCCCGTGAGCGGGTATGCGAAGCAGTACGTGGCGGAGCATATTGGTGTTGCGGAAAATGAAGTGGAGATAGTGGAGAACAGTACCCGTTACAGACTCTCTTCCCTCTTTAAACTGTTGATGCAGTTTGGCACCCGTTCCATGAACGGCAAGGCGATTATTTATCCTTACTGGGAAAATATTGCAAGAGGGAATGAAGACATATTGGGACTGCTGCTTATCTTTGCGTTGCTGTTCTTTTTGTATCCCGCCGTGCTTTTACTTATTGTGCTGATAAGAGCATGGAAGCGCAGGACATGGACGGCAAGAAGTGTATGGCTCTCTATTCGGGATAAGATTGACAGGCTGCGGGAGCGGCACTGGGCGGCGCAGAAAAGGCGCAAAGAAAAGAAGTCAGCGGGGGCAGGAGAGCCGAAAGCGCCCAAGAAACCGAAGAAACCGAAGGAACCGAAGGAACCGAAAGCACCGAGGACGCCCAAGAAACCGAAAGCGCCAAAGGAGCCCAAGATGCCTAGGAAATCCAAGGAGTCAAAAGTAAGAAAGGAACCCAAGGCATCCAAGGAGCCTAAACCATCCAAGGGGCCTGTGGGAATGCAAAAGCAGGAACAGGATAAGGCAGAAGACAGCTTGGAATTGCTATGATGCGGAGGCTTACAGAGGTCTAAGACAGAAAGTCGAGGACCTTTTTAGGCAGTTATAAGAGGGAAGGAAAAAGGAGGAACATTATGAAAAAATGGAAAGGTGCGGTGGCCCTTGCGCTGGCGGCGGCAATGGTCTTTGGTCTTGCCGGATGCGGCGGCGGAAAGTCAAATATTGACGCCAACGCGGAATCAAAGAAGTATGTATACCGCCTGCAGGACATTGAGTCGGATTTGCTCACAAACGAAGTGAATGTGAGTAGTTTGTATTATGGAAACGGCAGGATTCATATTTTAACGACACAAAATTATTGGGATGAGAAGACAGGCTGGGTGATGAATCTCGTATCCATGAACGAAGATGGAAGTGAGGAGCAGACGGTAGAGATTATGAATACCCTGCGGGATAATCCGGACTGGCAGCCTGACATCGAGGAGCCGGATTATGTCATAGACCCGCTTTCGTCCGTTGTTACGGAGCCGGAACCAACGCCGGAGCCGAATGATACCGGAACCGATGGTGAGCCTGCGGATGACCCGGCGGCCGATGAGCCTGCGGATGGTGCAGCGCCTGACGAGCCGGCGCCGTATGAGCCGACAGTATATAACAACAGCTATGTCAGCCAAACCCTGCTGACAGATAATTATGTATATGCAGTTATACAAAATGAGTCTTACTCTTTCGACAGCGATGGTAATTATATACAGGGTGAAAATACGCTGGTAATGTATATCTATAATCAACAGGGAGAAAAACAGGGCGAAGTGATGATAAATGACAACCCTGAAAATTATGTGTGGATACGCAGTATCTGTGCAGATGCGGAGGGCAATGTTGCGCTTTCCCTTGAAGAAGAGATATGGGTTTACGACATGTCAGGAAAATTGGTGACCAAAATCCCCATTGATACATCACAGATGTATGTGGAGCAGGTACTTGTAGATAAAGACGGCTTTTTAAACCTGATATGCTACAACAATGAATGGACGAAAATCACGGCAAAAAGGTATAATATGAAGACGGGAGCGGCGGGAGAAGATATAGAGCTGCCGGGCAGCCTGACAAATTTCAGCCTAAGACCGGGGAGGCAATGGGACTTTTTAGCATCAAACTCCAACGGTATCTACGGTTATAATATTGGGGATGAAGAAGCGACCCAGATTTTAAGCTATATCAATTCCGATTTGGACAATTCAAGTATCAGTCAGGTTTATGAGATGGAGGACGGAAAGCTGTTCTTTATCTATACGGATGAAGAGTGGAATACCTGCATGGCTGTGGGTACGTATGTGCCGCCTGAGGAGATTCCGGATAAAGAAGCGATTATGCTCGCCTGCTCCTACTTAAACTGGAATATGCGCAGAAGGATAGTTGCTTTTAACAAAGAGAGTGAGCAGTACCGTATTGTAGTAAATGATTACTCTGTTTACAATACACAGGAGGACTATACTGCAGGTATCACAAAGCTGAACAATGACATTATATCGGGGCAGATGCCGGATATTCTGATACTGACAAGTGAAATGCCGGTGGATTCCTATATTGCAAAAGGATTTTTGGCAGACATCGGCAAGATGATTGAAGAGGACGAAGAGCTTCAGATGGAAGATTACATGACCAATGTATTTGAAGCCTATTCTGTGGACGGCAAGCTTTACAGCATTATTCCCGCATTCAGTATCGCAACCGTCATGGGCAAAACCGCAGATGTGGGCGAGACGCCCGGCTGGACACTGGCGGATTTGAAGGCTTTGATGGAAGCACATCCTGAGGCAAGCGCATTTGGACGGTCAACCGTGCGTAGTGAAATTCTTTGGAATATAATGGGTTTTTCCGGTTCCCGTTTCGTGGACAGGAGCAGCGGAAAATGTCATTTTGATACGCAGGAATTTATCGACTTACTGGAGTTTATGGAGCAGTTCCCCGAGGAATTTGACTATGACAGTGAGGGCGAGGACTATTGGAAGGATTATGAGACGCAGTACAGAAGCGGCAAGACGCTTTTAATGAATACCCATTTTAGTAACTTTGACAATTATATCTACTGGGCGCACGGAATGTTTGGCGAGCCGGTGACGATGATTGGATTCCCCTCTGAAGAGGGAATCGGTGCGGCAATCAGTGCGGAGAGCGAATATGCGATTTCTGCAAGGTCCCAGAATAAAGAGGGCGCATGGGAATTCTTGCGCTACTACCTGACAGAGGAATATCAGAAGAGTGATGAGATGTATGGTATGCCCGTTCTGAGAGAGGCTCTTTTAGAAGATATGGAAGTGGCAAAAGAGAGGCCTTACTGGGAGAATGAGGACGGCACAAAGGAATATTATGACAGAACCTACTGGATTGGAGATGAGCAGATTATTTTGGACCCGCTTTCCGATGAGGAGGCTGCTTCCCTGCTTGCCTATATTGAATCCGTTACGGTATCGCAATACTATGACGAGAGCCTTTTGAACATTATTCAGGAGGAGACGGAAGCCTTCTTTAAGGGCGATAAGAGCGCTGCGGAGGCTGCCGAAATCATCCAGAGCCGTGCGCAGGTTTATATCAACGAGAGCAGGTAATGTGCCTCGGTCAGCGTATGACCGTGCTCACGAAGCCAGCGCCTGTGTGCAGCATGGTCCGGTATCATGCCGGCAACCTTGTTCCAAAAGGCGTCGGAATGGTTCATATAGGTCAGATGGCAGAGCTCGTGGACAATGACGTAGTCAATGACCTCGGGCGGCGCCATCATAAGCCGGTAATTAAACGACAGAGTACCCGTTTGGGAGCAGCTTCCCCAACGGGTTTTCTGATTTCTGATGGAAATTTTTGTATAGGAGCCGCCGGTCTGCTTTTGTAGTTCGGCACAGCGTTTGGGAAAATATACTTTGGCGGCGTTTAAGAAGCGTTTTTGCAGGATTTCAGCCTGCCTTTGCTGTACGGGAGAGAGCGCCGGCGCGGTATCGGCAAGTCGTAAGAGCAGTTTCTTCCGATTTTTGTATATCCATTCTCTTTTTTCCTCAATAAAGGACTGCGCGCTGTGCATGCCGGTATAAAAGGGGACGCGCACGTGTACCGTGGCGTCCTCTTTTATTTGTATGCTGCTGCTTTTTCTGTCTGAAAAATGAATGGTGCAGGGGATAACCTCTCCATCTGCAGTGTACAGGTCATAGATACAATCTTTCTTCTGTTTCATAAACGGTCTTCCTTTTGCAATGTTTACAGGGCGAACTGTGCCATGTACAAATCGTAGTAAGCCCCCTTCTTTGCAATCAGCTCTGCGGCGCTTCCCTGCTCTAAAATACCGCCTTTGTCGATGACAAAGATGCGGTCTGCTTTCTGGATGGTAGAGAGGCGGTGAGCAATGACAAAGGAGGTTCTGCCGGCAAGCAGGGTCTCGATGCCCTTCTGCACGAGCAGCTCCGTCTGGGTGTCGATGCTGGAGGTTGCCTCGTCCAGTATCAGAATGCGGGGCTTGGAGACGAAGGTGCGGGCAAAGGCGAGAAGCTGTTTCTGTCCAATAGAAAGCCCGCCGCCCCGCTCCGTGAGAACGGTGTCATAGCCTTTTTCCAGCTTTTCTATAAAACCGTGGGCGCCGACGGCTTTTGCGGCTTCCACAATTTCTTCGTCCGTGGCGTCAAGCCTGCCGTAGCGGATATTCTCCTTGACGGAGCCGGAGAAGAGAAAATTGTCCTGCGTCATGATGCCCATATTGCTGCGCAGACTTTCCAGAGTAACGTCCCGCACATCTACCCCGTCAATCAGCACATGCCCGCCCGTGGCGTCGTAAAAACGGCTAATCAGGTTGACAATGGTGGTCTTGCCGGCGCCGGTGGGTCCCACCAGCGCGATGGTTTCCCCGGGCGTAATATGAAAGTTTACATGCTCCAACACTTTGATGTCCGGTGCGTCCGTGTAAGCAAAGGTGACGTCTTCAAAGGAGACTTCGCCGGTGATATCCGAAAGCATTTCGGCATTTTCCTTGTCTGTGATGGCGGGCGGGGTATCCAGTACTTCAAAAATACGGTCAGCAGCGGCAATATTGGTGATAATCTGGTTGTAAAAGCTGCTCAGATTGGCAATCGGGTTCCAGAACATATTGATGTAGTAGCCGAAGGCAATTAAAAGCCCTGCCGATACACTGTCTATGCCCAGCACCATAATGCCGATGTAGTAGAGCGCAATTGTGCTCACGCCCCAGCAGATGTCAATCAGGGGACCGAAAGCGTCATTTAAGCGCACCGCACTTTTGAAAGCGTTAAAATGCTCTGCTACAAGCTCGTGGAAGGTTTTTTTGGTCTCTTCTTCCGCGGTGAAGCTCTGGATAATGCGAATGCCGGAGATATCCTCATGGATAAAAGCGTTTAAGTTGGAGGATTTTTTCCGAAAAGAGCGCCAGCGCTTGTGGGAAAGTGTGGTAATCAGGGTAAGTCCTACAATCAGTATGGGAAGTGTGGACAGGCTTGCCAGCGCCAAAAGCGGGCTTTTTACCACCATAATTACCACGACGGCGCATATGGTGATAAAGTCCGGTATCAGCGTGGTGACGCTGTTGTTTAACACTTCCTTTAGGGAGTTGATATCTCCGATGATGCGGGAGAGTATCTTGCCGGTCGGACGGCTGTCAAAAAAGTGAAAGTCAAGGGTCTGGATGTGGGTGTAAAGCTCCTGACGCACCGTAAGCAGTACGCTGTTGCAGACCTTTGCCATCACATACATACGCAGCTTTACTAAAAATATCATGGTGACATTTAAGGCTACGGCAGAGAGAATCAGAAAAAAAAGTCCTCTATAGTTGCCTTTTGCAATATAATCGTCGATGGCGGACTCGATAATCAGTGGGTTTAACAGGGAAACCACCACGCAGTATGCCATGATGAAGAGCACGCCGACAATTTCTTTTTTATAGTGCAGAAGATAGGAGAACAGCCGGAGAAGTGTTTTCAGTTTTCCGGTTTCCACCGTCTTCTCATCATCTTTAAATGAGTTGATGGGCATAAATTTACGCCTCCTTTTCCATTAAAAATTCGCCATACTGCGCCATATAGGTTTCGTAGTACAGACCACGCTTTCCCAGCAGCTCCTCGTGGGTGCCGCGCTCCGCAATATGCCCGTCTTTTAAGAAAATGATTTCGTTGGCATGACGGACCGCGCTGATGCGGTGGGCGATAATGATTTTGGTTGTGTCCTTCAATTCTTTTAAGGTCTTGAAGATTTCATGCTCCGTCTCCATGTCGAGGGCGGAGGTAGAGTCGTCCAAAACTAATATCGGCGCCTTTTTGGACAGCGCTCTTGCAATGCTGATGCGTTGTTTCTGACCGCCGGAAAGCCCGACGCCCCGCTCGCCGATGACGGTATCATATCCGTTGTCGAGGTGTTCGATAAAGTCGCTTGCAGAAGCAGCCCGCGCCGCTTCCATGACCGCGTTCTTGTTGATAAATTCCCGCTTTCCCAGACGGACGTTTTCGTCGATGGTGTCGGAGAAGAGGAATACATCCTGCATAACGGGCGAGATGCTTGCGCGAAGCTGTTTCAAAGAAAGCTTTGTAATATCCGTATCTTCCAGAAAAATGCTGCCTTGTGTACATTCGTAAAGACGCTGCATCAGGTAGAGCAGGGAGCTTTTGCCGGAGCCGGTGGCGCCCATGATGCCGAGCGTATTGCCTGCTTCCACCGTAAAGGAAATATCAGAGAGGATTTCCCTGTTTTCCCGTTTGAAGCTGACATGGGAAAAAGCGAGCTTTCCGTTTACTTTAGGCAATGTAATGGGCGACTCTGTGTCCGTGATGGCAGGCTTCTCATTGTAAAGCTTTTTGAGCTTCTTGTTGGAGGCGATGGCGGCGGAAAAGCTGTTAGTCAGCCATCCAAGCATTTCCATCGGCCATACGATATTGGTGGAATACTGGACAAACGCGCCCAAATCGCCAAGGGTAAATGTTCCGGTCTCGCCGCCGCCGTAGATAAAGAAATAGCCGCCTAAAAGCAGAACGAGCAGGGGCAGGAGCTTGCTTACCAGAGAAAACAGGGGGTGGTATTTAACGAACACCCGCGACTGCTCCATATTTAAATCGTAGTATTTTTTGTTGTGGGAAAGAAATTTGCCAATTTCAAATTTTTCCCGTGCAAACGCCTTGACGGTGCGCACACCGGTCAGGTTTTCCTCCGCCACGGTATTGAGTGCGGCGTTTTCCTCGCTGATGGCGTCATATACCTTATCGAGTCTCTTTTCCAGATAGATGGCAAGGGCGGCGCAGAGCGCCATACATACGGCGGGAATCAGGGCGAGCTTCGCGTTTAAGCGGAACATGCAGAATAAAATGAAAGAAGTGTGGATTACGACTTCAATAATCAACATGCCCACATAGGACAAACCGTCCCAGATGCGGTCCACATCATCCTTGATGCGCGCCATCAGTTCACCGGTGCCGTAGCGGTCAAAAAACTCGGCGGAAAGCCCCTGTATGTGGTGGAAGATATCCTTTCTGATGTCCGAGGCAATTTTTGCGCCGGTCACGTCAAAGGTATATTCCTTGATGTAGCCGAAGATAAGGCGCCCCACGCCGATGGCAAAAATGCCTAAGAGGATGCCCAAAAGGGCTTCTATCCTGCCGTTTCCGATGACGTCGTCAATAATCTGTTTGGTAAGGTAGGGAGAAAGCATATCCAGCCCGACGCTTACGATTAGGCCGAAGACGGCAAGAAGGTAGGCGGGCAGATGCTTTCGTATATGTACGGATAATTTTTTCATAATTGCTCCAATCTGCGTGCTTTCACACATATAGTTTCATTTATGGCAGATGCCGGACAAAAGCCGGAACCGCCGCACTCAAAGGGACATTTTTTGTTGACGCAAATAAAAAAGCCTGCGGCAGAAACCGCAGGCATTGCATCCGATATCATACCCGTCAATGGGGGGCAAAACACCGCACGATGTCCTTTTGAGGTAACTGCATAGAAATATCTGAATAAACATTCTTGTTTGTGGTATCCAATAAAACTGATAACATGTGCATTACCTCCTTTCCTAAAAATATGTTAACGTGAACTGTCATTAACCTTACGCCAAAATAAGTGAAATGTCAATCCCTGAAATCAAATTCAGGTAAAATTTTTATCAATGTGAATCACGGTAAAATAGGCGGGATTCAGCGCCTTTATTTTGGCTGTGACAATGTCTTTGACTTCTTCGTCCGAAAGCTTGAAATTGTAGGGGAGGAGAAGGTCAAAAATGATATTGGTGTGCGTCGGTCCCTTGACAATGCGGAAATCGTGCAGGGAGAGAGAACTGTCCAGCTCCGCAAGAAAGCCGCGGACGGTTTCTTTTAGGGCGGTTACTTCGGGGTCGTTTGTGCAGACGGGGTCCATATGGATAACCGCGTCGCATTTTAACTGCTCCTGCAGCGCGCGCTCAATATTGTCAATGGTGTCGTGCAGCTCTAAAATATTACCGTCTGCGGGAACTTCCGCGTGAAGGGAAATCATCAGACGTCCGGGACCGTAATTATGTACCAGCAAGTCATGGATGCCGAGAATATTGTCATAGGACATAACAAGCGTTTCGATGTCTTTTACAAATGCGGGGTCAGGCGCCTGCCCCAAAAGCGGGTTTAAAGTATCCCTTGCAGAAGTCAGTCCGGTATAAAGGATGAAAATTCCCACTAAAACGCCGCAGATGCCGTCCAGATGAAGATTGGTGAAATGTGCAGTCAGGGTGGTGGCAAGCACGACCGTGGTGGCGAGGGTATCGCTCAGGCTGTCGGCGGCGGTCGCCATCATTGCCTCGCTCTTTATCTTCCTGCTGATGGAACGGTTGTACAGGTACATATAACATTTTATCAGGATGGAGCAGAGCAGAATGACGACGATGAGCGGTTCAAAGACCGTATCTGCCGGATGTATGATTTTGGCAAGGGAGGTTTTGATTAACTCAAAAGCCATAATCAGAATGGCGGCGGAGACCGCAAGCCCTGAAAGGTATTCGATGCGTCCATGCCCGAAAGGATGGTGCGGGTCCGGCTTCTGCCCCGCCATTTGAAAGCCGATAAGGGTAATTACCGAGGAGCCGGCGTCGGACAAGTTGTTAAAGGCGTCGGCGGTAATCGCAATGGAGTGGGCAACGGTGCCTGCAAAAAATTTTCCTGCAAAGAGCAGAAGGTTTAAAAAGATACCGACAAAGCCGCTTAAAACGCCGTAAGCCTGCCTGACGCGAGGCGCGTCGGTATCCTCGTGGTTTTTGATAAAAAGTCTGGAAAGTAGTGTTACCATGGCGTTTCCCCCATTTTTATATGTTTCCCTATTTTATTACGGTTTTCATGAAAATACAAGCCTGATTTTCGGGAAATGCCGTGGAAAGTCGTTTTTTGTAGTGTGAAGCGGCATATCTAGTGCAAATCCGACAGGGATATCCAACATTCTGTGTTTCCGGAAAAAAATGTAAAATAAATGCGACGCATACCAGTTGAAGTTGCAAACACTATCACTTTATAATGTGTACGATAGAGTTTTGTAAAAAAAGGGAGTTTTGAACCAGAAAAAAGGAGGTTTTTTCATGGAGCAGCTTAATGTTTTAACTACAAAAGATAATGAAAAGCTGTATAAAATAATCGGACAGTTGATGAGTACCGACAAGGAATTCCAGATTATGATTACAGTACCCTCCGGAAATAAGGAAATGCCGGCAAAATCTGTGGAAACGGCGAAGAGAACAGAAGAAAGAGATTTGGAGCAGGATGTTACCGATATGATACATGAAATTGGCGTACCGGCTCATATCAAAGGATATCAGTATCTTAGGGAGGCAATTATGATGGCGGTGGAGGACAATTCCATGCTAAGCTCCATCACCAAAATTCTTTATCCGACGATAGCAAAGAAATTTCAGACTACGCCCAGCCGCGTGGAGCGTGCCATCCGCCATGCGATTGAGGTGGCATGGAGCCGCGGCAGAATGGAGACGTTAGATGCCTTGTTCGGATACACTATAAACACGGGAAAGGGCAAGCCTACAAATTCTGAGTTTATTGCGCTGATTGCGGACAGAATCCGCTTAAAATACCGAAATTAAACCTTTCAAATCCTCCTCTTATGATGTATAATAGAAAAAAATACTGGTGGTACAGGAGGAATTTCCATGAAGAAGGTTTTGTTTGTGGCGTCTGAGGGGGTGCCCTTTATCAAAACGGGCGGTCTTGCGGATGTTGTCGGTTCCCTGCCCAAATATCTGGATAAGGCATATTTTGACGTGCGGGTGATGCTTCCCCGTTACACCTGCATGAAGCAGGAGATGCAGGATAAGCTAAGCTATGTCACTCACTTTTATATGGATTTCAACTGGCATGAAGAGTATGTGGGAATTCTGTCGGCGGAGGTCGAAGGAGTTAAATACTATTTTATTGACAACGAGCACTATTTCGGAGGCTTTAAGCCTTATGGTGACAATGTGCTGTTTGAAATAGAAAAATATGCATATTTTTCCAAGGCGGCGCTTTCCGCTCTGCCCTTAATTGATTTTCAGCCGGATATCGTACACTGCCACGACTGGCAGACCGGACTTATTCCTGTGTATATGAAGGAGCGTTTCAGGGGCAATCCTTTCTTTTGGAGCATGAAGTCCGTTATGACTATCCACAACCTGAAATTTCAGGGCAAGTGGGATGTGAAAGCAGTCAAGAATATCACCGGACTGCCTGATTATTACTTTACGCCTGACAAGCTGGAGGCATATAAGGATGCCAATCTGTTAAAGGGCGGTCTGGTATATGCGGACGCCATCACCACGGTGAGCGATACCTATGCGGAAGAAATCAAGACGGAATTTTACGGAGAGGGGCTGAATGGGCTGATGATTGCCCGTGCAGGCGACTTGCGCGGTATTGTCAACGGCATCGATTACGACGAGTTCAATCCCGCCACGGATAAGTACATAGAGTTCCCCTATGACGCAGTCAATTTCCGCAAGGAAAAGATAAAGAACAAGCGTGCCCTGCAGAAGCAGCTAAATCTTGCGCAGGACGACAGAAAGATGATGATTGGCGTTGTGTCCAGACTGACAGACCAGAAGGGCTTCGATTTGATTGCCTATATTATGGATGAGCTCTGTCAGGACAATATACAGCTTGTGGTACTGGGTACGGGCGAGGAACGCTATGAAAATATGTTCCGCCATTTTGACTGGAAATATGCGGATAAGGTGTCGGCAAATATTTACTATTCGGAAGACCTTTCCCATAAGGTTTATGCATCCTGCGATGCGTTTCTTATGCCGTCCCTGTTTGAGCCCTGCGGCTTAAGCCAGCTTATGGCGCTGCGCTACGGCACGGTTCCCATCGTCAGGGAAACAGGCGGCTTGAAGGATACGGTGGTGCCTTACAACGAATATGAAAATACAGGCACCGGCTTCTCCTTTGCAAATTACAACGCACACGAGATGCTTCGCGCTATCCGTTATGCGGAACAAATATATTACGATAAGAAGAGAGAGTGGAACAAAATTGTAGACCGTGGCATGGCGGCTGATTTCTCATGGCATGTGTCGGCAAACAAATATCAGGAGATGTATGACTGGCTGATAGGTTACTAAGTTCCGGACAGGAAGTTTTAAAATGGGTAAGAGCAGCAGAAAAGACGGATTTATCATACAGGCGGGCATACTGGCGGCTGCCGGTATTATCTGCAGGATTATAGGACTCCTTTACAGGAGTCCTTTAGCTGCTGTTATCGGAGACGAGGGCAACGGCTATTATCAGACGGCGTTCAACGTTTATACCATTATTCTTTTGATTTCTTCATACAGCATTCCCTCCGCAATTTCCAAGGTGATTGCACAAAAGCTGTCCGTGCGCGACTATGTAAATGCGCATCGGATTTTTTTGTGTGCCATGCTGTATGTGCTGGTGGTGGGCGGCGTCGCGAGTCTGGTGCTTTTTTTCGGCGCAGGAGTGTTTGCAAAAGGACCGGCGGCAGCCGTTTTGCGGGTGTTTGCCCCCACAGTTTTTCTGTATGGCATACTGGGCGTGCTGCGCGGTTATTTTCAGGCGCACCGCTCCATGGTACAGACCTCCGTCTCTCAGATTCTGGAGCAGATTTTGAATGCGGTGGTCAGTATTGGCGCGGCTTATCTTCTGATTATTTTTATGCTCTCCGGCACGCAGAAGTATGTGATAAACGACGACTATTCCGTAAGCTTTGGCAAGGAAATCGTGCAGGAGACTGCGGATATAGAGGTCAATGAGGAAGACGGGAGCAGGACGTATGTTTTGAGCGCTGCGCAGAAGGAATGGAATACGGCACATGCCACTTACGGCGCGGTGGGAAGCGCGCTGGGAACCGGATGCGGCGTGGTGGCGGCGCTGCTATTCATGTGGGCAGTCTACGGGCTGAACAAAAGGACGATTCACCGACGGATTGCAAAGGACTGGCATGAGCCGGAGGATTATGGCAGCATTTTACGGCTGGTGAGCGGTGTGGTCGTGCCCTTTATTCTGAGTACGGCAATCTACAATCTGAGTACTTTTTTAAACCAGACGATATACACATGGATATGCTATCTGGCAAAGGGAATGGGGGACGCGGAGACCTCTACCAGCTACGGTATTTTTTCTGCCAAAGCGGTGGTAATCTCCAACATCCCCATTGCGCTTGCTTCCGCCATGTCCTCTGCAATCCTGCCCAATATAGCGTCAAAAGTAGGACAGGGAGATATGCAGGGCGCCAGAGAAAAAACGGCGCAGGCAATCAAGACGACTATGCTGATTGCCATTCCCGCAGCGGTTGGCATCGGCGTACTGGCAAAGCCGATTACATGGCTTCTCTTCAGACAGAAGGAATCGGTGGATCTGGCGGCAAAGCTTTTGACGGCGCTTTCCGCCTCCGTTATCTTTTATTCCCTTTCCACCCTGACGAACAGTGTGCTGCAGGGAATCGGCAGGGTAAAAACACCGGTGCGCAACGCTGCCGTGGCGCTTGGCATCCAGACGGCAGTACTTTTGCCCCTGCTTCTTTTTACCGATATGGATTTGTACGCGTTGGTTATCGCCATGCTGGTATATTCCGGTACGATGTGTATTTTAAACCAGCTTTCCATCCGCAAATATATGGCGTATGAGCAGGAGACCTTCCGCACTTTTACCACGCCCCTTGTGTCGGCAGCCTTTATGGGAGCGGCGGCTTACGGTACCTACAAGGGAATGGGCTGGCTGTTAAAATGCGGAGAATATCCTTCCCGCCTGCAGAACATACTGGAGTTGTTTCCGGCAATTATAGTGGGCATTCTGGTATACGGGGCGTTGGAAATTGTGCTAAAAGGAATCAGTGAGGCGGAGCTTAGGGCGCTGCCGAAGGGGTATCTGATTGTGAAGGCGGCAAGGAAGTGCCATTTGCTGAAGTGAGAGGAGCAATAATTCGGGTGTCAAAAGCCCGTACCCTAAACAAAGACTGTAAAGTACCAATGCTTAAGTCCCCGCCTGTCACTTTTACCTGTGCTTCAGAGTAGTACGCGGTGCCTGAGCCGCCCTCACCTGCGGCTTCAAGAGTAGTACGCGTGCCTGCCGTGCGCCGTATTACCAGCATACATCCGTACGCCGCTCGCCACATGTAACACCACTTGCCTGCGCACAAAGACACTCAGCTTCCCCATTACAAAGAAAGAAAACGAGGACCCTTACCATGGCATTCGACGGCATTACCATAGCAAATGTAGTAAAGGAACTGCGGGACGCGCTCACAGGCGCCCGCATTGTAAAAATAGCCCAGCCGGAAACGGACGAGCTGCTGCTCACCATCAAGGGAGCGGCAGGACAATACCGTCTTTTGATTTCGGCAGGGGCATCCCTGCCGCTTATTTATCTGACGGAGAAAAACAAACAGGCTCCCATGACGGCGCCTGGCTTTTGTATGCTGCTTCGCAAACATCTGCAGAACGGCAGGATTGTGAACATCAGTCAGCCGGGCTTAGAGCGCATTGTCCATATGGATGTGGAGCATTTAAACGAAATGGGAGATGTGTGCAGAAAAAGGCTTGTGGTGGAGATTATGGGCAAACACAGCAACATTATTTTCTGTGATGACAAGGACATGATAATCGACAGCATCAAGCATGTGTCGGGGTTTGTCAGTTCGGTCAGGGAGGTGCTGCCGGGCAAGCCTTACTTTGTGGCGGATACCACACACAAGCAAAACCCGTTGGCGGCAAAGGAGACGGATTTTGTAGAGACACTCCTTGGCGCGCCTATGCCTGTTTTTAAGGCGCTTTACACATCTTATACCGGTCTTTCCCCTTTGATGGCGCAGGAGCTTTGTGCAAGGGCCGATATGGACGGGGAGCGTCCTGCCGCGGCATATGACAAGGAGGCGCTTTGCCGGCTTTTTAAGGCGTGGGACGATGTGCGTGCCGCCATCAGGGAGGGGGCGTTTGCCCCTTGCATTGTCTATACGGCGGGCAAGCCGGTAGAATTTGCCGCCTTTCCTCTTCGTCTGTATCAGGGAAACGGCGCCGACAGCTTAAAACATTTTTCTTCCATGTCTCTGCTTTTGGAGGAGTATTACGAAGAGAAGAATGCCATTACCAGAATCCGCCAGAAGTCCTCCGATTTGCGCAGAATCGTGCAGACGGCGCTGGAGCGCAATGTGAAAAAGTACGATTTACAGCTTGCGCAGATGAGGGATACGGAAAAAAGGGATACTTACCGGATTTACGGCGAGCTGTTAAATACCTACGGCTATGGGGCGAAGGAAGGGGCAAAGTCTCTTGAGGCGCTCAATTATTACACCAATGAGATGATAACGATTCCGTTGGATTCCACTCTTTCCGCCGGCGAAAACGCCAAGAAATATTTTGAAAAATACGGAAAGCTGAAGCGCACCCATGAAGCGCTGACTGAATTGACTAAAGAAGTCAGCGAAGAAATCGAACATCTGCGTTCTATCGGTGCATTCCTGGACATTGCAGTAGGCGAGGAAGATTTGGCGCAGATTAAGGAGGAGCTGACTGAGAACGGCTATATCAAAAAGCGCGGCGGGGGCAAAAAGGGAAAGGGAAGAACGGCGGTGAGTAAGCCATTCCACTATATCAGCAGCGACGGCTACGACATCTATGTAGGAAAAAACAATCTGCAGAATGAAGAGCTGACATTCAAGGTTGCTTCAGGAGCGGACTGGTGGTTCCATGCCAAGGACTGTCCCGGTTCCCATGTCATTGTAAAGCAGAAAGCGGGCGAAGAGATGCCCGATACCACTTTCGAGGAGGCGGCAAGGCTGGCGGCATATTATTCCGCAGGCAGGGAACAGGGCAAGGTCGAGGTGGATTATATCCAGAAAAAGCATGTCAAGAAACCAAACGGTGCAAAGCCGGGGTTTGTGGTGTATTACACCAATTATTCCATGACGATTGAAGCCGATATACGGGGGATACAAGAAGGAAGAGAAAAATAAGGTAGTGTTATAGAGCGTGACAGAGGTATAATAAATAAGCGGGGCTTGACTGCTTCAGAAGAGAGAAGGCTGCCAAAGACAGACAAAGGACAGACAAAAGGCAGCAAAAAGCAGACAGAAAAGCAGATGAAAAGGCAGATAAAATGGCAGACAAAAAGACAGAGAAAGCGGTAGATATAAAAAGAAACGCTTCTTTACAAAAGCTGACGGCAAAGCAGGTGCTTTCTGTTTATACAGGCGTGGCAAAGGAGCATTTTCCCGTGGAGGAGTTAAAGCCGGCGGCGGTGATAGAGCGGCTTTTGGGGGAAGAGGCATACGAAGGGCTGGGGCTGTTTGTCGAAGGGAGGCTTGCAGCCTACGCCCTGTTTGCACGGATACCAAAGGGCGGCACGCTGCTGCTGGACTACTATGCGGTACTTGCCGAATATCGGAACAGTGGTATGGGAAGCCTGTTTTTGGATAACATGCGGCAATTTTACAAGGAAAAAGAAATGATTCTGCTGGAGACGGAAGCGCCTGCCGCCGCAAAGGATAAAGCGGAATATGTGCTTCGGACGCGGCGCAACGGTTTTTATGAGAGAAACGGCGCGGTGCTGACAAAAATACGAAGCAGGGTATATGACGTGGCGTTTGATATTTTTGTAATTCCACTTGCCAAAACGCCCTCAGACGAGGAGGTGTATCAGCAACTTGCAGGGGTATACCGTTATATGCTGGGAGAAGAAAAGTACGGGCGGCATGTCAGCATGGCGTACAGGGAGTAAAGCCGGAAGCAGGGCTGAAAGTAAAGACTGGCGGGGGCATACACAAACGATATCTATCGCACGAGGGAGGGGCGGATATGCAAAAAAACAAGAGAATTTATTTTGCGGCAGCGGCAGCACTGTTTTTTGCGGCGGCGATGACGGCAGAGGGAGAACAGGCGCAGCTTGGAGAAGCAAAGGAAAAAAGGCTGTATGCTTCTTTCCCCGAGATGCAGGCGTATGTATCGGCACAGCCGACAGGGATTGTGCCGGTGGGGGAATGTTACGCAAAGAAAGATTATGAAATGGGACTGGACGAGGGAATTCTTGCGGATTTGCAGGGGTATGTTCTGCAGGGTGATTTTGACGGGGCGCTTGATGCTTATCGGGAAGAAGAACTGTTAATTGACAGTGGGGAGCTTTTGACAATTTGTCCGGAATTTGCGGGGCTGATGGAGGAGTGGGCGGCAAAAATCAATCCTTCCTTTGCGGATTATTGGACGGATACGGACAATATTTATCAGATTTATGCATTGGATTTGGACGAGAAGGAGGGCAAGGAGATACTCTTCTGGTATGAGGTGAGCAACAGTATTTTTCTGCTGCATCGGACGGAGGAGGGGTATTGCGTAGCCCCTGCCGGCATCGATACATGGAGCTACGATCTTTACGGCGCAAGAGATGCAAGGCAGATGGTGATTTTTTCGGGTGAGGAAAATACATATTACCTGCTTGCGGACAAGCCATCGGGTGGGGACGGCGCCAGAAGTGCGCTGGCAGGACTTGTCTTAGTACGGTTTCGGCTGAAGGACGTGTGGGACACCGGATGTTTTGCCTATGAATCCAGACTGATTGCAGAGGACAGGGCGGCGGTATCGGTGCGGTATCTGTATGCAGATAACAGGAATGTCTGCATGCATCGGGTGAAGGAATATATTGAGGAGAACGCCGCTCTTTTTGGATATAAGCTGCAGGAGGAGGAAATCATCTGGGGCGACGAGGAAATGCCGCAGTCAGGCAAAGAGGAGCAAAAGAAGATTGTACAGTCTCAGGTGGAGGACTTGAGCAATTACGCAGAAGAAAATCTGTTAGACTGGTACGTTCGCTCCTATGTGGTATGTGCGGATTACGACAATGACGGAAAAGGAGAGCTGTTTTGGCGGGATGACGAGGGCAGAAACAGGCTGCTTGTGGAGGCGGACGGCGGCTACGGGACAGAATATGTCAACCTGTACGGCGAGAATGCATGTCCGGTCAATCAAATGTGGTTTGTGGAATTTACGGGCGGGACAGTGACCTTTGAGATAACAGAGCTTTATGGCAGGGAGTATCCTGTTTTATCTGCATATCTGATAGAAGGAAATGAGAGGGTTCCGATAGTGACCTGTCAGCTTGTCTATGAGGAGGCGGTTTTAATCGAACAGCAAAGAAGCTCTTATGGGCGCAATGATTTTGGCGTGCAAAAGGTGCTGACGCTCTTTGACGGGTTTGAGGAAGCAGAGGAAGCGGCGAATGTCTGGTGGACGGAAAATTTGGAGGAACAGTGGGAAGAAAGCAAGGGTGTGTTTTCGGTGACATATACGCAGAAAGAAACGCAGCTTTCAGAAGGTCTGCTTGCCCTTATCAGACAGGAATATGCCCGCATTCTTTCAGGGGAGACGGAAAGCTGTCTGGAGCCATATACGCTTGAGACAGAAGAAGACAGGAAAGCGTTTCTGCAATATAGTAACTGGAAGCAGGGGTGGGAATACGAATATGGCTCTTATGCGGAAGAGCTTTGCGACTGGGCATACCGCTGGGAGTCTTCTGACGGGACGGTCAACTATCTGGCGGGCATAGATGGTGGCGGAACCCTTGGGGCGGTAGCATTAGAATGGTATCAGGATGCAGGAGAAGGCATGGAATATCAGGGGGATCTCGGCTCGTATTTTAGGGGTGATGACAGCCGTATCATAACATATGAGGACAAGGTATACTGTGTCAGCACGGCATATGATTTCGAGACAAAAGCGCTGACGGGAATGGATATTCTGGTGCTGGGAGAAGCGGGTGAGTGGGAAGGCTATTCGATTTCTCTCTCAGTGAACGCGGAGGAGAGCAGCGCGGAGCTTTTGTACTGTGGGGAAATGGGGGAGGCGGTTTTTGCCTATGTGGAGGAGGTGTACAAGGAAGTGCTTGCAGATAGCGCGGAACGGCGGATTTTTACAGGGCGCGGCGAAAGCGGCAGGATACCGCAGGATGCGGCGCGTCTGCTGAAAAATCTGGGTGAGCATTTTGACTATTACGCGGGCAGCGGGGATGTCAGTCCGTACCGTGCGGCAGATGTGGACAATGACGGAGAGGCAGAGTACTTCAGAATATATTATTACTATCCTTCCAGCTATCATCAGGATTTATATCTTGTATGCGCCATGTATGGCTGGCGCGAGGAAGGATTTGGAGAAATTTTATTTGACGAAATCATAGAGGATTTGTCTCCGTATCGCGGTCTCTTGTGGCAGCTATGGTTTGAGGAGTTCGACGGGAAAACCTATCTGTTTACCGTGGAGGGGCTGCCCAATTCCCAAAACTGTCTGCTGCGCGTCCGCCTGATAGAGGACGGCGGAATAGAGGAGACAGGCGTTTTTATGCTGCAGGCAATGCTTATGGAGGAGATAAGCCGGAATGAATGAGGGTATTTTTAACGGTGGATGGGCGGCAGACGGGAGCAGTTTAGGGGGGAAAAGGAAAAGCAGGTGATGGTAATACGCTGCTGATACAGTACGCGGGATACGAAGAGGCTTCTCAGGACATGGCATTTGGGATTTTACTTGGGGAAACGGACACAGGGTATCAGGCAGGAAGCGTCCGGCTGGGGGCGGGCAAAGCGGATAGATGGGACAGTGAAGCGGGATGCGGGTTTACTGCTGTTTTTGCATGGGAAGAAGACGGAGAAAAAGCGTATTATCTGTTGGAGACATTGACAAAAGGGGCGCTGTATGTGAGGCGGCTTGTATTGCAAGAGGATTGGGAGGAAAAACTGGAAAGCGGAGTTGATGGCTTTTTTGATGGCGATATCAGGTATATCCGGCAGGAGACTACGAGGGCGGTTCCTGATTTTTATTATCTCAACAGAAAGAGCAGCCTGCTGCCTGCCGTGAAGGAATATGTGGAAGCAAATATGGCGTGCTTTGCCGAAAAACTGTACGGGTGGGACGGCATTGTCTACAGAGACCTTACGATATGGGGGGACGAAGAGCGGACTGAGTTTACCGAAGAGGAAGAAAAGCAGTTGGAAGAAGCCTTGGGGAGGGCGATATCTGGAAAGCGGAGCCGGCTACACTGTATGGCGAAGAGCCGGCGGTCTAAATGTGGTTTGTGGAATTTGCGGGGAAGACGGTGACGTCCCCGGCCAGCCATTGCCTGCTGCGCGCCTATGTGATAAGGGACGGAGCCGCAGCGGATGCGGGCGTGTGGCTGCTGCGCGCCGCAATGACGGAAAATATAGTGGAAATGGGTTATGTGAGTTATTCGAGAGGTTGAGGCGCATGGCTGCTTTCTGCGCCGGTTGTGGAAGGAAGGTGTATGGAATGAAGATAATAACAGTGTGCGGAAGCCTGTCGTTTCAAAAAGAAATGATGGAAATTGCAGAGAAGTTGGAGCTGTCCGGCAACTGCGTGATAGTGCCTATTTATCCGGTGAGAGCGGACAAAGCGGATTATACGGATCAGGAAATAGAAATGTTTGATAACATGCATCGGGAAAAAATCAAAATGGCTGATGCCATTTTGGTTGTGAACGTGAATCACTATATCGGGAGCAGCACAAAAAACGAAATTGCATTTGCGCAGTCGTTAAACAAAGAAATTCTGTATTACACGGATTTGATAAGCGGCATGGAAGAGAAGGCATAAAAGGGTAGCGTTTTGCAAAAGAGGAGTGGCGGGATATGAAACGAAAGGGAGAAAAGGAGAGCTGCAGGAAAGGGCATATCCTGCAGGCGGCTGTGCTGATTTGCATTTTATTTATCATGTGCGCCTTTCGCGCCTCGGCGCGAAACGGGCTTGTCAGCGGAAAAGAAAGGGAAAACAGACTCTATCCTTCCGAGGCGGAGGCTTTGGAGACGGCGGGAATACTGCCCACTGTCTGTACGCCTGTGAGCGAATGTTACCGGAAGGAAGGTGGCGAAAGAGGCTTTTCCGAGGAGATGCTGGCAGATTTGCAGGAATGTGTAAGGGAAGGCGGCATGGCGGCGGCAGTCGAGGCGTATAGGGACGATACGCTGCTTATTGATGTGGATACGCTGCTTTCGCTTTGTCCCGACTATGAAAATCTGATGGCAGCGCAGGCGGAAAGCTACGGCGTGGAAAAGAAGGATATTCTGGAGGGCATCGTGCGGATTTACAAGCTGAATCTGGACGGCGAGACATTGTTGGTGGAGTATCGGGACTTGGAAATGCCATGGTTTTTTTTGAAAAAAGCAAAGGGGGGATATTTGACAGACCATGTGTTTTTTGGGGATTCTGCCTTATCTTACTGGAAGCATAGAGGAGCGGCAATGTTTGCAGAGGGCGACGGGTACTGCCTGTTGGAGTGGGTAGAGAGCGACGGGGAGGAAGCGCTCAGCTTATATTACTTTACGCTGCGAAAAGACTGGCAGGAAAATATTGGCGGGGGAGGGGGAAACCTTTTTTGGTGGGAAATGCGGTACATCAAGGAAAGAAATAGGGAAGCCGTACCGGTTTTTTACTATTTGAATGAAAAGCATCCTCTGACAGGAGAGGTACGAACCTATGTGGAGGAGAATACCTATTTATTTGCCGGCAGGCTGGCGGAGGAGGACATTATCTGGGGAGACGAGTTGCCTTCGGCGCTGTTGGCAGAAGAGGGAGAAATGTATCCGGCAGATGGGGACGCTTCGTTTGCAGACTATGACAACGACGGCGAGGCGGAGCTGTTTCGAAGAGAGATACGCAGAGTTGAGGAGGGATACGAGGCGTATAACAAGCAGCTTATCAAAGAGGGCGACGAATACAGGAAGGAAGATTTGAGCTTATACGGAGCGGAGATGCCGGCTGCGCGGCTGTGGTTTGTAGAGTTTTCCGGAAAGACGGTGACTTTTGAGATAGTGAAGCCCTATGGGGAAGCGTATCCGCTTCTGGCGGCATACTTGGTGGAAAATGATAAGAAAACGCCGCTCCTGACATGCCAGCTTGTCTATGGAAGGGGAGTGGAAATTGTTGACTGGATCTATGGGGAAGGGAACAACTTTCAGTTAAGGCGGACAGCGCCGTTGGTTTTGGGACTGGAAAAGGAAACAGCGCAGCAGGCAGCCTTTAGAAAGAAGCTTACGGCGTGGATACGGGAGGCGGGCAGCGCCTTTTCTATAGCGCCCCTGCAGGCGGAAACGCCCTTTTCGGCGGAGTTTCTGGAATTTATCAGGGAGGGCGCGGCGTGGTGCTTTTCCGGCGGGTCGTTCTCGTCTTATGCAGCGCCTTATGAGGTGTATACGGAGAGAGAGTTGGAGAAGTTTGAAGAGGAATTTTCTGAGAAAGACGGAAGGTTTAGCGCGTACCATTCTTGGTGGTATGATGTGATATATCGGGAAGAGGCGCAGGACGGAAGCGTCTATTACCTTGTAAGAGATTCGGGGGAGTCGGATTATGGTGTAAATACCCTGTCCTTGTGTCGTGACAACGGGGAAGCCTTTGAGGAAGAACCGATGACGGATTTTTCCTGCGAGGAAGGCTCTTACTGCGGCGTTCTCTCCTATGGCGGACAGCGCTGTTGCGTGATTGTAAACACCAATAAGGGAGGAACGCTATGGCAGATTGATTTGCTCCCATTGGGGGAAGCCGGGGAATGGGAGCATTACTGCATCTCCTTTTACCGTGAGAAGGAAGCATATGAAACGCTTTCTCTTACAGAGAATACAGCGCTCGACGGCTATGTGAGGGAGGAAGCGGGAGCAATCTGCGGGGCGACGGCTCCTGTGTACGGAGGTATCTTATACGAGGGGCGCGGGGGATGGGGGGAAATACCGCCGGAGATATGGCGCGATATTAAAAACAGGGATTCTTCCTATTCTCAATACTATGACTGGTGGGGGCCCAGATATCTGTCATATATACCGGTCGATGTGGATAATGACGGAGAGATGGAGTATGCTTCCGTCTATACGGCATATGGCAAGAGAGGTTCTGAGTGGCTGGAGTATACCATATATGGACGGCGGGACGGAATGTTTACGGAGCTTACCGTGGATGGCGAGGGGCTTTTGTGTACTTACGAGGACAAAAACGGCGGCTATGGGATTATCGGCGAGCTGGACCAGCTCTGGTTTGAAGAGGTTGAAGGCGTGACCTACTTGTTTACGGCGGAAAAGCTGTCTTTGTTTGACGGCTTTCTTGTGCGTGCCCGCGTGATACAGGACGGCAGGGCACAGGATGCAGGCGCGTGGCTGTTTCGGCGTACGGGCGAGATTCTGCAGGATATACAGGAAATGGGAGAGTATGATTCGTGGCTGAAGGCATAGCGTGACAGTTCCGGGCGTTATCGTTATCACGTGTGACAAAAGGAGGAGGCATATGAGCGGGCGAAAGGACTTTTTTGGAAAAAAACATATACGGCCGGCTGTGATGGTACTGGCTGTTGCTGCCGTGTTTGGCATCTGCCGTATCGCCGCGCACGCGGCGGGAGAACTGTCCGGCGGTAAGACTATGCTGCACTGGAAGCAGGAAAGCGGCAGATACCCTTCCGTGGAGGAGGCAGATAAGCTTTTGGAGATGTGCCCCGTTCTCTGTACGCCCGTGCAGGAAACCTATCAAAAGGCGGAGGGCGCGCAGGGCTTTTCCGAGGAGATGCTGGCAGATTTGCAGGAATATGTGAGGCGCGGCGCTTTGCCGGAAGCCATTGCGGCGTACCGTGACGAGACGCTTCTTATTGGGGAAGAGGAGCTTCGCCGGCTGTGTCCGGACTATGAGAGTCTGTTGGCGGAATATATAGAGGAGCGTTTTGGTAAAACGGTGAATGTTTACGAGGTAAAAGATAATATTGTGCAAATCTATAAACTGCGGCAGGAGAGTGAGCAGAAGGTGCTGCTGCTTTTGGAGTACGGCGATTCGGAAACGCCATGGTATTACATAGAAAGGGAAGGAGAATCCTATCGAATAGGTTTTGTGAGATTGGAGGGGTATGGACGGCTGGGCTGCCAGCCCTGTGAAAAAACAGTGTTTGCCGACGGGAACGGATACTGTCTACTGATGAGCGCGTCTGTGATGAGCGCCGCTGCAAAAGAAGAGTGGCTGCTGCGTCTCTGCCGTTTTACCCTGCCGGCAGAGGAAGAGGCGGATATGCCGGAGGTTCCCTTTGACGATATGGCGGATTACCCATTTGATATAGAAGAGACACAGTATATTTTCAGGAGAATTACAAGTGTGGAGCCTGTATTTTTTTATCAAAATGAGGTAAGTCCCCTGACATGTGCCGTGCAGGAATATGTGGAGCAAAACGCGGGCGTTTTTGCCGACAGGCTGAGGCAGGGAGAAATCATCTGGGGAGATGAAGAATACGCAGAACTGCCGGAAGGAGAGGCAAAAATCTGGTGGACAGAGCCGGACAAATATGAGGAAGTAAAGCTATGGGAATGGGAGGCAAGCGTTTCACAGGCTGATTACAACAATGACGGCAAGGAGGAACTGTTCTGGCGCGGGTTTCGCTGCGGCGGGGTACGGAATGTACGTCTTGCGGAATATACCGACGGATATAGGACAGAAGCAGTCAGGCTTTTTCGCGAAGATATGCCGGTGGAGCAGATGTGGTTTGCGGAGCTTTCAGGGAAAACAGTGACCTTTGAAATTGTGGAGCCATACGGTTCTGCCAGCCCGTTTTTGACGGCATATCTGATAGAGGGAAATAAAAAAACGCCTCTTTTGTCCTGCCAGCTTGTTTATGGAAGGTCAGTGGAAATAGACAGGAAGCTGTATGAATGGGAGGAGGACCCCTTTGGAATCACGCCCCTCCTGCCCCTGACCGCGGGAATCGAGAAGGAGACAAAGGAGCAGGCGGCATTTCGGAAAGAAATGACCGCATGGATACGGGAGGCAGGGAAGGAGGTCAGCCTCACGCTTATGGAGGGAGAGGCGCCGTTTTCGGAGGATTTCCTGCGCTTTATCAGGGAAGGGGCTGTCTTTGGTCTTGCGGGAAGGCGTTTTTCTAAATATGTGCAGCCGTATGCGGTAGATACGGAGGCGGATTTGACGGAATTTATAGAAAAATATGAGACGCAAGAATCGTACAGGGGGGATATATATTATGAGATGGCGTATCACTGGGCGGCGTCGGACGGAACGGACAATTATCTGGTGAATGAGATATGGGAGTTTGAAGCAGGAATCAATACGCTCTACTGGTACCGTGACGATGGGGAAGGGCTGTATCGGAAGGAAGCGATTACCGATTTGAGTACAGACAGCGACTACTGCGGCATTCTGTCTTATGACGGGCAGCTTTATTGTGTGATTGCAGGGAGGAAATTGTGGGGGCTGTTTCCCATGCGGATAGATGTAGTGGTCTTGGGGGAAGCCGGAGAATGGGAGCATTACTGCGTTTCTTTGACCTATGAATCGACGGAATACGAAATGCTTTCGTTTTACGGGGAAAAAGTGCCGCAAGCGGTTTCTTCTTATGTAGCGGAGCAGTCCGAAGAAATCCTTACCTGCCTGCGGCAGGGAGAAATATACAGGGGCGTCGGCGCCGGCGGGGAGCTGTCAAAGGAAGCGTGGAGAAATATCAAAAACAGGGATTTTTCCTATGACTCAGGTTTGCTTTGGAGTACGAACGGGCATACCCCCTACAGGGCGGTGGATGCGGACAACGACGGGGAGATGGAGTATGCGGCATCCTATTGGGCGTATCCGCATAGAGGTCCGGGTGTTTTTTTCCACACGGTATACGGCTGGCGGGACGGTGCATTTGCGGAGTTGTCCCTTGGAGGAGACGCGGTTTTATGTTATGAGGATGCGGACGATGTATACGGGGTGTTTGGCAGTCTCACGCAGCTCTGGTTTGAGGAGCTTGACGGCGTGACCTATCTGTTTACGGTGGAGGAGCTTTCCCGATTCGACTGCTATCTGCTGCGAGTCCGCCTGATAAAGGACGGCAGGGTGCAGGATGTAGGCGCCTTTCTGTTTCGGCATAGCGGCGCTGTGCTGGAGGATATCCAAAAGATAGAGGAGTATGAATCGTGGGCGGCGGCGTAAAGAGTGAATTGCCGGCGGCAGGCTGCCGCACTTCGCTCTTTACGCTTTGCTTGACGATTTCTCAGGTTTTGTCTATAATGAAAACTGTAGACCTTGGTTTAGGGCAATGGGAAGCCCTTTTATGTGCTTCCTGCTGCCGGATTTTCCGCTTGGCGGGAGAATGGGAGCACAGATGATAAAAAGCATGACCGGCTTTGGCAGATGTGAGCTGTCGGAAGGAAGCCGCAAATTCACAGTGGAGATGAAATCCGTTAATCACAGGTATCTTGACGTCAATATGAAGATGCCCAAAAAACTTAATTTTTTTGAATCGTCCATCAGGAGCGAGCTGAAAAATTATATCCAGCGGGGCAAGGTGGATATTTTCATCACCTACGAGGATTTTTCGGAAAAAGGAAGCTGTGTGAAGTATAACCATGAGCTTGCGGCGGAATATCTTTCTTATCTGCGGCAGATAGCAGAGGAATTTGGACTGGATAACGATATCAGGGTGTCCATGCTGGCAAGGTATCCGGAGGTTCTGACGCTTGAGGAGCAGGAGGAGGACGAGCAAGAGCTGTGGCGGGAGCTTGACAGGGCGCTAAAGCAGGCGGCGGAAGCTTTTGTAGAGACGCGTATCAAGGAAGGCGAAAACCTAAAAGCAGACCTTTTGGAAAAGCTGGACGGTATGCTTGTGCATGTGGATTTTATTGCAAAACGCTCTCCGCAAATCATAGAGGACTACAAACAGAAGCTGCACGATAAGGTAAAAGAGCTGCTTTGCGATGCGCATGTGGAGGAGAGCAGACTTTTGACGGAGGTTACTATTTTTGCGGATAAGGTCTGTGTGGATGAAGAGCTGGTGCGGTTAAGGAGTCATATTGAGGCGACGAAGGCGGCGCTTGTAGAGGGCGGCGGCGTTGGAAGAAAGCTGGACTTTATTGCGCAGGAGATGAACAGGGAAGCAAATACGATTTTAAGCAAGACCAGCGATTTGGAGATTTCGTCACATGCCATTGAGTTAAAGACGGAGATTGAAAAGGTCAGAGAACAGATTCAGAATATTGAATAAGCGAGAGGCAGCAATGAACAGACTGATTCATATTGGTTTTGGCAATATCGTAAATACGGGTAAAATTATTGCGATTGTCAGCCCCGATTCCGCGCCGGTAAAGCGCATGGTGCAAAATGCAAAGGAGAAGGGCATGGCGATAGATGCCACACAGGGACGCAAGACGAAGTCCGTGCTTGTCATGGAAAACAGCCAGCTTGTGCTGTCGGCGCTTCTGCCGGAGACGATAGCGGGCAGGGCGCAGCTTTGCGGCGAGGAAAGTTTGTCAGGAGGCGGCGAGGAGGATGAATAGAGGAATACTGATAGTGCTGTCGGGATTTTCCGGCGCAGGAAAGGGCACTCTTATGAAGGAGCTTATGAAAACGTATGACAATTATGCGCTTTCCGTTTCCATGACGACCAGAAGCCCCAGACAGGGAGAGATAAACGGCAGGGAATATTTTTTTTCCACGAGAGAAACTTTTGAAGAAAAGATTGCACAAAACGGATTAATAGAGTATGCTGAGTATTGTGGCAATTATTATGGAACGCCGCGGGATTATGTGGAAGAGCAGCTTGCAAAAGGAAAGGATGTCATCTTAGAGATTGAGATTCAGGGGATGCGTAAGGTAAAGCAGATGTTTCCCGAGGTGCTTGCACTGTTTGTGACGCCGCCTTCGGCAGCCGAGCTGGAGAGGCGGCTGCGGGGCAGGGGTACGGAGACGGAGGATGCCATAAAGAAGAGACTTATGCGTGCGGCAGGCGAGGCGGACGGCGTGGAGGATTATGAGTATATCATTATCAACGACGATTTGCAGGCGTGTGTTGCACAGATACATGGCATTGTGCAGGCGGCAAAACTGTCCACCATGAGAAATGCGGCATTTATCAAGAATATCAGAAAAGAAATAGGCGATTTATCGAAAGGAGAATAATATGTTACATCCATCTTATACCGACTTAATGAAGGTTGTCAATGCAGATGTGGAGCAGGGAGAGGAGCCGGTAGTCAGCAGCAGGTATTCCATTGTGATGGCGACGTCAAAGAGGGCGCGTCAGATTATCAGCGGCGATGCGCCTTTAGTTGACGGCAGGGGGAAAAAGCCGCTGTCCGTTGCAGTAGAAGAGCTGAACGACGGGAAAATTAAGATTTTAAACGACGATGAAGAAGAGCAACAGGCATAAAAGGCAGACAAGAGAAAGACCGGCTTCGGGATTTCTCTTTCTTGTCATATAGGAAAGTACATTTTATCTATAAAAAAGGGAAAACATATGAAACTGACTTTTGTTTCCTTGGGCTGCGACAAGAATCTGGTGGACACCGAGATGATGATTGGTATGCTGCAGGGTGCAGGCTATGAGTTTACGGATGATGAAAACGAGGCGGAGATTGCGGTAGTCAATACCTGCTGTTTCATTGGCGACGCCAAAGAAGAGAGTATCAACACATTGTTGGAGCTGGCAGAGCTGAAAAAAGAAGGAAATTTGAAAATACTGATAGCGGCAGGTTGTTTGGCACAGCGCTACAGACAGGAGATTTTAGAAGAAATTCCGGAAGTGGATGCGCTGGTAGGCACCATGGCGGTCGACGAAATTGTGCAGGCAGTGGAGGAGACGCTTTCAGGAAAGCGGTCGGAGCATTACCGTGATATCAATGCGGCGCCGGTATATGGAAAAAAAAGAAGCCTGACTACGGGCGGGCATTATGCCTATCTGAAGATAGCGGAGGGCTGTGATAAGCATTGTACATACTGTATCATTCCGAAGGTCAGGGGCGGCTATCGCTCGATTCCTATGGAGAGTCTGGTAGAGGAGGCGGAGGAGCTTGCAAAAGCAGGCGTGCGGGAGCTGATTCTGGTGGCGCAGGAGACTACGCTGTACGGACTGGATTTATATGGAAAAAAGAGCTTGTCCGCACTTCTGAAAAAGCTGGCGGCAATACCGGATATTTACTGGATTCGGCTGTTATACTGCTACCCTGAGGAAATAGACGGGGAGCTGATTGCGGTTATGAAGACAGAGCCCAAAATCTGTCATTATCTGGATATTCCCATACAGCACGCTTCTGACACCGTCTTACGGAGAATGGGAAGACGTACCACAAAAGCGGATTTGCAAGCCGTCATTGGCAGGCTGCGCAGGGAAATTCCTGATATTTGTCTCAGAACTACGCTGATTAGCGGATTTCCCGGAGAGACAGAGGAGGAACACGAAGCGCTTTGCCTGTTTGTGAAGGAAATGGCGTTTGACAGGCTCGGCGTTTTTCCTTACTCGCAGGAAGAGGACACGCCGGCTGCGCTGATGGAAGGGCAGGTAGCGGATGAAGTAAAAAGAGAGCGCCGCGGGGAGCTGATGGCGCTGCAGCAGGAGATTGCGTTTGCAAAGGCGGAAAATATGGTAGGCAGGACGCTTACCGTAATGATAGAAGGAAAGGTTGCGGACGAAGACGTCTATGTGGCGCGTACCTATCGGGATGCGCCGGAGGTGGACGGCTATCTCTTTCTTGCGTCGGATGCGGCGTTTATGAGCGGAGACTTTGTGAAGGTCAGGGTAACCGGTTCCAATGAATATGATTTGATAGGAGAAATAGAAGATGAATTTACCGAATAAGCTCACTGTTTTTAGAATGATTCTGATTGTGCCTTTTGTACTGCTGCTTTTGGGCGGTCTTTACCATTGGGGCTGGTTTACCGCTTTGTTTGGCGGTATTTTGGAATATACGGACTACATTGCGCTTGCCATTTTTATTATTGCAAGCCTGACGGATTTGCTGGATGGCAAAATTGCGAGAAAGTATAATCTGGTTACGAATTTCGGCAAGTTTATGGACCCTCTTGCAGATAAGCTTTTAGTCTGCGCGGCGTTAATCTGTCTGGTGGAAATGGGACGTATTCCTGCATGGATTGTGATTCTGATTATCAGCCGTGAATTTATTATCAGCGGCTTCAGGCTGATAGCCTCTGATAAAGGCGTGGTGATTGCAGCAAGCTACTGGGGCAAATTTAAGACCACCTTTCAGATTGTCATGGTCTGCCTGATGATTGCAAATATAGATAAGCTGCAGCTTGTTACGGATATCATGATGTGGACTGCACTGGCGCTGACAATGATATCGCTGGTCGATTATGTGTGGAAAAACAAAAGTGTGATGGCGGATGTGAAATAAGCCGAAAAGAGGTCAAAAATGACGGTAGAATTGATATGTGTGGGAACGGAGCTTTTATTAGGCAATATTGTAAATACCAATGCGGCTTTTCTGGCAGAACAATGCGCGGCATTGGGACTTTCCTGCTACTACCAGACGGTAGTGGGGGACAATCCGGAAAGGCTTTTGCAGACTGTGCGCACGGCGTTTTCCCGCTCGGATATCATCCTTTTGTCGGGGGGACTGGGACCAACGAAGGATGATTTGACGAAAGAAACCGTGGCGGAGGTTTTCGGAGCGGCGCTTTTGGAGGATACGGCTTCCCGTGAAATGATTGCGGCATATTTTCAGACGAGGGGCAAGATACCCACGGAAAATAACTGGAAGCAGGCGCTGGTTCCCGAAGGAGGCAGGGCTGTGGCAAACCGCAACGGGACGGCGCCGGGGATTATCATGGAAAAAGAAGGACGGCATGTCATACTGCTGCCCGGACCGCCCGATGAGCTGAAGCCTATGTTTACGGAAGAGATAGCGCCATACCTGCGCAGGCTGAGCGGAGAAGTGATTTCTTCCGTTACGGTAAAGATTGCCGGCATAGGGGAGAGCAGTGCGGAGACCAAGGTTGCCGATTTGATGGAAAAGCAGGGCAATCCCACGCTTGCGCCTTATGCCAAGTTGGGAGAGGTTCACTTTCGGGTGACGGCACGTGCCAAAACCGAAGCAGAAGCGGCAGCATTGAATGCGCCGCTTGTGGAAGAGTTGAAAAAGCGGTTTGGAAGCTTTGTGTATACCACGGACGAGACAGTCACGCTGGAAAAAACAGTTGCCGATATTCTGCAAAGGAGAGGACTCACCATGACCGTGGCGGAGTCTTGTACAGGGGGGATGCTGGCGGCAAGAATGGTAAATGTCGCCGGCGTTTCCGAGGTTTTGAAGGCAGGCTTTATAACCTATGCCAACGAGGCAAAAAGCAGTCTGCTTGGGGTGAAGGAGGAAACCCTGCGGCAGTTTGGGGCAGTCAGCAGTCAGACGGCGGGGGAAATGGCGCAGGGAGCGGCGAGGGCGGCAGGCGCGGATGTGGCTGTTGCCATAACCGGTATTGCAGGACCGGACGGCGGTACGGCAAAAAAACCGGTGGGGCTTGTCTATATAAGCTGTTATGTGTGCGGCGAAGTGAATACACAGGAGTATCATTTTATAGGCAGCCGTATGAAAATCAGGGAATATGCGGCGGTGTCGGCATTGACGCAGCTTAGGAGTATGCTCGTTTCTTAAGGAAGAATGCGTTTGTTATCAGCAGGCAAAGGAAAGGGAAGGAAGCCATATGGAAGAAAACAGCAGGTTTGACTTTTGTCCGAAATGCGGGGCTGTGTCAAAGGACGGCGTATGCCAGAGCTGCGGCACCCAGACGCAAGAAGCGGCAGGGTATCCGCCGTATACCAATCCGGCGGCAAACGCGGCGGGCGCAGGATATCCGCCGTCGCAGGCGCAGGGAGGGGCAGCGTATTCGTCACAGCCGCGGCGGACACAGAACGGAGCAGGATATCCGCAGTTTTATCAGCCACAGAACGGCATCGGACAGGCGCCGTACGGGATGGGGTATCAGCCTCCAATGTATCAGGCGTGCGCTGCGGTGCCGCCGGCAAAGCCAAAGAAGAACAAGGCAGCGGTGGTGATTTATTTTATCTGTGTGGCGATTGTGGCAGTAAGCCTTGTGTTCGTGATATTGGCGGCAGTCAGCGATATAGCGGATAAAAAAGACGAAGACAGGGATTCCCAAAAGAGCAGCAGAACGGAGCAGGAAAAAATACAGGATGCGGATAACGGAAGCGAGGGAGAGGAAGGGGAGAAGCCTGGCGGGAGTTTTTCTTACCATCATCATACGGAGGATGTGACGGAGCAAAACTGGAATGAGGCGGGGCAGGACAGCTCGCTGCCTTACTATTCCGGACCATATAATGCTTTGCGTGACGACTTGTCCTATGAGCTTGCTTTCAGGGAAGAAACCTACCGCTCGGATGATGTGGAAGTCCTGCTTGTGGTGGAATATCCGCAGATTACATCGGGGGATGTGCCGAATTGCGATTATATCAATCAGGCGCTGCATTATGATTATGACTATTTCCACAATCTTTTTACCAAAGACTTTAAGCCGTTTATGAATCAGGACAGCTTGTTTCAGATCGAGGTGGACTCCCATGTCACCTACATGGATGAAAGCATACTGAGCGTGGTTTTTGTGGAGCGGGTGCGTGTGAATCTGGATAACGATCCTTTTTCCATGGTTAATTATTTTTGCATGAATTTTGATTTGGAGACAGGCGTTCTCTTGGAGGGCACGGAGTTATTCTGGCTTGACGAGAAGTTTGCCGCTGATTTCAGACGGCGGGAGGCTTGGGAAAACGGCGAAGGTGCTTTGACGAATTATTCTGATGAAGAGATTCTGGAGATGCTAAAGGATCCTGCTTATCTGGTGGTTTTTTACACGCCGATGGGAATGGAAGTCGGACTGAATCTGGGAAATCGGGTGGTGTATGTCACATACGAGGACTATGAGCAGTTTCTGAACACCTTTTAGCAGTAAAATCAAGCAGTGTTTTTTCAAACTTATTCTTGCAAATACAAATGGTTTCTGATATAGTAAACACACGAAAGGCATTCTGCCTTTTTCTGCAACGGCAGACCGCACATTCCGTGCGGTTTTACTGCGGCAGATACAGGGAGCATTTTTCTGGTGTCAATGGCATTCCGCCGATGTATTCCATTGTTGATAAAATGAAAAAGAGATTGGAGACAGCAAGACAACGCGTATCAAAAGGGTGGATTATGGGACTTTAAATAGCTTATAATAAAAAAGGATTGACAAAGCAGAACAAATGTTTTATCCTTGTCTTGTGCAGAACATCCGTTCAGAAGCCAAAACATTTTGTCAGTGCGCTGCCTGACACAAGGAGCCTGCGTTTTGAATGAGACAGGGAGAGTAAAGCAGCGCAGAAATGAGGACTCGTGAATATGGAAAGAGAAGAGAAGTTAAAAGCGTTGGATGCCGCACTTGTGCAGATTGAGAAGCAGTATGGAAAGGGAGCCGTCATGAAACTGGGCGACCCTACGGCACAGATGAATGTGGAGACCATTCCGACAGGCTCGTTGAGCCTTGATGTGGCACTGGGACTTGGCGGGATTCCTAAGGGCAGAATCGTAGAGATTTACGGGCCGGAGTCCAGCGGTAAGACGACGGTGACGCTGCATATGATTGCGGAGGTACAAAAGCGCGGCGGAATAGCAGGCTTTATCGATGCAGAACATGCGCTCGACCCTGTTTATGCGAAAAACATAGGCGTTGACATAGATAACCTTTACATATCCCAGCCGGACAGCGGCGAGCAGGCACTGGAGATTACGGAGACAATGGTGCGTTCCGGTGCGATTGATATTGTTGTGGTGGACTCTGTGGCGGCACTGGTGCCAAAGGCGGAGATTGAAGGCGATATGGGAGATTCCCATGTAGGGCTTCAGGCGAGGCTGATGTCTCAGGCGCTCAGGAAGCTGACGTCGGTTATCAGCAAATCAAACTGTACGGTCGTATTTATCAATCAGCTTCGTGAGAAGGTTGGCGTGATGTTCGGCAATCCCGAGACGACAACCGGCGGACGCGCGTTAAAATTTTATTCTTCCGTGCGGCTGGATGTGCGCCGCATCGAGTCTTTAAAGCAGGGTGGAGAGGTTATCGGCAACCGGACAAGGGTAAAGGTAGTCAAGAATAAAATAGCGCCGCCTTTTAAGGAGGCAGAGTTTGATATTATGTTCGGAGAGGGTATCTCGATGGCGGGCGATATTCTGGATTTGGCGGCGGATATCGGCGTTATCAACAAATCCGGCGCATGGTATGCTTATGAAGGTAACAAAATCGGACAGGGCAGGGAAAATGCAAAGCAGTATCTGAAGAATAATCCTGAGGTTTGCGCCGAGGTAGAGGGAAAGGTGCGCGCACATTACGGACTGGATGCAGGTAAGGCGAAGGACGAGAAGACGGAGGAAGCCGGGAGCGCGCCTGCAAAGGCAAAAGAAAAGAAAGCAGGAGACGGAAAGGCATGATTGTGACACTGCTGTCTGAGATGCCGGCTTCCAGAGTAAAGGTATACATTGATGAGATGCCCGCTTTTGTGCTGTACAAGGGAGAGCTGCGAAAATACCGCCTGCAGGAAGGGGCGCCTGTTGCAGAGGAGACATATGAAGAGATAGTCTCTAAGGTGCTTCCTTTGCGTGCAAGGCTGCGCTGTATCAATCTGATAAAAGCGCGGGATTATACGAAGGAGCAGCTTAGGCTAAAGCTTGAGCAGGGCGGATATCCAAAGCAGGTGATAGAAGAAACGCTTACCTTTGCACAGGCGGAGCGCTATATTGACGATTTGCGTTATGCAGGCAATTTCATTGCCTGCAGCCATGAACGCAAAAGCAGGCGGCGGATAGAAAATGATTTGCTGCAAAAGGGAATTTCGGCAGAGACGGCTGCGGAGGCATGGCGCAGGTGGGAAGCCGAGGGGAATGTGCAGGATGAGGAGGAGCAGATGAAAACGCTGCTTGCCAAGAAACACTTTGACGTGGAGGCGGCAGACAGAAACCAACTGCAGAAAATGTATGCTTTTTTGGCGCGAAAAGGCTTCGACGGAGACAAAATACGAAGGCTGCTTTTAAAATAAGAAGGTATTTGTGTAAAGTTCTTTGCAAAGATAATCACTAGCGCTTGACATAAGTATCATTTTAATTTAAAATTTAAGTGTTGTAAAATTGCTTTTAGAATGTGCGTCATGTTCTATGTAAACGACATATACATACATTCTATAATAGATTTGGCATAATGCGGCAGCATTATGTTTTGGTCCAAGGGCCATGCACGAAAACTTAATAAGGAGGTGCTCCTGTACATGTGGTATGTTCTATGTGCTTTGGGAGCAATAGCGGTTACGCTTGTCATCTCGATTCCGGTGACTGCAAAGATAGCAACTGAGCGGCGTAAGAAATACGTGGAAGCAAAGTTGGGCGATGCAGAAGTCAAAGCGAGAGAGATTATTGATGAAGCCTTAAAGACTGCAGAAGCCAAGAAACGTGAATCTCTGCTTGAAATCAAGGAAGAGTCCATTAAGACCAAAAATGAACTCGACAAGGAAATCAAGGAGCGCAGAGCGGAAGCGCAGCGTTATGAGAGAAGGGTTCAGCAGAAAGAGGAGAACATCGATAAAAAAGCGGATGCTATTGAACGCAAAGAGGCAAGTCTGGCACAGCGCGAGGATTCTTTAAACAAGATGAAAGCGGAAGTGTCAAAGCTGAACGAACAGCGGGTACAGGAACTGGAGAGAATTTCCGGATTAACCTCTGAACAGGCAAAAGAGTATTTGTTGAAAATTGTTGAAGATGAAGTGAAACATGAAACGGCTGTGATGATCAAGGAAATGGAGAGTCGCGCCAAAGAAGAAGCAGACAAGAAAGCGAAGGAGTATGTAGTAAGTGCAATTCAGAGATGCGCAGCAGACCATGTCTCTGAGACTACTATTTCTGTCGTACAGCTTCCGAGCGATGAGATGAAAGGCAGGATTATCGGCAGGGAGGGACGTAATATCCGGACATTGGAAACGATGACGGGCGTTGATTTGATTATCGACGATACTCCCGAAGCGGTTATTTTGTCAGGGTTTGACCCTATCCGGCGTGAGGTTGCAAGGATTGCCCTTGAAAAGCTGATTGTAGATGGACGTATCCATCCTGCCAGAATTGAAGAAATGGTGGAAAAAGCGCAGAGGGAAGTCGAAGTAATGATTAAGGAGGAAGGAGAAGCCGCTACCCTCGAGGTTGGGGTGCATGGCATTCATCCCGAACTTGTAAAATTACTTGGTAAGATGAAGTTCAGAACCAGTTATGGGCAGAATGCATTGAAGCATTCTATTGAAGTCGCACAGTTGTCGGGACTTCTGGCTGCGGAGATGGGCTTGGATGTTCGTCTTGCAAAGCGTGCCGGACTACTGCATGATATCGGCAAGGCTGTAGATCATGAAATGGAAGGTTCCCATATTCAGTTGGGCTCGGAGCTTTGCAGAAAGTATAGGGAGAATGCAACGGTAATCAATGCGGTTGAATCCCACCACGGCGACGTGGAAGCTACATCCCTGATTGCATGTATTGTACAAGCTGCTGATACAATATCCGCTGCAAGACCAGGCGCTAGAAGGGAAACACTGGAAACCTACACTAGCAGATTAAGACAATTAGAAGCAATCACAAACAATTTCAAAGGTGTTGACAAATCTTTTGCTATTCAGGCAGGTCGGGAAATTCGCGTAATGGTAGTTCCTGAGCAGATTACAGATGCTGATATGGTAGTATTGGCGAGAGATATTTCCAAGCAGATTGAAGCTGAGTTGGAATATCCAGGACAAATCAAAGTCAATGTTATCCGTGAAAGCCGCGTAATTGACTACGCTAAGTAGAATAGTGTAAAAAATGAGATAAGGAAAGTATTGAGAATGTATTGTTTTCAAGGCTTTCCTTATTTTTTTGCGCGCCATGTATGCTCAGAAGGGAAAATTTTAGGCGTAATTCGTGAGGGGCGCAGTTGGAAGATTCCCAAAAAATAAAAGTTTTGCTTGTGTTCCCTCTCACGATATAGTAGAATATACAAAGCGTGTATGATTGTATACGATTATCCAATCGGATAAAAGAGAAAAGAACGTGCCGGAAAAGGTATGGTGCGCCGGCAGGGTGGAAAGGAAAAGATAAAAATGAAAGCATATCAGGAAATGGACAGAGAAGAACTGGAAGCGCTTAGAAAGGAGCTATGTCAGGCATATGAGAAAGCGAAAGGCATGGGACTGAAGCTGGATATGTCCAGAGGAAAGCCGTCCGAGACGCAGCTCAATATGACAATGCCGATTATGGACACTCTTCGTGCAGACAGCGATTTGCGGACGGAGGGCGGTGTGGATTGCCGCAACTATGGTCTGATGGATGGCATTCCCGAGGCAAAAGAACTTATGGGCGCAATGATAGGCGTTCCCGCAGAAAAGGTGATTGTCTGCGGCAATGCGAGCCTGTCCCTTATGTACGATGCGGTGTCCCGTTCCATGACGCATGGCGTCTGTGGCAGTACGCCTTGGTGCAAGCTGGATAAAGTGAAATTTTTGTGTCCGGTTCCGGGGTATGACAGACATTTTGCGATTACGGAGCACTTCGGCATTGAGATGATTCCGGTTCCCATGACTGCCGATGGACCTGATATGGATATGGTGGAGCAGTATGTCAACCATGATGACGCGGTGAAAGGCATCTGGTGTGTGCCCAAGTACTCCAACCCGCAGGGAATTACTTATTCTGATGAAACGGTAAGGCGTTTTGCGGCGCTTTCTCCTGCGGCAGAAGATTTTAGGATTTACTGGGATAATGCATATGCCGTTCATCATCTTTATGAAGATTCACAAGATGAGCTGCTGGAGATTTTGGGCGAATGCGAAAAGGCAGGCAATCCGGATATGGTTTATGAGTTTGTTTCTACCTCCAAGGTGACCTTTTCGGGCGCGGGCATTGCAGCGATTGCGTCATCCCCAAAGAATCTGGAGTTTATTAAGAAATCCATGACGATTCAGACAATTGGATACGATAAGATTAATCAGCTCAGGCATGTGAGATACTTTAAGGATATTAACGGTCTGAAGGCGCAGATGAAAAAGCAGGCGGACATTATCCGTCCTAAATTTGAGGCTGTGATTCGGATTTTGGAAAGGGAGCTGGGCGGTTTGGGGATTGCCACATGGATTTCGCCCAAGGGAGGCTATTTTATCTCTTTTAATGCCATGACCGGCTGTGCAAAACAAATTGTGGAAAAATGCAGGGAGGCAGGCGTTGTCATGACGGGAGCCGGCGCGACTTATCCCTATGGAAAAGACCCTGAAGACAGCAATATTCGTATTGCCCCGTCCTTTCCGACACAGGGAGAAATGGCGCAGGCGGCGGAATTGTTTACGCTCTGTGTCAAGTTGGTCAGCGCAGAAAAGATTTTAGAAAATAAGTAAAATCATTTGACTGTGAAAGAAAACAGGGAAAGGCGGGAGTCTTATGGCAGAGGAATTTAAAAGACTGAGCAGGGATTTGGTACAAAAAGGCGCCATTATCGATTACTATCAGGACACGGTGCAGGTGCCAAACGGCAACATTGTAAAGTGGGATTTTATCGGACATAAGGGAGCGGCAGCGGTGGTTCCTGTCAGGGAAGACGGAAAAATTCTCATGGTGAGACAGTATCGGAATGCGCTCGACAGGTATACGCTGGAGGTTCCGGCAGGCGGATTAAACGGGGTTGATGAGCCGACGAGAACAGCGGCGGCGAGGGAGCTTGAGGAGGAAACCGGATACCGCACTGATGAGCTGGATTTTCTAATTACCATCCGTACGACAGTTGCTTTCTGCAATGAAAAGATTGATATTTATGTTGCGAAGAATCTGTTGCCAAGCCATCAGCATTTAGACGAGGATGAATTTATCAACGTGGAGGCATATACCGTAGAGGAATTGATGAATATGATATATGATTGTACCATTCAGGATTCCAAAACCATATGCGCCATTATGACATATGCGCATAAGTATTTATAGCATCGGCATAATTGCTTTTTCACCGTCATACAATAGAGCGTAACGGACAATCAGGGAAGGAACGCGCGCCAAAGCACGCAGACGGGAGCAAAAATGCGTTGGTTGAGACGGTCGGAATTGGAACAGGGTAAAACGCTTGCGGTAATTGTGGCAGTAGGGTTTGCCGTAGGGCTGGTGCTGATGAATCTGGGTAAAAAGGCATTGCTTTACAATACCGGTCTTTTGAGCGAATATACGCTTTATGACATGAAATATTCCGGTGTTGACAGTCATGCCTTTTTTTTGTATCTGTTGCAGAAAAGAATCGGAATAGCGCTTGTACTTGCAGTTTTGTCTACCACCTGGCTGGGGCTGGCGGCGGCATGGACGGGAGCGGCATGGCTGGGCGTTTCTTTTGGCATGTTAATGATGGCTTCCATACTGCGGTATGGATTAAAAGGAATACTGCTGATATTTGCAGGTGTATTTCCGCAGATTCTGGTATACTTTCCGGCGGCGCTTTTATTGCTGCAGTGGATTCAGGAATTTTGTATGGCAATCTATTATCCTGAAAGGCTGAAGGAATTTCAGGAGGTGAAGGATAGGAGCCGGCTGCTTAGGAAAAAGGCGCTGCGCCTTCCGCTGCTGCTGGCGGCACTGCTGTTCGGCTGTCTGCTGGAGGGTTACGTAAATCCTAAAATTGTATCCGGTTTGCTAAAGATTTTTTGAATTTTCATTGCTTTTCGGAAAACAGGTGCGTATAATAAAGTTCTAACAAAGAAGCTAAGCGGGGAGTAAAAGCGGAGGGTGTAAGAGTTCATGGAAGGTGCGATAGATGCCTTTATGGTTTATTTGGAAGAGGTCAAAAAGAAGGCGGTGAGCACAAGAGCGGCTTACCATAGCGATTTGCGCAAGCTGCAGGGATTTTTAGACGGTCTCGGGGTGAGCAGGGTAGAGGATGTTTCCCGGACAAACTTAAATTCCTATATTCTTTATCTGGAAAAGAACTGCTTTGCCCAGACAACCATTTCCAGAAATATTGCGTCGATTAAAGCATTCTATCATTTTTTGTTTAGGGAAAAAAGAGTCGTTGAGGATATTGCCGAGGATTTGAAAACGCCTAGAATTGAAAAGCGTATGCCGGAGATATTGACGGCAAAGGAGGTGGATAAGCTTCTGCTGCAGCCTTCGGGCGATTCCGCAAAGGAGTGCAGGGACAGAGCCATGCTGGAGTTGTTATATGCCACGGGCATCCGCGTATCAGAACTGCTTTCCTTAAAGCTGTCAAACGTGAATTTAAAGATGGGTTTTGTCATGTGCGGCAGCGCAGGCAGAGAGCGTGTGATTCCTTTTGGCAGCAAAGCGCGTAGCGCGCTGGTGCAATATCTGGAGTCGGCAAGAAGCGCTATGATTGCAGAAGAAGCGCAGGAGATTCTCTTTGTAAACTGCGCGGGACAGCCTATGAGCAGGCAGGGGTTTTGGAAGCTTGTGAAAGAATATGGCAGGCAGGCGGGTATCAGCTCCGAAATTACGCCTCATACCCTGAGACATTCTTTTGCCGCACATCTTTTGGAAAATGGAGCGGATTTGCGGAGCGTGCAGGAAATGATGGGACATGCCGACATATCTGCCACGCAGGTCTATCAGCGTATGAGCTGCAATCCGATGAGAGAAGCATATACAAGAGCCCATCCGAGAGGATGAGCTCTTGTATATTATTGCTTACTCGTAATCTGCAATATCGTAAATGAGCTGTTCCGTGTCCGCCCAGCCAAGGCACGGGTCTGTAATGGATTTACCATAGATACCGCCGCCTACTTTTTGGCAGCCCTCTTCGATGTAGCTCTCAATCATAACGCCTTTTACCAGCTTGTGAATATCCGGACTCAGCTTGCGGCTGTGCATAACCTCCTTGACAATGCGAATCTGCTGCTTAAACTGCTTGTTGGAGTTGCTGTGGTTGGAATCGATGATGCAGGCGGGATTCTTCAAGTCCCGTTCGTTGTAGAGGTTTAAAAGGGTATTTAAATCTTCATAGTGATAATTGGGAAGATTGCGCCCGTATTTGTTGGTAGCGCCCCGCAGAACGGTATGCGCAAGTTCGTTTCCGGTAGTCTTTACCTCCCAGCCGCGATAGATGAAAGAGTGGGGATGCTGTGCCGCGTGTACGGAATTGAGCATAACGGAAAAGTCGCCGCTGGTGGGGTTTTTCATGCCGGCAGGTACATCAAAGCCGCTGCAGGCAAGACGATGCTGCTGGTCTTCCACAGAACGCGCACCGATTGCAACATAGGATAAAATGTCGGAGACGTAACGCCAGTTTTCCGGATAAAGCATCTCATCCGCCGCTGTCAGTCCGCTTTCTTCAATGGCACGAATCTGCATCTTTCGCATAGCAATAAGTCCGGCAAGAAAGTCGGGCTTTTTTTCGGGGTCGGGCTGGGATACGATGCCTTTGTAGCCTTCTCCTGTGGTACGGGGCTTGTTGGTATAGATGCGGGGAATCAGAAGCAGCTTATCCTTTACCTTTTCATTCACCTTCGCCAGTCTGTTTACATAATCGCAAACCGAATCTTCGTTGTCCGCGGAGCAGGGCCCGATGATAACCAGAAATTTACTGCTGTTTCCGGTGAAAACCTCTTTGATTTCTGCATCGCGTTTTTCTTTAATCTGTGCCAGTGCATCCGGCAGGGGAAACAGTTCCCTGATTTCCGCCGGAGTGGGCAGTTTTTTGATAAATTCAAAGCTCATACTTACCGTCCCCTTCTCGTCATGTCCGATAGTATTATATAATAAACAAGAAAGGAGCGCAAGTTTTTTTGCCGTATGTACCCACTTGATAAATTTATTTTTTAACCTTCCCAACCGTCTTTTTTAAGAGCAGCAGGAGAAAGCCCGCAGAATAAATCTGGGACAGGAGCATACCGGCGATGTAACTGTCTATGCCAAAACGGGGAAGCAGCCAAAATACAAAGGCAAGCCGCAGCAGAAGAGAGCTGACATTGACAAAAAAGATGCTGCCGGCTTTGCCAAGCCCGTGCAGGATGCTGGTAAGGGTGGCACATAAGTATAAAAAAGGGCAGATAAAGCTTAAGGAGCAAATAAAGATGCCGGCAAGCTCGCTGTGAAACAGAAGCTGCCCGACAGGGCGCCCGAGAAGCAAAAAGCCAAGCGTGCAGATGCCGCCTAAAAAGAGGCAGGAGTATACGGTTTTGCGGGCGGCGCGTTTGACGGCAGCCATATTTCCGGCAGCGTCGGCTTCGGAGACGACGGGCAGGAGCATAAGGGAGATGGAGCCGGTGAGTGCGTTTGGAAAGAAGATGAGAGGAAGCGCCATTCCCGTCAGAACGCCGTACACACTAAGCGCGGTTGCGGAATCATAGCCGTAAGCCTGTAACATACTGGGGATGTAGACGGCCTCGACGCTTTGCAGCAGGTTGATGACAATGCGGGTGAGGGAAAGCGGAACGGAAAGCGCCAGCAGCTTTGCCGTGACGGAAAGGTAAGCGGCAGCAGGGCGCAGCGCCTTGGCAGCATTCCTGCGGATTCCTTTTGTGGAGGAAAGCTGGCAGAACCGCAGATAAACGGCGGCTATGGAGACAACCATGGCGCCAAATTCCCCGACTACCAATCCGACTACGGCAACGTTGATTGTAGGCGCGCCTCCCTTAAGACCTGCCGTATAGCTTGCCAGAAAAACACATGCTACCCGAAAAAACTGTTCAATAAGCTGGGTTGCCGCAGGTATGCCGGCTTTTTTGACACCGTAAAAGTAGCCGTTGATGCAGGAATGCACAGCGCCGAGCGGAACGGAAAGCGCAATGATGCGCAGCATGGATGCAGTGCGCGGCTCGAGCAGGAATCTGGCAGCAATAAGTTCGGAAAAACGCAGCATAATGCCCGTACACGGCAGGGAGAGCAAAATGGAGAGAAAAAGCCCTGTCATCAGCACACGAAAGGAAGCTTTATAGTTTTTGGCGGCGGCCTCCCCTGCTACATATTTGGAAATGGCGGTCTGAAGACCGGCGGCAGTGACGGAAAAGGTAAGGGAGAGGACGGGGCTTAAGAGCTGGTATACGCCCATGCCTTCTTCACCAAACAGGCGGGATAGGTAAATCCGGTAAAAGAAGCCGATAAGACGGCTCAAGAGTCCTGTCAGGGTAAGAATAATTGTGCCGGTGATAAAGGGATTATTTCGTTTCATCAAAATCCTCATTTCTGTACATGCCTGCTATAAGGCATGTGCCGCATAACAGCGTTCTTGATAATATATTCGAAAGAAGGACATGAAAGAACGTTTTCGTGGACGAATCGGGAAAACCATGCTAGAGTAGAGGAAAAGAAAAGGAAGAGAGGAAAAAATTGCAAAGGAATGAGGAAGAAGGTTGTAGTAGGTATGTCGGGCGGCGTGGATTCGTCGGTTGCGGCATACCTTTTGAAGGAAGCGGGGTATGAGGTCATCGGCATTACCATGCAGATGTGGCGGGAGGAAGGCGAAGCTTTCGCCGCGGCGGATACAGGAAACAGAGAGGGAGAAGAACCGGCAGAAAGCGGCTTTGGCACGGCGGCGCAGGATGCAAAAAAAGTTGCGGATTTGCTGGGGATTCCTCATTATACCATGGATTTTACAAAGGAATTTAAGCGCAGCGTCGTAGATTATTTTGTGGAGGAATACCTGTGCGGCAGGACGCCCAATCCCTGTAATGTCTGTAACCGTTATGTAAAGTGGGAGGCGCTTCTTATGCGGGGCAGGGCGCTTGGGGCGGACTATATCGCCACGGGGCATTATGCGAGGATTGAAAAACTGCCGAACGGCAGGTATACGGTAAAAAATGCCGCCGCCGGAAAGGACCAGACCTACGCGCTGTACAATCTGACGCAGGAGCAGCTCGCCCATACCCTGATGCCGGTCGGCAGCTATGCAAAGGAGAAAATCAGGGAAATGGCAAAGCAGCTTGCCCTGCCGGTGGCGGCGAAACCGGACAGTCAGGATATTTGTTTTATACCGGACGGGGATTACGGCGCTTTTTTGCAAAGAGAGGCGGGGGGACGGCTTGCCGGTGCCGGCAGTTTTGTGGGAACGGACGGAACGGTTTTGGGCGAGCACAGAGGCATTGTCCACTATACAATAGGGCAGCGGAAGGGACTGCAGCTTGCAATGGGAAAACCTGTGTTTGTGACCGCAATCAGACCAAAGACAAATGAGGTGGTGATTGGGAAAAACGAAGACTTGTACACGGACACTCTTTTTTGCGACAGGATAAATTATATGGGAGCGGCGGATTTTGCAGAGTCTGTGCGGGCAAAAATTAAAATTCGATATGCACATGCAGGAACCATGGGCGTGCTGGAAAAGCAGGCGGACGGGCGTATAAAATGTACCTTCGATGTGCCGGTGCGGGCAGTCACGCCGGGACAGGCAGCCGTATTTTATCAGGATGATTATGTGCTGGGAGGCGGTACGATACTGTGAGGGGCGCATAAAATAAGAAAAAGAAAGCATAGTTGCAGTAACAAAAATGAGGATGGAAATGGATTATATTGCACCTTGGAACCAACAGAAAAGAACCACGTATAAAGTGGTTACGGGAACCGTCACAAGAATCAACCCGCTGCAAAGAAGCGGCGGCAGCGAATGCAGTCAGTTTGTGTCGGTAGAGACAAAGGAAGGCGGTGTCGTTAACTTTATTGTAACGCCGGAAACTTACATTGCAGATTTTGTTACGATTTACCGCGGGATGCAGGCGCATTTCGTATACAATGCCGATTTGCCGGCGCCTCTTATCTATCCGCCGCAGTTTGGCGCGGTAGCGGTGGTTTCTACGGCGACTGCCGCAAATGTGGCGGTGGGTTATTTTGATAAACGGCTTGTCAGTGCCGACAATACACTGAAACTGAATCTGACGGAAAGCGTGCCGGTGGTAACCACCAACAATCAGATGTTTTATGGCTCTCCCGGGGGACGTTATCTGATTGTTATGTATGAAGCGAGTACAAGAAGCATACCGGCGCAGACCACGCCTCAAAAAGTGGTAGTGATGTGCTCATAGCTTTTTGAATTCCGGCACTCTTTTTTCGAAAATGCAGTAGTAGCCAAAACCGCAGTCTGAAAGGACTTCGGAAGCGAGATGAAAATCAGCGGCGATATCTTTTGCACAGTGGGCATCGGAGCCGATTGTAATGATTTCGCCGCCCAGCTCGCGGTATCTTTTCAACACTTCCCTGCAGGGGCTTACGTCCTTTGTACCGCTGCGAAGGCTCCCTGTATTCAGCTCTATTCCTTTTTCTTTTTCCAGTAAAAGCGTCAGTATGGTATCAAATAAATCCTGATACTTTGCGTAAGAATAGTGCTTGTCTTTTTCGGGACCGTAGCGCACGACATAATCGAGATGTCCGAATACATCAAAATGGCTGCATTTCTTTATATTTTCAATCACGCTTTCGAAGTATTCCCGATAAGCCGCTTCCTCGCTGCGGTTTTCATAAAATGCAGGATAATAGGGGTCCTTCCCGTTTACGATATGGGCGGAGCCGATAATAAAGTCAAACTCGTATGCATGTGCGTAAGCAGCCAGCTTTTTGGAGAGATCCGGCTGCAGCCCAAGCTCTATGCCGAACAGAATCCGAATCCTGTCCTTGTAGGCATCTTGAAAACGCGCCAAGTCATAGAGGTAGGAATCGGTGTTGACAAGGAAGGTGCCTGCCGGCGTTTCTTCGGAGACCGGATAGTCGATATCCATGTGTTCCGTAAAGCAAATATGTGTAAGCCCTTTTTTCATGGCGCTTGTAATCATATGCTCCATGGGCTCCGTACTGTCGCCCGAAAAAGAAGAATGCAGGTGAAAATCTGCCGTGACTGCCATAATGTGTCCCTTTCTGCGGCTGCCTGAAGGAAAACCGCAAATTTATTATAGCAGAAAAAAAGGGGTCGGAGAGTAAAGATTTGTAAAATTTATAAAAATTCCCTGCAAATGGCAAATATTTTTGATTTACATCTTGAATTATCAAAGGGAATTAGGTAAAATGAATGTGCTGATAAAAATTTGACAATCATAAGATTGGATAAAACATTATAAAATTTTAGGAGGAAACTAAAATGGCAGTAAGAGTAGCAATCAATGGTTTTGGCCGTATCGGTCGTCTTGCGTTCAGACAGATGTTTGATGCAGAGGGATATGATGTTGTGGCAATTAACGATTTGACAAGCCCTAAGATGCTTGCACATCTTCTGAAGTACGACTCTTCACAGGGCAAGTACAAATATGCCGATTCCGTAGAGGCAGGCGAGGACAGCATCACCATAAACGGCAAGACTATCACCATTTACAAAGAGGCAGACGCTTCCAAGCTTCCCTGGGGTGAGTTAAAGGTTGACGTGGTTTTAGAGTGTACAGGCTTCTACACCTCTAAGGAAAAGTCTCTTGCACACATTACCGCAGGCGCACGCAAGGTTGTTATCTCCGCTCCTGCAGGCAATGACCTTCCTACCATCGTATACAACGTAAATCATGACACTTTAAAGGCAGAAGATACCGTTATTTCCGCAGCTTCCTGCACCACCAACTGCCTTGCTCCCATGGCGAAGGCACTTAACGATTTTGCACCGATTCAGAGTGGTATCATGACTACCGTACATGCATACACCGGCGACCAGATGATTCTGGACGGCCCGCAGAGAAAAGGCGATTTAAGAAGAAGCCGTGCAGGCGCATGCAACATCGTTCCCAACTCTACCGGCGCTGCAAAAGCAATCGGTCTTGTTATTCCTGAGCTGAACGGCAAGCTTATCGGTTCCGCACAGCGTGTTCCGACCCCTACCGGCTCCACCACGATTTTGGTTGCAGTTGTAAAGGGTGAGGTTACCAAGGAAGGCATCAATGCGGCTATGAAAGCTGCATCAACGGAGTCCTTCGGTTACAACGAGGATGAAATCGTATCTTCTGACGTTATCGGCAGCACTTACGGTTCTATCTTTGACGCAACACAGACCATGGTTTCCAAGATGGAAGATGGCAACAGCTTAGTGCAGGTTGTTTCATGGTATGACAACGAGAACAGCTATACCAGCCAGATGGTTCGTACCATCAAGTATTTCAGCGAGTTGGCATAAGGCGGAGCGCAAAAAAGAGTTTGGTTCTGCAAATTAGACCTATCAGGGTCCGGTCTTATGGACCGGACCTTTGTTAATGTATGGTGCACAGGGAAACGCAATGAGCACGGCACGATTGCTTTAAAAACAGCTCTGCAGTGTGCGCCGGTACGGACAGGGCACAAGCCGCTGTCCGGTTTATAAGGAAACGGAGGGAAAGAAATGGGTTTGAACAAAAAATCAGTAGACGATATCAATGTAAAGGGAAAGCGAGTGCTGGTACGCTGTGATTTTAACGTGCCGTTAAAGAACGGGGAAATTACCGACGAGACACGTATTACGGCGGCGCTTCCCACCATTCAGAAGCTGTTAAACGACGGCGGCAAGGTAATTCTCTGCTCCCATTTGGGCAAGGTAAAGAACGGACCTAACGAGGGAGAGTCCTTAGCGCCGGTGGCAAAAAGACTTTCCGAGAAGTTGGGTAAGGAAGTGCATTTTGTTGCAGATTACAATGTGACAGGCGAGGCGGCAACCAAAGCTGTTGAAGCTATGAAAGAAGGCGATGTGGTTCTGCTGCAGAACACCCGTTTCCGCGGTGCGGAGGAGACCAAGAACGGAGAAGCGTTCAGCAAAGAGCTGGCAGATTTGGCGGATGATTATGTATGCGACGCATTTGGCTCTTCCCACAGGGCGCATGCTTCCGTGGCGGGCGTTACGAAGTTTATCTCTGAAAAGGGCGGTTCTAACGTGGTAGGCTACCTGATGCAGAAGGAAATCAATTTCCTTGGCAATGCCGTAGAAAATCCCGTAAGACCTTTTGTTGCTATTTTGGGCGGCGCAAAGGTTGCGGACAAATTAAATGTAATTTCCAATCTGCTTGAGAAGTGCGATACCCTGATTATCGGCGGCGGTATGGCATACACCTTCTTAAAGGCACAGGGCTATGAAATCGGCAAATCTCTGGTAGACGACAGCAAGCTTGACTACTGCAAGGAGATGATGGAAAAAGCGGAGAAGCTTGGCAAGAAGCTGCTGCTTCCCGTAGATTCCGTTACCATTACGGAGTTCCCCAATCCCATCGATGCGCCTGTCGAGGTGGAGGTGTATGATGTGACGAATATGCCTGCGGACAGAGAGGGATGCGATATCGGACCTAAGACGGCAGAAATGTTTGCGGAAGCTGTAAAATCTGCCAAGACGGTAGTATGGAACGGACCCATGGGCGTATTTGAAAATCCGACTCTTGCGGCGGGCACCATTGCAGTTGCAAAGGCTTTGGCTGAGACGGAAGCTACCACCATCATTGGCGGCGGTGATTCTGCGGCGGCGGTAAATCAGCTTGGATTTGGAGACAAGATGTCCCATATTTCTACGGGCGGCGGCGCCTCTCTTGAATTTCTTGAGGGCAAGGAGCTTCCGGGCGTGGTTGCTGCTGACGACAAATAAAGAATAGAAATGATAGAGGTGAGAGGATTATTATGGCAAGAAGAAAAATCATTGCCGGCAACTGGAAGATGAATATGACGCCCAGTGAGGCCGTGGCATTAATTGAAAAGTTGAAGCCGCTGACAGCGACGGATAAGGCTGACGTGGTATTCTGCGTGCCTGCCATCGACATTATTCCCGCGGTGGAAGCAGTCAAAGGAAGCAATATCGAAATCGGTGCGGAGAACATGTATTTTGAGGAGAAGGGCGCTTATACAGGGGAGATTTCTCCTGCCATGCTTACCGATGCCGGTGTAAAATATGTTATCATCGGACATTCCGAGAGAAGGGAATATTTTGCGGAGACGGACGAAACCGTCAACAAAAAGGTATTAAAAGCTTTTGCACACGGACTGACCCCGATTATCTGCTGCGGCGAGTCCCTGACTCAGAGAGAGCAGGGTATCACAATCGACTGGATACGCCAGCAGATAAAGATTGCTTTCCTCGATGTGACGGCAGAACAGGCTAAGAGTGCGGTAATTGCTTACGAGCCCATCTGGGCAATCGGAACGGGCAAGGTGGCAACCACCGAACAGGCGCAGGAGGTATGCGCTGCAATCCGTGCCTGCATCGGCGAGATTTATGATGAGGCGACGGCACAGGCAATCCGCATCCAGTACGGCGGTTCCGTGTCCGCTGCAAGTGCGCCTGAGCTTTTTGCGCAGCCCGATATCGACGGCGGGCTGGTAGGCGGCGCGTCTCTCAAAGAGGATTTTGGAGCTATCGTCAATTACTAATTTGTATTGTGAATGAGGAATATTTTTGGAAATGATTTCAGGGACTGCCATATGGCGGTCCCTTTGTCACAGCGGAAAGGGAAGTTATATTTGCCATAAATAGGGGAATGCGTTATAATGGATAACGGTAAGAGAAAGAAGCGTTTATAAGAAATTGGCAAAGCGGCTTGACCCAAAGGAATAAAAGATTTATCATAATGATAATAAGGAAACCGTAAAGTACGGAAGGGGAAGGTAAAATGATTGAATATGGCAGAAGAAAAATTCGTCTGGGTGATGCACTGGTAAAAGACGGCATGATTAGCGAGGAACAGCTCCAAAAAGCGCTGGAGCTTCAAAAAGGGAGCGGCAGGAAATTGGGCGAAACCTTGATAGATGCCGGAATGGTGACGGAAGAAAATATAGCCAAGGTACTCAGCAAGCAGCTTGGTTATGAAAGTATAGATCTGCAGAATATCTCTATTTCAAAAGACGTATTGGATTTGGTAACGCCTTCTGTACTTAAGAAAAACAGAGTGATTCCCATAGAGTATGCACCGGATAACATGAACATTCTGCGAGTTGCCATGGCAGACCCGCTGGATTTGGATGCAATGGATGATATTTCCATTATCACGGGTTGTCAGGTGGAGCCGCTGGTATCCACGCCCCGCAATGTCATGCTGGCAATAGACCGTTTTTACGGACAGGCAGAAGTGGCTACCGCGTTGGAGGATTATGCCAAAGAGCGCCTGATTGTAGAAGAAGAGGACGCGTTCAGCGAAGACATCAACAATTCCCCCATCGTTATTCTGGTAAAGGAAATGATAGAAAAAGCGGCAAGGCAGCGTGCTTCTGATATTCATATTGAGCCGCTTGAGAAAAAAGTGCGGGTACGATATCGTATCGACGGTGCGCTCTACGAAAAGGGCCGATATGATGTGCGCATCCTGCCGGCGATGGTGGCGCGTGTCAAAATTATCGGCGGCATGGATATCTCGGAGAAGAGAAAACCGCAGGACGGCAGAATTACGCAGATTGTGGACAGGACGGAATACGATATCCGTGTTTCCATTCTTCCTACCGTTTACGGGGAAAAAATTGTTATGCGTCTTGCTTCCAAGAACGCTCTCAACCGCGAAAAGAGCCAGCTTGGATTGAAGCCGATTGAGATGCAGCAGTTTGACCATATTTTGAAAAATCCCCATGGCATCCTGCTCGTGACGGGACCTACCGGAAGCGGTAAGTCTACCACGCTTTATACAGCGCTTAGTGAGTTGAATACGGAGGATGTAAATATTATCACGGTAGAGGACCCTGTAGAGGCAAATATAGACGGCATCAATCAGGTTCAGGTCAATCCGAAGGCAAGCCTGACTTTTGCCAGTGCGCTGCGTTCTATTCTGCGTCAGGACCCGGATATCATTATGATTGGTGAAATCCGAGACCAGGAGACGGCAGGAATTGCCGTACAGGCTTCCATCACAGGACATCTTGTGGTGAGTACTCTGCACACCAATTCCTCCGCCAGCACCATTACCCGTCTGGCAGATATGGGCGTAGAACCGTATCTGATAGCAGATTCCGTGGTAGGCGTTATTGCACAGCGTCTGGTGAGAAGACTGTGCCCAAACTGTAAAAAGCCGCATATCATAACAGAAGAAGAAGCGGAAATTCTGGGAGTGAAGACAAAAGAGCAGGTGCAGATTTATGAGCCCTGCGGCTGTCCGCAATGTGACAACATGGGGTATAAAGGCCGTATCGGTGTATATGAGATTATGGAAATGACACAGGATTTGAAGACTATCATCAGCAAAAACGGTTCTGCGGAAGCAATCAAGGAGCAGGCGATAAAGAATGGTATGCATACACTCCGTATGAGTGCGTCGGAATATGTACTTTCCGGTATTACTTCTTTTAATGAGATGATGAAAGTTTCCTTTGATTTGTAAGAAAAAGGTAAGAATTTACAAGGCATTGGCGGAAAGATTTGCCGGTGCCTTTTGCTTGAAAAAATTGCAAATAAAGAATTTAAGCCAATTTTTGAAGCTTTTCACTGTGCGCGGCTGCAGTTTTTGGTCTAACAATGCAGATATGCCTTTTAATGATTCGTTGTTAGTCATGTATTTGTCTCCTTTCTTATGTGGTGATTCTAGGTGATTGCGAAACTCAGTGATTATGTGAGTGTCATTGTGCATGTTGTATATTCCACCACAGACCCGCTTTCGCTTCATAAAAAACGCAGCGGTACATAAGCTGCCAAAATACGGCAGCTAAGTGCCGGCGTTTTTTAAGAGTCTGCTTATGGAATATACAACATGCACAATTCGGAACTGGAAAATGAGGGTTTCGCAATTACCTAGTGGTGATTCGGTATACCACAGGCTTCTTATAAAGTATACAAAATCTCGATAATTTTCAAACCGATAAACGACATGAAACAGATGATGAAAAGAAATTTTTTAGAAAAGTATGGTGAGAACAGAGAAAAGGGGCAAGTAAGCGTTGAAACGTATTTGATAATCAGATATAATAAATGGAGATAAGAAATTTAGGTGGAAATACTGTTCGGGGCAGGAGGCAGAGACGGTAAAATGCTGGTGTTTGCTGGGAAAACTATGATAATTACTTAAGGCATATTTTTGTGAAACTTTCCGAAAAGAAGCACGATATGTGCACGTTTCGTATAGAATGCACCACTTTATATAACGAAAAAATAAGAAAATATGTAAAAAAATCCATAAAAACAGCCAGAGAATGTTGTTTTTTTTGGTGAATAGTGTTAAAATATTTACTATACAAAGTAAGATTATGGAAGAATAAAGAACGAAACTTACTTCAATACAGGATTCGAGGGGGATACCAATGGCAGCTTACGGCTATGAAGCGCTGGATAGGGCAGGTAAGACGGTAAAGGGGAGCATAGATGCCGACACCATAGAAAAAGCAAAGTCGGAATTAAAACAGCAGGGCTATACGCTTTTAAACATTAAGGAGCAGAGCCTGCTGACAAGGGACCTTAATATTGAAATCGGAGGGTATCCCAAGCCCCGTGATTTGAGCGTGTTCTGCCGACAGTTTGTCAGTATGACGAGGGCCGGCGTATCCATTCTGGAGGCGCTTAAGATGCTCAGCGAGCAGACGGAGAATAAGCAGTTGAAAAAGGCTGTGGAAGGCGTCCGCGTCAGCGTGGAAAAGGGCGAGACATTGGCGCGCTCTTTGAAGGAATATCCCAAGGTGTTTCCGGAGCTTATGGTAAATATGGTGGCGGCGGGAGAATCGTCCGGAAGCATCGATATTGCCATGGAGCGTATGGCGGTTCAGTTTGAAAAAGCAAATAAGACAAGAGCGCTGGTGAAAAAAGCGATGATGTATCCCATTATTGTTTGTCTTGTGGCGGTTGCGGTGGTAATCGTTATGTTGGTAGTCGTAATTCCCAATTATGCAGATATGTTTTCCCAACTGGGAACTGATTTGCCGGGTATTACGTTGGCGGTACAGGCGGCGAGTAATTTTATTATTGATTACTGGTACATACTGGTTCCGTCAATTGTTGTTCTTGTAATTGCGTTAAAGATGTTTTCTGCAACGGATATGGGAAAACATGTATTTCACGGGCTGCAGCTTCGAATTCCGGCGCTGAAGAATTTGAAGGTGAAGCAGGCATCCTCACAGATGGCGCGTACCATGAGCACGCTGCTTGCAGCCGGCGTTCCGCTTATCGAAGCAGTGGAAATCGTGGGCAACACCATGGATAATGTGTATTTCAGGGAAGCGCTGGATACTTGCAAGAATGAGATTATCATTGGACAGCCGCTTTCCCGTCCTTTGGAGGAAGTCGGACTGTTCCCTCCCATGGTATACCACATGGTCCGCATTGGAGAAGAATCCGGTAACACGGAGGAAATGCTCAATAAATTGGCGGATTATTATGATGAAGAAGTAGAAATGGCGGTACAGACGCTGATGGCGGCAATGGAGCCTATGATTATTGTGGTGCTTGCCTGCATTGTAGGTGTGCTGATTGCCGCATGTATGGCGCCTATGCTTTCCATGTACAACGCAATGGAGAATCTGTAAGCTTGAATTAAATGCCGTCGGGTAGGGACGCGGCGTTTAAGATAAATATGAATAAAATGAGTAAAAGGAGACGAGAGTTATGAAAAAGGACAACAAAGGTTTTTCACTGGTGGAGCTGATTATCGTTATTGCCATTATGGCAGTACTGATTGGTATTTTGGCACCTACGTACATGAGATTTGTACAGCGTTCCAAGGTTAGCACCGATATTACCAATGCACAGGAGATGGCAACGGCTATCAATACCGCTATTACTGACGGTGTTACCATTGGCGGAATCAACAATGGTACAGCAACTGCTGCAAATACGACAGTTACGGGACTTCCCGGATTTACAACTATGCCGGCTTCAAAGGTAAATGCAACTTATTCTTGGGTAGTGTCTTGGGATACAACGGATGGCGTTACCAGCATTACATTAGGCGGAGACCAGATTTATCCGGATCCTACTGATTATCATACAACAAACGACTAATTGACACTTGAAAGGACACTCCCATGCTGACACCAATCCCTACGTCACTGAAAATCTTCCTTTACATAATTATCTTCCTCTACGGAATTGTCATCGGCAGCTTCATTGATGTATGTATCTGCCGAATTCCGAAAAAAGAGAGCATTGTGAAGGTGCGTTCCCACTGCGAGAGCTGTGGCTACCAGTTAAAATGGTATGATTTGATACCGGTTTTCAGCTATTTGTGCCTGGGAGGAAAATGTCGCAAATGTAAAGAGAAAATATCCGTTTGGCACCCCCTTTTGGAGGTGTCAAACGGGCTTCTCTACATTGTAATCTTTACTGTCTGCAATATAAGCGTAGAATCCCTACTCTACTGCTTGGCAGGCAGCGCGCTTTTAGGACTTTCCGTCATTGATTTTAAGACCTGTGAAATTCCGGTTGGCTTCAATATTTTTATTGGCGTGCTGGGCGTTATCAGGGTGCTGACGGATTTGTCAAACTGGCATTTGTATGTGATAGGATTTGCGGCGGTCAGCGCTTTTCTCTACTTATTATACATACTCTCTAAGGGAAGAGCGATAGGCGGTGGCGATATCAAGCTGATGGCGGCGTGCGGGCTGCTTATCGGCTGGAAATTGATTATACTGGCTTTTTTAATCGGATGCATTTTGGGCTCTGTCGTCCATATCATCCGTATGAAGGTTTCGGGGGAGGGGCATGTACTTGCCATGGGACCTTACTTATCCATCGGGGTTCTCATTGCAGCCCTGTGGGGGAATATATTCCTGACATGGTATTTTGGCATTCTGCTTTGATGCCGCCGCCGGATTTTCTTTGATGAAGGTTATGCGGAGATTGGGAAAGAAGGAAATGGAAAGGGGTATTTATGGCTAAAATACTAAGCATTGAAGTCGGTTATGCGCTGACAAGGATATGCGAGATGGATTATCGGAGCAAGAATCCGAAAGTATATAAATATTTTAATGTGCCGACGCCGCAGGGAGCTATGAGCGACGGCTTTTTGGCGGATAATGAGGATTTTGTAGCAGTAATCAAAGATGCTCTTGCGGAGCATAAGGTGAAGACAAAACAGGTCGTGTTTTCCATTACTTCCAGCAAGATTGCAACCAGAGAAGTCATGGTGCCTATGGTAAAGCCGAATCAGATGGATGCGATGGTAAAAGCAAACGCATCTGATTATTTTCCGATTGATTTGACAGAATATGAACTCGCCCACCTGATTTTAGGTGTGGAGAAGGGTGAAGATAAAGCAGACCGTTATAAGGTGCTGGTGATGGCAGCAGGAAAAAGCCTGATAGCGGGTTATGAAAGATTTGCTGCACAGTTGGGACTGCGTCTTGCAGCGCTCGACTATGCAGGCAGCAGTGTCTACCAGCTTATGAAGGCGGAGTGTGGTGAAGACACGGAGATGATTATTAAGATAGAGGAACGTTCCACCAATGCGCTGGTTATCAGCGGGCAGAACCTTGTTCTTCAGCGAAATATCGTTTATGGCATTGATGAGGCGGTGCAGGTGCTTGGGCATGGTTCGGAGCATGGCGAGGTAGGCTACAGGGAGGTGCTGGATCTCTTAAAGAGAAAGACTTGTATCAAGGTTGCACTAAGTCCTGAGACCAGAATCATCGAAGCCGATGATGAGATGGATGAGAGCGAGCGGATTGCAGAAGCGAAGCGGAGGCTGACGGAATCCTTGGCGCCGTTTGTGGGCAATGTGGCTCGTGTCGTGGATTTGTACAATTCCAAAAATATGGATAATCCGATTAAACGCGTCAGAATTGTGGGACTTGGCGGCGATATCAGCGGACTTTCCAAGCTCTTTACCAACGAGCTTGGTATCAAGACTACCGTAATGAGCGGTCTTGAAAATATGGATTTGAGCCGTGCGGACGGCGAGGGAAGCCCCGGTCTCTATGTAGCGTGTTTTGGCGCGGCGATTGCGCCGGTAGGCTTTATCAATGAGGAAAAGAAAAAGCAGGATGCACAGGAAATGAATTACCGTAACGTGGCGGTTCTTTCCGGTATTTTCTTTGTAGTGGCGGCGGCAGCGCTCTGCGTCCTTTCCATTACAAGATATAGTGAGGCAAAGGAGGAGGAAACGCGTCTGGCAAGGCTGGAGGCGGAATACGGACCGGCAGAAAATGTCTATAACACTTACAATCAGATTCAGAATGTATACAGAGAGGTGGAAAACGGACATAAACTGACGGAAGGCCCCAATGACAACCTGATTGCCTTTTTGGAAGAATTGGAGAGGAAGCTGCCGGCAAGCGCCCAGTTGACTGAGTTTTCTTCCAACAGCGAGCAGGCGGTGCTGACTATGAAGGTGGATGATAAGGAGCAGGCGGCAAAGATTATCCAGACGCTCAGAGGCTTTGAAAGTGTGTTGGATGTCTCAATCGGGGCGGTTGACAAAGAAGATGCAGAGGCAGCGGCGGAGGAAGCGGAAGAGACGGGAGAGCCGAAGGTAATCTTCAGTATTGTCTGTACCTATTATCCGATTGTGATTGAAGAGGTACAGCAGCCGCAGCAGACGGTACAGCCGGCTGCAGATGATTTGAGCACATTAGAGTAAGGGGGGAGCGGACATGAAGAAGACAACGGCAAAACAGGTCATGACATATGTGCTGGCATTGGGCTTTGTGGTGCTCCTTGCAGTATATTTTCTGGTATATAAATCCTATAATGACAAGGCGGCGGCGTTAGAAAAAAGCAATGTCGCAAAGTCACAGCGTGTCGCCGAGTTGAAGGTATTTTATGACAATCTTGATACCTACAATAAAGAAATTGAGCAGTATCAAGCGCAGATTGCGGCATGGCTGGATGAATTTCCGGCAGATGTCAAGGAAGAGGATATTATTGTACTGGCGCTCGATACGGAGAAAACTGCTGTGGTGGGGTATACCAATATCAATATAAACGGCAGGGAGGCGCTTAGGACGATTCCGGCGGCGACGATGCAGCTTGCCAAGATGGAGAACCTGACACAGGATGTTATCTTTGTGGAGAGAACCGTCAGCTATGTGAATATAACGGATTATTTCAATCTGAAAAAATGTGTGGAAACCATTAACAACAGTACCAATAGGCTGACTATCAGCAATATTACGTACAGCAAAAACGAGGAGACCGGCGAGCTGGAGGGAACGATTGAAGTGACCTTTTATTCCGTTCGGGGAACCGGTAAGGAGTATGTACCGCAGGATTTGAAGGAATATGAGAGCGGTCTTGCAAATCTTTTTGGCACGGCAACGGTAACAGAGGAGCCGGATAGTGAAGAGGGTGCAGAGTAATCATGCATAGTAATCGTAATGGAAAGCAAAAAAAGCGCAAACTGAATAATAAGGGATTGAGCCTTGTGGAGATTTTGGTGGCGGTTGTGATTCTGGCACTGGTGTCAGGTCCTTTGCTTCATACTTTTGTTTCGGCGGCGGTTTATAACCGGCGCGCAAGGGAAAGGCAGCGTACTACGACGGCGGCACAGAGCGTTATGGAGGGATTCAAGGCGTTTGACCTTGAGGAGCTTTGCTGGCAGTTTGACGAGCACAAAAATGCCGAGGAGCAGGCGGCGCATCCTTTCCGGGTGTACAGCGGTGCAACCGGAAGCTCCGGAGGAACTTATATCACGGAAGTGGACGGGGTAAGGCAATTTGTCCCGACTGCCGATAACTCTTATGAGTTTATTATGCGCAATATTAAGTTTGAAGGTGTGCCCGGCGCGGCGCCGGATGTGTTTTATGATGCAAAGATTAGCCTTTCTCCTGCGTCAGTGGCAGTAAGCGTGCCTTCCGTTGAAACTATGAACGGATATCTGGATGCGGTATACAAACAGCCGTATCAGCAGGATATGCAGGCTTACAGTCAGGTTGTGGATAAAGTGTGGCACGCGCTGATAGATGAGAATCTGGAAGACGGGACTCCAAATCCGTACCATGACTTTGTGTATACCTATGAACAGGGAGACATTGATAAGGATAAAATCAGGTTAGAAAAGACAACAACCGTAAATATCAATACATCAGGCGGTATCAGTACGGTTACGGTTTTAGTCAATTATCATTACATAGTGGCGGATTATCCGTTTTATCCGACGGACGAATTCTCACCGGATTATTTTACGCTGGAGGGAGATATTTCCATTCCTTCGGTGACTGCTTATGACAATACGGATACGGTAGCAAACGGCGCCTTGCTGGGGGATGTTTATTTGTATTATTATCCGGCATACAGCAATGGTTCTGCAGGTACGAGGATTGCCCATGAGACGATAGAGATTTACAATAATAGCGGTTCTGCAAAGAATGTCTATCTGATAAAACAGAAAAATACATCTCTTTCCGATACGCAGCTCAATACCTGCGAGAATAGTTATACGCCTACGGTTGTCGGCGTTTCTGCGGTAGCCGGAGATGAAATTTATTTATTCCATAATCTGAATCAAAATGTGACTGAGGCAGGAAGCGGCACCGGTACTTTTTCCATAAGCGGAATGGCTGAGACAAAGACGGATATGTTTGCGGAGAAAGAGGAAATTCTGCTTTATAACGTGAAAGTATCCATATACGAGGCAGGAGAGGCGGACAGCGGTTTCACCGGTACAGCTTTAGTGGATTTGGAAGGCACCATGAATGATTAAGGAATTGTTTTGGGAAAGAAAAGCCGTAAGGCGGAATGAGAGGCAGTATGCAGGGGAAAAAGAACGTCAGGAAAAAAATGAATAATTCCGGTTCCGCAATCGTGACCGTGATTGTTGTGGTGGCGTTTATCAGTATATTGGCGACTACGATTCTGTATGTGTCCGGCACGAACTTTTATATGAAGATGACGGATTTGCATACCAAAGAGAGTTTTTATGAGGCAGAGACGGCTTTGGAGGAAATCAAAGCATTTCTGATGGAACAGGCGGCGGAGGCAGGCAGAGAGGCATATATGGACGTTATGATTCGTTACGCCTCCACTGACGGATACACCCGTTATGCTCTTTACCAGAATCGGTTTTTCGCGTTGTTAAATGAAAAATGGGAGGAGGAGCGGACGCCTGTCGGCGGAACGGAGAGAACTTATCTGGAAACGCTTGCTTCGCTGATATCCTCCTATCCGGTAGCGCCCATAGACCCGTCTGCGGCAAGCGCGCTTTCGCTGGATATGTCCATTCCCAATGCAGGAAGCATGGAGCTTCATGCGGAAGATGGTTATGCACTTTTGCGGGGACTCATATTTACCTATACGAAAGATGGTTATACCACTATGATTTCAACGGATTTTATCATTTCCGTGCCGGAAATGAACTGGGGCGTCGATTCCTATCAAAGTACATGGGATGTATCGGCTAATTTGGAGCGTGACACTGTGGATATGACGGATTGCGTACAATATTATAACTGGACGAAGCAGTAAGAAATAAGCAATTTTATTGTGTTATACGGGAATGCGGAAGGAAAAGCAGATTGGGGTATCTATATGAAAAGAAATAACAGAGGCATGTCATTGGTGGAAGTTATCATAGTGGTGGCAATCCTTTCCATAGTGGCAGGAGGAATCACGCTGGGAATTGGCTTTATCACCGGCAAGCCTGCAGATGAGTGCGCCAATAAACTGAAGGCAGCCCTGCAGAACAACCGGATGACGACTATGGGAAAGCTCAGTGCCAAGCTTGAAATTCGGGTGGAAGCGGATGGAATTTACATAAAAGAAACCATAGGAACGGCAGGGGAAGCGTCCGCGAAGGTAAATACGACCCGTATTGGTGATGCCGGCATAGAAATAAAGTATGCGGTATCGGGCGGCGGCTATGTGGATTTACCGGTCGGTTCCTCTTTGGAAATCAGCTTTAACCGAAGCAGCGGCGCATTTAACCCATTGCCGGGCGGTGGGTATTGTACGGAAATCGTCATCAGTAAGGGAAGTACGGTAAAGACATTGAAGCTTTACTATCTGACAGGAAAGATAGAGTTGCAGTAGTGTTGTGTCAAAGGGAAGAGAGTGAAAGGTGATGCAGATGCGTTGGAAAGGGAGACGAAAACTGAACAACAAAGGGCTTACTCTGATGGAATTGATTTGTGCCATTGCAATTCTTGCAATTGTGACGGCAAGCATCGGAAGCGTTATGGTAGTCAGCGCGCGCAGCTATCAGCGTGACAGTGACGAGGTCAGCCTGCAGCAGGAAGCGCAGGTAACAGCCAATCAGATTGCCGATTTGGTGATAGATTCCACTGCAGGGGTTTCCTATACCTGTCCGCTGGGGGCTTATCTGAGCGAGGATGATGCGAGAGCGGCAGGCGCGCCGGCAGGAGGAGACAGGACATTGTCGATAGACGGCAATGGGCATCGGTATGTAGTTTCTTTTAAATCGGCAGAAAACAAGATATATTATGCGGAATACATTCTCAATCCGGACGGTTCCGCGGCGCCTTATGACAGCGAACAGCTTATGGCGGAAAATGTAAATCTGTTTGCAGCGGATATCCGCAATTTTTCAGATAACGGCTATATGGAACTGACATTGGGGTTTGAAAAAAATGCGAAGACCTACGCGGCTACTTTTACTATCACGGCGCGTAACGGCGCAGTAGCAGTCAGCGGCGCGGAGGCGGCGGCAACGATTACAACGGAGTTGGAGCTGGTGCTGGAGCCGAACCAGACTTATGTGCTTAATGCAAATGTGACAGGACCGGCGGACACCGACATGACATGGGTGTTAAGCGGCGGCAGTACGGACCCTGCTACGCAGGTGTTGAAAGATGGTGCTGACTGGAAGATTATTATCGGAGAGAATGAAACCGCGAGTGAAATTTATCTTCTGGTACAGAGCAAGGCAAAAAAAGAGGACGGTGTAACGCCGCAGGCACAGCAGACGGTAATTGTACACATCAGGCGGGTGACGGCGGTCAATCTGAATGTAACGCTGCAAAGCGGCAGCGATTTGATGGCTGGCGCAGAATATTTGATTACTGCGGATGTGGTCGGAACCAACCTGCCAAAGCTGATGACGGGAAGCAGTGACGTGGAGCCGCCTTATGTGTCGCCTTATAAGGTGGAATGGGGCTATATTTATTCTGTGAACGGTCATGCGGTCGGCGGAGACGACTGGACGGATTATCAGTGGCAGCCTTGGTATCATCCTTCGCCAAGCGACTATTTTACGGTGTTGGAAGAGCTGGAAGGTTCGGACAGTACTGCGCCCAGTATGAGAATCAGATTGTTGGAAAATATAGATGAATACAGGCAGCTTTTGGTGACGGCTACGGCAACGCATCCGGAAGGCACGGCAGGAGCGCCGCCCGTAAGCAGTAATAAAACGGGGCTTCCTTATGGGCATGTGGCAGGAATGCACTTGTTCTATAAAGCGCTCCATAGCTATTCAGGCGAAGGCATGTACCGTGGTACGCCGGATGCGCAGGTTGTGGATTTTGCGTACGACTTGATTAAAGGCATGATTCAGGCACAATATGGCAATGTCGGTTTTCTTGACAACTGTGTCAGGTATTATCGTTTCAGACCTTTTACCGTGAATGCGGCGGGAGAAAGGGTGTATGGTCCTTGGGTCAACTGGGCGCCAACCGCAAATGAATACGGCGGCGCTATCAAGATGCGTGGCGACACATTGCGGTTTGAGTTTGATAAGAATTATGAAGTGCAGATAAAGTACTGGTGGTGGGAAGGAAACGTAAACAATGTGGTCTGGCCCTTTGCAGGGATGCCGGACGATATCAATGTGGTTACGGCGGATATTTACAGGGCAAAGCTGTTCTTCAGGATTACGGACAGTTCGTGGAATGAGATTGCGACAGGAGCGGCTAAGCTTGGCACCAAAGAAGTGCCGTATGTGCTCGCTGACGGTAATCCGATTCATTTTGAAGGTCAGTTGACAAGTGCGCAGGAAATGGGCGCGGACCAGAATTATATCAAAGACCACGTATCATACAGAGTAGAAAAGCTGGAGGGCGACGCTTGGACTGCCGTATATGAGACGGGAGGACAGGAAATGTACCATTTGTCTCCTGTGACATGGAATTCCGGCTCGGGGCTGTATCGTGTTGTAGTGGGATTAAAGGGTGTTCCATACAGAACCTATAATTATGCGACGCAGAGCTATAATGCAACCGTAATGCGGGATTATTGGCTCTATGATGAAGTATCGGGCGATGGCATTTTCTATTTTCAGGTGCCTTAAGTACCAGGCTGCAGGATAAAAAGTATCATACACATATTATAATAGTAGAAGCAGGAAATTTGTCGGTTTCCTGCTTCTATTTATGACAACAAAAAATTTGACGGAAATTTAACTAAATTTTAACTTGCGTCAGACTGCATTTTGGTGTATAGTGATACCCGATTATTGTAAAATGCGTTCGGGGGAAATCAAATGGCAAAATATCTGGTTATTGTGGAATCACCTGCCAAGGTGAAGACAATCAAAAAATTTCTGGGCAGCAATTACGAGGTGGCGGCAAGCAACGGTCATGTCAGGGATTTGCCGAAAAGTCAGCTTGGCATTGATGTGGAGCACGACTATGAGCCAAAATATATTACGATTAGGGGAAAAGGGGATATATTGGCGAATCTTCGTAAGGAAGTGAAGAAAGCGGAAAAAATTTATCTGGCAACCGACCCCGACCGTGAGGGAGAGGCGATTTCGTGGCATCTTTATCATGCGTTAAAGTTGGAAAATAAAAAGACTTACAGAATTACGTTCAATGAGATTACCAAAAATGCGGTAAAGGAATCCCTCAAAAATGCAAGGGAAATTAATATGGATTTGGTGGATGCGCAGCAGGCGCGCCGCTGTCTTGACAGAATGGTGGGGTACCGGATTTCTCCGCTTCTGTGGGCAAAGGTAAAACGCGGGCTCTCTGCGGGCAGGGTACAGTCCGTGGCGCTGCGCATTATCTGTGACAGGGAAGAGGAGATTGATGCTTTCATACCGGAGGAGTACTGGACGCTGACTGCTTCGTTTGCCATAAAAGGAGAAAAAAAGCCTCTTGTGGCAAAGTATTACGGAGAAGGCGATAAAAAAGCGTCTATCTCGTCGAAGGAAGAGCTGGAGGCAGTAAAGGCGTCTCTTGCGGGGGCTGTCTATCGCGTGGCAGATGTAAAAAGAGGAGAGCGGACGAAAAAAGCGCCGCTTCCTTTTACGACTTCAACCCTGCAGCAGGAAGCAAGCAAGGTGCTGAATTTTTCCACACAGAAGACCATGCGGCTGGCACAGCAGCTCTATGAAGGCGTGGAAATAAAGGGCGAGGGCACCATTGGTCTGATTACGTATCTGCGTACGGACTCTACAAGAGTATCCGAGGAAGCAGAGCGCATGGCAAAAGAATACATTGAAAAAACATACGGAGCGGAATATGCCGGAGAGGGGACGGACCGGAAGGCGGGGCAGAAGATACAGGATGCCCATGAAGCAATCCGTCCCACAAGGATTTCCTTGACGCCGCAAGAGGTCAAGACACAGCTTCCCCGTGATTTGTTCCGGCTTTATCAGCTTATTTGGAAGCGTTTTACGGCAAGTCGTATGCAGCCGGCACAATATCACACGGTTTCGGTTAAAATCGGCGGCAACGGTCATATATTTACAGTGGCGGCTTCCCGGCTTTATTTTGACGGCTTTATGAGCGTTTATACACAGGAGGAGGAGCGGGAAACGGAAGAAAATCTCTCGGTGGAGCTAGATAAGGACACCCTTCTGACCCACACGGGATTTGAAGAAAAACAGCATTTTACCCAGCCGCCGGCACATTTTACGGAGGCTTCTCTGGTACATGCACTGGAGGAACTGGGAATCGGACGTCCCAGCACCTATGCGCCGACCATCACTACGATTCTGGGCAGGCGCTATGTCATAAAGGAAAATAAGAATCTTTATGTGACGGAGTTAGGGGAAGTTGTCAACAACATGATGAAAGAAGCTTTTCCGACGATTGTGGATGTCAACTTTACCGCCAATTTGGAAGCGCTTTTGGACGGTGTGGAAGAGGGCGGCATCAACTGGAAAACCGTAGTGACAAATTTCTATCCCGATTTGGACGAGGCGGTGCGGGCGGCGGAGAAGGAGCTTTCCGAAGTGGAAATAGCCGACGAAGAATCCGACGAGGACTGTGAGATATGCGGAAGACGCATGGTAATCAAATATGGCCCCCACGGTAAATTTCTGGCATGCCCGGGTTTTCCGGACTGCCGCAATACCAAGCCTTATTTTGAAAAAATCGGCGTCATGTGCCCTAAGTGCGGTAAGGATATTGTGATTAAGAAGACAAAAAAGGGAAGAAGGTACTATGGCTGCATAGACAATCCGGAGTGCGACTTCATGGTATGGCAGA
>WSLY01000054.1 GCA_013316825.1 Lachnospiraceae bacterium | reverse complement strand
TTTTTTATTGAATTGTTTCCCCATTCCCGCTGTCGGTCAGATTTCCGATGAAACGGTAATGGATTTCGATAGACTGAACTTTCTCACCATTTACCCGGCGTTTGTCGCCTACTAAAATCTTTGTGATAAGTTCATTGATGATACAAGAATTTAATTCCTTCAGGTCACTGTACTGCCGGATCAGGCTTATCCACTTTTCCGCATTCTGCTCTGTAGCGTCATGCTCTGCCGACTGTTCCTGCAATGCGGAAAGCTGTTTTTTAAGTTCTTCCTGCTCCCTCTGGTACTTCGGCATAAGGTTGTCTATACTTGCCCCCGCAAGCCTGCCGAGTGCGTAATCCTCATACAGCCTGCTTATGACTTTCTCTATTTCCCCAAGCCTTTTCTCAATGGTTCGCCTTTTCCCCTCAACCAAACCATAATCCACGGTACTGTTAATCTGTTGCTGTTCCATAACCCTGCCAAGGACTGCCTGCTCGTCTGCAAGTGCCATTGCCGCCCATTCCCTGATGTCTTTGAGGACAATATCGTACAAGTCCTGCTCTTTGATACGGTGCGGCGTGCATCCGTCCGGCCCGTTCGCCTTGTAGTTCTGGCATGAACCGAAATAGGTCTTTTCCGGGTTGCTCTTGCTCGTCTTTTCAGGGAAGAATGAAATGCGCCTGCCGCAGTCTGGGCAGTAGGCAATGCCGGAAAAGATACTCGGCTCCCTTTTTGCCTTGCACATCCGCCTGCGCTTCCCGTTGACCTCCTGCACACGCTCCCACAGTTCCAAATCCACAATCGGCTCGAAGATGTCCTTAACTACCACCCACTCGTCTTTGGGCTTCACATAATTTTTGCCGACCTTGAACAGCTTTGACTGTTTCTGCGCCACAAGGCTCCCGATGTAGACCTCGTGCGAGAGTATCCATTTTATCGTGGTTTCGTTCCACATATAGTTGGAGATATGCCCCTCGCCCTGAAAGCCCGCCCACGTCCGTTCGCCCCTTACATGATGCCAGTATGCGGGTATCGGTATGCGCTCCCTTTTCAGAACGTTGCCGATTGCCTTGTAGCCTTTGCCCTGCACAGCCAGCTCATACATCCGCCTTACAATCGGCGCTGTTTCCGCATCCGGTATCAGCTTGTGGCTGTCCTCCGGCGATTTCCGGTAGCCGAACGGCGGCACGGTGCTGTGGTAGATGCCCGCCCTTGCCTTCGTGGTCATGGTGCTGCGGATTTTCTTTGAGATGTCACGTGCGTAAAAATCGTTAAACAGGTTCTTGAACGGAGCCATCTCATTGTACCCCGTAGCAGTATCAATCCCGTCGCTGATTGCGATATAGCGTACCTTCTTGCCGGGGAAATATACTTCGGTATAATAACCTGTCTGCAAGTAGTCACGCCCAAGACGTGAGAGGTCTTTCGTGATGACCGTGTTGATTTTCCCGCTTTCAATATCCTCAATCATGCGCTTAAAATCCGGTCTTTCAAAATTCGTGCCGCTCCAACCGTCGTCAACGTAGGTTTCCACGACCTCTATCCCGTGGTACTGTGCGTACTGCATGAGCATCTGCTTCTGGCTCGTTATGGAATTGCTTTCCCTGTCCGTGATGCCGTCATCAACGGACAATCGGGTATATAACCCGCCTTTTGGTGCTGTTTTGTATGTAGTCCTACCCATTCGCTTCTCCCTTCCCGGAAAAAGCTGGTGAACTGCAAAGTGGTTCTCTGGTTTCTATTATATCGGAATCCCCCCATGCCTGCAAGCACTTTTCCTCTTTGTCGGAATTTAATATCGCCCTCACAAACGCATCCTGCGGCGTTCTCCTGCTGTCAAATACCCTTGTCACTATCAGTTTTGTTTTATTCAAATATATTCCCTCCAATCAATCCAGTATCAGACGCTTTCTGCGTCCTGCCGTGTAAAATAAAAGCCCGGCAAGGTGTGAAATTTCCTCTGCCGGGTATCAGGCGCTTTGAAAGGACACAATAAAGACGCTTCCAAAATGCCCCCAAAGCCTTGTATTTCCTATGTTTAGACGCTAAGACACTTCTTTTTCAAGTTCGAAAATAAAAATTATTATATATAGGAAACAGGCTCCTGCATAAGCGTATGTATATATAAAAAAGGATTTCGGATTTTGCCCGTCTTTGCGTCTTTTGCGTCTTAATGCCCG
>WSLY01000053.1 GCA_013316825.1 Lachnospiraceae bacterium | reverse complement strand
GCGCCGGTCTTGCCATGCTATACTGTATTAAAATAAAAACAGAGTGGAGGTGCCCTATGTCCAATCCTTATGAAAAATGTCCCTCTTTTGAAAATGAACAATATCTTTTACGGCTTGTCGAAGCTTCCGATGCACCGGATTTGCTTTCCGTATATTCTGACGAAAAAGCAGTGCCCCTTTTTAACAGTGACAACTGCCACGGCGACGACTTTCATTACACTACCCTGCAGCGTATGCAGGACGCCGTCGGCTTCTGGCTTTGGGCATATCAGGACAAAGGCTTTGTACGCTGGGTAATTGTGGATAAACATATTGGCAAAGCCATAGGAACCATTGAATTATTTAACCGTATGTCTGACGATTATTTTCACAACTGCGGTCTGCTGCGGTTAGATTTGCGAAGCGATTATGAACAGACAGAAGCTGTCTCTGCCATACTGTCCTTGATTACACAGCCTGCTTTTACACTCTTTGATTGCAAGATGCTTGCTACCAAGATTCCTTCTTTTGCATCAGAGAGGAAAGCTGCCGCCAAAAAGCTGGGATTTACCGCTTCTAAAGAAAAGCTTATCGGCAAAGATGACGGCATCGCTTACAGCGATTATTATGTACTGCAAAAGCAATAGAAACAGGAGGCTTACCATGTCCGAACTATACTTAACCAAAGACGAAGCCCGAAGATTTATGCTGTCTAAGCAAGGGCTCTACGGCAGTTACAGGTTCGCGGGAAAAGACGGCGTTCTCAGCTTTATCCGGCAAGCCGGCTGTATCCAGTTTGACCCCATAGACGTATGCGGTAAAAACGCGGAGCTCGTTCTGCAGTCCAGAGTCAAAGGCTTTACCAAATCCATGCTCTACGCGCTTTTATATGAGGAGCGGAAGCTGCTCGACTATTTTGACAAAAACCTTTCCGTCATACCGGTGGAACACTGGAAATACTTTGAACGGGAGCGGGAAGCACACCGCAGATGGGAGCGAAGCCATACAGAAATCGGACAAGTACACGACCAAGTCATTGCTGCCATTGCCGAAAAGGGTCCCCTCTGCTCTGCCGACTTGGATATATCAGGGAAAGTAGACTGGTACTGGAGCCAGACAAAGCTTGCCCGCGCCGCGCTTGAGCACATGTACTTCAGCGGAGAACTTGCCATTCACCACAAAAAGGGTACGCTGAAATATTATGATCTCATCCAAAACTGTATTCCTGCAGACATCCTCGCAGAAGCAGACCCCTACCCTTCTGATTTTGCACATAAAAAATGGCGCGTCCTGCAGAGAATAGGTTCTCTTTCCCTGTTGTGGAACCGTGCTTCCGATGCCTGGCTCGGCATCGCCGGATTAAAAGCCGGCGACAGAGATGCTATTTTTTCCGAACTTGTATCCGAATCCCGTATCACCCCTATTACAGTGGAGGGCATTGAGCACACCTTGTACTGCCGCACGGAGGATTTGGCGCTTCTTAATTGCTTAACAGATACCCCTGCGCCGCCGCGCTGTGAGTTTATTGCACCTTTGGACAACATGCTGTGGGACAGAAGGCTGATACAGGCGCTTTTTGATTTTTCATACAAATGGGAAATCTACACGCCGCAGGCAGAGCGCAAATACGGTTATTACGTGCTGCCGGTTCTTTATGGCGAACGCTTTATCGGCAGGATTGAAATGCGGTACGATAAAAAGAAAAAAGAGCTTCATGTTTTAAACCTTTGGTATGAACCAGACATAAAACAGACCAAGACGATGGAAAATAAAATCCAATCTGCCTTAAAGCGCTTTACACGCTTCTGTATGAGCGAATCGTTTCCACAGGCATAAAGCCTCTGCAGAGGCAAAAACTCCTCCGCATATAAAAAATATTGGCAAAAGGGATTGACAAATTCGTTTTTTCTATTATAATTCAAGTTATATAACTCGAATTATAATAGAAAGGAGTTTTTATGCCAAAAGCAAAAATTTCCAGAGAAATGGTGATTGACGCTGCATTTGCAGTTACAAGAGCCATGGGCATTGAAAACGTCAACGCCCGCACCGTTTCCGAAAAGCTTAAGTGCTCCACACAGCCTGTGATGTACCATTTTGCAAGAATCGAAGAAATGAAACGGGCAGTATACGAAAAAGCAGACCGCTTTCATTCGGAATACCTGATGCACATTGAAAATCCGGCAGAGGGCATTATGCTCGGAATA
>WSLY01000017.1 GCA_013316825.1 Lachnospiraceae bacterium | reverse complement strand
ACCAGTGAGGAGTTGTTTTATTTTGTGACAAAAAGAATCCCGTATTTATGCGGGTTCTAGCGTTTCGCAAACGCCTATAATCCTATAAAGCCGAAAGGAGGAAGAAGATATGAATATCTTGATTTTGACGGGAAAATTTGGAACGGGACATCTGGCGGCGGCTCATTCGCTGCGGCAGCAGCTTTTACGCTGTTTTTCGGAGGCGGCCGTGGACGTGGTGGATTTTTTAGCTTATGCCATGCCCAAATTGTCAAAAGCGATGTATAAAGGGTTTCATCTGATGGTTTTTCATGGAAGCCCTATTTTTAATACGTATTATAAATTTACTTCCATGGGGAGGACGGATGCACGCCCGCCTATGGAAAGTTTGCTTTTTAATCGACTTTCAGAGCTGCTTTGTGAAAAAAAGCCGGACTTGGTGCTTGCAACCCATCCTCTTTGCGCGCAGCTTGTATCGCGTTTTAAGGAAAAAGCAGGAAGCAGTCTGCCGCTTATTACTTGTATTACCGATGTGACGGCACATCCGGAATGGATTAACCGGAATACGGATTATTATTTGGTGCCAAGTGAGGAGGTGCGTCAGAAGCTGGCGGAGAAAGGGGTGAATCCGGCGTTTGTGTGCGTCACGGGAATTCCGGTCAGAGAAGAGTTCCGAAAGCTTTCTCACTGTGGCACAGGGAAGAAGGAGCTTTTGATTATGGGAGGGGGATTGGGGCTTTTACCGAAGGATACTTCGTTTTATGAATCCTTACATGAGATTCCGGACACGCACATAACGATTGTCACGGGATATAACGGGAAGCTGTTGGAACGTCTGCATGGGCGATGGGAGAACATTCAGGTAGTGGGGTATGCCGACAAAATATGGGAGTATATGGCAAGGGCGGATTTGATAGTGACAAAACCCGGCGGTATCACCCTGTTTGAGGCAATTTTTGCCCGCGTGCCCGTCTTTTCGTGGCAGCCGGCTCTTCTGCAGGAGAAGAACAATGCCCGCTGGATGGAGGAGAAGGGAATCGGCTGGGTGGCGGAACACGCAGATTGTGCTGAAGAAATAAGGGAGCTGATTTTAGACGAGAACAGGCTGTTAAATGCGATGGCAAGAGAGGGAAGCCTGCAAAAACAGATGGATGGAGAAATGATAAATAAACTGGTGGGGATACTGACAGGTAAGAAGGAGGCAGCATGATAAAAGGAAAAAAGAGCTTGCTTGGAATCCTGTTTATGATAGTGTTGATGGCAGTCACATGGACGGTGCTTTTTCGGGATAAATCCATAGGGCTTTTGTGGGCAGGCTTTAAACAGATAAATCCATGGTTTTTACTGCTGGGACTGCTTTTTATGTTCGGTTATGTAGGATGTGAGGCAATGTGTTCCCATCTGATATTGGGGCGTCTTGGGCATCGCGTGCCGTACCGCCGTTGTCTGGGGTATTCTTTTGTGGGCTTTTATGTCAGCTCTATTACACCATCTGCCACGGGAGGTCAGCCGGCGCAGATTTACTACATGAACAGGGACAAAATTCCGGCAGCCTGCGGTGCCCTCAACATGATGCTGATTGCCATGTGCTATCAGGTATCGTCTCTCGTTTGGGGCATCTGTGCATGGGTGTTTATGCCGTCAGTCCGAAACCTAAGCGGCAGTATGAAGCTTTTGCTATTATGCGGCGCTTCTATTATGCTGCTTTTGACTGGAGGAATGGCGGCGATGGTATTCTTTCCAAAGCTGTCGGAACGTATTTTAAAGAGTGGGCTGCAGCTTTTAGGAAAGCTTCACCTGCTTTGCAAAAAGGAGGCGGCAGAGGAAAAGCTGGAAAGACAGTTGGCGGAATATGCAAGAGGCGCGGCGTGTCTGAAACAAAATCCCCTTTTGGCGCTTCGGGTACTGGGATTATGCCTGCTGCAGCAAGGCTGCCTCTTTTTAGTGCCGTGGGTGGTATATCTTGCTTTTGGGCTTGGCGGATACAGTTTCATAGAGATTGCAGGGGTACAGGCGTTATTGACGCTTGCTGTGTGTAATCTGCCGCTGCCGGGAGCGGTAGGTCCTGCGGAAGGCGGATTTGTCGCTGTATTTGGCGCCGTTTTTGGAGCAGGACTGGTGGAGCCCGCCATGCTAATTGCAAGGGGAATCAGCTTTTATGCATTTTTGCTTATCAGTTTTGCGGTTGCTGTCATCGTGCATGTCCGAGGAAGGTCTTATGACTTGGCAGTGCCGTCCGTAAGTGCCGTATCCGGCAAGTCTTCCGTTGCCGGATTATAGATTAGCTTTCCGTCCTTTGTGAAACGGGAGCCATGGCAGGGGCAGTCCCATGTCTTGTCAAGGGAGTTCCATTTGAGGGCGCAGCCCATATGAGGGCAGCGGAGCCGCGAAGGTGTGAGGAGTCCGGTAAGGGAAGTACCGATATTATTCCATAATTGTTTGGTAAACATATTTCGCGCCGGAGAGAAAACGCCGGCGTATTTATTTTGCCTGCCGGTTACCATATCGGTGAGGATACGTGCTGCCGTCATGGAAGAGGTCATGCCCCATTCGTTAAAACCGGTGGCAACGTAAACATCGGGGAGTACATTGCTGTAGGGACCAATGTAGGGAACGCCGTCTAAGCTGATACAGTCCTGCGCAGACCAAGCGTAAGCGTTAGAAGCGGCAGGGTAATGCGCAGCTACAAAATTTTTTATGGGTGCAAAATAACAGCCTGCCTTTCCGGTCCGGTGGTCACCGCCGCCGACCAGCAGAAGGTCTTTGTAATTTCGAAAATACATTCCGTTTTTGCCATATTCCACAAAGGAGCCGGATATGCTTTCTGCCCCCTTTACTGCAAGCACATAGGAACGTTTCTGGTACAGTTTTGCAAAAAACATACCGCATCCATTCCAAAAAGGAAAATGGGAAGCCACGATGATTTTATCCGCCTGGATGCGGTAATGCTCCGTCATTGCAAGGCCTGTTTTCAGCGAAAGAATTTTGGTGTGTTCGCGGATATTCATGCCTTTTGCAATTTCGCCAAGAAATTTTAAGGGATGAAACTGTGCCTGGGCAGGAAATTCCACGGCAGCAAGGGCGGGTCTGGGAAGCGGAATGTCGTGCAGCAATCGGGCGTTATAGCCAAGTGCGTGGAGCGCCTTCACTTCATCCTCCATAAGCGGGCTGTCCGCACAGGAATAGATACATGCGGGAATTTCCTCAAAATCGCAGGAAATGTCCTGACATAGTGATTTATAGGCGGAAACGGCGTGAAGATTGGCTTCCAGATAGAGGCGCGCCTTTGTGTAACCTTTATTTTTCATAAGAGTCTGGTAAAGAGTGTCGTGCTGCGCCGATATGACGGCGGTTGTGCCGGCTGTCGTGCCGCCCCCAATGGTATCCGCCTCGCAGAGTATATAGCTGACGCCTGCCTGTTCTAAGAAATAAGCACAGAGAATACCTGCCATGCCGCCGCCGACAATGCAGACTTCTGCCTTTTCATCGCGGCTTAATGGGGGAAAGGTGGGAAGGGTAGCGGTATCGCTCCATAATGATTTTATCATGATATACCTCATGTCCGCTTTGACGGACGCATTCAAATTGTATTTTCCCTTTCAGTATTGCCTGCCTGCAGGAAAATATAAGTGCCGACGAATTTTTGGTGCAACATTTTTAGAGATATGATACAATGGAAAGGAAATTGCAGGAAAGCCCTGCAAATGACAGGCGGCAGAGAGGTTTGCTATGGATTGTAAGGAATTTGAAAAGAAAATACCGGCATTTGTGGCAAATGCGCTGGATTACAGGGAATTGAAGCAATTTCTTGCACATGTGGAGCGTTGCGCGGAGTGCAGGGAGGAGCTTACCATACAAGTATTGATATCGGAAGGCATGGCGCGGCTGGAGGAGGGCAGTGCTTTCGATTTGCAGAAGGAGCTGAGGCGGCGTATGCAGGAGGCGGAAAAACACATACGGCTGCATAGAATGTTTCGCTATATTGGTATGACGATGGCGGCGGCGGCGCTTGCGGCGGTTCTTCTGCTGGTTGTGATATTTGTCCTATAAAGGAAAATTGCGATACGCGAAAAGAGAGGTATCTATGAGTGAAAAAATTGTACTGATTGATGGACACAGCATATTAAACAGAGCTTTTTATGGGCTTCCTGATTTGACAAATGCGTCGGGACTTCACACCAATGCGGTGTACGGCTTTTTGAACATTATGTTCCGGATATTGGAGGAGGAAAAACCGGCGTATCTTGCTGTGGCATTTGACAGAAAGGAGCCTACCTTCCGCCATGCCATGTACGAGGCGTACAAGGGGACAAGAAAGCCCATGCCACAGGAGCTTAGGGAGCAGGTGCCTGTGATGAAGGAGATGCTTACAGCCATGGGCGTTCAGATATTGGAACATGCCGGATGGGAGGCGGACGATATTCTGGGGAGTCTGGCAAAGCAGTCAGAAGAAAAGGGCATGGAGGTTTCCTTGGTGTCAGGAGACAGAGACCTCTTACAGATTGCCTCAAAGCATATCAAAATCCGAATACCCAAGACCAAATCGGGAAAGACGGAGATAGAAGATTATTACGAGGCGGACGTGCTGGCACATTATCAGGTAACGCCTATCCAGTTTATTGAGCTGAAAGCATTGATGGGTGATGCATCCGACAATATCCCGGGCGTACCAAAGATTGGAGAAAAGACAGCAACGGAGCTGATGAAGGAATACGGCTCCATAGACAATATTTATGCACATTTGGAAGAAATAGGAAAAAAATCAGTGAGGGAAACTCTTGCAGATAATAGGGAGCTGGCGGACTTAAGCAAGCGGCTGGCAACTATCAAGACAGACTGTGAGCTGAATTTTTCCTATGATAAAGCGAGAGCGGAAGGTTTTTATACCAAGGAAGCCTATGCGCTTTGCAAGAAACTGGAATTTAAAAATATTCTAAGCCGTTTTGACGGCAAGGCAGCAGTACGCACGGACACTGTGTCTAAGGGGTTTCGGACCGTGTCGGCGCTTGCGGAGGCACAGGAGGTTTTAAAAAAAGCGGGGATTTTGGAAGAGATAGGCATCTATCTTTTGGCGGACGGCAGGGAAAGGGAGGATATTACAGGGCTTGCAGTTGCCCTCTCTGAAGAGGAGGTGTGCTTTCTCGCCGCGGACGGGGAAATTACCGTTGCATACCTGTGCGAGGCGCTTGCGGCGTTGTCCGTGCGTACAAACCTGTCGGCATTTGACATCAAGCAGTATTATTTTTTTATAGAAAAAGAAAACGCGGACAAATACTTTGATATCCTGATAGCGGCATATCTGCTCAATCCCCTCAAAAATGACTATGATACGGAGGCGATAGCAAGTGAGCATCTGGGTCTCATGCTGCCCGGGCATAAGGAGGTATTTGGAAAGGATACCCACAGAAGCGCATATGAAAAGAATCCTGAAAAATGCGCTGAGTATGCCTGTTATGAGGCTTATGCGGCGCTTGCGGCGAAGCCTGTGCTTACAAAGAAGCTGAAAGAAGCGGGTATGTACCGGCTGATGTGCGAGATAGAGATGCCTTTATCACTGGTTCTTTTTGATATGGAGCGTCTGGGTATGCTGGTGCGCCCACAGGAGCTGAAAGAGTACGGGGAGCGTCTGACGGGCAGGATAGCGCAGCTTGAGGAACAGATTTACGAGGAGGCGGGGACTGATTTCAATATCAATTCGCCCAAGCAGCTGGGGGAAGTTTTATTTGAAAAGCTGAAGCTTTCCGGCGGCAAAAAGACAAAGACGGGATATTCCACGGCGGCGGAGGTGCTGGAAAAGCTGGCTCCGGAGCATAAGATTGTGCAGGATATACTGGAGTACCGCGGGCTTGCCAAGCTGAAATCGACTTATGCGGACGGATTGTCGGCATGTATCGGGGCAGACGGCAGGATTCATTCCTGCTTTAACCAGACGATAACGGCAACCGGCAGAATCAGCTCTACAGAGCCGAATCTGCAGAATATCCCTATGCGCATGGAGCTGGGCAGGCAGATTCGCAAAGTGTTTGTGCCAAAGGATGGCTTTGTATTTACGGATGCGGATTATTCCCAGATTGAGCTGCGGGTACTGGCGCATATGTCGGGTGACGAACAGCTTATCGAGGCATACCGGACAAAACAGGATATTCACCGTATTACGGCGTCGAAGGTGTTTCACACTCCCTTTGACGAGGTGACGGATTTGCAGCGGCGGAACGCCAAAGCAGTCAACTTCGGTATTGTGTACGGCATCAGTTCTTTTGGATTGAGTCAGGATTTAAGCATTACCAAAAAGGAGGCGGCGGAATATATCGAGCAGTATTTTGCCACCTATCCGGGTATCAAAGCTTTCTTGGACGGGCTGGTAAAAAGCGCAAAAGAGCGGGGATATGCGGAGACGTTGTTTGGACGGAGACGTCCGGTGCCGGAGCTTTCCTCGGGCAATTTTATGCAGCGCTCCTTTGGAGAGAGAATAGCCATGAACTCGCCCATTCAGGGAACGGCGGCGGACATCATCAAGATAGCCATGATAAAGGTGTGGCGGGCGCTTCGGGAAGAAAATTTGAAATCCCGTCTGATACTGCAGGTGCATGATGAACTGCTGATTGAAACTGCCGTTGGCGAGGAGGAGAGCGTTGCGCAGATTCTGGCGGACTGTATGAGCAAAGCGGCGCAGATGTCAGTGGAGCTTGCCATCGATATGCATACCGGAAAGGACTGGTATGAAGCAAAATAGAAGTGAGGGATACTATGCGGCTGATTGGCATTACCGGCGGGGTTGGCGCAGGTAAAACAGAAATACTGGATTTTATTAGGCAGCATTACCGGTGTAAAATTTATCTGGCGGACGAGGTGGCACGGCTGATACAGCAGCCCGGGCAGGTGTGCCATGCAAAAATAACGGCACTTTTGGGAAAAGGAATCTTAAAAGCGGACGGCTGTATAGACAGGGACAGGATGGCAGCAAGAATTTTTGTGGATAATGAGCTTTTGAAAAAGGTCAATGCCATTGTGCATCCGGCGGTCAGGCAGTATCTGGAAAATGCAGTAAGAAAAGCGCGGGCGGAAGGAAACACGGAGCTGTTTTTTATCGAGGCGGCGCTTCTGATTGAAAATGGTTATCGGGACTATGTAGATGAAATGTGGTATATCTATGCGCCTATTGCAGTGCGGAAAGAGCGGCTTAGGCAGAGCAGAAGCTACAGTGACGCAAAAACGGAGCAGATTATGCAGAGTCAGCTTACGGAGGAGCGGTTTAGGCAGAATTGTGATTTTGTGATAGATAACGGGGGAACGCTTGCAGAAGCGTATGAGCAGGTTAGAAAGAGACTGGAGGCATACACGTGGCAGGAATAGCACATCAGGGAAAAGCGGTGTTTGGACTGGATATCGGTACCAGAAGCATAGTGGGAACGGTGGGATACAGAACGAAAGAGCGTTTCGTTGTGATGGCACAGCGGATGAAGGAGCATGAAACCCGTGCCATGCTGGACGGACAGATTCACGATATCAAAAAGGTCGGCGATACCATCATGGCAGTGAAGGAAGCACTGGAGCAGGATATCGGCTCTCCGCTTGCGGAGGTCTGCATTGCGGCGGCGGGCAGGGTACTTCGGACCGTCACAACGCATGTGGACTATGAATTTGCGGAGGAGAGGGTGGTATTGGAGGAGGATGTCTATGCCCTGTCCGCCATGGGAGTGGAGCAGGCGTACGAGGAATTTCAGGGCGGCAATGACACGGATATGAAATTTTACTGTGTGGGGCATTCCGTGATTCGTTATTATATGAACCATTATCCAATCGGTAATCCGCAGGAGCATAAGGCAGGAAGCATAGGAGCCGACATGATTGTCACCTTTTTGCCGGAGGATGTAGTGGACGGGCTTTACAAGGCGGTAGAATACGCGGGACTGAAGGTGGCAAATCTGACGTTAGAGCCTATCGCCGCCATTCAGGTGGCGATACCGGAGCGGTTCCGTATGCTGAATATTGCACTGGTGGATGTGGGAGCGGGCACTTCCGATATTTCCATTACGCGCGACGGCGCGATTGTGTCCTATGGCATGATTCCCATTGCAGGAGACAGTCTGACCGAGGAGATTGCAAGGCATTGTCTGGTGGATTTTAACGCGGCGGAACAGATAAAGAGAAGTCTGCAGGATGCACTAAAAAAAGCATCGAAAGGGCAGGAAGACGGTATCGCCTATACGGATATCATGGGACTTGACCAGACCATAGGCGCGCAGGAGCTGACAGAGCTGCTTGCGCCGGTGATTGAGAACATGACCCGTCCGGTAGCGGAATGCATCAGGGAGTTAAACGGTGACAAACCTGTCAGCGCGGTCTTTGTCGTGGGCGGCGGCGGCAAGATTCCCGGGTATACGGAGAGCTTGTCAAAAAAGCTGGATATTGTAAAGGAAAGGGTTGCCCTAAGAGGCGGCGAGGTCATGGGTTTTATAGATTTCCCCAGTCATGTGGAGAAAGATTCCATGCTGGTGACGCCGGTAGGCATCTGCTTAAGTTTTTATGAACAGAACAATAATTTTGTTTTTGTAACCTTCAACAATGAGCGGATTAAAATATATGATAATGGCAGGCTTTCGGTGGTGGATGCCGCTATGCAGGCGGAATTTCCCAATGAGGATTTATTTCCCAAACGAGGCGCGGCGCTAAGCTGCACGATAGAGGGAAGAACTAAAATTAAGAGAGGCTCGCTTGGCGAAGCGGCTGTCATTACCGTAAATGGTGAGACGGCAGATATACATGCGGCGATTAAGGCAAATGATTTGATAAGCGTGATACCGTCTACAGCGGGTGCACCCGCTAAACTGGAAGTCCGCAGTCTGCCCGAATTTCATCAGTCCATCACGGTGGTGGTAAATGAAAAAAAAGTGGTTCTGCCAAAATTTGTACAGGTTAACGGCAGCCTGCAGTCGGGCTATTATGAGATACAGGATGGCGACGCCATTACCATGCAGAATTTTTATACGGTTGCGCAGCTTTTGGAATTTATGGATGTATTATTGCCTGAGGATACCCCCTTTGCGGTAAACCATGTGGCGGCGGACAGAAATACGCCTGTCTATGAGAATTTCAGCGTGGACTGGGGAGAAAAAGCGCTGGCATTTTACCACTGTCAGGATACGGAAGAAGCTATGCAGGAAGAGGATTGGCAGCGTGTCGGCGAGGAAGATGCCGGCACGGAGGATGAGGACAGCGAGACAGCAGGAGAGAGGGCAGCCGAGGCGATGGAAGGCGCAGAGCATACGCCCCAAAAGCCCGCGCCCCAAAAGCCCGCGCCGCATGATATTGTGGTGCTTGTCAACGGAAGTCCTGTGCGGATGAGCGGCAAGGCTTCTTATGTATATGTGGACGTGTTTGACTACATAGATTTTGATTTGTCAAAGCCCCATGGAAGCAGCGTATACACGGGCTTGAATGGAGAAAAAGCAGAATATTTAAGAGAAATCAAGGATGGCGACGTTTTTGAAATTTACTGGCAGCCATAGAGAGAAGAGAGGATTGACATGAGACTTTGCAGTATAGCCAGCGGCAGCAGCGGTAACTGCATTTATGTGGGTTCCGAAGCCACGCATTTATTGGTGGACGTGGGAATCAGCGGCAAAAAAACAGAAGCGGGTTTACATAGCCTTGGGCTTACCGGACATGATATCGACGGCATACTGGTGACCCATGAGCACGCAGACCACATTGCAGGTTTGGGCGTGCTTTGCAGAAAGTATGGGATTCCCATTTTTGCAACAAGGGGAACCATCGGGGCGATGTTGAAAAACGGCGGCAAAAATGCACCGGAGCCGTCGCTTTTTCATGAAATAGAGGCGGACAGCAGGCTGATAATAAAAGATTTGACAGTGTCGCCCATGCGGATTTCCCACGATGCCGCCGAGCCGGTTGCCTATCGGATAGGCTATGGCAGAAAGCGGGTTGCGGTGTGTACCGATTTGGGCGTTTATAATGATTATACGGTGGAGTGTTTAAAGGGCATGGACGCTTTGCTGTTAGAGGCAAATCATGATGTCAATATGCTGCAGGTGGGACCTTATCCCTATTATCTGAAGCAGCGGATTTTAGGCGACAGGGGGCATCTGTCCAATGAAAATTCGGGCAGGCTGTTAAGTCGCATCCTGCATGATGGTTTAAAGGCAATTCTGTTGGGGCACTTGAGTAAGGAAAATAATATGCCGGAGCTTGCTTATGAGTCGGTCAGAATGGAGATTACGCTGGGAGAAAATCCTTACAAGGCGGAGGATTTTGCCATATCCGTCGCACAGCGCAGCGAGCCGTCTCCTGCTGTGGAAATATAAAGGGAATGAAGCTGTTTTCTTGCTATTTTTTATGGCGCGTGATACAATGACAGCGGTAAATGGAAGCTTAGCGGCAAGTATGAAAAATGATATTGTGTGGATGATACAATGAAAGAAAGAAGGATAAGGGAAACATGAAAAAGACAATTATTACCGTTGTAGGAAAAGATACGGTGGGAATCATTGCCAGGGTATGCACATATCTTGCAGACAACCGCATCAACATACTGGACATTGCGCAGACGATTGTGCAGGGGTATTTTAACATGATGATGGTGGTGGACACATCGGGCGGCACAAAGGAGCACGGGGATATGGCGGATGACTTGGCAAAGCTTGGTGAAGAGATTGGCGTCATCATCAAATGCCAGAAGGAAGAAATATTTGATAAGATGCACAGAATCTGAACAAGGCGGGGAAAATGGCATGATTAACATATATGAAGTGGTGGAAACCAATAATATGATTGAGAAGGAGAATCTTGACGTCCGCACCATTACGATGGGCATCAGCCTGTTAGACTGCATAGATTCTGACCTTGCAAAAGTAAAACAAAAAATATATGACAAAATATATGAGGCGGCAAAGGACTTGGTAAAGGTGGGGGAAGAAATTTCCGAAGAGTACGGTATCCCAATTGTAAACAAGCGGATTTCCGTGACGCCGATTGCGCTGGTGGGAGGCGCGGCATGTAAGACGGAGGCGGATTTTGCAGAGCTGGCGGAGACGCTTGACGAGGTTGCGCACAAAGTCGGCGTCAATTTCATCGGCGGATATTCTGCGCTGGTGAGCAAGGGCATGACAAAGGCGGATGAGCTTTTGATACGCTCCATTCCGCAGGCGCTTGCCAAGACGGAGCGGGTGTGCAGCTCCGTCAACTTAGGATCCACCCGCACGGGCATCAATATGGATGCGGTGCGGCTTATGGGGGAAATCGTGAAGCAGACGGCGGAGTACACAAAGGAGGAGGATTCTTTAGGCTGTGCCAAGCTGGTGGTGTTCTGCAACGCACCGGATGATAATCCTTTTATGGCGGGCGCTTTCCATGGCATTACGGAAGCGGATAAGATTATCAACGTCGGTGTCAGCGGTCCGGGCGTGGTAAAGACTGCGCTTCAAAAAGTGCGGGGCGAAAGCTTCGAGGTGCTCTGTGAGACTATCAAAAAGACGGCGTTTAAGGTGACAAGGGTGGGGCAGCTGGTTGCCAAGGAAGCCTCCCGTATGCTGGGAGTACCCTTTGGGATTGTGGATTTATCTTTGGCTCCCACACCGGCGGTTGGAGACAGCGTGGCAGATATTTTGTGTGAAATGGGACTGGAGTATGCGGGTGCGCCCGGAACCACGGCGGCGCTTGCCCTTTTAAACGATCAGGTGAAAAAAGGCGGTGTGATGGCTTCGTCCTATGTGGGCGGACTTTCAGGTGCGTTTATCCCCGTCAGTGAAGACAGAGGCATGATTGAGGCAGTTACGCAGGGAGCGCTCACTCTTGAGAAGTTGGAGGCGATGACCTGCGTCTGCTCCGTGGGACTGGATATGATAGCCATTCCCGGGGATGTGAAAGCGGCAGCCATCTCAGGTATTATTGCGGATGAAATGGCGATTGGCATGGTGAACCAGAAGACGACGGCGGTGAGAATTATACCGGTTATCGGAAAAGGCGTAGGAGAAACCGTGGAATTTGGCGGATTGTTAGGCTATGCGCCGATTATGCCGGTCAACCGTTTTTCCTGCGACGCATTTATCAGTCGGGAGGGACGGATTCCTGCGCCGATTCACAGCTTTAAAAATTGATATTGGAATGTGTGTCAAAATGAAAAGGAAAAATGAGACGGATAAAAAAATATGGCGGTGTACGCCGACGCAGTTGATATTACTGGGATTTTTAGGAGCGATTCTGGTCGGCACCCTGCTTTTATGCCTGCCCTTTGCAACAAAAAGCGGACGTGCGGCGCCGTTTCCCGACGCGCTTTTTACGGCGACGACCTCCGTGTGCGTTACGGGGCTTGTGGTGGTGGAGACAGCAGGCTACTGGAGTATTTTTGGACAGATTGTTATTTTACTGCTGATACAGTGCGGAGGTCTGGGGATTATTGCGTTTACAACGGCGGCGCTTTTGCTGCTGCGCAAAAAGATTACGCTGCGGGACAGGCTTCTCTTAGAGGAGGCGTTTAATCTAAGCAGCTTAAGCGGTCTTTTGCGTTTCTTAAAGAAAGTGTTTGCAGGTACTTTTCTGATAGAAGGCATTGGCATGGTACTCAGTGCAATTACACTTGTGCCGCTGTACGGTCCCGTGAAGGGAATTTGGTATTCCTTGTTTCATGCGGTTTCTGCTTTCTGCAATGCAGGAATGGATTTGATGGGACCAAGCAGTCTTCTTGCTTTTGACGGTAATGTCCTGTTTAACCTGACTACTATGTTTCTTATCGTTGCGGGAGGGCTGGGCTTTCCGGTCTGGTGGGAAATTGCAGAAAGTGTAAAATATGTGGTAAAAGAAAAAAAGCGGGTGCGCAGCGGTTTGCGGAGATTGTCGCTGCACAGCAAGCTGGTATTGTTGTTTACGGCAATCCTGATTGTGGGCGGTGCGCTGGGCATTTTCCTGCTGGAGCGGCATAATCCGGCAACTCTGCAGGGCAAGCCGCTGCCAAAGCAGGCGCTTATGTCTACGTTCCAGTCGGTGACCTTAAGGACGGCGGGCTTCTGCACCATGCCGCAGGAAAATCTGACGGAGGCGGGCGCCTTTTTTTCCATGATGTGTATGTTTGTGGGAGGCTCGCCGATTGGAACGGCAGGCGGCATCAAGACGACGACAATGGCAGTACTGGTACTGGCGGTCTGGTGCCTGATTCGGGGCAGACAGGAAAATACGGTATTTGGCAGAACCTTGTCGCAGGATACGGTACGTAAGGCGCTGGGCGTTGTGGCAATCAGTATGGTGGCAGTGGGCAGTGCTTTAATGGCGATGCTTGTGCTGGAGAAGGGGAATTTTTTGGATATGGCGTACGAGGTCATCAGCGCAACTGCTACAGTGGGGCTTTCGCGGAATGTGACGGGGACGCTGCACACGGCGGGGAAGCTTGTGATTGTGCTCTGCATGTATCTGGGCAGGACAGGACCGATTTCACTGGCAATTGCATTGGGTAAAAAAAGAAAAAGCAAAGGAATTTACAGCTTTCCGGAGGAGGATGTTCCGGTTGGCTGAGAGGAAAGAAAGCAGGTTGCCGAAAGAGCGGATTCGGAAGGCAGGAGGGAAGCTATATGGGAAAGAAGAAAGACTTAGAGAAGCAGTCTTTTGCAGTAATTGGTTTGGGAAAGTTTGGGAGCAGCGTCGCTATGGAACTGGCGGCAGCAGGCGCGCAGGTGCTTGCCATTGACAGGGATGAAGAGCGGGTTTCCGATATAGCGGACCATGTGACTTATGCGGTCAGGGCGGATGTCTGCGACGGAAAGGTGATGGCATCTCTCGGCATCTCCAATATGGATGCAGTGATTGTGGCGATAACAGGAAGCCTTGACGCAAGTATAATGGCGAGCATTATGGCGAAGGAAGCGGGAGTCCCGCTTGTAATTGCCAAGGCGAAAGAAGATATGCATGCAAAGATACTCAGGAAGACAGGTGCGGACCGTGTGATTATACCGGAGAGAGAGTCCGGGTTGCGCGTTGCGCACAATCTGCTTGCAGGCAACTTTCTGGAGTTTGTGGAACTTTCCCAGAAAATCCGCATGGTAGAGGTACAGGTTAAGCCTGAGTGGGCAGGGAAAACCTTGCGGGAATTGAAGCTTAGAAATAAATATCAAATCAATGTCATCGCCATCAAGGAAAGCATAAACAGCGAGGCGCTTATCGACATTGACCCGGATAAAAAGCTGACACCTAAAATGTCCCTCTGGGTGGTAGCAGATAAAAATAAGATGGACAGACTGCTGTAATCAGGTGATGATTACCATTTGCCGGCGGTACTCATTTTGTATGGGAACGCCGGTTTTTTGTGCCTTTATGCTCTCGTAGAGATGTGCTGCAAAAATGTCCTGCCGTAATTGGCGCATACCGGTGGGAGAGAGGATTTTTTCGGCGCCGGAGAGCTTCGACAAAAGGGGGAAATCCTTTGGAAGGCAGGCAAACAGCCCGCGGGAGATTTCCCGAAAGCCGAGTATGCGGGCATATTGGGCATTTCCTTCTGCTTCGTAATATGCCAAATCCTGCTTTTGTATATTTAAGAGAATGTGAAGCAGAGAGCGGTTTAAGCGAGAATGGGTAATATCCTTTGACTTCAGCAAATCAGAGCAGAACTGCGTCCAGGAAATATAGTGTTCTAAAAGTTTTCCGATTTTGTCAGAAAGGTTTTCCGATATATCCACAAAGGCACAATAGCCGTCAGGCTGTAATTGCAGCAGGCGGTAAAAGAGCATGGAGGAAAAGTCCTCAGTACAGACGGATTTTCCGAAAGAGAGCTCCCGCTCTAAAATGTGCAGGGCGGCTTTGGGCATAAAAGGAGAAAGCCCGTCGCAGGAGCCGCCGTCTAAAAGCCGGTGCCGCAGAGCGAGAGCGGAGCAGAAAAACTGTCCGTCTGCGGGCCTCTCTGCTTTGCTTTGGAAAAGAGAACTTGGAGCAGGGGAGTCTTTTTGTGAGGGCAGGGAGTGCTCCAAATAGCCTGCACCCTGCCTTGGAAGCGTATAGACCTCCATAGGGCTGTCAAGTTTTATCAGTGCCTTCAGGTATTCGATTCCCAGTATATTATTGGGAGATTTTAGAAAAGAGTCGTCAAAAGAGGCATCCGCAAGGCAGCGTGTCAGGGCAAGGCTCCGCGCCGCAGGAAAGGATAACCCTCGGTGCAGGTGATATGCGAGTGTCTCTCGGAAGTCTTCCGGCTCGTCTGACAATACCTGTGCGGCTTGCCGGAGGGTGTCGATGCTGCCGCATTCACTGCCAAAGCAGAGGGCATCCACCTTGAGCTTGGCTAAAAGGGAAATGGCGCCTTTGGCGAAGTACTCGGCGCTGCCCGTAGCATAGCATACAGGCAGTTCTACAACCAAATCGGCGCCGCAGCGCAGCGCCATTTCACAGCGGGCATATTTGTCTAACAGGGCGGGGGTGCCGCGTTGGACAAAGTTACCGCTTAAAACAACAATGACAAAATCGGCAGCCGAAAGCGCTTTTGCTTTTTGAAGCTGATAAAGATGTCCATTGTGAAATGGATTGTACTCCGCAATAATACCGACAGTTTTCATAACTTCTCCTTATAACGTTATAACGTCTAAATATGTTTATTTTTCATGTGAAAAAAATAACATATCCTGTAAGCGGTTACATTGTTAAAAATATCACGTTTTTTAAGGGAAAACAGCAAAAAAGATGCATCTGAAATTGTACAATTTTCCGCATATTTTTCCTTGTATGCAATTTACACATCTAGTATAATGGATGTAAGAGAATTTGAAAAGAAAAATCTGAAAGGAGAAGGGATATGTCATACATTGATTTGATGAAACAGCGTGCCAAGGTTGACAAGAAGACCATTGTGCTGCCGGAGTCCAATGACAAAAGAACGCTGCTTGCTGCTGCAAAGATTTTAGAGGAAGGAATTGCCAACATTATTATGATTGGCGACGAGGAAAAGATTATGGATGGCGCCGGTTGGCTGGAGGTGGAGCTTGACGGCATCACAGTTATCAATCCGAAGACGACGGACAGGCTTGAAGAGTATGTGAACGTACTCTATGAAACCAGAAAATCAAAGGGCATGACGCCGGAAAAAGCAAGAGAAATCCTGTTAAATGATTATTTGACTTTTGGTATTGTGATGGTAAAGAACAACGATGCAGACGGTATGGTGGCAGGCGCCTGCCATTCGACAGCGGATACGCTTCGTCCCGCTCTTCAGATTTTAAAGACGGCGCCGGGCGTAAAGCTGGTTTCCGCATTTTTTATTATGGATACGGTGATGAAGGAGCAGGGAGAGAACGGTACTTTCCTGTTTGCCGACTGCGGACTGAATCAGGATCCGACGCCGGAGGAGCTTGCAGCCATTGCGGATACTTCTTCCCGAAGCTTTAAGTCGCTTGTGGGTCCCAAGCCTGTGATTGCCATGCTTTCCCATTCTACCAAGGGCAGTGCAAAACATGCGCTTGTAGACAAGGTGGTTGAGGCGACGAAAATCGCGCAGGAACAGTATCCTCATCTTGTGTTGGATGGGGAGCTGCAGACGGATGCCGCACTGGTTCCTTCCGTTGCCAAGTCAAAGGCGCCGGGCAGTCCTGTGGGAGGAAGAGCCAATATTTTGATTTTCCCCAATCTGGACGCAGGTAATATCGGCTACAAGCTGGTGCAGAGACTGGGAGGCGCAGAAGCCTACGGACCGATGCTGCAGGGCATTGCGAAACCGGTCAACGATTTGTCCCGCGGCTGTTCATGGGAAGACATTGTAGGTGTCGTGGCATTGACGGCTGTTCAGGCGCAGCTTGTATAAAAAGGGAGTGTAGAGAAAGGAAACGGATATGAATATATTAGTGATAAATTGCGGCAGTTCATCTTTAAAGTTCCAACTTATCAATGCAGACAATGAAAAGCTGATTGCAAAAGGTCTTTGTGAGAGAATCGGCATAGAAGGAAGCCGGATTTCTTATACGCCGGACGGCGGTGAAAAAGAGGAAAAAGAAGCGCCCATGGGCAGCCACACAGATGCCATTCGTCTGGTACTGGACGCGCTGACAAATGAAAAAACAGGTGTAGTAAAGAGTCTTGGCGAAATTGGAGCCGTTGGACACCGTATTGTGCACGGTGGTGAAAAATTTGCGGAGTCTACGTTGATCGACAGTGAGGTGCTTGCGGCGATAGAAGCGTGCAATGACCTTGCGCCCCTGCACAATCCGGCAAACCTGATTGGCATCAATGCCTGCAGGGAATTGATGCCGGATACGCCCATGGCTGCGGTATTCGACACGGCATTTCACCAGACCATGCCGGATAAGGCATATATGTACGGTCTGCCATATGAATATTATGAGAAATATAAAATCAGGCGGTATGGCTTCCATGGTACCAGCCATTCCTATGTGAGCAAAAAAGCGGCTGAGGTACTGGGCAGAAAATACGAGGATTTAAAGATCATTGTATGTCATCTTGGCAACGGCGCCAGCGTATCCGCCGTGATGAATGGAAAATGTGTGGATACTTCCATGGGACTGACCCCTTTGGAGGGGCTGATTATGGGAACCCGCAGCGGCGATATTGACCCTGCCATTATAGAATTTATTGCACATAAGGAAGGCAAGTCCATTGACGAGATTATGACCGTGTTAAATAAAAAATCCGGCGTTTTAGGGCTTTCCGATAATCTTTCCTCCGATTTCAGGGATTTGGAAGCCGGTTATCACGAAGGCAGCAGGAGAGCCGTCAACACGATGGAAACATTTGCCTATCGGGTGGCAAAATACATCGGCGCTTATACGGCTGCCATGAACGGCGTGGATGTCATCTGCTTTACGGCGGGAGTCGGGGAGAACAGTTCTTTTATCCGCAGCATGATTTGCAATCATTATCTGGGCTATCTGGGTGTGAAGCTGGATGAGGCGGCAAATGAAAAACGAGGCGAGGATATTGCCATTTCAACAGCAGACAGCAGTACTACCGTTATGGTAATTCCTACAAACGAGGAGCTTGCCATCGCAAGAGAAACATACAGGCTGGTAACTGGATAGGTTTAGAGCGTACAGCTATAGCGTGTGCGGAGTATATGCGATATGCGAACCGGCAGGTAAGAAAAGAAAAACTGCCCGAATATGTAAAAATTACAGTTCGGGCAGAATATTTTGTATAAAGTAATAGAAAGCACATTGCATGCTTTTTATTTATGATAACAGAATTATTATTTTACAAAGGCGAGCACGGCGAGTATGATGCCAATTAACTCATAAATGCCAATCAGAACGGAAACCACCCAGCCGATGATGTTGACAATGGGAAGCAAACTCATAATTCCTACGACTACACCAAGAACGGCGGCTACCACGATATAGATGGCAATGACAATAATAAGGCTGACAACATTGTTTTTGTCTACCTTCTTGTTGAGCGGAAAATAAGGTGTTAATTTGTCCATGAGAAAGAATCTCCTTTCGTATTTATGATAATAATTATTATACTTCCAAATTGTGTAAATTACAATGGTAAAAGAGGAAGAAAAACTGGAAAGCAGTATTTTGAGAGAATAGGGTCTGGATGCTACAAAGGCGTGGACTTTTTGCAGTTTGTCTGATAAGATAATAGTGTATGGAATTTTCTGATAAATTCCCATGTGTGAAAGTGTGGTCTGAAATAAAAATAAAGGCAGAATGGATATGAAAGACGTAAATTTTAGCAGTAATCAACAGCAGGAGCTGCATTTATCTATGATAGAAAATGCAGAGTATCAGAAAGCACAAAATCAGGAAATTAAGCTTGGAGCAGAGCAGGGGCTGGATGTTTCCATGTATTCCAATCCGGAATTCAACTGGCTGCAGATGGAGCAGATTCGTATGGGACTCCAGGATAATGTGGATGCTTCCTTGTATGCAAATCCTGCTTACAGTTATGAGACCATGCGGCAGATAAGACTGGCTCTGTATTCTGCGATAAACTTGATTCCTTATCTCCAAAAAGGTTTTACGGATGAAGATTTGGAAGAAATCCGTCTTGCCCTTCTGGATAAGCTGCCAATTGACGACTGGCTGGCGGATAATATGTGTGCCCCGCAGATTCGTGAAATTCGAATCGGCTTGTGCGAACAGTTAGATGTTTCTGCGTATGCGGACATACAGTACAACTGGATGCAGATGGAACAGATTCGACTGGGGCTGGAGAAAAAGCTGGATGTTGCTATTTATGCGAATTATCTGTTCAGCCATTTTCAAATGCGGGAAATGCGTCTGGGACTGGAGGCAGGACTGGATGTATCTTCCTACTGCGGATTGGTATATTCTGCTACGGATATGAAGGAGAAGCGGTTAAGTCTGTTAAGCAGAAAAACGACAAAGACAACAGTTACCGCAGGGACAGATCCTGTTTTTGACTCTTTAAGAAAAAATGAATTTGTGATTTCCGTTGAAGATAATGGCAATAAGGCATATGCTTATATACCTTGGGTGCCGGGCAACATCGTTACCAAGGAAGATATTTACCGTGACTTGGATAGAAGAGAGATTACGTATGGAATCAAAGCAGAGGCTATTTCCGATTTGATTGAAAAGAGGCGGATGAACGAAAAAGTCCTGATTGCCGAAGGGATTCCCGCAAAAAAAGGCAAGGATGGCTGGTTTGAGTTTTTTGTCAGGCTTGACTTGCCGCGTATTCCTGCACCGCTGCCGGACGGCGGGGTTGATTATGTCAACATAGAAGCATTTGAAATGGTTGACAAGGGAGAAAAAATAGCAGTTTATCACCGCGCGGAGAAAGGCAGGGACGGGAAAAATATTTACGGAGAAGCCATGCACGGTGAAAACGGCGCAGAACAAAAGCCTCTGCGAGGCGTGGGATTTGAGATTGCGCCGGATGGTGTGACTTACCTGTCCAAAATGAACGGAAAATTTGAATATTTAAATGGCAGGATTGTTATTACCAACATGCTGATTGTCAGGGAGGATGTCACTTCTGTAACAGGCAAGTTGGAAGTGGATGGCTCCGTGTATGTGATTGGAAGCATCTATTCCGGCGGATATATTAAGGCGAGCGGAGATATTATTATCGAGCATAATGTGGAAACGGGAAGACTGATTGCCGGCGGCAATGTTATGATTAAGAAAGGGAGCTGTTCCAAACGGGACTGTTTTATTGATGCGGGAGGCGAGGTTTCCGGAAGCTTTTTTGAGGCTGCTAATATCAATGCAAGGGGTAATGTCAAAGCAAACTATATTATGAATAGTAACATCAACACGATGGGCAAGGTAATTGTCTCGGGAAGCAAGGGAGTGCTCTTAGGCGGAAGAATATGTGCGGTAAAAGGCGTGGACACATACAATCTGGGCAACAGCACCCACTTAAAAACGCTGTTAGAGGTCGGGAGAAACGAGCTGTATGAAAGAGAACAGGCGCTGTTTGCAGAGAAAAGAGAGCAGATTCTGAACGAGTTGGCTGTGTTGGAAAAAGGGTGGAATAAGCTGCTGCAGATGATTGCCGCAAAGAAGGAAGTCTCAAAGGATATGGTGCGTAAGGTACACGCCACCATCACAGTCAAAGGACAGGAACTGGCGGATTTGGACGCGGAAGCTTCTAAACTGGCAAACGAGACGGACAATACTGTCAAGGCTCCCATTTGTGTCAGAGGCAACGCGTACGGGGGCAGTATGATTGTCATAAATACCATAAAGTATATGTTGTCACAGGAAATTAGCAGGGTTGTTTTCCGGCTTAGAAATAAGCAGGTCGTAATGGTAACTTTATAAAAAAGAGAAAGTATGGTACGGGAATGAAACGTGATACAATATTAATTTTTGAGGACAATGCGATTGAACGTGGGATTTTGGTTGAATTGTTTCAGTCGGAGTATAAGATTTTGGAAGCAGAAAACGGTAAGGAGGGAATTGCGCTTTTAACCAGCCATTTTTCTTCGATTGCAGTCGTTTTGCTGGATTGTCTGATGCCGGTGATGGATGGGTTTGCAGTATTAAATTATTTAAAAGGGAAAAATACGTTAAATAAGATACCTTTTATTATGATTACGGGGCAGGATGCTTCTGAATCTGAAAAAAAGGGCTATGAGTACGGCATTGTAAGTTATATTAAGAAGCCGTATCAGCCAGAGGTTATCAAGCAGGTGGTCAGCAACGCGGTTGGCTGGTTCCAGTATAAGCTGCAGTTAGAGGTGGTTGTAAAGAAGCAGAACGAAAGCCTCAAAAAACAAAGTGAAATATTGAAGCGGCAGACACAGAAGTTGAATCAGTTGAATGAAGCCTTAATCGATTCTTTGAGCAATATTGTGGAATTTAGGAATCTGGAGTCGAAACAACACATTAAGAGAGTTCGCGAGTTTGTGCTGTGTCTGGGAAACAGTGTTATGAAATACTATCCGGAGTATGAGCTCACGCAACAGAAACTGAAGCTGATCGGTTGGGCGTCTTCTCTTCATGACATTGGAAAGATTGCGATTCCGGATAATATTATTTTAAAGGCAGGAAAGTTGACGGAAGATGAATTTGAACTGATAAAATCGCATACTACAAAGGGAGCCGAGATGATAATCCAGTCTATTGGGATCAATGACAAGGAGCTTTTGGATTACGCCTGCGATATTGCAAGGCATCACCACGAAAAATATGACGGCAAGGGGTATCCTGATGGCTTAAAGGGGGATGAAATCAGCATTGCGGCACAGATAGTCTCTTTGGTAGACATTTATGATGCACTTGTGACAAAGCGCGTTTACAAGGCGGCATATGAACCGGAAAAAGCATACCAGATGATTATCAACGGACATAGCGGCGCTTTCTCGCCTAAGCTGCTGAAAGCATTTACGGAGGTCAAGACAGAATTTGAAAAATTATTGATGATGTACCGTGATGAAGAATAAGACGGGAGAACTGATAAGAGCCGCCAGATAAAATAATAAAAAAATATTGACACACAATCCGGCAGGTAGTAATATATTAAAAAATAAATAGTGGGAAACAAACCGATGATGTGGAGATAAAAACGGAACGTGCACTTACAGAGAGACCGGAAGGCTGAGAACCGGACAGAACGCAGGCTGTTAAATGGACCACGGAGGGCATAGTGAACAGGAATTTTTCAAGTAGCTGTGACGTAAGGCATACGTTAGTTGCCAGGGATATGATGGTATCCTGAAGAGTGCATCCGCCGCTATAGGTGTGCGGGTGAAGCAAGGTGGCACCACGGGTAGATTTTGTAACTCGTCCTTGACAGATTTGTAATCTGTCAGGGATTTTTTTGTGTATATAATTTCCTGACAGATGGAAAAAAGCCTGAAGTGAGGGAGCAAAAAAGGAGGAGCGAATGAAACAAACGACAGATGATGTAAAAATTTTTCCGACAAGAGAAGAAGCGGCTGCATATGGTGAAAGCGGCAGGTATAATCTGCTGCCTCTCTGGACGGAGCTTTATGCGGATATGGTGACGCCGATAGAGGTTTTAAGGCGGCTGAAAAAGGTAAGCAGTCATGTTTTTCTGTTAGAGAGTGCGGAGGATAACCGGCATTTTGGGCGTTACACTTTTTTGGGTTTTGAGCCGAAGCTGGAAATGGTATGTCAGGACGGGAAAGTGCAGGTGACGCAGAACGGAGAGAAAAGAACATTCCATGAAAATCCGGCAAAATGTGTCAGAGAGCTCATAAGGGCATATAAAAGCCCGTGTATAGAGGGGCTTCCGCCTTTTAGCGGCGGGCTTGCCGGATATTTTTCCTATGATTTTATCAAGTACAGCGAGCGCAAGTCCTGAGACGCTGGTAAAGCTGGAGGGGGAGAAGCTGTATACCTTCCCGCTTGCGGGCACCAGAAGGCGGGGGAAGGACAGTGTGGAGGATATGCAGCTCGAAGCGGAGCTTTTGCAGGATGAAAAGGAGCTTGCAGAGCACAATATGCTGGTGGATTTGGGAAGAAATGATTTGGGAAAAATCAGTGAAATTGGCTCGGTGAAGGTGGAAAGGTACATGGAAATACATCGGTTTTCTCATGTGATGCACATTGGCTCCACCGTATCAGGCATCATCAGGAAGGATAAGGACGGGCTTGATGCAGTGGAAGCGGTGCTGCCTGCCGGAACGCTTTCCGGCGCACCTAAAATCCGTGCCTGTGAAATCATTCATAAATTGGAAAATCATAAGCGTGGTATTTACGGCGGCGCCATCGGGTATCTTTCCTTTACGGGAGATATGGACACCTGTATTGCAATCCGACTTGCATTTTCCAAGAACGGAAAGGTATATGTGCGCGCGGGAGCAGGGATTGTGGCGGACAGCATACCCGAAAAGGAGTACAGAGAATGTATACCAACTGATTGGCGGTATTACCTCCGAGGTAAAGGTAATCCGCAACGACGAGATGACGGTGGAGGAAGTGGCACGAGAGAAGCCAAAAGCAATCGTACTTTCGCCGGGGCAGGGGAGACCGGAGGCGGCTGGCATATGCTGCGACGTGGTGAGGCGGCTTTCCGGCACGGTATCATTCGCTGGCTGCCGCAGCGCATACGATACCTGACTGCCTGCGCGTAAGTGCATGGACGGCAGACGGAGAGGTCATGGCGGTAGAGCATAGGGTCTATCCGGTATTTGGCGTACAGTTTCATCCGGAGTCCGTGCTGACGCCCGAGGGGAAGAAAGTGATGGAGAATTTTCTGGCAATTTAAAATAAACAGCGGTTCAAAGAAAGGAGCCAATATGATTAAAGAAGCGATTGTGAAATTATCAAAGAAGGAAGATATCGGATATGAGATGGCAAAAGCGGTTATGAACGAGATTATGAGCGGAGAGGCGACGGATATCCAGAAGGCGGCATATTTGAGTGAGCTGTCTATGAAGGGAGAGACGATTGCAGAAATTACCGGCTCTGCGGAGGAGATGCGCAACCATGCAACAAAGCTGCCCTATGAGGGAGAGGCGCTTGAGATTGTGGGAACCGGAGGGGACGGCTCCAATTCCTTTAATATTTCTACCACGGCTGCGCTGGTGATATCGGCGGCAGGCGTTCCGGTGGCAAAGCACGGAAACCGTGCTGCAAGCTCTAAGTCAGGAGCTGCGGACGTGTTGGAGGCGTTGGGCGTCAATATTATGATTTCTCCGCAAAAGAGTGCTGAAATTTTGCGGGAAATCGGAATCTGCTTTTTGTTTGCGCAAGGGTATCACGGCGCCATGAAGTATGTTGCGCCAATCAGAAAAGAGCTGGGAATTCGGACGGTTTTTAATATTTTGGGACCGTTGACCAATCCGGCGAAGGCGCCCATACAGCTTATGGGTGTATATGAAGCGGCATTGGTGCCTGATATGGCAAGGGTGCTGCTTAATCTGGGGGTAAAACGCGGTATGGTTGTGTATGGACAGGATAAGCTGGATGAAATTTCCTTGAGCGCGCCAACCAGTGTCTGTGAGATTGTGGAAGGAGACTTGCGTTTCTATGAAATTACGCCGGAGCAGTTCGGCATAAAGCGCTGTGAAAAGGAAGCGCTGAAGGGCGGCACACCAAAGGAAAATGCAGCCATTACAAGAGAAATTTTGGAGGGAAAAAAGGGTGCGAGGCGGGATGCGGTTCTGATGAACGCAGGAGCTGCGCTTTACATCGCCGGCAGGACTGCGGATATAGAAAGTGGGATTCGTTTGGCAGAAGAGACCATAGACAGCGGAAGGTCAGAAAAACAGCTTATGGAGTTTATACGCCTTTCTCAAAAAGAGGAGAAACAAGCATGTTGAATATGTTACAGGAAATTGCCGAAAAGACTGCGCAGCGGGTTGCGGAGGAAAAACGAAAGGTAGACCCTGTCAGGATGAGAAAGCAGGCGGAGGATTGTTATAGAAACAAGAATTTTCCGTTTGAAGCGGCGCTTCAAAAGAATTCTCTTTCTTTTATCTGCGAGGTAAAGAAAGCATCGCCTTCAAAGGGGATTATCGCAGAGGACTTTCCCTACGTCCGTATTGCAGAGGAATATGAAAAAGCAGGTGCGGACGCGCTGTCCGTGCTGACGGAGCCTTACTATTTCAAAGGAAACAACGCCTATTTACAGGATATCAAGGCACACAGCAGTCTGCCGGTTTTGCGGAAGGATTTTACGGTAGACGAGTATATGATATATGAAGCCAAAACACTGGGGGCAGATGCAGTGCTGCTTATCTGTGCGATATTGACGGATACACAGCTTTCCGAATACATGCAGATAGCAAAAAGCCTTGGCATGTCGGCACTTGTGGAAGCGCACGATGCGAAAGAGATAGAAAGAGCGATTACCTGCGGGGCTTCCATTCTTGGCGTCAACAACAGAAATTTAAAGGATTTTTCCGTGGATGTACAGCATTCGGTAGATTTGCGCAGGCTGGTGCCGCAGGAAATTCTGTTTGTTTCGGAGAGCGGCATAAAAACATCCAGAGATACAAGGGTCTTGATGGAAAATGGCACGGATGCCGTACTGATAGGGGAGACGCTGATGAGAAGCCAAAATGTGCAAAAGACACTTACGTGGCTGCGGGAAGGAAAAGAAGATGCGGATTAAAATATGCGGATTATGCAGACGCCAGGATATTGTATATGTCAACGAGGCTCTGCCGGATTTTGCCGGATTTGTATTCTGGCAAAAAAGCAGGCGGTATATTGCAAAAGAGCAGGCAGCAGTACTAAAGAAAAAACTGGACAGCCGGATACAGGCAGTCGGCGTATTTGTGGATGAGGCGCCGGATAGAATTCTTTCCCTGCTTTTAAGCGGCGTAATTGATATTGCACAGCTTCACGGGAAGGAGACGGAGGAAGAAATCCGATGGCTTCAGAAAAAATCGGGTAAGCCGGTCTGGAAGGCGGTTGTGGTAAAAGATGCCGCTAGTGTGGAGCGATGGCGCTTTTCGCAGGCAGACTTTATTTTGTTTGACGGCGGTATGGGAGAGGGACGTACCTTTTTGTGGGAAAATCTGTCCGGTTTTGACAGAGCCTTTTTCCTTGCCGGCGGCATAACGGCGGAAAATTTGAAAGAGATAAAAGAAAATCCCTACCTTGCCGGAATCGATGTCAGCAGCGGCGTGGAGACGGAGGGCGTAAAGGACGGAGCCAAAATAAAGCTTTTTGTAAAAGAAGTAAGGCGGCTGCAGGCAGAATGGGAAAAAGAGCACTGTGCGGTGGTGGAGTAAAAAGGAAAGAGAAAGAAAGGATAAAAGAATGAGCAGAGGAAGATATGGCGAATACGGCGGACAATATGTTCCCGAAACGCTGATGAATGAATTGATTCATCTGGAAAACAGTTATGCATTTTATAAAAAGGATAAGGATTTTTGTGAGGAGTTAGATGCGCTTTTTAAGGAATATGCGGGGCGTCCGTCCTTATTGTATTATGCGGAAAAGATGACAAAAGACTTGGGCGGCGCCAAAATTTATTTAAAGCGCGAGGACTTAAATCATACCGGTTCCCACAAAATCAATAATGTGCTGGGGCAGGCGCTTCTGGCAAAAAAAATGGGAAAGAGCCGGTTGATTGCAGAGACAGGTGCAGGTCAGCACGGTGTTGCAACGGCAACGGCGGCGGCTCTTTTTGGCATGGAGTGTGAAATTTTTATGGGCGAGGAGGATACGAAGCGGCAGGCACTTAACGTGTACCGTATGGAGCTTTTAGGAGCGAAAGTGCATCCAGTGAAAAGCGGCACAAAAACGTTGAAGGATGCAGTGAATGAAACGATGCGGGAATGGGCATCCAGAGTAGATGATACCCTCTATGTACTGGGTTCTGTGATGGGCCCCCATCCCTTTCCCATGATAGTGAGAGATTTCCAGAGCGTCATTTCAAAAGAGGCGAAGGCGCAGATATTGGAAAAAGAGGGCAGGCTGCCGGCAGCAGTCGTGGCATGTGTGGGCGGAGGCAGCAATGCCATGGGCGCTTTTTATCATTTTATTCCGGAAAGCACAGTAAAGTTAATTGGCTGCGAAGCAGCGGGAAAAGGCGTGGACAGCGCGCTTACGGCAGCTACCATTGCAACAGGAAGCGTCGGCGTTTTCCATGGTATGAAATCCTATTTTTGTCAGGATGAATTCGGACAGATTGCGCCGGTATATTCTATTTCGGCAGGACTGGATTATCCGGGCATCGGACCGGAGCATGCTTATCTGCATGATACGGGAAGAGCACAGTATGTGCCGGTGACGGATGACGAGGCGGTTGCAGCGTTTGAATATCTGGCAAAAACAGAAGGCATTATTTGCGCCATTGAGAGTGCCCATGCAATTGCACATGTACAAAAAATAGCAGGCAGCATGGATAAGCAGGAGTGCATCATTGTCAATATTTCCGGAAGGGGAGATAAAGATGTAGCGGCGATAGCAAGATACAGAGGGAGGGATATTCATGAGTAGATTACAGGAAGTATTTGGAAAGGGCAAGGCATTTGTCGCTTTTTTGACGGCGGGAGACCCCACTGCAGAGTGTACGGTAAACTATATTTTAAAGATGGAAAAGGCAGGTGCAGATTTAATCGAAATTGGGATTCCTTTTTCAGACCCGACCGCGGAAGGGGCTGTGATTCAGGAGGCAAGCCTGCGTGCGTTAAGAGGCGGCATGACTACGGAGGGCGTCTTTCATATTGTGGAGGAAGTAAGGAAAAGGTCCGGAGTGCCCATTGCATTGATGACCTACCTGAATCCGGTTTTCCACTACGGGTATGAGGCTTTTTTTGCCCGCTGCAGGAGTCTGGGAGTGGACGGCATTATTGTACCGGACCTTCCGTTTGAAGAAAAAGGGGAAGCAGAAGAAGTGGCGGGACGTTTTGGCGTTGACGTAATTTCTTTGATTGCGCCTACTTCAATGGAGCGGATACGCCTGATTGCAAAAGAGGCAAAAGGTTTTATTTATGTGGTGTCGTCCATGGGAGTGACCGGCGTGCGCAGTCAGATTACAACGGATATTGCCGGCATGGTAGAGGAAATCAGAGCGGTAACGGATACGCCCTGTGCCATTGGCTTTGGCATCAGCACGCCCAAACAAGCAGGAGAAATGGCTCATTATGCGGACGGTGTGATTGTGGGAAGTGCTATTGTAAGACTGATAGAACAATATGGGGAGGCGGCAGGAGAAGAAATATACCGCTATGTAAGTGACATGAAAGCGGCTATCGCCTGAAAAATAAATTTAAGAGTTGACAAAGCCCGCCCGCATAGGTATAATAAACCAGTGTGTGAAAACGAAAACATATAGGTGTTTTCGCCAGGAGCAGACTATGTTATTGAATTTGACTGACGTATTGACATCTGAGGGAAAAACAAAGACAGAAGAAGTTGTCATGGAGATGACTGCATTTGAGAGCCGCATGGGACGTTTTCCCATTGTGGAAAAATCGCCGTTAAACCTGACGCTTTGCAATGCGGGTGAGGGAAAGGCGGAGCTTTGCGGACATGCGGAATTGACGCAGCTTATGTATTGTGACCGCTGCTTAAAAGAGGTTCCCGTGCAGATTGCGCTGGATTTTACCAGAAGTGTGGATGCAGCGGAGGGGACGGATTCTGAAGAGAGCGATTCGGAGTTGATAAACGGCTGTCAGCTTAACATAGAATCACTGGTATACAACGAGCTTTTGATGAACCAGCCTGAGAAGGTACTTTGTAAGCCGGACTGCAAGGGAATTTGCAAGAAGTGTGGCAAGGACCTGAACGAAGGGGATTGCGGATGCGATACTTTTGTGCCGGACCCCCGCATGGCGGTATTACAGGATATCTTTAACGCAAATAAGGAGGTGTAACGATGTCTATTTGTCCCAAGAATAAATCTTCTAAGTCAAGAAGAGATAAGAGAAGAGCAAACTGGAAAATGAGTGCTCCCACATTAGTGAAATGCAGCAAATGCGGTGCATTAATGATGCCTCACAGAGTATGCAAGGCTTGTGGTTCTTACAATAAAAAAGAAATCATCAGCATGGACTAAGTGTAAGAAATGTAGAGAAATCAAGGGTTTATACCCTTGATTTTTTTCTTTCATGCAACCCTTTTGGGGGATTATAAGGCAGGGCACAATATAGCTGGACTTTTCTGTTTGTCTGTGGTACGCTTTATACCACAAGAAATTGAATGGTATATAGTCACAATGGCGGAGGTGCGGCAAAGAACTGCAAAGCTTGATATTTGGATGAATGCATTAGCATGACGAGTGATGTCAAAGCGAAGCAGGAGGTGCAGGACATTTATCTCAATATGCATACGAATCAGTTAAAGGCATTGGGATAAGCGCATACATATATGTAATACGAAAGACCCGTCTTCCAATGGCGTATTCTGCGCTGTCAGACAGGTCTTTGCATATGCAGATTCAGATTTTTTCTGTGTATGGACCGATTTTATAATCTGTATTCTTCAATCACTTTTTCTAAAATTTCCACATGAATTTGTTCATCAAGGATAATACGTGCCAGATTTGCTTTGATACAGGCATCTTCTATTTCTGCAAGCTGCTGTTCGTATGTTTGAATGGCACACAGTTCTCCGGAAAGGGAGTTATGTACCATGCTGCAAAGACTGGCGGGATACTGGCTGTAAGCAGGCGTCCAGTAGTCTCTGCAGCCGCTGCGTCCGCTCCAGAGTCTTGGGTCTTCGCCGAGCGCCATGGCGAGAGAACCAAAAATTTTCAGGTGATGCATTTCCACGATATTAATCCGCATAAAAAGAGCGGACAGTTCCTCGCAATCCTCTCCGGTTCGAATCATGTTGTACAAGTACATGTTGATGGTAGTCATTTCAGAATGTGCGCCCGCCAAATCTTCCAGCATCATGCTGCCGTAACAGCGGTTTTGTCCGGTAATGCATATGGGCGGATAGGATTTATCAGCGGCGCAGCGCATATTTTTGAAATCGGTCATAGAATCCTCCTTGAGATGGTGTTAATTCAGTATATGCGGTGACAGTTTGTCAGATATCCGAAGAAGCGATAATGCAATCAGTAAAGTTTCTTCTTTTGGAAGCATTGACAGAATATGTCAAAGGGATTATTGTATTGGAAGAAAATCAAGGCAAGGGAACAGGGAGAGATGGATAATATGCCCATTATGCAGATGGCGGGTAGCGCACAGCCTGTACAAAGGAGAGGAATTAGCGGCAGTACTTTGAAAATCATAGCAATTATCGCTATGCTGATAGACCATATCGGGGCGGTGGTGGTGCTGGGATTTTTGCAGCACGCATGGTATGGGAAGCGGCTGGTTACATTATATTACGTGATGCGGCTTTTGATTGGACGGATTGCCTTTCCCATTTTTTGCTTTCTTCTGGTGGAGGGATTTGCACATACGCGCAATGTGAAAAAGTATGCCCTGCGGCTTTTGGGATTTGCACTAATTTCAGAGCTGCCTTTTAATCTTGCTTTTGAAGGAAAACTGTTTGCACCCCAATATCAGAACGTATTTTTTACGCTGTTTATCGGACTGCTCGTTATGATTGGATACAGGGCTGTGACGGAAAAACTGGCGGCAGACAAATGGATGAAACTGATTTTATACGCGGCCTTACTTGGGGCGGGGATGGGGGTTGCTTTTTTACTGAAAACGGACTATGATGCAATCGGCGTTTTTTGTATTATGGCTTTGTATATTTTTAGAAGAAACAAGACGGCGCAGATTATGGCAGGATGCGCCGGATTTCTGGCGAGCTGTTTTTTTACGGGCGGCAGTGAGATGACGGCGCCTCTTGCGTTTATCCCCATTGGTTTTTACAATGGAAAGCGTGGACTGAAGATGAAGTATTTTTTCTATCTGTTTTACCCTGTTCATTTGTTGGTTCTTTACTTTATTGCATATTTTCTGGGATTGATTTAGGGCAAAGTCCTTTTTTGACTTGATTTTTATATAGTCGTTTAGTATAGTAAAAAAGGAATGGAATTTGGAACGAAAGGGAGAAACGAAATGGCAGATATGGTAAATGTAGCGGTGGATGCCATGGGAGGTGACAATGCGCCCGATGAGATTGTAAAGGGAGCAGTAGAAGCGGTGAATGCCGACGAAAGGGTCAAGATTTTTCTTGTGGGCCGCAGGGAAGCGATTGAAAAAGCGCTTGCCGGACAGACGTACGACAGCACACGGGTGGAAATTGTACATGCCGAAGAGGTGATAGAGACGGCGGAGCCGCCCGTTATGGCGATACGCCGCAAAAAGGATTCTTCCATTGTAAAGGCAATGTATATGGTAAAGGATGGAACCTGCGACGCGTTTGTATCGGCAGGTTCAACCGGAGCGGTTCTGGTTGGCGGGCAGGTACTGATAGGACGCATCAAGGGGGTTGAGAGACCGCCCCTTGCGCCGCTGATTCCCACAGAGACGGGAGCAGCGCTTTTAGTAGATTGTGGTGCCAACGTGGATGCGAGGCCTTCCCATCTGGTACAGTTTGCGAAAATGGGCTCCGTATACATGGAAAACGTTATGGGGATTCAAAATCCGAAAGTAGGGATTGTCAATATCGGCGCAGAGGAGGAGAAGGGAAATGCCTTGGTGAAGGAAACCTTTCCGCTCCTAAAAAACTGTCCTGAAATTAATTTTATCGGCAGTGTGGAGGCAAGGGACATTCCGGCGGGTGTGGCAGATGTGATTGTCTGCGAGGCGTTTGTCGGCAACGTAGTCCTGAAGCTTTATGAAGGTGTCGGCGCAACCTTGATTAAAAAGGTGAGGGCGGGAATGATGGGAAGCCTGATAAGTAAAATTGGCGCGTTTCTGGTAAAACCGGCGTTGAAGCAGACATTGAAGGCATTTGATTTGGAGGAATACGGAGGCGCTCCCATGCTCGGCTTAAACGGGCTGGTAGTAAAAACGCACGGAAGCTCCAAGGCGGTGGAAATTAAAAATTCTGTTCTGCAGTGCGTTACTTTTAAGGAACAGAAAATAAATGATAAAATAAAAGAAAAAATTACACTAGAAGATTAAGAAAGGGAAATGAGGTATGGAATTTGAAAAGCTGAAAAAAGTCATTGCAGAGGTATTGAATGTAGATCCGGAGGAAATCACGATGGAATCAACCTTTATGGATGATTTGGGTGCGGATTCGCTGGATGTTTTTCAGATTATCATGGGTATCGAGGAGGAATTTGATATCGAAATACCCGCAGAAAAGGCAGAAAAAATTTCTACCGTGGAAGAAGCGGTGGAGATGATAAAGAACGCAGTTAATTTCTAAAAACAAGTAACCCGAAGGTATTCCTGCATACCGGCTGCTTTCTGTAAGGCAATGCGTACAGTTTGATTGTTTTGCGCGCGGTATCAGGAATACTTTGTTTATGAAGCGAGAATACAGAGGACGGTATCATGATGCCTTTAGGCGTGCCAAAGGATCTGGAAAACAGAATCGGCTATCATTTTCACAATCAGGCGCTTTTAAAGCAGGCGCTTACACACAGTTCTTTTAGCAACGAGCAAAAAATCAATAAGAAGCCGCATTACGAGAGGCTGGAATTCTTAGGCGATGCTGTGCTGGAGCTGGTGGCAAGCGATTTTTTGTACCACAAATATCCGCAGATGGCAGAAGGAAAATTGTCTAAGACAAGGGCGGCCATGGTGTGTGAGGCTTCGCTTGCCCTTTGCGCGGAGGACTTGGATTTAGGGAATTTTCTGCTGCTGGGGAAAGGTGAGGAGAGCGACAGGGGAAGGATTAAGGCGTCCATCATTGCGGATGTGATGGAGGCGATTATCGGCGCCATTTATCTGGATGGAGGTATGGAGCCGGCAAAGGCGCATATTTATCGCTTTATCCTTTCGGATTTGGAGCACAAGACGCTGTTTTATGACAGTAAGAGCAATTTGCAGGAATACATTCAGAAGCATTTGAAAAAGGAATTTCATTATGAACTGGTAGGAATGTCAGGACCGGAGCATGATAAAATTTTTCAGGTGGAGGTTCTGATGGAAGGCGTCCGGCTCGGAAGCGGTCAGGGAAGGACGAAGAAGGCTGCAGAGCAGAAGGCGGCTTATGAAGCCCTGTTGGGCTTTAAGGCGGCAGGGAAGGAATTGAATTCATGTATTTAAAAAGTATTGAGGTATACGGCTTTAAGTCCTTTGCCAATAAAATAACGTTTCGCTTCCACAATGGCATAACCGGTATTGTGGGGCCAAACGGAAGCGGAAAAAGCAATGTGGCGGACGCCGTGCGCTGGGTGCTTGGCGAGCAGAGAATTAAGCAGCTTCGCGGAGCGTCCATGCAGGATGTCATTTTCTCGGGAACAGAAACCAGAAAGCCCTTAAGCTATGCTTATGTAGCGATTACACTGGACAATGCGGATCACCAGCTGGCGATTGATTATGACGAAGTGACGGTTGCAAGAAGAATATACCGTTCCGGAGAAAGTGAATATCTGATTAATGGCTCGGCATGCAGACTGAAAGATGTCAATGAGCTGTTTTATGATACCGGTATCGGCAAAGAGGGATATTCCATTATCGGGCAGGGGCAGATAGATAAGATATTAAGCGGGAAACCGGAGGAGAGAAGGGAGCTTTTTGATGAGGCTGCCGGTATTGTGAAATTTAAACGAAGGAAGTATGCCGCGCAGAAGAAGCTGGAGGATGAGAAGGCGAATCTGGTGCGTGTGAATGATATTCTCTCTGAATTGGAAAAGCAGATAGCGCCGCTGGAAAAGCAGTCGGAAACGGCAAAAATCTATTTAAAAAAGAAAGAAGAATTAAAAACGCTGGACGTGAATATGTTCTTATTGGAGCATAACCGTTTGAAAAGTCAGCTTTCGGCGGCAGAAGAGAAACATAAGGCTGCTGCGGGCGAACTGGAAAGCACCGGAAAAAAATATGAAAGCATCAAGGAAGAGTACGAGAAGGTTCAGAACGACATTGAACTGCTGGAACAGACGATAGAGCAGGCGAGGACGAGCCTGACGGATACCTCGGTTCTGCGCGGCAAGCTGGAAGGCGAAATCAACGTCCTCAAAGAACAGCTTCATTCCGCGGGAGAAAACGAACAGCATTTGAAGCACAGGCAGGCGAGTGTGCAGGCTGAGATTGATGCAAAAAATCTGGACAGGGATAAGATTCTGAAAGAAAAACAGGATATCGATGGACAGGTTGCGGAAATAACGGCACAAAGAGATCAAGTGCGGGCAGCGTTAGAACAGGTGCAGAACCGGATCCAGGAGCTGAACGACAGGATTGAAAACGGCAAAAATACCATTATTGGCGAGTTAAACCAACGCGCCACCATAAAATCCAAGATAGGGCGTTATGATACCATGCTGGAGCAGATTGCTATCAGGAAGGCCGAGCTCAACTCCAGGCTTCTTCGCGTGAAATCGGATGAAGCGGCAAGGGAAGACAGTATCCGTCAGCTTGAGGGGCAGTTTGCGGAAGTGACACAGGCACTTGCCACTATGAATGGGCAGACGGAAGGGCTGGAAAAGGAACTTGTGGGACTGCGGGAGGAGCTTGCGGGGAAGGATGCCGCGCTGCGGGAAGCGCAGGAGCAGTATCATCAGGAAAAATCAAGGCTTGACGCGCTTTCCAATCTGACAGAGCGCTATGAGGGCTACGGCGGGAGCGTCAAGCGTGTGATGGAGCAGAAGGAAAATGAAAAGGGCATTATCGGTGTAGTGGCGGATATCATTAAGGTAGAAAAGCGTTATGAAACCGCCATAGAGACTGCGCTTGGCGGCAACATACAGAATATTGTGACGGATGATGAAGAAACCGCCAAGAGAATGATAGGCTTTTTAAAGAAAAATAAGATGGGGCGCGCCACGTTTCTGCCGCTTACCAGTATCACCAAACCGCAGGAATTCAAAAATCCGGATGCGCTGCAGGAAAAGGGCGTTATTGGCATGGCGGACGGATTGGTGAAAACGGAGGAGCGTTATCAAAATGTGGCAAGAGCCATGCTGGGACGTATTGTGGTAGTGGACAATGTGGACAACGCCGTCAAAATTGCCAGAAAGTTTGACTATGGAATCCGCATGGTGACGCTGGAAGGCGAGCTTTTGGTGCCGGGCGGCGCCATCAGCGGCGGCGCCTTTAAAAACAACAGCAACCTCTTAAGCAGAAGGCGTGAAATAGAAGAGCTTCATAAGAAGACGGAGAAGCTTCTTGATGCGGTAAAGCGGTTTGGAAAAGAAATCGAGGATACGAAAGAAAAGCGCAATAAGCTCAGGATGAAAATTGAGGCGCATAAAGCCGAGATACAAAGGAAATTTCTGGAACAGAATACGATTCGTCTGAATGTGGAAGCTGCCAAGGAGAAGATGGAGGAGGCGGAAGCGGGCTCCCGTTCCTTGAAAAATGAGGAACAGGAAATTGAGAAGCAGATATTGGATATTAAGGAGAGTAAGGAGGAAATTAAGCGAGAGCTGGAGGCGTCCGAAAACTTGGAAAAGGCGGCAGAAGAGCAGATTGCAGCCTCCCAAAAGGAATTAGAGCAGCGCAGGGAGGAAGAAACAGAAAGCGCAGCCAAGGTATCCGAGTGGGATATGAAGGTGGAAAGAATGCTGCAGACGCAAGGATTCCACCAGCAGAATGTAGAGCGTATCAGCGGTGAGCTAAAGCGTTACGAATCAGAGCTTGCCGAAATAGAAGACGGGTTATCGAACAATGTCCGCAACGTGGAGGAAAAGACCAAAAACATTTTGGAAATTGAGAAGACAATCGCGGCGTCTCATACAACGCAGGAGCAGTCCAGACAGGAGCTTTCGGATAATGTCGCAAGAAAGGAAGAGCTTTCTGCAAAGCAGAAGAATTTCTTTGCGGAGAGGGAAGTTCTTGCAGAACAGATGACGTCCCTCGATAAAGAGGTTTATCGTCTGAATGCCCAAAAGGAAAAGTTTGAGGAGGCGCTGGAAACCCAGATAAATTATATGTGGGATGAGTATGAAATCACATTAAGCGATGCGGCTTCCATCCGCAATGAAGAGATGACGGATTTAGCAGTCATGAAACGGGAAATTACTGCATTAAAGGAGCAGATAAAAAAGCTGGGAGACGTCAACGTCAATGCGATTGAAGACTACAAGAACCTGATGGAGCGCTATACCTTCTTAAAAAACCAGCATGACGATTTGGTAGAGGCAGAGAAAACGCTGGAAGGGATTATTACGGAGCTGGATACAGCCATGCGCAAGCAGTTCCATGAAAAGTTTGGCGAGATAAACAGGGAGTTTGACAAGGTATTTAAGGAGCTGTTTGGCGGAGGCAAGGGAAGCCTTGAATTGATGGAGGACGAGGATATTCTGGAAGCCGGAATCCGCATTATTGCCCAGCCGCCCGGCAAAAAACTGCAGAACATGATGCAGCTCTCCGGCGGAGAAAAAGCGCTTACTGCCATTGCGCTTCTTTTTGCCATTCAAAATCTGAAGCCATCCCCGTTTTGCCTGTTAGATGAAATTGAGGCTGCCTTGGATGAGTCCAATGTGGGACGTTTTGCCAAGTACTTACATAAGCTCACGAAAAATACACAGTTTATTGTGATAACCCACAGGAGAGGAACCATGGAAAAAGCGGACAGGCTTTACGGCATCACCATGCAGGAAAAAGGTGTGTCAGCGCTTGTGAGCGTCAATCTGATAGATAAGGATTTGGAGGATTAATAAGGAGGTCATTTTGAGCGAGGAAAAGAAAGGCTTTTTTGCCAGACTAAAATCCGGTCTGCAAAAGACCAGAGATAATATTGTGCGCGGCATCGATTCCGTATTTAACGGGTTTTCGGCGATTGATGAAGATTTTTATGAGGAGCTGGAAGAAATCCTGATTATGGGCGATATTGGAGTCAATGCTACCATGCAGATTGTAGAGAGGCTGAAGGCGCAGGTCAAGGAGCAGCATATCAAGGAGCCTTCCGAATGCAAGAAACTGCTGATTGAGAGCATCAAGGAGCAGATGCAGGTGGGAGAGACAGCCTATGATTTTGAAAAAGAGCAGTCGGTCATCATGGTTATCGGCGTCAACGGCGTGGGTAAAACTACCTCGGTTGGCAAGCTGGCGGGTAAACTGAAGGAGGGCGGCAGGCGCGTACTGATAGCGGCGGCGGATACATTTCGGGCAGCAGCAGGCGGACAGCTTAGAGAGTGGGCGGACAGGGCAGGCGTCGATATGATTGGCGGCAGCGAAGGATCCGACCCGGCAAGCGTGGTGTTTGATGCCGTTTCGGCGGCAAAGGCGCGCAGGGCAGACGTGCTTTTGATTGATACGGCGGGCAGGCTTCACAATAAAAAGAATTTGATGGAAGAATTAAAAAAGATGAACCGTATCATCGACAGGGAATATCCGGATGTCCACAGGGAAAACTTGATTGTGCTGGATGGCACAACCGGACAGAATGCGCTGGCACAGGCGAGGGAATTTGGCTCCGTAGCAGAGTTGACGGGTATTATACTTACCAAGATGGATGGCACAGCCAAGGGCGGCATTGCGGTGGCAATCCAGTCGGAGCTGAATGTACCGGTAAAATATATTGGCGTCGGAGAAACCATAGAGGATTTACAGAAGTTTAACGCTGAGGAATTTGTAAACGCCCTGTTTGATATACCGGAGAGCGTTTCCCAGTAGGAGAAGACTACATTTGGAAGATGTGTTCCAAATGCTGATTAAGGCAGGAGCACGGGCGAAGCCGTGTGATGCAGGAATGGGGTAAGTATGGAAGAAAAAATGTTGACACTGGAAAAATTTGAAGAAGCTTCCGAGGTGGTGAAGCGGGTTACTTTGGAGACTAAGCTGGTTTATAGTGATTACCTGAGCGCCCAGACAGGCAGCAAGGTTTACTTAAAGCCTGAGAATATGCAGTTTACAGGAGCTTATAAGGTGCGCGGCGCTTATTATGCCATGAGCACGCTTTCCGAGGAGCAGCGGGCGAAGGGCGTTATCACGGCGTCTGCGGGAAACCATGCGCAGGGTGTTGCCTATGCAGCCAAGAGCTACGGCGTAAAGGCAACGATTGTCATGCCGACGACCACACCACTTATGAAGGTAAACCGTACCAAGAGCTACGGCGCAGAGGTAGTGCTTTGCGGGGATGTCTATGACGAGGCGTGCGCCAGAGCGTATGAACTGGCAGAGGAAAAGGGATATACTTTTATCCATCCCTTCAATGACCTTACCGTTGCGACGGGGCAGGGTACTATCGCAATGGAAATTTTTAAGGAGCTTCCGCTGGTGGATTATATCCTGGTGCCAATTGGCGGCGGCGGTCTTGCCACAGGCGTTTCGACATTGGCAAAGCTTTTGAATCCCAAAATCAGAGTGATTGGCGTGGAGCCTGCAGGGGCAAACTGTATGCAGGAATCCTTGAAGGAAGGAAAAGTGGTAACGCTGTCCGGAGTCAACACGATTGCGGACGGCACGGCGGTAAAAACCCCGGGCGATAAGCTGTTTCCCTATATTTGCAAAAATCTGGACGAAATCATTACGGTGAAGGATGAAGAACTGGTTGGCGCGTTTCTTGATATGGTGGAAAATCATAAAATGGTAGTGGAAAATTCAGGGCTTTTGACGGTAGCGGCATTAAAACATCTGGATGCAAAGGATAAGAAGGTGGTAGCCATTTTAAGCGGCGGCAATATGGATATTATCACCATGTCTTCTGTTGTGCAGCAGGGCCTGATTTTCAGGGACAGAATATTTACGGTGTCCGTACTTTTGCCGGACAAACCCGGCGAGCTTTACAAGGTTTCCGGCATTGTGGCAGAGCAGAATGGCAATGTGATTAAGCTGGAGCATAACCAGTTTGTATCTACCAACCGCAATGCGGCGGTGGAACTGCGGATTACCATGGAGGCGTTTGGAACAGAGCATAAGACGCAGATTATCGATGCGCTCGAAAAGGAAGGGTATCGCCCCAGACTGCTGCAGACAGTACAGACGATTTTTAGTTAAAGAACAGAATATTCTGTGATTATATTGCAAAATCCGCATATGCTATATATGCGGATTTTGTAACCATACAGGATATCAGCATATCCTTTGTGGGAGTAGGTGACTGCAAAACACAATTACTTACGGTATGGGAGAAATGAAAGGACACATTATGGAAACGGCAACACAAAAGGAATGGCAGCAGGGAGAGCGGAAAACCCTGAAAAAACGTATATTGGACTATCTTCTGATGACAGTATCCTGCCTTTGCTATGCGGCGGCAATCAGTTTGTTTTTGGACCCAAACAATTTAGCGCCCGGCGGTGTGTCAGGTATCTCCATTATTTTAAACAGGCTGATTCCCGTCAGCACGGGTAATCTGATTCTTTTGATTAATGTTCCCATATTGCTTCTGGGATTGTGGAAATTTGGTTTTAAGCTGATTGTATCGACTTTATATTGTACGGTGTTATCTTCCGTGCTTACCAATGTGTTGAGCGGTTATGGCGCTGTGACGAAGGACCCGCTGCTGGCGGCACTGGTAGGCGCCTGTCTGGTTGCAGTCGGGCTCGGCGGTGTATTTAAGACGGGGGCAACCACCGGCGGCACGGACATTATTATTAAGCTGCTGCGCCTTCGGTATCCGCATATGAAGACGGGAGTACTGTTTTTTATGATAGATGCTACGATTGTTGCGGCATCCGTGTTTGTGTTCAAGGACCTGGACAGGGCGTTGTATGCGGGAATGGCGGTATTTGTTACTTCGTTTACGCTGGACCTTGTCTTGTACGGGCGGGACGGGGCAAAACTGATTTATATTATAAGCGACAATTCGGAAAAAATCACAGCGCGGCTTTTGGAAGAATTGGATATCGGCGTTACCTATGTAAAGGGACAAGGCGCTTACAGCGGAAAGGAAAAAAGAGTGATTATGTGCGTTATGCGCAAGCAGCTTGCGCCGCGGACGGAGGAGATTGTCAAGGAGGAGGATCCGGAAGCATTTATGATTATCTCAAGCGCAACGGAAATTTACGGAGAGGGCTATAAAAGCTATTTCAGTGAAAAGCTTTGAGAACCGGAGGCTTTATGGAGAACAGCGGGTATGAAAAAAGAGGATATCTCTATGACGATTTCAGGATGTTTCACATCATGGACGCCGGTATAAGGGAGTATCCGTACCATTATCATGATTTTTATAAGCTGCTGATTTTTCTAAAGGGCAGCATAACCTACAGCATAGAAGGAAAATCGTACAAGCTAAAAGCGTATGATATGGTGCTGGTAAACAAAGGTGCGATTCACAGACCGCAGGTGGAAAGCAAGGAGCCGTATGAGCGGATTGTGTTCTATATATCCGAGGCATTTTTGAAGCGGCATAGAACGACAGAATATAATTTGGCGCGCTGCTTTGAAATGGCAGGAGAGGAAGGTGCGGATGTACTGCGTTTTCCGGCAATGACAAACAGCAGGCTTCTTTCCGTAATAGAAGAAATTGAAAAAAACGGACAGGAAAAGGAACAATATGCCGCAAAGCTTTACGCCAACGTTCTTTTTATGGAATTTATGATTTTGGTTAACCAAAGCTGTATGGATGGGACGGCAACCTTCAACAGGGCGGTGTACTTTAATCAAAAAATGATAGATTTAATAAAATACATAGGAGAGCATTTGACGGAGGAGCTTTCCATAGAATACCTTGCGGCGCATTTTTATATCAGCAGGTTTCATATGATGCGCCAGTTCAAGGAGGAAACGGGATATACCATTCACCGGTACATAACAGAGAAAAGAGTGCTTTTGGCAAAGAGCCTGATGGCGGCAGGCATCGCGCCGACACAGGCGTGCTATCAGTCGGGATTTCGGGATTATTCTACTTTTTCCAGAGCATACAAAAGGAGACTGGCACAGAATCCGTCAGAGAGCAGCCATGAACAGCAGTAGTTAAGAAAGAAAAGAGGTCAATATGTCATACGAAAAATATAGCAGCGCTTTAAAAGCAGGACAAAAAGAATACCGTAACCGCCTGATGAAAGGTGATTACCCCTATCTGCCTGCACTGGACGAGATTTTATCCTATGTGAAGGTGGAATATGAGGCGAGCCTTGGGCTGTGCGAGGTTCCGCTGGAATTGATTGTAGGAACCAGAACAAGGGGCAGAACCAATGCCTTTGCCGCTAATTTCATGCCGCTTTTAGACACATACTCGGAATTTGCTAATAAGTGGATACGGCTGTATACCTCACTGCAGGAGGAGGGACTGCGGGATCCTGTCAAGGTTTACGAGTTTATGAACCGGTTTTATGTGCTGGAGGGCAATAAACGAATCAGCGTCTTAAAATATCTGGATGCATACAGCGTGCCCTGCAACGTGATTCGTGTCGTTCCCAAACGCAGTGACACAAAGGAAAATATTATCTATTATGAATTTTTGGATTTCTACGCGGTGACCGGCATCAATTATATTAATTTCAGCGAAGCGGGCAGGTTTGCCAAACTGCTGTCGCAGATTGGTACGCCCAAAGGAGAAAAATGGACCTATGATGACCGTATAGAATTTAATAACGTGTATATCTGCTTTCGAAAGGCGTTTGAGGCAAAGGGCGGGAAAAAACTGCCTATTACAGTGGGAGATGCACTGTTAGCATTCATTACCGTGTACGGGTATCAGGAAACGAAGCAAAAAACTGTACAGGATATTAAAAAGGACCTTTCCAATATCTGGGATGAATTTTTGGTGCTGACAGAGGAACAGTCGATAGAATTGTCCATGGAACCCTCCAAAAAGGAAGCTTCCCATAACATCTATAAAAATTTGTTAAACCTGATTCTGCCGGATAATCTGAATAAGGTTAAGATTGCATTTTTATATGAGAAAACCCACAGAACTTCCAGTTGGACTTACAGTCATGAGCTGGGAAGGCTGTATCTGGAAAATGTATTTCCCGGACAGGTAGAGACAAAAGCGTTTGAAAATGTGATTGCCGGTGAAAATGATTTGGAGATGATGGAGCAGATTATAAAGGATGGCTATAATGTGCTCTTTACGACGACGCCGGTTATGATACCTGCAAGCTTAAAAGTAGCGGCAAATCACCCCAATGTAAAGATTTTGAACTGCTCTTTGAATACTTCACATCCTACGCTGCGAACTTATTATGGAAGAATGTATGAAGCGAAATTTCTGGCAGGCGCTATTGCAGGTTCCATGACTACCACAAATAAGATAGGTTATATTGCCAACTACCCGATTTACGGTATGGCGGCGAACATAAATGCCTATGCACTGGGGGCAAGGATGGTGAATCCCAATGTTAAGGTCTATCTGGACTGGAGTACCTTAAAGGAGCGTCCGGTGGAAATCTTAAACGACCCTGAAATCAATTATATCATGGATCAGGATATGACATCACCCGGCAATGCTTCCAGACGTTTCGGACTCTACCATATTTGTGGAGAGACGCCGGATAATCTGGCTATGACTACGTGGCATTGGGGAAAGCTTTATGAGAAGATTGTCCGCACCATATTAAATGGAACATGGAAGGATGACGATGCCGCTATAGGAAACCGCGCCATCAATTATTGGTGGGGCATGTCTGCCGGCGTGGTGGACTTGATTTGTTCGCAGGATTTGCCGCATGGGACGAAACGGCTGGTAGATTTGCTGCGCAGCAACATATGTGCTGATGTGCTGATTCCTTTTTCCGGCGAGATGCTGGCACAGGGTGGAACAGTTATGAATAAAGCGGAGCAGACGATTTCCCCGAAAGAAATTATCACAATGGACTGGCTGGCAGAAAATGTGGTAGGAAGCATTCCCTCTATTCTGGATTTGACTGAAGAGGCGCGCGCGGTTACAAAAATGCAGGGATTAAGCAGCCTTGAAGCGCTCGAGGCATAAGGGTTTACCAAAGAGTGAATGAAAGAAGAAATGGGAACGTCTAATGAAAATTTTGGCAATTGCAGATCAGGAATCAAAGTTATTATGGGATTATTTTGATAAAAGTTATCTGGAGGGAATCGATTTGATTCTTTCCTGTGGGGATTTGAAGCCGCAGTATTTGTCTTTTCTGGCAACCTTTACACATGCGCCGGTTTTGTATGTGCACGGCAACCATGACGATCGGTATGAAGAGGTTCCGCCGGAAGGCTGTATCTGTATTGAGGATAAAATCTATGTGCACAAGGGCGTCCGGATACTAGGGCTTGGCGGTTCCATGCGCTATAAGCCGGGAACCCACCAGTATACGCAGACACAGATGCACAGGCGCGTCCGAAAGTTATGGTGGAGGCTGAAGTACAATCAGGGATTTGATATTCTTCTGACGCATTCTCCTGCCTACCAATTAAACGACGGCGCTGATTTGCCGCACAGAGGATTTGAAGCGTTTCGTATGCTGCTTGATAAGTATAAACCGGCATTTTTTGTGCACGGCCATGTGCACCTAAACTATAGCCGCAAGATTCCGCGGCTGTCCACCTATAACGAAACGCAGGTGGTGAACGCGTATGAAAAATATATTTTTGAGATTGATGTGTGATTTTAGATTTGCGCAGTGAAGTTTGCCAAGGATACTGTTAAGATGTGTCAAGAAAAAATACTTGACACATCTTTTCTTTTGTAGTACACTTGCTAAAGTGTCGCGGACAAAAGCAGGGAAGGACACAGGAAGAATGGAAAAGATTTTCGAACAGGGTCTTTTATATGATTTTTATGGTGAGCTTCTGACGGAGCATCAGCGCAGGATTTATGAAGAGGCAGTGTACAATGATATGTCCCTTTCTGAGATTGCCGAGGAAGAAGGCATAAGCAGGCAGGGAGTGCATGATTTAATAAAACGCTGTGACAAAATATTGTGCGGTTATGAAGAAAAACTGCATTTGGCGGCTCGTTTTGCGGAGGCGAAAAAGACGGTTTTAGAAGCGCTTAAGCTGACGGAGACGGAGATTTCAAATCGAAAGAAAGAAGAAGCGCCGCAGGATGGGCTTTTGGAGATAGAGGAGCTTTTAAACAGGCTTTTGGAAGAATTGTAACAACAGATACAGGGAGTGCATATGGCATTTGAGAGTTTAACAGATAAACTACAGAATATATTTAAAGGTCTGAGAGGCAAGGGGCGTCTGACGGAAGCGGATGTGAAGAACGCGCTTAAGGAAGTAAAAATGGCGCTTTTGGAAGCCGATGTAAACTTCCGTGTAGTAAAACAGTTTGTCAAGTCCGTGGAAGAGCGTGCGGTAGGAACCGATGTACTGAACGGATTAAATCCCGGACAGATGGTAATCAAAATCGTAAATGAAGAGATGATTGCCCTGATGGGTTCCGAGACCACGGAGATACGTATGCAGCCCGGCAAGTCAGTCACCGTTATTATGATGGCAGGACTGCAGGGTGCAGGTAAAACGACGACAACGGCCAAGATTGCAGGTAAGTTGAAGCAAAAGGGCAAAAAAACGCTTTTGGCGGCATGTGATATTTACCGGCCAGCTGCTATTGAGCAGCTACAGGTAAACGGTGCAAAGCAGGAAGTAGACGTCTTTTCCATGGGGACGGGGCATAAGCCTGTGGACATTGCCAAAGCAGCCTTGGAGCACGCGGCGAAGAACGGCCATAACGTCGTGATTTTAGATACGGCGGGCAGACTGCACATTGATGAGGACATGATGCAGGAGCTTCAGGAAATCAAGTCCGAGATAGAAGTGCACCAGACACTTCTTGTAGTGGATGCCATGACCGGTCAGGATGCGGTCAATGTGGCAAAGGAGTTTGATGAGAAAGTCGGCATAGACGGCGTGGTATTGTCCAAGATGGACGGCGATACCAGAGGCGGTGCGGCGCTTTCTGTCAAAGCGGTGACCGGTAAGCCGATTTTATATGTGGGTATGGGAGAAAAGCTCTCTGATTTGGAGCAGTTTTATCCTGACAGAATGGCGAGCCGTATTCTGGGTATGGGAGACGTCCTGTCATTTATTGACAAGGTACAGGCAAATATTGATATTGATGCGGACAAGGAAAAAGAAATGGCTGCCCGCATGAAGAAGGGTAAATTTGATTTTGAAGATTATCTGGAGAGTATGAAACAGATGAAAAAACTGGGAGGGCTTTCCGCCATACTGGGTATGATGCCCGGTATGGGGAGCAAGATGGGGGATATCGAATCCATGGTCGATGACAAACAGCTTGCCCATATGGAAGCCATTGTGCTTTCCATGACGCCTGCGGAAAGAAGAAACCCTAAGCTTCTGTCGCCCCAGAGAAAGCACAGGATTGCAAAGGGTGCCGGCGTGGATATTGCGCAGGTCAATCGGTTTATCAAGCAGTTTGAACAGAGTCAGAAGATGATGAAGCAGTTTGGCGGCGGTAAACGCAAAGGGTTTGGCCTTGGCGGTTTCCCCGGTCTTGGAGGAAAAGGGCGTTTTCCTTTTTAGCCGTAATCAGGTCAGATAATGGAATTTTCTAAAGAAAAGACCTTATCATAAATAAATATTAAATTTGCGGAGGTGAATGAACATGGCAGTAAAAATCAGATTGAGAAGAATGGGACAGAAGAAGGCTCCTTTTTATAGAATCGTAGTTGCAGATTCCCGTTCTCCCAGAGACGGCAAGTGCATCGAGGAAATTGGAACCTACGATCCCAGCACGGAGCCCAGCACATTCAAAATCAATGAGGAGCTGGCTAAGAAGTGGCTGGCAAACGGTGCACAGCCTACGGAAGTGGTAGGTAAGCTGTTTAAGATTGCCGGCATTGAAAAATAGTTCCTGCTAACGATGTGCCTGGGAGGTGGATTATGAAGGAATTGGTTGAAGTAATTGCAAAAGCACTTGTCGATAATCCCGATGAAGTGGTGGTAACAGAAAAGACAGAAGGAAAAAATGTCACAGTGGAGCTTCATGTTGCTGCATCCGATATGGGGAAGGTCATCGGTAAGCAGGGAAGGATTGCGAAAGCAATTCGTTCTGTCGTAAAGGCAGCATCATCCAAAGAAAATCTGAGGGTAGATGTGGAGATTATCTGACAGCAGGTAAACCGCGTATGCTGCAATTTATGCAGGGGCGTTTCAAAACGCCCCTGTTTTTACACGTAACAGGAAAGGAAAAAAGTATGGAGGATGTATTGCAGGTAGGCATTGTTACGTCTACGCATGGCATCAAAGGAGAAGTCAAGGTATTTCCGACGACGGACGATGCAAAACGGTTTCAGCGCCTAAAACAGGTGATTCTGGATACGGGAAAGGAAAAGATTTCCCTACGGATTGAACATGTGAAATTTTTTAAAAATATGGTAATACTGAAGTTCGCAGGATTGGATACCATGGATGATGTGGTAAAATACCGGCAGAAAAGTCTGTATGTGGAACGCAAGGATGCGGTAAAGCTGCAAAAAGACGAGTATTTTATTGCGGACTTGATTGATATAGAGGTATTTACGGAGGAGGGAGCCAGACTGGGAAGACTTACGGATGTGATTACAACGGGAGCCAATGATGTATATGTTGTCAGGCTGGCGCAGGCTGACGGCGGGGAGACAGGAAAAGAAATTCTGATTCCTGCTATCAGACAGTGTATTTTGGACGTAAATATAGAAGAAAAGAAAATGACGGTACATTTGCTGGAAGGATTGCTGGACGTATGAATTTCCATGTATTGACGCTGTTTCCAAATCTGGTGACGGCAGGACTTTCGGGCAGTATGATAGGAAGAGCGTTAGAAAAGGGAAGTATCCGTATCAATGCGGTAAATATCCGCGATTTTACGGAGGATAAGCACAAAAAAACCGATGATTATATTTACGGCGGCGGCGCAGGGCTTTTACTGCAGGCGCAGCCTGTTTATGATGCCTACAAAAGCGTGCTTGCCGGAATTGGCGCAGGCAGAAAAGTGAGAACCATATATCTGACGCCGCAGGGCAGAACCTTTCATCAGGGCATGGCGCAGGAGCTGGCACAGGAAGAAGATTTGATTTTTTTGTGCGGGCATTATGAAGGCGTCGATGAAAGGGTTTTAGAGCAGGTAGTGACGGACTACGTGTCGCTGGGAGATTTTGTGCTGACAGGCGGAGAGCCGGCGGCGGTCGTGATGATAGACGCTATTGCAAGGCTGGTGCCCGGCGTACTTCACAACGGCGACTCTGTCATGGAGGAGAGCTTTTCCGGTTATCTGCTGGAATATCCGCAGTACACCAGACCGGAAGTGTGGAAGGGAGAACGGGTGCCGGAGGCACTTTTATCAGGGGACCACAAAAGAATACGGGAGTGGAGGCGGCAAAAGGCCGAGGAGCGGACCCGCCTTTATAGACCCGACCTGTATGCGGCATATGAAGCGCTTATGCAGTGCCGCAGGGACCTTTTACAGAATAAGCTGCATCATATGGATATGGCGGAGCTGATCTGCAGAGAAAAGGCAGAGCTTCTTTATCATGATGGCGAAGGGACACTTCTTCGGGAGAGAAAAAGCGGCACTCTTATGATTACCGTAAAAAGCAAGGAGGCGGGGGAGCGGATACTGGATGCGTTTTTGGCGCAGGACGGCGAAATACCCAAGCTTTTGACGGCAAAGCAGGCGTTTATGGAAGAGGTCATAGAAAAGCGCCTGCATATGACGCTGTCTACCTGCGATGTACAGGCGGTATATACCCGAAAGGAGGCCCCGCCCATAAAGCCGCATGATATCAGACAGCTTTGTACCGCGCATCTGGAAATGGTCCTGCAGCACTATGATTTGGCTGACGAAGCCTATCTTCTGGACAGGCTTTCTAACGGTGCGGTGTTTGGTATTTTTGTGGAGAATACGCTGGCTGGTTTTATCGGCGAACATGCCGAAGGCAGCATGGGAATGCTCACGGTATTTCCTGCGTACCGAAGGCGGGGGCTGGCGGCGGCGCTGGAGAGCTTTATGATTCACAGAACCCTGCAGAAAGGATACACGCCATTCTGCTACGTGGTAGAGGAAAATCAGGCGTCCGTTAAGCTGCAGGAGAAGCTGGGACTGTATATGGCAAAGGAAAAGGTGTGGTGGTATGAAAACCCTCACGCGTGCGGCGGCGAAAAGATTTCCTTAAAAAATAATGGTTGCAAATAAGGCGCCGGTATGGTAAAGTATGAATGTTGTGATAACGAGATGGTCCTCTGTTACGAAAGGTATTAAGAACATCCATTAGAAAAGGAGCAAAGAGATGAACGACATTATCAGAAGTATTGAAGCAGAACAGTTGAAGGAAAATGTAGACCAGTTCAACGTTGGCGACACCGTGAAGGTTTACGGCAAAATCAAGGAAGGCAACCGCGAGAGAGTTCAGGTGTTTGAAGGAATCGTGGTAAAGCGTCAGGGCGGAAGCAGCCGCGAGACTTTCACCGTAAGAAAGACTTCCAACGGGATTGGTGTGGAGAAGACATGGCCGTTACATTCTCCCAATGTAGAGAAGATAGAGGTAGTGAGAAGAGGTAAGGTAAGACGTGCTAAACTGAACTACTTGAAGGGTCGTGTTGGTAAGAAAGCAAAGGTAAAAGAAATTATCAGATAATGTATGCATGTGAGAATCACACCTTTTTTGGAATTTCCGGAAAAGGTGTGATTTTTTACTGGCGGATGCTCTCTACAGGTAGTATAATAAAATAGATTGGGCCGTTGTTTTGCAGGATAAAAGGAAAGTAAATGGGGAAGCGACATAAAGGACTAAGTTTTTATAAAAAAAAGAAAAGGATAAGCGCCGCACTGGTAAAAGAAATCATGGTCTGGTGCTTTGGCATCTTTGCGGCAGTCCTGATTGCCTTTGCGGTAGTTTACGCGGTCGGTATGTCTACCAGTATGATAGGCGTTTCCATGGAGCCGGAACTGTACAATGGACAGCGGGTGTTGATTAACCGGTACGCTTATCTGATGTCGTCGCCTAAAGTGGGAGATGTTATTGTGTTTCTGCCAAACGGCAACCATAATTCCCATTACTATATCAAGCGGGTGATCGGGCTTCCGGGAGAGACGGTTACGATCAGCGACGGCAGGATATATCTGGACGGCTATTTTTATGAAGAAAGCGACAGCTACGACACGATCGAAGATGGAGGCATTGCGGAAAAAGGCATCAAGTTGGGGGAAGAAGAGTATTTTGTGCTCGGGGATAACCGGAACAACAGCGAGGACAGCCGTTCTGCCAATGTGGGGGCGGTAAAGGAGGATACGATCGCCGGAAAGGCGTGGTTTAAGCTGGGAAACAGTATCGATATGATAGGATTTATCGAGTGACAGCATATTTGCGGGGCATGGTTAAACGGAGATGAAACGGTATGAATTATCAATGGTATCCGGGGCATATGACAAAGGCCAGACGGATGATGGAAGAGAATATAAAACTGATCGATCTGGTGATCGAACTGGTGGAT
>WSLY01000037.1 GCA_013316825.1 Lachnospiraceae bacterium | reverse complement strand
CCTGAAAATCCGGTTATGTCTAATTTTTGTCTTGTTGGAATCAAGATTGCCTACTTGTTTCGCAATTGCCTATTATAGGATTAGAATAACCGCTTTTTCTAAACCCCTAATCGCTATAAATCGAAAAAAATTTGAAAGAAAATCATAAAAATAATCTACAATCCGACGCAATTCCCGCTACGGGGCATTGTCCTGTAGCGGGAAATACAAAGCAATCTGGCAAATTAGGAAACAAAAAGCGCGAGGCACAAACCTATGGTCTGCCTCGCGCTTTTACTGCTGGTGGCGGGACTTGAACCCGCACTGTGTCGCCACAAACAGATTTTGAGTCTGCCGCGTCTGCCATTCCGCCACACCAGCTTACTATTTTTACAGCCGAATACTATGTTACCATATCCGGCTGTTCTTGACAAGCATTTTTTAGAAATTAATTCGGCTGTAAATATCATAACCGTCAAAAGTTGCAAAATAATCCTTCGGCGTCTCCGCTCTCCTGATAAGCGCTACGCTGCCATCCTCCTTCAAAAGAAGCTCCGCAGATTTCAGCTTGCCGTTATAGTTGTAGCCCATGGCATAACCGTGCGCGCCGGTGTCATGAATCACCAGATAATCCCCCATCTCTACCTTGGGCAGCATCCGGTCAATCGCAAATTTGTCATTGTTCTCACACAGAGAGCCCGTTATATCATACTTATACTCACAGGGCTCCTTTTCTTTGCCCAACACGGTAATATGATGGTAAGCGCCGTACATGGCGGGACGCATCAGATTGACGGCGCAGGCATCCACACCGATATATTCCTTGTGGGTATGTTTTTCATGAATTGCCGTCGTCACCAAATGCCCGTAGGGTCCCATCATAAACCGTCCCAGCTCCGTATAAATTGCAACATCATCCATGCCAGCCGGAACCAGAATTTCCTCATACGCCTTGCGCACGCCCTCCCCGATAAGACGGATATCATTCGGCGCATCCTCCGGCCTGTAAGGAATACCAATGCCGCCCGAAAGATTGATAAACCGAATATGCGCGCCAGTCTCCTCCTGCAGCTTGACCGCCAGCTCAAACAGTGACTTTGCCAGCGTCGGATAATACTCATTTGTCACGGTATTGCTCGCCAGAAAAGCATGTATGCCAAAATGCTCTGCCCCCTTCTCCTTTAATATGCGAAAGCCTTCAAACATCTGCTCCGTAGTAAAGCCGTACTTTGCATCCCCCGGGTTGTCCATAATGCTGTTTGCAATAGCAAAATATCCGCCCGGGTTAAAACGGCAGCTTATCGTCTTGGGAATATAGCCGATGGTTTTCTCCAAAAAGTCAATGTGGGTAATATCATCTAAATTGATGATGGCACCAAGCTTCGCAGCATAAGCATACTCCTGCGCAGGCGTGTCGTTGGAGGAAAACATAATATCCTCTCCCTTTACGCCCACCGCTTCACTCAGCATAAGCTCTGTAAGGGAAGAGCAGTCACAGCCGCAGCCGTACTCCCGCAGTATATCAATTAAAAACGGATTAGGAGTCGCCTTCACCGCAAAAAATTCTTTGTAACCCTTATTCCACGCAAACGCCTCTTTCAGCGCTTTTGCGTTTTCGCGGATTCCCTTCTCATCATAAATATGAAAAGGGGTAGGATACGTTTTCGTTATTTCTGCAATCATTTCTTTTGTCACAAATGCTTTTTTCATCGTACTGTAAACCTTTCTTGGGTCAATTTCATTTATTTTTAGATATTAACGTTTTTTGCGTTTTTCGTCAACCTTTCATTTGAAAAAATACTGCCGGCTCATTTCAGGATATCAAATCCCGTATCACTTCCCCCGCAAGTAAAAGCCCTGCAACACTTGGCACATAGGAAATGCTGCCGGGCGCCACACGCCTGCTGCCTGCCTCTCTTTTGCCCTTTGGCTGTAATACCGGCTCTGCAGAACAAACCACCTTCAGAGACTGTATATCCCTTTTTCGCAATTCTCTGCGCATTACCCGCGCCAAAGGGCACATCTGCGTCTGATAAATATCCTGTACCGCAAAGGCTAAAGGATTTAACTTGTTTCCCGCACCCATGGCTGAGATAACCGGCGTGCCTGCCCGCTTTGCCCTCTCAATGATTTCCAGCTTTGCCGCAACCGTGTCCACTGCATCCACTACATAATCATAGGAAGAAAAAGAAAAGTCCTCTGCATTTTCAGGCAGAAAAAAACAGGTATGGATTTCTACCTGCGCTTTCGGATTGATATCCAGTATTCTTTCCCGCATAACCTCCGTCTTATACCGCCCAAGCGTAGAATGAAGCGCTATCATTTGTCTGTTGATATTGGACAGGGAAACCACATCATTATCTACCAGTACCAGACTGCCGACGCCGCTTCTTGCCAACGCCTCCACCGCATGTCCTCCTACACCGCCGATACCAAAAACCGCAACCCGGGCAGCACACAGCTTTTTCATAGCGTCCTGCCCGATTAACATCTCCGTTCTTACAAATTCCTCCATCCTGGTCCTCCATGCCGAAGTGTCCCTAAACCGTGACGTTCTCTATCTGCCAGTCTATCGGGCTCTCCCCGTTTGCCTCTAAAAAAGCATTGGCACGACTGAAATGTTTGCAGCCGAAAAATCCCCTGTATGCAGACAGCGGGCTCGGATGCGGCGCCTGCAGAATCAAATGCTTCGGGTTAGTCAGCATAGGAATTTTGCTCTGCGCCGGTTTTCCCCACAATAAATACACGACGGGGCGCTCCTGCGCATTGACTGCCTGTATAATGGCGTCCGTAAACTGTTCCCAACCATGCCCCTTGTGGGAATTTGCCTGATGTGCACGGACAGTGAGCACCGTATTTAACAGCAAAACTCCCTGCTTTGCCCATTTTTCCAGATATCCGTTATCCGGAATCTCACACCCCAAGTCGTCATGCAGCTCCTGATAAATATTCTGCAGCGACGGTGGAATTTCCTTCTGTGAAAGCGGTACCGAAAAGCTAAGCCCATGAGCCTGATTGTCATTGTGATAGGGATCCTGTCCCAAAATCAGAACCTTTACTTCATGAAGCGGCGTCAGGTGCAGCGCATTAAAAATATCCTCCGAAGGCGGGTATATCACAGTCCTATTGTACTCCTCCTTCACAAACTGAAATAACTCCTTGTAATATGGCTTCCTAAATTCACCCTGTATCGCAGGAAGCCAGTCATTATCAATCATTGCCATATGCTACCTCCCATCATGCCGCATGAGCGGCTGACTTTATCACAACCCGTGCACGTTTATAATCTGACGGACACGCCCCTGTTTCGTAAATATTCCTTCAGTGCCTTTATTTCCAACTCCTTATAATGGAACAAGGAAGCCGCCAGCACTGCCTGCGCACCGCCTGCTGTCAGCGCTTCATAAAAGTGCGCCTCGCTGCCGGCGCCGCCTGAGGCAATCACCGGAATCCGTACTGCCTGCGACACCGCCTTTGTCAGCGGGATATCATAACCCGCCTTTGTACCGTCATAATCCATGCTGGTCAGCAGAATCTCTCCGGCGCCCAGACGCTCCGCCTTTACCGCCCACTCTATAGCGTCAATCCCCATATCAATGCGCCCGCCATTTTTATATATATGAAAACTGCCGTCAGCGCACCGCTTTGCATCGATTGCCACTACGACGCACTGACTGCCAAATTTGTCTGCCGCCTCCGCAATCAGGGACGGATTCATGATTGCCGCAGAATTGACCGCAATCTTATCGGCACCCTCCCGCAAAAGCATCCGGAAATCCTCCACAGTCCTGATACCTCCGCCTACGGTAAAAGGAATAAAGACTTTTTCCGCCACTTTGCGCACCATATCCACCACGGTCGCACGATTGTCACTAGACGCCGTAATGTCCAAAAAAACCAGCTCATCCGCTCCTGCCTTGTCATACGCTGCCGCCGCTTCCACGGGGTCTCCCGCATCTTGCAAATCTACAAAATTGATTCCTTTCACCACCCTGCCGTCCTTTACATCCAGACAGGGAATGATCCGCTTGGTATACATCAGGCACTCCCCCTCTCTATGTTGATAAAGTTCTGCAGAATGGCAAGCCCTGTGTCCGAACTTTTTTCAGGGTGAAACTGGCAGGCAAACACATTGCCGCACTCCACTGAGGCATGAATCTGCACGCCGTATTCCGAAGCCGCCGTCACAATCCCCGCATCCTCTGCCTTCAGATAATAGGAATGTACAAAATAGACATACGATTCCTCAGGAATGCCGTAAAACAACCTGCCCCGATTCGGAAAATGCAGGGAATTCCAGCCTATATGCGGCACCTTTATGCCTTCCCCTTCGGGAATCCGCAATATCCTTCCTTTTAAAACGCCAAGACCTTCTACTCCCTGACTTTCCTCGCTGCTTTCAAACAAAAGCTGAAGACCCAGACAAATTCCCAAAAAAGGCGTACCGTTTTCGATTGTCTTTTTGATTACGGAAACCAAACCATAGCGATGCAGTTTATCCATAGCATCTCCAAAGGAACCGACCCCCGGCAGTATAACTTTATCTGCCCGTAAGATAATTTCCGCCTCCCTTGTCACCACCGCTTCTGCTGAAAGGGCGGAAAGCGCTTTTTCCACGCTCTTTATGTTTCCGGCATCATAATCAATAATTGCTATCAATTCCGTATTCCTCTCTAGTCCGCAAAACCCGGCTGGTTCAGCTCTTCCTCTTCCGGAAGCACATCCTGAAGCTCTTCCTTGGGAAGCGAAATACCGCTTTGACTGCCCTCCGTGGAAACGCCCTCGCCTGCAACCAATGCTGTCAGATACCGCGTATAATCCACATTGCTCTGGCAAAGAGCAATCGCCCGCGCCGCATCCTGATTCAAGCCATAATTCTCCTCAAGAATCTGTATGATCCGGTCATACAGCTGCGCTACTTCCGAACCTGCGCCATATTCCTGTGCCTTTGCATACATGGCATCATAATCTGCAACCGCCTGCATAAGAGAATCCAAAGCCTCCAGCTCTCTGCGCTCTCCCATATACTTTTCGTAGATGCTCAGCCGGCGCTGCATCTTCAGCACAATTTCCGCATGACGGAACATCTGCTCTTCTTCCTCGTTCCTGTCCATACCATACATCTCTTCATAGCATGTCATGTAATCCCGCTCTTCAAATGCCTCTTTCGCACTCTGCATACGGAGTTCTCCTGCAAAAAGAGAAATCGACAGGAATATGCCGCCAAATACGGTTGCTGCAAATAACACCACGACCACAATACTCTTAGGCGATATCCGCTTCCCCGGCTTCTCGGGAACAGAAGGCTCCTTCGGTTCTTTTTGCTTTTTGGGTTTCTTCTCCTTTTTGGGCTTTCCTTTCTTTTTTCCCTTTCCGGTATCCTCTTCTTCCTCGTCTAAGTTGTCTTTTCCTTTCTTTCCATCAGCAGGCTTTTTACCCTTCTTCATTTTCTTCTTTTTGCCTGCTTCCTTTAAATCCTCCTCCGCCAGCTCCTGCATAATCGCCTGATTCTCGTCGGATACCGCGCTCTCATCCTCTTCCGTAAGGGCAGAAAGCAGCTTGGAAAAAAGCCCGGGCTTTTTAGGCTGCTTTTCCGCAGGCTCTGCCGGTATCGGGCTCTCTATCGCATCCTCCGGCCTTTCTGCAGCATCCGGCTTTTTCTTTCCTCTTTTTTCCTTTGGCTGCTTCTCTTTCTTGGGCTTACGCTCCCGTTTTTTCTTTGCCTTTTTCCCGCTGTCCTCCGGCTCTTCCGGCGCCTCTTTTTCCGCCTCTTCCATTTCTGCAGGAATCGCAATATCGGGAGAAAAGAACGCTTCTTCTTCCATGCCGGTATCGCTGGCTTCTTCTTCATCGACAGGCATCTCGCCGCTGTCGGCCGCCTCCAGCAAATCCCCAATAGCAGCCAAATCCTCGTTATCGTCCAAACCATTCAGCAGTGCCATCAAGTCATCTTGTGCCGCATCTTCCGAATCCGGTGCGGCTTCCTCTGTCTCTTCCCCTGCTGTTTTGGTACTTGCCAGAAGCGCCTCTATTTCCTCCTGCGACATATCTTCCGTGCTTTCCGCTGCCGGATACGTCTCGGGTTCCTCTTCCATTTCTGCCTTCGAGTCCTCTTCTATGTCTGCTTTCGGCTCTTCTACGGCTGCCTTCGGCTCTTCTTTCGGTGCCTTTTCAATATGCTTTTCTGAAGCTGCCATTCCATAACCGCCTGCCGCCGGTTCATCCTCTGCCAGTTCACCATTTAGTATCCGCTCAGCCGCAGCAAAGAGTGCATCAATATCCTCATCCGCCATTTCGTCCGCACTGTTCGTTCCCTGCAAACCATCAGCGTCTTCCATCGATTTTAACAAATTATCCAGATATTCTTCATTAGAGCTCATAAAAATTGTTCCTTTCTTATGATTTACACAACACAGTTTATCATAATTTTGCCGTTTCCGCCATAAAATCTACAGCATTTTGTGAAATTGATTTTCCTCTTCCTGAAATTTCATTTGGCATTTGATATAAGCTCCGATGAATCCTCACAATACCCGCCTTTTGATTCAGCGCCACTATTTTTTCAAAGCGAAAACGCAGAATACCTGCAAACATCAGGCCCGCTCCCAATTCCAAAACACACAGCTTCTTGCCCAGCGTACCCTGCAGCCATTTTGTATACCGCTCCCACCCTGCTTTGTACCCTTCTTCTGCATAGTGCTCCGCATAAAGGCTGTTAAAGACCATGGGGGATTGGCACTGTTCACATACAGGTGTCTCAAGCATACGCCATTCCTTTTCTCCCCGTATACACTTTTCTATTTCTTTTAAAAACATGGTTTCCACAGGCAATATGCTTCCCTCACATCCCGAAGCGCACTGCAGCTTCGTATAAGAGCCGCAGGGCTCTGTCATTCGTTCGGGTAAGATTCCTGTCTCCGCCGCCATACCATTCATGCAGACTGAAACCACAAAATAATTCCTTTTATCCAAAAGTTTTTTTAAAGCCTGCAGCGCCATCTGTAATTTCTCATTCTTTTCGGAAAAATATCTGTTCACATAAGGCATAATCCACTCCATGCCCGCATCGGCAATCTCCCCGCATACCTTGAGATAGTCCTCGTTTTGCTCCAAAGCTTCTTTTCCTTCAAAATCTTCTCCCATGCCAACCAGCACCATATCGGCAGCATCGAGTATTTCTATCAGTTCTGAATGTTCCATATCTTAATCCTTATTCTGAAATCCACGCTTTGTAAGTCTTCTGTCGCCATAAGCAACGAAAGACCGGGGATACCCCGGTCTTTTTTTGCAGCATTTATTTTTTTAACAGCAAATTATCCAGAACATTAACCAGTTCCCCTATTTCAGGCTTTGAAAGCTGTGCGCTCGCGCCAAGCTGCTCGCCTTTCAGCCGCATTTCATCATTTACCAGAGACGAGAAAATAACCACTGGAATCCACTTTGTCTCTTCGTCACCTTTGATAAGCCTCGTCAGGCGGTGTCCGTCCATCATCGGCATCTCAATATCTGTAATGACGCATTGTACATGCTCTGCCAAGGTACCCTGTTTTTTAAAGTCCGATATAATGTCATATGCTTCCTGACCGTTTGCCGTATGTATCAAATTGGCATAACCTGATTTGTGCAGGGCTTCCACAATCAGCCTGTTTAAGAAAGGAGAATCTTCCGCAATTAAAATAGGTACGTTGCAGCGCTCACGCTCTCCCAATGCTTCTATCTGGTCAAACCGAAGTCCCGTCTCCGGATTGATATCCGATACAATTCTTTCAAAATCAAGAATAACAATCAGTTTATCACCTGTCTTGACAATTCCTGAGGCTGTACTGTCGGAAGATATCGTCGTATCCGGTTTGATAATCTCCGTCCATGAAAAACGATGAATTCCCACCACGGTGTCTACATGAAACGCAATATCCAGTTTGTTAAAATTGGTTACGATAAACAATCCTCCTGCCTCAGAGACTCCCCTTTGGAGACAGTTCTTTAAATCGATTGCCGTAATCATTCTGTCTCGCGGCATAAAGATACCTTCTATGCTGGGATGGGCATTGGGTATCGGTGTCACCGGCATATAATTAATAATTTCTTTAATCTTGGCTACGTTGATTCCGTAAGAATTGTTGTCGAGGGTGAACTCCAAAACTTCTAATTCGTTGGTGCCGTTTTCCAGTAATATTTTCGTATCCATCTTTTCCCTTTCTATACATGCCGCAGGATTTTCTATAATATTGCAGAAAATCCTGCAATATTACACCAATCTGCAGATGAAATTATTTAAATTTTTTGGACAAATTACAAAAATTGCAAGATAAAATGCCCTGTAGGGACATTATACCACACATATCGGCAGTTGAATACCATGAAAAGAAAATTTTTACAAAATCTTTTTTGACTTTATAAGACGACTATTCTATAATGATTTTGTTTCAGCTCATTCTTTCCACATAAAAAACAATAGAACCCACGCTTTGCGAATCTTCTATTGTCATGCATAAAGGAAATTGTATCTATGAAAAAAATTGCATTTTTTGACATTGACGGCACGCTTACCTCGGAGCTTGACGGCTCCATACCTGAAAGCGCAGTCTATGCCATCCGAAAATCCCGTGAAAATGGAAATCTGATGTTTATTAATACAGGACGCTGCTTCCAGAATGTAGAGGAGCGCTTTCGGAATATCGGCTTTGACGGTTATATCTGCGGCTGCGGTACCAATATATACTGCGGTGGCAGGGATGTTCTCTATGTACCTCAAAGTCACTTTGTCATTATGCGCATTCTGGAACAGGCAAGAAAAACCGGCGTGGATATTTTATTTGAATCCCGCAAAGAAGTATGCTTTGACACCTCGCGCCCCTTGCGGCATCCCGACGCCATCCGCCAGTATCAGGCATTTCTTGACAGAAACTATACCATGCCGGAAGATTTGGAAAATCCCAATTTCTTTAGCGACAAATTTGTCATCTGGTATGAAGAGCCCTGGCAGCTTGCCCAATTCCTCAAGGTAAGCAACCAGTACTTTTCCTGTATCGACCGCGGCGGGACCTTCCGCGAATTTGTCCCTCTTGGATATTCCAAGGCAACCGGAATTGCCTTTGTGCTGCAATATTATGGGCTTACGGAGGATGCCGCCTACGCCTTTGGAGACAGCAACAATGACCTTCCCATGCTCTCCTGTATAAAAAACAGTGTCGTTATGGGTAACGCCTCCCCCGCTTCCCTTTTTGAAAACGCCGCATATGTAACGGCAAATGCCAGTGCGGACGGTATCCGGCTGGCACTTGAGCATTTCCATTTTTGTTAAATATTTTCGTTCTGAATCGCATCAATGATATTTTTGCGGTTTATTTTTCCCATGGAATACCGCATAATGCCTGCAAGCAGAAGGAATACCGCCGCTATCGACAGCAGTATGCTCTCATATGGTATCCTGAAGGAGATTTCCAGCCGGATTCCCATCGCCTTATAGAAGCCTGCCGCCACTAAAATGCCGGCGGGTATCCCGATAATCAATGCCTTTCCCCCGCAAAACAGTGTTTCCAGCCATATCATTCTCCGAAATTCCTTTCTTGTCATGCCAATGGATTTTAACATAGCAAATTCCCTGCTCCTAAGCTCCATATTGGTGGTAATGGTATTGAAAATATTCGTGATGCCAATCAGCGCGATAACTGTGATAAATCCATATAAAAATATGGATATCAGCAGGTAAAAGGACTGTACCCGCCTGTACTCCTCCTCCGAATTGAAAATGGTATACTTGCTAAGCGTCCCGGTCGCCTGCTCAATTTCCATACTTAAGACGTCCGGGTCATCGCACCGGATACACACCTCTGCTTGATTTCCGAAATAATCGATATGGCTTAACATCCATTCGTCGCTGACAACCAATATGCCAATATCGTTCATATTTCCCATGGGCAGCTTATCCGTCTGTGCCGCAATCACAAAACTAATTTCTTCTCCCTCCGACGTTTTTCCTGTGATAACATCTCCTTGCCTGTAATCAAAAGTACTTCCTTCTATATACTTTGTCTTTCCGTCTTCATAAATATATTCTTCATAGTGGGATACCAAGATTGCCCTGTCCCCTATTTCCTCCGGCAAAAGCCCCAGCTCCCGCACATATGCCTCATAAGCAGCGCTGCCAATCGTAATAACCGGAATCGCCCACTCATTATCTGAAACCGCGCCTTCCGGTACCAGTACATTCTGCTGGTATTCCCTGCTGAATTTCAAATCCTCCTGCCGCACACGAAAAGTATATATACCCTTTTTAATCATAATCTGCTGAATGCCGGAAAGCTCTGCTATTTTCTGCGCCTGCATGTAATGGTCGTCATCATAAAGACGCACCTGAAGCTGATAGTCACAGTCTTTATAATAAGCTGCCGAGCCTGCAAATCCCAGCCTGAGCGTGGCGCTTAGTCCGACAAAAATTGCTACGCTCACCACAATGGAAAGCACGGTTGCACGGTATTTTCTCCTCGCTCTCTTTAAGTTTAGAAAAGCAATGACGCCGCCAATTCCAAACAATTTTTTAATGAGCTTCGGCGCCTGCCGCTCCTTTTTTAAATCCCTTACCTCCGTATTGGAACGAATCGCGCTGATGGGCGATACTTTAGCTGCCTGCCTTGCCGCCTTGCCTGCGGATAAAAATACCACCAGCACCGACAGCACAGCGCCTATTAGCATTGCCGGATACGATACCACGTAGACAAGCGTAATGTCCATAGCAGATACCAGCAGGCCGCTTGTCGCTTTAATCACCACCGCTGTTGCCAGCACTCCGCTCAGTATGCCAAGGGGAATGCCAATAAGACCAAAAAACAACGCTTCATAATATACCATTCGCTTACATTGTTTTTTTGTTGCACCGACAGAAGAAAGCATGCCAAAGAGACGCATCTTTTCCGTCATGGATATCATAAAGCTGTTCCTTATGCAGAACACAGCCGCCGTTACAATGATAAGGCAGGCAAGCGCCGCCATGGTATAAAGCGCCGCCATGGTATGATTGGAAAAAAGAAATAGCTCCCATTTCAACACCCATATATTACACCACACGTTACTGGCTACTCTTGTTGCCTCTTCCCACTCTTCGGCATCCATCATACCGCCCGTCTCATATGCGCGGTGATACACCTCCTCGGAAATGCCGAGCAAGCCTGCCGTCACCCGCCTTCTGTCGCGCAGTCCCGATGCCGTGTATGTGGCGTAAATGTCTATTTCGTCAAACTTACTTATGTCCGAAAGAAACGTCACGGCAGTGTAGCCCGGCGCCCAACGGTCTTCTATCACGGGGCGCTCCACAATTCCCACCACAGTATACGATTTTTCTTCCTGCGGATAAAAAGTTTCCTCCTCATGCAAATAGGGATTGCTTTGACGCAGTTTCCCTCCTTCCCCGTCACAGCGGTATCCAATTGTAAGCTGCAATACATCTCCGAGTCCGATATTGGCACCGCCGTTCGTCCCTGTATGACGGGCAATCAGAATTTCACTGTCATTTTGTGGAAAACGCCCCTCTGTCAGCTTCAAAGCCGCCGCCTCCATACCGCCCGCGTTCATGGCACATACATATAAATATGGCTTATCCTCATTTTTACTTCCATTGAGAAGCGCATAGCCTACTTCCGCCATGTAGCCCAAATTCTCTATATTGCGGTTATTCTCAAAATACTTTAAGTTTTCCGTTTCTACTTCCGAAAATTGATAGTGAAAGGCGCCGCTTTGTCCTTTTTCATACGCGACCATACTGGCGCGAAAGCTTTTTTCCATACTGGCAACTGCAGTCAACAGCGCCGTAGCCAGTATAATGCCGACAATCGTTACCACTGTGCGCTTACGGTTTTCCCGAAGTGCCCGAAAGGTGATTTTTTTCATCACATTCATGACATCACCTTCCCTTTCTGTCATCCAGAAGTCTTCCGTCTTCCATGACAAGCACACGGTCCGCCTGCTTTGCAATTTCCATATTATGAGTAATCATCAGCGTTGTCTGCTTATACTTGCGGTTGGAAAGTTTTAAAAGCGCTACAATTTCGTCGCTTGCCTTGGAATCCAGATTGCCGGTAGGCTCATCCGCTAACAGAACCGCCGGACGGTTCATCAAGGCTCTTCCGATTGCTGCCCTCTGCTGCTGTCCGCCCGAAAGCTGATTCGGCAGGTGCCGAAGCCTTTTCTCCAGTCCCAGCGTTTCCGCGAGCTCCCGCACAAACTCTTTGTCAGGTGCCTTTCCGTCCAGTTCGCAGGGAAGCATCATATTTTCCTCCACATTCAATACGGGAATCAGATTATAAAACTGATAAATCAGCCCTACCTGTCTTCTGCGGAACACTGCAAGTTTATCATCATTCATTTTATAAATGTCTTCCCCTTCAAGCAGCACGCATCCCGACGTAGGTCTGTCCACACCGCCCAGCATATGCAGAAGTGTTGATTTCCCGCTGCCCGAGCTTCCCACAATCGCCACAAATTCTCCCTGCTCCACCGAAAAGCTCACGCTGTTTACTGCAGTCACTTGATTCTCACCGCTGCCGTACACTTTGCTCAAAAGCTCTGTTCTTAATAATTCCATCACGCACCATGTCCTTTCTTAAAAGCTTCTCACTTTTAGAAATTCCGGCGGGCATCCCCAGCCTTAGAATTTCTTCTTACACTATACAAAGCCAAAATGACATTTCGGTGACATTTTTAATCTTTTAAAAATTTAATTTGAAACAAGGCTCCCTGCTCCTTTGCCTCAACCGTCAGATACCCCTGTTGTCTTTCAATAATTTCCTTTGCCAGAGACAACCCTATTCCTACGCCCTCCTCGTTTGTATATCCGCTATGGTAAAACCGCTCAAAAATATGCTTCTGCTCCTCCTCACCTATACCTTTTCCAAAATCCCTGACAGAAATCGCCGTATAAACGGCGTTTGTTTTTACAGAAATCACAATTTCTGAATCCCTATAACTATGCTCTATTGCATTTTTTACAATATTCGTTACTGCCTCTGCAAGCCACCCGAAATCGCCAGATACGACGGCTTTTTTCTCTCCCTCTCTTTTGATTCTGACACCTCTTCGCTCCGCTGACGGCTTTAGCTTTTCCGTGACGGAAAAAAGCAAAACGTCTACATCCACCTGCTGTCTCTCGAATTCCACCACACCTGCGTCCAGTCTGGACAGCTTTAAGAGCGCTGCCACAAGCCAGTTGATATTTTCAAGCTGTCTTGTGATTTCTGCCAAGAAACGCTTTCGCGTCTGCTCCTCCATGCGGCTGCTCTCCGAAAGATTGTCCAGAAGCACCATCACAGAAGTCAGCGGTGTCTTAAGCTGATGGGAAATATCCGCGAGTGAATCTGCCAGAGCGCTTTTCTGGCGCCTCTGCACATCCGCGTTTTCTTTTAACATAACCGTTATCTTATAAAGCTCATTTTTTAAATCACTTAATGCATCCTCTTCATTTTCCGTAATATCCAAGGCATACTTGCCCTGTCCGAGCTTACGCACATACTCCTCCATTTGCCTGATACGTGCCCTGTGCTTCCCAAAATAAAACGCAAAAAGAATTGTCACACAGATACAGGTAAAAAGCAGTAGGACATTCAGACTAAAAAACAATTTTACTTTTACATCCTCACCTGCCAATAAGACAGCATCTCCTTCAAAAATGCCGTAACGTTCTAAAAGCGCTCTGCCTTCCTCGCAGCCAGCGCTGTTATTTAACATGGAAATCCATTCTTCTTCCGCAATATCAGGATACTTAGCCTTTACATTTCCCAAAAGGATGGCAAAAGCTTCCCCATTCTTTTCGTCCATTTGTTTTAAGAAACAGCCAAGTACCAAATTGCCAAGCAATATACCGGCAGCCACCACCAGACAAACGACTGCCGCATATTTTTTTAAACTTTTATCCCGCATTTTCAGCCTATTCATTGTCCGCCTCAATTTTTCTATCCATTCTATATCCAATTCCCCTTATTGTCTTAATCATATTTCCATCATCACCAATTTTTTCTCTAAGTCTTTTCACCGTCACCGTCAAGGTATTGTCCTCCACAAAATTGCCGGAGGCATCCCATATCCGGCTGAGAATTTCCTCTCTGGAAAAAACCCTGTCCTGATGCTTCATCAAATAATAAAGAATCTTATACTCCAGCTTTGTCAATGCAATCTCTTCCTTGTCCCGATATACTTTGCCTGCCGTCGCATCCAGCCTGATTGCCCCACAGGAGAGAACCTCATTTCCCTTTCCGCATCTGCGCAGTACATTTCTGATACGCGAAACCAACTCTCTATTACGAAACGGTTTTATAATGTAGTCGTCTGCGCCCAGCTCAAACCCCTGCACGACGTCCCTTTCCTCCTCTTTTGCCGTCAAAAAAATAACCGGTATATCTCCCCTCTTCTTAAAATTGCGGCACAAAGCATATCCGTCTCCATCCGGCAGCATAATATCCAAGAGAATCAGGTCAAAGCTTTTTTCAGAAACTGCTTTCTCCGCTTCCTTTTTTGTCCTTGCAACCTGACAAAAAAACCCCTCTTCTTTCAATAAATATTCCAATCCTAAAATAATCGCTTCATTGTCCTCCACTAACAACAGCTTCATCGGCATCACTCCTTTATATACAAAAAAAGAGTAGATTCTCTACTCTTTTATGCAATCATATGAAATCTTTCGGTTCTTGTACCTTCAAAACCGAACACTGGAACACCATCCCTGCCTTACTGGTTAAGCCCTCGGCCTATTAGTAGAGGTCAG
>WSLY01000052.1 GCA_013316825.1 Lachnospiraceae bacterium | reverse complement strand
CAGATGGGGTGGATGTGAGGGAAACTTTAAAGGTCAGAAATTTGATGAGGGTATCAGGGTTTTAAAAGATTTCATCCGACAGTGTGTTGCTTGGATGGATCTGCAAATGGCCTTTCCAAGAGGATTACCCCCCCCATAACCGTTCACACAACACTTCCCGATTATGCCGGTATCTCCTTTCAGGTAAACGGAACGCATTTTTACAAAGCCAAAATCACAGACGGAACTGCTGTAATTCTGATTCCAGACCACGATCTGCAAAGAGAAACCGGCAGCTGGAACACCATCCAGATACGGGCATTGGATAAAAATGGAACTTACATCATCAATCCGGAAGGGACCGTATCCGGAGATTATTCCAATGCGGTTTCTAATTACATCAGTTTTACAAAAGACTAATCCTCCTCAATATGCTCTCTTCCCTGATCAATAATGGTACGCACGTGATTATCTGCCAGCGAGTAAAAGATGGACTTTCCTTCCCGTCTGCTTTTCACCAGCTTGCTTTGCTTCAGAATGCGAAGCTGATGTGAAATAGCAGACTGGGTCATATTCAAAGCCTCCGCCAGATCACAGACACAAACCTCCGCCTCAAAAAGCACAAACAGGATTCGGATTCTTGTGGAATCTCCGAAAACCTTGAAAAGCTCCGCCAGATCGTAAGCCTCCGTTTCTTCCGGCATTTTTTCCTGGACTATTTTTAAAAGATTTTCATGCACCTCAAAGGTGTCGCAGCATCCCTCAATTTTCTCTGCCATCCTTATACCTCCTATTTAAAGTCGCTGCGCGACAGCACTAAAGGGTAAAGTCACTTCGACGCACATGTAATGAGAGAAACTTTCATTCGAAAGGGCACTCATGAAAGTTCCTCTCGTGCGTCTTTGCGACTTTACCGTCCAGCCAAAAGTATTTCTTATAAACACTTGACATTTCTTAGCCGGACTATTCCGATTCCGTAATATCCCCGAGTTCCTTTTACATTATAATACATTCAAAAGATTCTGTCATTCTTTTATTAGAAAGAAAATTCTTAAGAAAATTTAAATATATTTACCTCTTGTCATATAGTTTTTAATACTATATAATGTAGCTTATCAGTAGAAAAGCAGATGCGTTGGCGGAGCCGTGAAAACGGCAGATGGAGAGAAAATATGGATACAAAGGACTTATTGAATAAAATTATGGAAAACGTGGACAGCATTGGCGCCGACAAGACCATGACTGCGCTTCTTACAGGCGAAGCGGACATCGGGTTTATGGGAAGCGAAGCGTCCGTCTACACCTACCTTCAGGGCGCCGGGGATTATGCCGTAAATTTTGCGCAGCTCACACAGCGCGCGGGCAATTTCCTCGTGAGCCGTACCCCCATCGACGACTTTAACTGGGATATGATAAAAGGAACTTATGTTCTCGGAGGCAGAAAGGGCGGAATGCCGCAGATGGTATTTGAATACATTCTGAAAATGAACCAAATTGATCCTGACAGTGACCTTACCATCGACACAAGCATCGACTTTGGCTCTACCGCGGCAGCATTTGCAGGCGCGAAAGAAGGTGACGCCGGCTATGCCGACTTTACCGTAGAGTTTGAGCCGCATGCCACATCACTTGAAACGCAGGGTAAAGGCTATATTGTCGCCTCACTCGGCGTAGACTCCGGCTATGTGCCATACACTGCATTCAGCGCAAAAAAGAGCTATCTTGAGAAAAATCCCGAAATTCTTCTCTCGTTTACAAAGGCGCTGCAAAAAGGTATGGACTACGTCGCAAGCCATTCTGCCGATGAAATAGCATCTGTTATTCAGCCACAGTTCCCGGAAACGGAGCTTTCCACCATCACCACGATTGTGGAGCGCTACCGATCCCAGGACACATGGAAAAACGATCTCGTCTATTCCGAGGACAGCTTTATGCTTTTGCAGAATATCTTAATGGAAGCCGGCGAACTGGAAAACTATGTCCCTTATGAAACACTTGTAAACAATACCTTCGCAGAACAGGCAAAATCCAAATAGCCGGGACACAGCAAGGCGCCGCTGCTAAACGGCGCCTTGTTTGCATACAGTGCTTTACCGCGTGCAGTTTCTCACTGCACGCACATAATCATATCCCGTTCCGTCCTCACGCCAAGCGTATCGGTTCCGCACACATGTACGGTATAATTTCCCGCACTGTTCAAATCATAACGCCCTGACATATTGAGACGGTATTCTCCCAGCTCACAGACCTCCCCCTGTGCCGTCCGCACTGCCAACGCGGCATAAATATCGGCAACAGTTGCCCCCACAGGCAGATACATCACGCCGTCTCCCATCTCGTTGGTA
>WSLY01000051.1 GCA_013316825.1 Lachnospiraceae bacterium | reverse complement strand
TGTTTACGTCAAGACAAATTTTCTGACATCTTTACATTTTTTCCTATATATTTTATATCTTAGGAATATATTTTTTTGATGTTGAATTTTTCAAGAAAAAATGTAATAATCATAAAAGGCAGGCACACAGCAGACCGCCACGTAAAATAATTATTTACGAGGTAATTATCATGACAAAAGAATTATTTCAGCAATATTCCATACTGGTTGATTATCTTGGAAAAGTTCTCGGACCGGATTATGAAATCGTTCTACACGATCTGACACAATCGAACAAAGAGGTTGTTGCGATTGCAAACGGACATATCAGCGGCAGGACAGTTGGAAGTCCACTGACAAATACTGCTCTTTGCCTGATTAAATCCAAGGCCTATATGAACGAAGATTTCCTCATTAACTACAATGGCGAAACCGAGAACGGGCACATGATACGCTCCTCAACGATGTTTATCAAAAATAGCCACGGAATATTAGAAGGGCTCCTCTGTATTAATTTTGATGACAGCCGTTTTTCCAATCTAAGCCGCCGCCTTTTTGAGCTGATTCACGGCAGCGCTTTTGTGCACACCATTCAAGATGAACCGGCAGTACAGCTTTCTGTACCATTTTCTTTAAGTTCCGCAGAAAGATTTCCAACAGATATTGCCAAACTCATGCAGCAGATTTTTGAAGATGTCATGAAAGATATCAAGACGCCCCCTGAACGCCTAACACAGGAAGAGAAGATAACCATTATCTCTCAGCTGGACAAGCATGGACTGTTCCGCCTGAAAGGCGCAATCCCTTTTACAGCAAAGCACCTCGCCTGCTCCTCATCCAGCATTTACCGGTACCTGAAAACTTTAGAGCATTAGGCAAAAAGAAATAGTGTTTCCGAATCACACATCCGGAAACACTATTTCTATCCCAAACCATCCGCCGGAAACCAGCTCTTCTTCCACCCTCACATCCACTGCCAGCACTTTTGCGTACTTCTTGACAAAATATAGCCCCATCCCTGTTGCATTCTGCCGCCCCGGATGGCTGCCCGTAAAGCCCTTGTCAAACAAAAACGGGATATCCTCCAAAGGCGCTCCTCCCCCGTTATCCCTGACGGCAAGGCGAACCTTCCCATCTCCTTTGCGACTTCCCTTCTCTGCATCTTCCTCGCATTTCCATGCCTCTATCTCCACAATTCCGCCGCTCTTTCCCGCATATTTAAACGCATTGCTAAAAATCTGGGAAAGCATAAAGCCAAGAACTCTCCTGTCGCTCACAATCCAGACAGGCGCGGTCTTATCTTTTACTTCTATGCCTCTTTCCTGGGGAATTCCCGGAAATCTGTCGAGCACTTCTTTCACGCACTCCGGAAGGAATATCCTTTCAAACTGGTAATCCACATGCTCCGCATGGAGTCTTGCATAATACAGTATACGCTCCACATCCATCCCCGCTATGCGCTGCACATGCCGCATCCTCCGGTACACATACTCCGACATCTCCTCCCTGTGGTTCTCCAGCACCAGCTCCGACAAAGACAGCGGCGTCTTGATCTCATGCGTCCACGCCTCGATAAATTCCTGATAGCTCATAAGCTCCTGCTGTCTTTCGCTGTTCTGCGCGCGCTCCTCCCACAGCAGCGAAAACGCCTCCCTAACAGCCGGATGCCACACCTTATCGGTCACCGCCATAAGCTCCCGCTCCTCGTATTCCCCCTGCCTTTCAAGACATTCTTCCAACACCTCAAGCTGCACCCGCACCCTCACAAAATCAATAGCGCATCCCGCAGCCGCGGCCAGCACAGTATAAAGTACGATGATAACAGAAAGGCTTTTCAGCCCGTTGGGATTGGCAAGCCATACAAGAAAAGCAAAGAAAGCGTCCGACAAGATCAGCAGCATCAGCCAGTGCAGGCGCATTTTCAGGCAAATATCTTTTCCTCTCACAGCTCCGTCACCTCCAGGCAATACCCGCTCCCCCTCACTGTCCTCACCAGACGCTTAAGCCCGATACTGTCAAGGTTCTTCCTTAGCCTTGCCATATTGACCTGCAGGATGTTTTCATCTACATATGCACCGTTCCCCCACAGGGCAGCCACGATTTCCTGCTTTCCCACAACAGACGGATAGCGCTCCATAAGCAGGCGCATGATCTTCCCTTCCGTCTCCGGCAGGGCCACTTGCTTTTTTCCCCATATGACCTTACAGGCATCCACATCCATCGCCACATCCCCCGCCTGCACCAGGTTCCTGACCTTCCGGTAAGTCTTAAGCAGGCGCTCCGCCCGCGCGGCAAGCCGTTTGGGATGGCACGGCTTGGTAAGGAAATCATCCGCGCCAAGCCCCAGTGCATACAGCTCATCCGCCAGCGTATCC
>WSLY01000016.1 GCA_013316825.1 Lachnospiraceae bacterium | reverse complement strand
AGGCGTGGTGGACAATGCGCTTACGTATTTTGACAGGCTGGGTTTTACCGGCGGTGTGCTCTGCCAGTGCGGACAGGTTGTGGGGTTTACCGTGGGAGAGCCGCTCAATCAGGATACTTATGTGGTGCATATTGAAAAGGCTTTTGCTGAGATACAGGGGGCGTATCCTGCCATAAATCGAGAATACGTCAAAAGCATGATGCAGGGTTACACCTATGTGAACAGAGAAGAAGATGACGGCGTTGCAGGACTGCGTAAGGCGAAAGAATCTTATCATCCCGTTATGCTGGAGAAGTTTACGGCAAGGCAGGTACTCGTATGATACGGTTTGGAATAGAGGCTGACAGACAGGAGATTATGGAGCTCTGGGGGGAAAGCTTTGGCGATGCACAGGAGGAAATTGCAGAAATTTTCCGCTGCCTTGCGGGAGAAGTGCGCGTTCTTGTCTGGGAGGAGAGCGGGAAAATTTGGGGGCAGCTCTGCCTGATTCCGGTGCGGCTGTGGTCTTATGGACAAGCGGTAAAGGCTGAATATATATATGCCGTAGCGACGAAGGATACGGCAAGGGGAAGAGGCGTCTGCACAGGACTTTTAAACGCTGCCGCCACCCTGCTGAAAGAGGAGGGAAGCTGCGGCGTTTTGGTGCCCGGGGACAGCGGGCTGGCAAAATTCTATGAAAAGAGGGGTTTTTCTCCCTGCTTTCGCGAAAAGATATGGGAAGTAGAAGTTTCCGGTGAAAAGAGGCCGGACAGCAGGGGCAGGGTGCGGGAAGGAAGCCTGAGAAAGCGGTGCGTACTGGAGCCGGTGTCTGTTTCCTCATACATAAAATGCAGGAGAGACGCTTTTGCCGGCGCCGCCGGCGTGGAACCTTCCGGCGGTATGCTAAAGTACGCGGTTTCTTCCTTTGTGCGGGAAGGAGGCGTCTGCGCAAAACTGTTATATGAGGAGAACATATACGGCGTACTGTGCCGCAGGGAGAGCGGCACAAAAAGCGCGCCAAAGGAAAATATGCTGCTGATACAGGAAATTACCGCAAAAGGCAGGGAGGAGGCAGTCTGCGCAGCACAGGCGCTGCTTTGGCATTTCGACTGCAGGCGTGCGCTGCTTAGGCGCTCGTATGATGTCTGCGGCTTATACCTGCCTGCAGAAACGGAAAAAGACGGGTGCTTTAATCTTGTGCTGAATTGAGAAAGCGGTTGCTTTTGCAGCGATTTTGCAGCTTGTGCTTATCAAAAATGACAGGAAGAAATGCAAAACTGGTTGTTGTCATGTAGGTTATCTTCTGTTACAATTTTACCGATACGGTGTTTTAAAAAGCAGCAGGGAGATACAAATGCAGACACTCGGAAAAATTATCAGCCGCTATATCAATAGGGTCACATGTATTTTTGTGACGTTGATATTGGCGATTATTGTATATATACAGATAATCAATACACAGAGGCAGGCTTACGAAAGCGCAGACAGAACGTTTACACAGATGGAACAGCTTCTTTCTCGAAATCAGGAGGAGCTTTCGGATATCGAGGAGGCATACAGGGCAACCTGCCTGCGCAATGCAGAGGCGATAGCCTATATCATTCAAAACGACCCTTCCGTGCTGCAGGATATGGAGGAATTAAAAAGAATCGCGGTATTTATGGAAGTGGATGAAATTCATATTTTTGATTCCACGGGGCGTATTTATGCCGGCACGCATCCGGAATATTATGACTATACCTTTGATTCGGGCGAGCAGATGATGTTTTTTAAGCCGATGCTGCAGGATAAGTCGTTGAAGCTTGTGCAGGATATTACGCCAAATACCGCGGAAGCGAAAATGATGCAGTATTCGGCACTCTGGAGCAGGAACGGCGAATTTATTGTGCAGGTGGGTATGGAGCCCGCCAATGTTATGAAGGCAAGAGAAAAAAATGAGTTGTCCTATCTGTTTTCTCTTTTCCGTGTCAATCTGGAACCGGGATACTATGCCATCGACAGCAGGAGCGGAGAAATTGTCGGCTCTACGGATTTGGAAAGCGTAGGAAAAAATATTCTGGAAACAGGTTTGGGGCTTGCGTCGCTGGCAAACGGAGAGGGCGGCTTTCATGCAGTTGTAAACGGCCGTCATTCCTATTGTGTATGCAGGGAAGTCGGTTCCAATTATATCCTGCGGGTGGTGCCCAGCCGCGAGCTTTATCAGAGAGTGCCGACCATTGCCCTTTTGGTTGCGGTATGCCTGATTGTGATGGCGGTGATTCTTTCCCGCGCCGTCATCTGGTATATGGAAAAATATGTGGTGGACGGAATCCACAGTATGAACAGAAAGCTGCATCGGATTGCGCAGGGAAATCTGGACGAGATGATTGATACGAACAGCAGCGTGGAATTTTCGGAGCTTAGCAGCTATATCAACAAGATGAAAAAGAGTCTTTTGGATAACAATGAAAAGATGTCTTATGTGCTGAGCAAGACCAATATGTACATTGGGGTATATGAGTATAACCAGCATATGAAAAGAGTCCGTTTTACGGAATATGTGCCAAGGATTCTTTCGCTGGATGCGGCAGAGGCGGGAAAGCTGTCTGCTGATTATAAAGAATTTCAGGCTTTTATGAACAGACTGCGCAAAAATCCTGTTTCGGATGAAAATGGTGTATTTGAGCGGAACGGACAGTATATTAAGCTGGAGGAAACCGGTGATGGCGACGACAAATTCGGCGTTGTGATTGATGTGACGGATGAGATAGTAAAGCGCAAAAGGATAGAAGAAGAGAGGGATACAGACCCTCTGACCGAGCTGTATAACCGCCGCGGGCTGGAGATGAGGCTTTCCGCCTTGTCCGAAGCAGGGGAGCCTCTTGCCTACAGAGCGTTTGTTATGATTGACGCTGATAATCTGAAGGTTGTCAATGATACTTACGGACACGAGGCGGGAGATACGTATCTGAAAGAAATTGCCGGACGGCTGAAGGAGCAGGCGCCGGACAGATGTGTGGCTGCCAGACTGGGCGGAGATGAATTTGCACTATTTTTATACCGGTATGCAAGTGAAGAGGAGCTGCTCGAGGTGATTCGGAGGCTGGAAAGGCTGCAGGAGGGAAGTCCTGCAGTGCTTGCCGACAATATAAGCGTTTTCATCCGTTTTTCTCTCGGATATAGTCTGACCGAAGAAAATAAAGACTATCAGGTTCTGCTAAAAGAAGCGGATGAAAAGATGTATGAGAACAAGCGGGAGCGAAAGGCGGCAGTATGCGAGTGATGGAGTTTAAAATGGAGAGACCGGGACTTCTGACGGTCGGTCAGAAGATTACGGTGACGGAGGGCGTGCTCCCCAGCAACTATTACTATACCATAGACCCGTCCCTTGCCATGTCGGGCAATGTTCCGTTCAGGGAGCGTATGCTGGCAAGAGAAGGCGTTGTGTTGGATATAGAAGAAAAAGAAAGAGGCTTTTATGTAACGGCGCAGTTTGAAGATGCATAAAGCAGAATGGAGGAAAGTATGATGAAAAAAATTATAACAGACAAGGCGCCCGCAGCAATCGGACCTTATTCGCAGGGAATTGTGGCAGGAGATTTCTTTTTTGCATCAGGGCAGATACCCATCAATCCCGCGACGGGAGAGATTGAGGGAGCGGACATTGCTGCACAGGCAGAGCTTGTCATGAAAAATGTGGGCGAGCTGCTTGCGGCGGCAGGCGCGGACTACGAAAAAGTCGTAAAGACAACCTGCTTTTTGGCGGATATGGGAGATTTTGCCGCTTTTAATGAGGTATATGCCAAGTATTTTACAGAAAAGCCTGCCAGAAGCTGTGTGGCGGTAAAAACGCTGCCCAAAAACGTGCTCTGTGAGGTGGAGGTCATTGCCTGCCTTGCATAAATTGAAAAATACGATACTGATTGGGATGCCAGGCGTGGGAAAAAGTACGGTGGGCGTTGTGGCGGCAAAAAGAATGGGCTGCCGGTTTGTGGATTCGGACCTTGTCATACAGGATACCTATGGAAAGCTTCTCCATGAGCTGATAGAAGAGCATGGAGTGGAGGGCTTTTTGGAGATTGAAAATCGCGTGAACGCTTCTTTAAACGGGGAAAATGTGGTGATTGCAACAGGAGGAAGTGTTTGCTATGGCAGGGAAGCGATGAGGCATTTGCAGCAGCTTGGCATAGTGGTTTACTTAAGGCTTGGCTGTGAGGCATTGGCAGAGCGGCTTGGGGATTTGCATGAGCGGGGCGTCGCCATGAAAGAGGGGCAGACGCTTGCAAAGCTGTACCTTGAGCGGGTTCCGCTCTATGAAAAATATGCCGACATTGTGATAGACTGCGAGGAAAAAAACCTTAGGGAAACGGCAGAAGAGGTGTGCCGCCTTGTGAAGCTCTTTCGCAAAGAAAAGGGTGAAAATTTCTAAAAACCGTTTGCTGCTGCGGCGGCGTGCAGGAATAGAAACCGAAAAAAAGTATATAATAATCCATGATTCTAAAGAACCTGTAAGGAGGAGTTGGAAGCATGGATTATTTTAATGCATTCTGGGTTGGAGGGCTTATCTGCGCGCTGGCGCAAATTTTAATGGAAAAAACAAAGATGCTGCCCGGGCGTATTATGGTGCTTTTGGTTTGTCTGGGCGCTTTTATCAGTGTGTTTGGATGGTATGAGCCTTTTGTGGAGTTTGCGGGGGCGGGGGCATCGGTGCCGCTGCTCGGCTTTGGAAACGTATTGATGAAGGGCGTAAAAGAAGGGCTGGAGCAGGCAGGCTTGCTTGGCTTGTTTCAGGGCGGCTTCAAAGCGGGCGCCGTAGGGTGCAGCGCAGCTCTGATATTTGGTCTTTTGGCAGCATTTGTCTTTAATCCCAAGATGAAAAAATAAAAATACAAAGAAAAACGAAATTTTATGAAGAGAATATTAATCTTTTTTTAAGATGCGTAATATTTCCCCATTTTTTGTCGAAATGTGATAAGATATATCGAGAAAAAAAGGCGTGCTAAAAAGCAGCCAAGGGAGTCGTGTCGATATGCTTTGGGTTTTTCTATTTTTTCTTGGTACATTTGTGTATATGGAGTTGGTTTATCACTTTGGATGTTTCGGATTTGTGGCAGTCAATCCGGTTCTCGCATTGCCGGTGTGGCTTTTACTTGCCGGCTTCTCCGTCTTGGTTACGGGCTTTTTGCGGAGAAGAAAAAACAGGGTTATATTCTGGATTCTGCTTGTGGTGGACTATCTTCTTTTTGCAAGCCAGCTTGTCTATATCAAAATATTCAGGCAGCCGCTTTTACTTGCCGCCGTCACGAACGCCGGTAAGGATGCGGTGACGAATTACTGGCGTGAGGCGCTTTTTGCAATACTGCGCGCATCGGGTTATCTTTTGCTTTTGGCGGTGCCCCTGATTGCGGCGGGTTTTTTGCTGCATTTTAAAGCTTTGAAGCTGAGAAGCCATTCTTATGGAGAAAGAGTGGCAAGCATCTCTGTTTTGACGGGTGGTCTGGTACTTTACATTGCAGCATTGGTGGGCGGCTATTTTGGTAAGACGGATTATTTTGAGAGCTATAGCGAATTTTACGACCAGAAGGGTGTGATTTCCGCATATGGAGTAGCGCCCGCGCTTGTTCGCGACTTATTTGGCGATTCCTTCCCGGGAAGGGATGATTCGCTGGAGGCGTGGGACAGCTATGGCGGTAACGATTTGGTCTCCGCGGGCGGAAACGACACCCCGCCAATCGTGGAAAGCGATATATCGGGAGGGGATGCTTCCCTGCCGGAGGAATCGGAGGCAGAGCCGGTTCTGGACACATCGCCTCATGTGCTTCCCATCGATTTTGACGAGCTGATTGCCAATGCGGATTCCAAAGAAATTAAGAATCTGGCGGAGTATATGCAGAGTATACCGCCGACCAACAAAAACGAGTATACGGGCATGTTTGCCGGCTACAATCTGATTTATCTGACGGCGGAGGGCTTTTGTCCCTATGCAGTGGACGAGGAGCTGACTCCGACATTGTACAGACTGATTCATTCCGGTTTTGTCTTTGAAGATTTCTATTGTCCGCTGTGGTATACCTCTACCAGCGACGGCGAGTATGCGAACTGTACGGGGCTTGCACCGGACAACCAGATGTTTAGCTTAAAGAGGAGTGCGGATAACCGGATGCCATTTACTCTCCCCAATTATTTTGCGGCAGAGGGCGTAAAGAGCTGGGCGTTCCACAACAATTCCCTTTCCTACTATGAGAGGGACCGGACGCATCCGAATCTGGGCTACAACTTCATGGCATGTAAGCTTGGGGATTTGAACGAGGCAGTCTATGGCGGTCAGGTGTTTGAAATGGAAAATGCCAACAAATGGCCGGCTTCCGATTTGGATATGATGGTGGCAACCATACCCTATTATATCAATGAAGACCGCTTCCATGTGTACTATATGACGGTATCGGGGCATATGAATTATAATTTCAGCGGCAACAGCATGTCCTTCAAGCATAAGGATGATGTGGCGGAGCTGCCTTACTGCGAAGAGGGAAGGGCGTATGTTGCCTGCAATATGGAGCTGGATTTGGCGTTGGAATACTTGATAGAGCAGCTTGAGGCTGCCGGCAAGCTGGAAAACACCGTGATTTGCCTTTCCGCGGACCATTATCCCTATGCGATGGAGATGTCAACCTTAGAGGAGCTTGCGGGGAAACCCCTTGCCGGTACGCTTGAGGTTTACAGGAATAACCTGATTCTTTGGAACAGCGCCATGGAGACGGTCAATGTGGAAAAGACGGCGTATTCGCTGGATATTCTGCCGACGCTGCTGAACCTCTTTGGTTTCGAGTATGATTCCAGACTCTATGTGGGCAGGGATATTCTCTCAGACAGTCCGCCGCTTGTTATTTTTTCAGACAGAAGCTATGTGACGGACAGGGTTATCTACAACCGGAAGGGCAATGTACCGCTGTTATGGCGGGACGGCACAGAGGGGGACGAGGAGTACCACGAGGCAATGAAAAAGCAGGTGAAAGGGCTTGTCAATTATTCTTCGGGTATTTTGAACAACGATTTCTACCGCTATGTGGAAGAAGCGCTGCCGGAAGAGTACCGTTCACAGGTAGACCCCGAATGGATTGCGCCGCATCCGCCGGCTCCGCAGCCGACGCCGCTGCCGGAGGTGACGCCGGAGGGCGGCACGCAGCAGAATACAGAACAGCCGCAGGAGACGCCGCCTAAAGAGGAAGAGAGTGACGACGGAGCCGTTGGCTGAAAAAGGCTGTTGTCCGCGGTTTGGTATGACGAAAACAAAAACGCCTATGAGGTTACATTACCTCATAGGCGATTTCTTTTTTGTCCAGATACTGCCTGAAAGCGGCATCCCAGAGTCTTTCCGGCTCTTTGTCGGGAACGAAGGAGGAAAAGGAAGTTCCTGTCAACAGCAGTGCCTTTTCTCCGTCAAACCGCACTGTCAGCACAAATGCCTGAATCAGACCTGCGAAAGAAGCGGCGCCCCCTTTCTCCAAAATGGAGACCGCAGCAGGAGGTTTTAGATGAAGAACAAACTGAAAATAAAGAGGTGTGCGCTTTCCTTTGATGAAATCAAAGCACAGACCTTTCATGTCCTTCCATTCGGCAAAATCATAAGGATGCAGGGTTTTGTCTTCGCGCTCTTCGGGCGGGAAAAAATCCTTGTGGAGCCGCCCGTCAATGGAGTAGGTAACGGCGGTATCAATATCTGCTTTTTCTAAAAGAAAGGAATCAAAAAGCTCCCCTAAGAGCAGAGAATTCATAAACGGTTTCAGAGCGGTAATTTGCAGTGCTAGCATAGCGTTCTCCTAAGTCTGACAGAATCAAAAATCGGTATAAACTAGGTATAGTATAGCGGCTTTGGAAAGGGGTGTCAAGGGAATGGCACTTACGGAAAAATCCCCCTTTACAAAACCTAATGCATGTGTTACTATCATACGTAGTAATTAAAACCATATGTAAAAGTTTTAATTACCTTTGAAGTGGTGGAAGGGATAAAGCTGCTTCTTACAGGAAATACTAGTATGACTACAGGAAAGGCATGGTTGCGGATATGAGCTATAAAATTGTTGTGGATAGCTGCTGTGAGCTTCCAAAGGAATTGCTTCAAAAAGAGAGTTTTGAGAGGGTGCCTCTGGGGATTGAAATTGGGGATTACCATCTGCTTGATGACGAAAGTTTTCAGCAGGCTGATTTTCTAAGGCGGGTTGCGGCATATCCTAAGTGTCCGAAGTCTTCCTGTCCGTCTCCCGAAAGGTATATGGAGGCATATCATGTGGAAGCGGAGCATATTTATGTGGTGACTTTGTCCTCAAAGCTCAGCGGCAGTTACAACAGCGCAGAGCTGGGAAAGAGAATGTATCGGGAAAAGTACGGGGAGAAAAAGATTCATGTTGTAGACTCGGAATCGGCAAGCTGCGGGGAAACGCAGCTCGCATTAAAGCTGATGGAGCTTGAAGAGGAAGGGCTTGCTTTTGAGGAGATAGAAAAGCAGATTACAGCGTTTCGTGACAGTATGAATACGTATTTTGTGCTGGATAACCTGGAAACCCTCAGGAAAAATGGCAGACTTTCCAACATTAAGGCGGCGGTGGCTTCTACGCTGAACATAAAGCCGATTATGGGGGCGGATAAGGGCACCATTATACAGATGGGACAGGGAATCGGCATGAAAAAGGCGATTACCAGAATGGTGGATAAAATCGTAGATGCCATAAAAGGGGCAGAAAGAAAGAGAATCGTCATTTCCCACTGCAATGCAAAAGAAAGAGCAGAGACGGTAAAGCAGCTTTTACGTGAAAAAATACGGTGTAGGGAAATCATGATTATGGATACTGCCGGAATCAGCAGCATGTACGCCAATGACGGCGGCGTCATCGTGGCGTTTTGAGATTACATGGTAATCAGGTTGAAAGGAGCGTTAAAAAGCAGAATCAGCAGCAGTATCTGAACAAACAGAATAGCCGGCATACCATATACAAACTTGAAGTGCCTTGTCTTGTGGCGGAAGGTATACATACCGGCAATAGAACCAATACTGCCGCCGATGATGGCGATGATAAAGAGGGTGGCTTCCGGAATCCGGAAGGCACCCTTTATTGCTTTTCTTTTATCGATTCCCATAAGGGCGAAGGCAAGCAGATTGATTGTTGCAAAATATGCTGCGATAAACAGAATCACCATCATAATAAAATCTCCAAATTATTTGTCCGAAGCTTCTTTCAGCTTCATGGCACGCACCTTTAAGGAAAGACCGAACAGGTTGATAAAGCCTTCTGCATCATGGTGGTCATACAAATCCCCTGTTGTGAAGGAAGCGATGGATTCGTTGTACAGTGAGTAGGGAGAGGTGGTACCGGCTTTTATGATATTGCCTTTATAAAGCTTGAATTTGACTTCGCCGGTCACATATTCCTGCGTCTTTTCCACAAAAGCCTGAATTGCCTCCCGCAGCGGCGTAAACCATTTTCCCTCATAGACAATATCTGCAAAACGGTTGCCCATTTCTTTTTTCATGGTGTAAGTATCGCGGTCTAAGATTAGCTCCTCAAGCTGCTGGTGCGCCTCCATCAAAATAGTGCCGCCCGGTGTCTCGTAAACGCCGCGGGACTTCATACCTACAACACGGTTTTCCACAATATCGATAATGCCGATACCATGTTTGCCGCCCAGCTTGTTAAGCTCGCGTACAATATCGGAATATTTCATTTTTCTGCCGTTCACGGAGACAGGGATTCCTTTTTCAAATTCCATGGTTACATATTCGCCTTCCTCGGGCGCTTTTTCCGGTGTGGTGCCGAGGACGAGAAGATGCTCGTAATTTGGCTCGTTGGCAGGATCCTCCAGCTCCAGTCCCTCATGACTGATGTGCCAGATGTTGCGGTCGCGGCTGTAAGAGGAATCGGCGGAGAAAGGAAGATGGATGCCATGGGCTTTACAGTAAGCAATTTCAGATTCCCGGGAATCCATTGTCCATTTGTCATTTCTCCATGCGGCAATGATTTTGATGTCAGGCGCAAGCGCTTTGATGCCGAGCTCAAAACGAATCTGGTCGTTGCCCTTGCCGGTGGCGCCGTGGCAGATAGCAGCCGCATTTTCTTTGCGGGCAATTTCTACCAGCTTTTTCGCAATCAGCGGTCTTGCCATGGAGGTGCCTAACAGATATTTGTTTTCATATACGGCATGCGCCTGTACGCAGGGAGCAATGTATTCGTTGCAGAATTCATCCGTCACGTCCAGAATATATAACTTCTCGGCGCCGCAGGATTTGGCGCGTTCCTCCAGTCCGTCAAGCTCTTCCTCCTGTCCGCAGTCTATGCAGACGCATACAACATCATAATCAAAATTTTCCTTTAACCAAGGGATAATAGCGGTGGTGTCAAGACCGCCGGAATATGCAAGAATTACTTTTTCTTTCATGTGTTTACCATGTCCTTCCTTCAAGCTTGTTCTTTTTGTACGCCGCAGGTTTTTCCTGTGAACTTACCTTAATATACAACATCTTTACCCTGATTGCAAGAGAAAATATGAATATATAGTAAAAAGTACTTGCATAAATAAGCCAACAAAATGTATATTATGTATTATTGTAACTAAAAATGAATAAAAATGCACAAAAAGAATGTCAAAAAGGATGGAAAGAAAGGCAGTATGGCTATTTGACCTGTGAAAACTTTGTGTTATACTGTAGGAAGCCGTTAGCTGCAAAGGAGGACACGGGATTGACATACACAGGATACGAGCTGCTTTGGTTTTTCTTTTTTTACGCTTTTGCCGGCTGGGTGCTGGAGGTGGTTTTTGCCACATTTACCAATAAAAAGCTGGCAAACAGGGGGTTTTTGAACGGTCCTTTTTGTCCGGTATACGGATTGGGCATGTGCTTTTTGCTGGTGTTTTTTGGCGGGCTGTTACAAAACCTTTTCTTTTTGTTTGTAGGCAGTATGGTGGTTACCTCTCTGCTGGAGCTTTTGACAGGCAGACTATTGGAGAAGCTCTATGGCAGAAAATGGTGGGACTATTCGGATTATAAATATAATTACGGAGGCTACGTCTGCCTGCGCTTTTCCCTGATATGGGCGGCAGGGGCGGTCGTTTTGATGCGCTGGCTCAATCCGTTTGTGGCGCAGGTGATAAGGCTGATTCCGCCGCTTGTAGGACGGATTGTACTGGCTGTGCTGATGGTGATGCTTGCCTGCGATTTTCTGGTAACGACAAAGGTTGTCCTGATGCTGAAAAAGCGGGGGCGCAGAATACAGGAATTTACCGAGGGTGTGAACCGGTTTACGGGCAGGATGGGCGGCGTGATAGCGGGGCTGATTCAAAGGCGTATGACAAAAGCGTTTCCGCATTTGCGTGAGGCGGACGGCTTACCTGCAAAGAAGGGAAAAGAGGAGTCCGGTGTTTTTGCAAAGGGCTGCTGCTTTCACAAATTGGTTTGGCTCTTTTTTATCGGTGCGTTTTTGGGGGATATTACGGAGACAATCTGGTGTTATGTCACGATGGGAAAGCTGATGAGCCGCAGCAGCGTTGTCTACGGGCCTTTCAGTGTTGTCTGGGGGCTTGCCGTTGTGCTGCTGACGCTGCTTTTGGACAGGTATAAGGATAAGCCGGACCGGTATATTTTTATATTTGGCACCGTAGTCGGCGGTGCATACGAATACATATGCAGCGTGTTTACAGAGCTGGTATTTGGAACGGTATTTTGGGATTACAGTCATCTTCCCTTTAATCTGGGCGGGAGGATTAATCTGCTGTTCTGCTTCTTCTGGGGCATTGCGGCGCTGGTATGGCTGAAATTTGTCTATCCATTTTTATCCCGCCTGATTGAGAAGGTGCCGAAAAAAGCAGGCACATGGCTGAGTTTTTGTTTTGTTGTGTTTATGATACTCAATATGGCAATATCCGCGCTTGCCCTTTCAAGGTACAGTGACAGGGCGGCAGGAAAGCAGGCGGAGAATGGATTTGAGCGTTTTCTGGATGAGCATTACACGGATGAAAGGATGGAAAGAATTTATCCCAATGCAAAGATGACATCATAGCATTGCTGTTTTGACAGGGGATAAGAGGGAGGAAACTCATGTTTACGGTAAGAACGATGACGATAGAGGATTATGAGGGTGTCTATGCCTTATGGATGAGCATAAAAGGCTTTGCCATCAGGAGCATCGACGATTCAAAGGAGGGCGTGGCACGTTTTCTTTTGCGTAATCCGGACACCAGCGTGGTTGCAGTGGAGGACGGCAGAATTATCGGCGCCATTTTGTGCGGACATGACGGCAGAAGAGGGTGCCTGTACCATGTCTGCGTCAGGCAGGAGTGCAGAAGAAAGGGCGTGGGAAAGGCGATGGTGGTATTCTGCATGGAGAAGCTGAAAGCAGAGCAGATTAGCAAGGTTTCCCTGATTGCGTTTACGGCAAATGACATAGGCAACGCTTTCTGGCGGCGCATTGGCTGGACAAAGAGGGAGGATTTGAACTATTATGATTTTGTGTTGAATACGGAGAATATTACGGCATTTAATCAGTGAAGCGGTATTAGGAACAGGGCTTTTGACACCCTAATCTTACAGAATCAGTATAAAGGAGAGGAACGGACTTATGAAGACAGTGGAGGGCGGCGTGTGCGCTGCAAAGGGATTTTGGGCTGCCGGCGTGGCTGCCGGTGTGAAATATCAGGACAGGAAGGATATGGCGGTGATTTACAGCGAGGCGCCCTGTGTGTGTGCAGGTACGTTTACTTCCAATGTGGTAAAGGCGGCGCCGGTGCTCTGGGATAAGGAGATTGTGGAGAAGTCGCCTTTTGCGCAGGCGGTTATTGTAAATTCGGGAATTGCCAATGCCTGCACGGGAAAAGAGGGATTTGCCTGCTGTCAGGCGGAAGCGGAGGCGGCGGCAAAAAGCCTGCAAATTCCTGAAAACAGCGTGCTGATCGGTTCTACCGGCGTCATTGGTATGCAGATGCCCATAGACAGGCTGCAGGCGGGCATCGCAGAGCTTGCCGCAAAAAAGGAGCATTCTGCAGAGGCAGCCTTTGCAGCGGCGCAGGCAATCATGACGACGGATACCGTGGATAAGCAGGTGGCGGTGAGCTTTGAGATTTATGGCAGGAGCGTGACTATGGGCGGCATGTGTAAGGGCAGCGGTATGATTCACCCTAATATGTGTACCATGCTCGCTTTTGTAACCTGTGATGCGGCAATTTCCAAGGAGCTTTTGACAAAGGCGGTAAAGGAAAGTGTTGCAGATACCTTTAACATGATTTCCGTGGACGGAGACACTTCTACCAACGATACCTTTTTGTTTTTGGCAAACGGCATGGCAGGCAATCCGGAAATCACAGAAGAAGACGAGGCATATAGAACCTTTAAGGAAGCGCTTTGCTTTTTAAATACGGCGATGGCGAAAAAGCTCGCAGGTGACGGCGAAGGCGCGACGGCGCTGGTGGAAGTACAGGTAAAAGGCGCAGACACCAAAGAAGCCGCCAGGCTGCTTGCCAAATCCGTCATCTGCTCAAGTCTGACGAAAGCGGCAATTTTTGGGCATGACGCCAACTGGGGACGGATTCTCTGTGCCCTTGGGTATTCGGGCGCAGCCTTTGAGCCGGAGAAGGTGGAGCTCTTTTTTGAGAGCAAATCCGGACGTATCCAAATCTGCAAAAACGGCTCTGCGGCGGATTACAGCGAGGAGGAGGCGGGTAAAATTCTCTCCGACGAAGAGGTTACGATCGTGGCGGATATGCATATGGGCACGGAAACGGCAACTGCATGGGGCTGTGATTTAAGCTGCGAATATGTCAAAATCAATGCGGACTACCGCTCATAGCAGGAGAATACCAGGCAGGAACATAAAAGAAGAAAGAGAAGGCGGCAGGAACCCTATAGAGGCATATGATGGTTACGTTTAAAAAATTTACGGATTTTCCGAGAGGAACACTGTACGATATTTTGCAGGACGCATATTCTTATGATTCCAGAAATAAAGAAATATGGGATGGAAACTGGCATGAATCAGACGGCTTTTTTTATGACAATCCGGATATAGCGGCTTGCTGCGGACTGGTAACATGCATAGAAGATATGCCCGTTGGTTTTGTCACCTGGGATCCCAGGTACAGACCGGAATACGTGGAGATTGGGCACAACGGAATCAGGGAGCGGTATAAAAGAAAAGGCTACGGGCATATGCAGCTTGCAGAGGCAATCCGCAGGATAAAAGAATATGAAGGTCTGCAAAGGATAATCGTGTGGACAAACGCAAACTTGGCTGCCCCTAAAAATTATGAAAGTGTTGGATTCAGACTGTATGACAGAAAGCCAAATGATTCTGAAAGCGCGTATACGGGGGACTATCTGTATTATGAGATGAGGCTGTAGACAGATGCCGGCGATAGCGGTATCGAGGTTCTTGTGAAATGTAACAAAAGGAGATTTAAGATGAACAAAGTAGGAATAAAAGGGCTTCTGCTGAGAATCCTTATGCCTACACTCGTTTCGGTAGTCGGTTTTGCGTCGGAGGTATTAAGATAATGGAAATGCAGATCAAAAAAATAGAACCAGCCAAAGGAGGAAAATGAAATGCAGGACAAAAATATCGACACGGTGTTGCAGAAAGCGGAGGTTCTCATCGAGGCGCTGCCTTACATACAGCGTTTTAATAGAAAAATTATTGTGGTGAAGTACGGTGGGAGCGCTATGAGCAATGAAGAATTGCAGAAGAACGTGATAAAGGACGTAACGCTTTTAAAGCTGGTAGGTTTTAAGCCCATTATTGTACACGGCGGCGGCAAGGAAATCAGCCGCTGGGTCGGGAAAGTGGGCAAGGAGGCACAGTTTGTAAACGGACTGCGGGTGACGGACGACGAGACCATGGAAATCGCGGAGATGGTGCTGGGCAGGGTAAATAAGCATCTGGTTTCCATGGTGCAGGAGCTGGGCGTGAAGGCAGTCGGCTTAAGCGGCAAGGACGGCGGTCTTTTACAGGTGGAGAAAAAATATTCGGACGGACAGGATATCGGGTACGTGGGAGAGGTAAAAAAGGTCGAGCCCAAAGTGCTTTACGACCTTTTGGAAAAGGATTTTCTTCCGATTGTGGCGCCCATCGGACTGGATGAAACCTTTCAGACCTACAACATCAATGCAGATGATGCAGCCTGCGCCATTGCTAAGGCGGTGGGGGCGGAAAAGCTGGCTTTCCTGACAGATATTGAAGGGCTCTACAAGGACATCCATGACAAATCCAGCTTTATATCGAGACTGACGGCAACGCAGGCGGAAAGCCTGATAGAGGGCGGCTTTATTGGAGGCGGTATGCTGCCGAAGCTGGGAAATTGTACTTCGGCAATCAGAAACGGCGTCAACAGGGTACATATCTTGGACGGCAGGATTCCCCACTGTCTGCTTTTGGAAATCTTTACGGACAGAGGTATCGGCACTGCCATTATTGCGGACGAGGACGGACACAGGCACGCGTAAGAAGCGCGCGTTGGAAACGGGAAGGTCAGACGGCGGGAGGTATGCCTGCCTGATATATGGAGGGAAAATGCATGATGCAGGAATACATTGAAGAAGCGGAAAAAGTGCTGCTTCACACCTACAACCGGTACCAGATTGTGTTAGATAAAGGGGAAGGTGTTTATCTTTACGACATAGAAGGAAAGAAGTATCTGGACTTTGTGGCAGGTATCGCGGTTTTTGCGCTGGGGTATCATAATACGGCGTATAACGATGCTTTGAAGGCACAGATTGACAAGCTGATACACACTTCCAATTATTTCTATAATGTGCCGGCTGTGGAAGCTGCAAAACGGCTGCAGAAAATTTCCGGTATGGACAGGGTGTTTTTTACCAATTCCGGTGCGGAGGCAGTGGAGGGAGCCATTAAAGCTGCCAGAAAGTACGCGTGGCTGAAGGACGGCTCCACAGACCATGAAATCATAGCGATGGAGCATTCCTTCCACGGCAGGACAATGGGCGCGCTTTCGGTGACAGGCAATCCCCATTACAGGGAGGCGTTTGAGCCGGGCATCGGCAATATCCGGTTTGCGCGGATGAATGATTTAGAGAGTGTGCTTGCTTTAGTCAATGAAAAAACCTGCGCCATTATACTGGAGACCGTGCAGGGTGAGGGCGGCATCTATCCGGCAGAAGAAGCTTTCTTAAAAGGGCTGCGCACGCTCTGTGATGAAAAGGATATACTGCTGATACTGGACGAGATTCAGTGCGGCATGGGACGGACGGGTTCTATGTTTGCATGGCAGAAATATGGGGTGAAGCCGGATATTATGACAGCGGCAAAAGCGCTTGGCTGCGGTGTGCCGGTGGGGGCGTTTTTGATGACAGAAAAGGTGGGAGAAGCCTCCCTTGCGGCGGGAGACCACGGCACGACTTACGGCGGCAATCCGCTTGTCTGCGCTGCAGTCAACAAAGTACTTGATTTATTCGAGGAGAACCATATAATAGAAAATGTGGGCAGGGTGGCACCATATCTGGAAAAGCGTCTGGATGCCCTTTGTAAAAAATATGATTTTGTAAAGACGAGACGGGGCGCCGGATTGCTGCAGGGAATTGTGCTGGACAGACCGGCAATGCCGGTCATCAAAAGAGCGATGGAAAAGGGGCTGATCCTTATCAATGCGGGAACCGATATTATCCGCTTTGTGCCGCCTCTTACGATTACAAAAGAAAATGTGGACGAAATGATAGGGATTCTCGATACCGCTCTGGCAGAGGAGTCTGATTGAGGAGAATTTGCATGAGTATGAAGAAACGATTGCCGGCAGTGCTGGCGGTTTTGTGTATGCTTGCCGGTGTGCTTTATGTGGGCAGAAGCGGCATGACAATAAAAGAAGAGGACAAATATCCGATTTTTAATCAAAAAGAAACGATTTATTTTTGGTATTCCGACGAGAGCTTGACGGACTTTATCAACAGTGCGGCGGTTTCCTTTGGTGAGAGCAGGGATGTGCGTGTGATTCCGGTGCTGACATCGGACAGCGAATATCTGGAAGCCATAAACGAGGCGTCTCTGCATGGGGAGCATATACCCGATGCCTACATTATCAGCAACGATTCACTGGAAAAGGCGTATTTGGCAGGTCTTGCCTCCAAAGTGCCCGATACGGATAAGCTGTGCACAACGGAGCATTTTCCCCAGACGGCGCTTTCTGCCGTAACCTATAAGGATAAGCTGGTGGCGTATCCGTTTTATTACCAGACCAGCGCTTTTTTGTACAACAAGACATATCTGGAGGCATGGACGGCGGAGCAGCTTGCGGCGCAGGCACAGGAAGGTGAAGAAGGCGCGGAGGATGCGGACAGCGGACCGGTGGACGATGTGGGGGCGGATGAAGCAGGCGAAGATGGAGAATATACGGAAGAAACGCCCTTGGAAGTTACACCCGAGCAGATAGCGGCGGGCATTCCCGCCAATATGGACGAGGTGCTTGCCTTTGCCGACAATTACGATGCACCGGAAAACGTGGAAGCTGTCTTAAAATGGGCTGTTTCCGATATTTTCTACAATTACTATTTTGTGGGCGGTTACATGGTGGTCGGCGGCGAGAGCGGAGACGACGAGAACAATATCAATATCTATAACGAGGAGACAAAGAAGTGTCTGGAGGTGTACCAGAATCTTAACCAATTCTTTTACATTGAGTCCGACACGGTGACGCCGGAGTCGGTGATACAGGATTTTGTGGACGGTAAGCTTGTCTTTACCGTGGCAACCACGGATGTACTCAAAAAAATGGAGGAAGCACAGGCAGACGGTACGTTTCCTTACGAATACGGAGTCTGTATGATTCCCCAGCCCAGTGCGGAGCTAAAAGGGCGCTCTTTGTCCGTGACGAGCTGTGTGGCGGTCAACGGCTATTCGGAGCACAAGGATTTGGCGAACGCTTTTGCGGCATACTTGACGGGAAGCTGCTATGAAAATCTTTATGAGAGAACGGGCAAGACTTCGGCAAATCTTGCCGCCAATCAGGATAATGAAAACCTGATGGCGTTTATGGACGAGTACAAAAACTCCAGCTCGCTTCCTAAGATGATGGAGACGAGTAATTTCTGGATTCAGCTTGAGATACTATTTTCCCGTGTCTGGGAGGGCGGCGATATCGACAGCCTGCTGTTAGAATTGTCCAACCAGATTATAGCACAGATACAGTAGAATAAATTGGGGGATTTATGTACTATATTTAACGAAACCAATTTAAACATTGAAAAGGAGAAGTGTCTATGAAAAAAGTGTTTGATGTCGTAGTGACGCTGGGTGCGCTGGCGGTGGGTATTGGTTTTTTTGTGTTGGACGGGGCGCCGATTTTAAAGATAGTGGCGGTGTGTAACCTGCTTATTTTTTTGTTCCGTCTCATTGCCATGTTCAAAGGAAACAAGGCGGGTAAGCAGGTGTCCGGCAGAACCGATTCCGTGGGACGGCTTCTGGCTTCGCACAGTGAACGTCTGGCGGACTGGTGCGATTACAGGCTGCACAAGACAAGGATAACGGCGTATCTGACGGCGTTAGGCGTGACAGCGCTTTTAACCGTGATTGGCTTTGGGGCAGGGCTGACTTTTCCGGAGATTTTAAGATTACATATCCCGTTAGGGCTATTAATGGGAGAGGGTTTTGCATTACTGCTGTGGGCAGCGCAGAGCGGGCAGTCGAAGCCTGCAAAGATTTTGAAAAGGATAGAAAAGAATATACGGAAGGAGATTCCGGATGCCGCAGAACAGGAAGCGTTTGCAAAAGATTTACTGGAGGCAGGAAAGGAGTGGGAAATTACCGAGGAGCTGAAGGGAAGCGACCCTTCGCTTTACGGTGTTGTGGGAAGCCGGTACTGGGCTGTATTTGCTGAATTTGGCGGCGTGACGATTGTGGATGCCGCGCGGCTTGCAAGGATTGAGACGGAGAAAGTAGCCGGCTCCGTGAGGGTCAATAAGGTGCGGACCTATTATCAGTCTTACCACATCAGATTTTTCTATCAGAGCGCTGAAGTGAAGAAGTATTTTGACAAGGCGGTTTGCTTTAATCTGGAAGAAACGGCAGGACATTTTATGGCGCTTATCGGAAAGCGGGTTGGCGACAGCATTCCGGTTACGGCAAAATAATCTTTTAGCGGATGTAAAATCTAAGTGATAATAAAGAGGTGCGGAGATGATTAAAAAATTAACTATAAAAACTTGGATAGGTACGGGCGGTCTGATTTTAATCATGCTGGCTTTGGGGGTGCCGATGCTCTGGATATATGCGCCATCGGCGATTGAGGCGCTGCAGGGAGGGCATCCTGCGCTGGCGCGCAAAGAGTCCATGAGCAATATCTATGGGCTGTCCGTCTTGGGCACGATATTTGTCCTGATGGCGCTGCTTATGCTTATCGGTCAGTTAAAAAATTCGGTAAAAAAGAATATCAATGAGTATCTTGCAGCGCACAGTGAGGTTACGCTTGCTATGTTGGATGCAGAATTTGCCGCAGCAGAGAAGGTGGGCAATATTTGGGTCGGCAGACGCTTTACCTTCTGCAATGGTCTGAAGGATACTTTGCTGGAAAATGACAGGATTGTCTGGGTATACACGGATACCACGCAGGCGCGCCGAGGTGTTACTTACTGGCTTTGCTTCGGGCTTGTAGACGGTACGGTCCAGAAGGTCATGGCTTCCGGCAAGGAGCGGAACAATGTGCCGTCGCTCTATGAGAAATTTCCGCATATTCTGGTGGGCAACAATCCGGAATACGGCTATAAATTTAAAAACGACAGAGAAGCGTTTTTGGATATCAAGTATCGTCAGGCACAAAGAGAACAGTCTTAAAACAAGAATAAAATTCAACCATGCAGGGCAGAATGGATAAACAAAAGGTTTATCAGGAGGCTTACATGGTTGGATTTTTAATTGCACTTTTATCGGGCGCGTTGATGAGTGTACAGGGCGTATTCAATACGCAGGTTACAAAGACGTCGGGTATCTGGGTAGCAAACGCTTTCGTGCAGTTTTCCGCTTTTTTGGTCTGTATGGGCGTGTGGCTTTTTACGGATAGAAGCTCCTTTGCCACACTCTTAAAGGTGGAGCCGAAGTACATGCTTTTAGGCGGCGTCCTTGGAGCGGGAATTACCTACACGGTTATCAAGGGCATGGAGCTTTTGGGACCTGCGCGTGCGGTGATGCTTATTGTTATCGCACAGCTTATTGTGGCATACGTCATCGAATTGTTTGGATGGTTTGGCGTGGAGAAACAGCCCCTTGAGCTGCGCAAGGTAATCGGTATGGGAGTTGCCATTGCGGGGGTGATGATTTTTAAGTGGAAGTAGGGGCATGGGGATGCCAGAGGAACGCGGAGCCATATCCCTGTTCGGACCGTATAAAAACGTCAGCACTTGGCGAGGTTTTTCACGAGCCTAGTACTGTTACGTTTTTATCCGAGCGAAAGCGCGTCCGAACAGGGATATGGCTCCGCGTCCCTCTGGCAGGCGCAAATTCGCCATGCGCGGTCTTAACAGAGTTGAGGAAAAAGCAGCGCAGAAATGAGGAAAATATGCTGAAACTGGAAAAGATAAACGGAAAAAATGTATGGGATATTTTGAAGCTGCATGTGTTCGAAAAGCAGAAAAGCTTTGTGGCAGGCAATGATATTAGTATTATCGAAGCCTATACCACTATAACCGGAAATGGATATGCGTTTCCTTTTGGTATATATGAGGATGATACGCCGGTCGGCTTTTTGATGATTGGTTATGATACAGACGATTACTGGGATGATGCCCCATCTATAGCAAAGGGAAATTATAATCTCTGGAGATTGATGATAGATAGCAATTATCAGAATAAAGGCTATGGAAAAGAAGCAGTCAGGCTTGCATTGGAATTTATAAAAACATTTCCGTGCGGTGAAGCAAACTACTGCTGGCTGTCATATGAACCTGAGAATGAAGCTGCCAGTCAGTTATACCGTTCATTTGGATTTGCTGAAACCGGAGAAAGGGACGGGGAAGAATTGATTGCCATTTTGAAATTATAAAGACAGATTCAGACTTTATGCGGCAGGAACACTTTCCAAAAAAAATGAAAAACCCCTTGTAAATTACTGCCGCTTCTTTTATAATAAGTGCACGGCAGAGAGGCATTCCTCCCAAGGACAGGAGGAAAAATATGCTGTTAAGAAAAATAGAGAAAAATAAAATCATAGGGACAGTCTGTGCTGCGTTACCGGTGGCTTTGCTGCTGGCTTGCGGTGCGGTTCGGGAAAATTCGGATAAGGTGATGCTTTTGGAGAAGCAGGAGGCTTCGGACGAAAGCGCATTTTTGACGGTTGAGAGCCGTACAGGAGAGGAAGATGAGGCACAGGCTGTTTTTGTACATATTTGCGGCGAGGTGGCATATCCCGGCGTTTATGAAGTGCCGAAGGAGAGCAGGCTCTGTGATGTGCTGCTTTTGGCGGGCGGTTTTACGGAAGCTGCGGCAATGGACAGCGTCAATCTGGCGGGACAAGTGTCGGACGGAATGCAGGTGGTGATTCCGTCCATTCAGGAGGTACGGCAGGCGGCGGCAGAAAAGGCGCGGGAGCGGGATGGACTTCTCAATCTCAACACAGCAACAAAGACTGAGCTTTGCACACTTTCCGGTATCGGGGAGAGCCGCGCGGCGGCAATTATCGCCTACAGGGAGGCGCACGGCGGCTTTTCTGCCGTGGAAGAAATCATGCAGGTGGAGGGCATCAAAAGCGGCACCTATGAAAAGCTGAAGGACAGAATTTATGTGGAATAAAAAGGCGCCGCACAATCTGGCGGCGCCGGTTGGGATGTTACCGAACGGACACGCTTACGACACAGCAGGGCGGAAGTGTGACGGAAAGCATATTGTCTGCAAGAGAAACAGGAAAAGCTTTGGGCACAACACGTTCAGGCATATCAAAATCGTTGCAGGCGTGCACTTCCTCCGTCAGGATGCGAGCGGAAGCTTCAGTGCCGTGAAAACCGCAGAGACTGCAGGAGATATCCGCTTCCTCCTCTAACGAGCAGTTTGCCAGCGTAATCGTCATCACGCCGTCTTTGACGGATGCGGAGCTGGAAAGGAGAGGAATCTTGATGCTTTCTCCCGTTTCGGCAGGGGACTGGAAGCAGTATATCAGCTCGCCGTTCTGATGCTCCTTAAACAGGTCGAAGACGTGGTAGGTAGGTGTTTTCACCATTGCTTCTCCTTCCGTAAGGATGAGTGCCTGCAGGACATTTACCGCCTGCGCGAGATTTGCCATAACCACACGCCTGCTGTGCCTGTTAAAGATATTCAGGTTACATGCGGCAACGATGGCGTCGCGCATGGTGTTCTGCTGGTAAAGGAATCCGGGATTGGTGTCCGGTTCCACATCGTACCAGCATCCCCATTCATCCACAATCAGCCCGATGCGGTTAGCAGGGTCATAGCGATGCATAATGGCGGAATGACCGGTAATGACGTCGTCCATGGAAAGGGTTCTTGAGATGGTGTCATAATAAATATCATTGTCAAATTCACGCGCGCTGCCCTTACGGTTCCAGTCGCCTGTGGGAATGGTGTAATGATGGAGCGATATTGCATTTACATGACACGGTTCCAGATTTTTCATGATGGTATCGGTCCAGCCATAATCTCCGCCGCTCGGCCCGCAGGCAACCTTGTAAAGCTGATTGCCGGAATGATTTTTGCAGAAGCTTTGATAACGGCGGTATTCATCCACGTAATATTCAGCGCGCATGCTGCCGCCGCAGCCCCAGTTTTCGTTGCCGATGCCAAGGTATTTGAGCTTCCACGGCTTTTCCCTGCCATTTGCTTTTCGCAGGTCAGCCATGGGCGAAATGCCGTCCAGCGTGATATATTCTATCCATTCGGAGAGCTCCTGCACGGTGCCGCTGCCCATGTTGCCTGCAAGGTAAGGCTCGCAGCCTACAAGCTCGCAGAACGTAAAAAATTCATGGGTTCCGAAGGAATTGTCTTCGGTAACACCGCCCCAGTTGGTGTTTACCATCTTTTTGCGGGAAGCCTTTTTGCCGATGCCGTCCTTAAAGTGGTATTCGTCGGCAAAGCAGCCGCCAGGCCAGCGAAGGACGGGAAGCCGGATATCCTTAAAAGCCTCCACGATATCCTTCCGCATACCTTTCACATTGGGAATGGAAGAATTCTCCCCCACATAGATACCGTTGTAAATACATCTCCCCAAATGCTCGGAAAAATGCCCGTATATCTCAGGATTGATGTGGGAAATTTTGTCATCTGCGTTAATTAACATCGTTATTTTTTTCATAACCGCGCCCCTTTCTGTTATTGGTTTTTATTAGGCAATTGCGAAACACCAATTTGCCGGTTCGGAATTGTGCATGTGGTAGTTTCGCAGTTACCCAGATGATTTTTTCGCTTGCCGTATATAATATTGTTATCTCACATTGACAAATGTACTGCAATGACGCATCATATTGTCATACTGACAAATCGTACTATTAGAGGGATAAACATTATGATGGTATTCCATGCGATAGGAATGAATTACCGGCATGACGGAGAGTTTTCCATCGACCGTCCTGCGGGCTCGGGAGATGAGCTGCTTCTGGTTTTTAAGACGGAGGCGCGGGTGAGCCTTCAAGGGGGCGAAGTAACCGCACCGCCTGACAGTGCCCTTTTGTATATGGAGGGGTATCCGCAGCGATACCGTGCAAACGGTAAAGAATATATCAATCATTTTATTCATATGGACTGCAGGGAAGAGAAGGGGTTTCTTGCAGGTACGGGCATTCCCGCAAATGAGGTGCTCCCCCTTCAGGATGTGTCGGAGGCGGAAGAGCTTATGCGGCTGATAAGCAGGGAGGAGATGTCCGATTCGCCTTATAAGGAGCAGTATATAGATATGCTGATAAAGCTGCTTTTACTGAAAATCGGGGACAGCTTCCGCATGGGAAAAAATGCGCCTGCCGCCGGTATTCACAGCTCTGTTCTTGGGGCACTGCGGGCAGAAGTATACAGCAATGCCGGACGCTTTGGCTCCGTTTCGGAGCTGGCGAAGGAGGTCAGCTTAAGCCCTTCGCGCTTTCAGAAGCTGTACAGAGAACAATTTGGCGTAAGCTGCTATGAGGATTTGTTGTCGGCAAAGATAAAGGCGGCGCAGTATTATTTAAAAAATTCGTCCCTCACCATAAAAGAGATAGCCGCTGTCTGCGGGTATGAAAATGACGTCTGCTTTATGCGTCTGTTTAAAAAAAGAACGGGCATGACGCCCGGCGAATACAGAGGAAGGTAAGCGCATGGGGGGAAAATTTCATTTTTGACAGATTGCTGCTTGTCGTTTTGGGCAGTAAGGCACTATAATGAAAAGTGACATATGTAATTGCGAAACTCTAATGTTCTAGTACCAAATTGTGTAACTTGCATAATCGCTGTGTTTTGCAATTACCAAAAAATGAGACCTGTGGGAAGGAGGAAGAAATGGGAAAAAGGGTATTGATTGTGGATGATGAAAAATTGATTGTAAAGGGTATCCGTTTCAGTCTGGAGCAGGATGATATGCAGGTGGACTGCGCTTATGACGGGGAGGAGGCGCTTGCTTATGCAAGGAACAATTCCTACGATATCATTCTTCTGGATATTATGCTGCCGAAGCTGACCGGCTTTGAGGTATGTCAGCAGATTAGGGAATTTTCGAGCGTGCCGATTATCATGTTGACGGCGAAGGGCGACGACATGGATAAGATACTCGGATTGGAGTACGGCGCGGATGACTATATTACGAAGCCTTTCAATATACTTGAGGTCAAGGCGCGGATTAAGGCAATTATGCGGCGTGCGGAGCCGAAGGCGGCTTCAGGGGAAAAAGCCGGCAGCCTTGAGAGCGGCGACATGCGTCTGGACTGTGAGGGACGGCGCGCTTATGTGGCGGGCAGGGAAATTGGACTGACGGCAAAGGAGTTTGAGGTGTTGGAGCTTCTCATGCGCAATCCCAATAAGGTTTACGGCAGGGACAAGCTGCTGCAACTGGTGTGGGGAGCCGATTACCCGGGAGATGTGCGCACGGTGGATGTGCATATCAGAAGGCTTCGGGAAAAGGTGGAAGAAAATCCCAGCGAGCCCAAATTTGTGCATACAAAGTGGGGCGTTGGCTACTATTTTTTAGCGGAATAGAAAAATATGAGATTACGATTTAAAAAAATTTGCGGCAGGTTTTCCTTTTTTCGCAGTCTGCGTGCCCGCCTGTTTCTTTTATTTCTGGTGGTAGGGATTGTGCCCAGTATCATGATGCGCTACGGCATTATGGAAAATTACGAGGAACATGCGATTGCCCTGCGGACGACAACCGTGCAGACACAGCTTAAAATCCTTGCGAATCATCTGATTACGTATAACTATTTACAGGATAATTCTTCTGAGGTTGTGGGAGCGGAGCTTGATATGCTGTCCAATCTGTATGAAGGGCGTGTGCTGATTATCGGCGGCAACTTTAAAGTAGTAAAGGACACCTATGCCATCAGCGAGGGCAAAATTATCATATCCGAAGAGGTCATCCGCTCTTTCGGCGGCGAAAGCCTGTCCAATTATGACAGGGAGCACGGCTTTATTGAGATGACGACGCCGATTACGGAGACGGTTAAGGTCATGACGGAAGAGGGCGAGGTTGAAAAGAGCTATGTGCGGGGCGTTATGCTTACCAGTATCTCTTCGGACAGCATTATGACGACGAAGGATGTTTTAAACAGAAAGGCAATGATTTTAGAAGCGCTGATGATTATGGCAATCATCGGCATCGCCATTGTACTTTCCAATGTGCTGACACGCCCTTTCGGACGCGTGACACAGGCGATTAACGAGATAAAGGCAGGATATACGGACGAAAGCATACCGGTTCCTGACTATCTGGAGACAGAGCACATTATGACTGCCTTTAATCAGCTTTTAGGGCGCATGAAGGTGCTTGACAAGTCGAGGCAGGAGTTTGTCTCCAACGTGTCCCATGAGCTGAAAACGCCCATGGCGTCCATCAAGGTACTTGCAGATTCCCTCATGGCGCAGCCGGAAGCACCGGTGGAGATGTATCGGGAATTTATGGGGGATATCACCGCAGAGATTGACAGGGAGAACCGGATTATAACGGACTTGCTGTCCCTTGTCAAAATGGACAAGACAGTGGCGGATTTGAATATCAGCACCATTAACATCAATGAATTGACCGAGCTTATTTTAAAGAGACTGCGTCCGATTGCGAGAAAGAAGGACATAGAGATTGTGTTTGAGAGCATCAGGCCGGTAACGGCGGAGGTAGACGAGGTAAAAATGTCCCTGATTATCTCAAATTTGGTGGAAAATGCCATAAAATATAACAAAGACCACGGTTCTGTGAAGGTGACGCTGGACGCGGATTACCAGATGTTTTCGCTGGAGGTCGCAGATACGGGAATCGGTATGCCCAAGGAGGCGATGGAGCATATCTACGAGCGTTTTTACCGTGTAGATAAGTCCCATTCCAGAGAAATCGGAGGAACAGGGCTGGGGCTTGCCATCACCCGCAGCGCCGTGCTGATGCACAGGGGACAGATAACGGCAAATAGCATTTTGGACGAGGGGACCACTTTCCTTGTCAAAATACCTTTAAGTCATATCAAGACGGTCTAAAGGCAATCATCTAAGACCGTCCGGCATGAAAGGAACACATGAATAGGAAAAGATATTGGATTTGGCTGTCTGCCTGCCTGCTTTTTATGGCGGCGTGCGGCGGCAGCGGCAGAATGGATAGAAGCAAAGTATATAAGGTGTATTATATCAACAATTCTGAAACGGGCGTGGAGATGCATGAGAAGGAATTGACGGCAGAGAAGGCAGACGAGCAGCTTGACGAGCTGCTTTTGCACCTTGGGACAATGCCGGAGAAGCTGGAGTACAAAGCGCCTCTGCAGATGGGTTTTAACCTGCGTTCCGCCTATATTGACGGAGAAAAACTGTATCTGGATGTCAGCGAAGAATACCGGAGCTTAAAGGCGACGACGGAAATTCTGGTGCGAGCGGCGCTGGTTCGGACAATGTCTCAGGTAGAAGGCATAAAATATGTGGCGATTACCGTGGAAGGCGGACAATTACATGACAGTCTGGGCAATGTGGTGGGGTTAATGTCGGCGGACCAGTTTATCGACAATGCAGGCAATGAAATCAATGCGTATGACAAGGTGCGTCTGCGTCTGTATTTTGCCAATGCAGACGGCACAGCACTGGTTGCGACCAACAGAACGATGGCATATAACACCAACATTTCTCTGGAGAGGCTGGTGGTGGAGCAGATTTTGGCAGGACCGGGTCCCGACGTTGCGGACGTGGTGTATCCCGTCATGAATCCAAACACCAAAATCGTAAGTGTTTCCGTGCGGGACGGCATCTGCTATGTCAATTTTGACGAGAACTTTTTAAACCAGACCTACAATGTATCTTCAGAGGTAGCGATTTATGCGATTGTCAATTCACTGGGAGAGCTGACAAGCGTCAATCGGGTTCAGATATCGATAAATGGGGAGACAGATATCATGTATCGCGAAAGTATAAGCTTAAGCACGGTGTTTGAGAGAAATCTGGATTTGATTACGACGGTAGAACCCTGAGAAAGGAAATATATGAAGAGACCGTTAGCGGCGGTATGTCTGGCGTTTATTCTTCTGACGGCAGTCCGTGTGTGGCTGCATCCTCCGGCATACGCCTCCTATGGGAAGGCGTCCGGAGGAGAGGTATATTTGACCGGACATGTATATGCAAAGGAATATAAGGGCAGCCACGGAGCGCCCGTCTTAATTATCTATGTAAAGCCAAAAGAGCTTCTGTTTCAAAAAGAATCCATCCCTTTTTCTGACAATTTTATATGTATCCTGCAGGATGGCAGCAGGGAGCCCGTTATCGGCAGCCTTGTCACGGTGCGCGGTATTCTGGAAATGTATGAGCCGGCAGCAAATCCGGGGCAGTTTGACGAGAGAAGCTATTATGCGGCGCTGGGCATTTCTGCGCGCATAAACAGGGCAGAGACGATAGCGGAGGACGGCGGCAGGAAGGTTTTAAAAGAAGCGCTTTGGAAGTGCCGTGTCTTTTTGGGAAAAGGGCTGGAGAAAATTTTTGACGGGCGGGATGCCGCGCTGTTAAAAGGTATGCTCTTAGGGGACAGAAATGCCATGGATGCGGGGACAAAAAAGCTGTACCAAAAAGCAGGTATTATGCATATTTTTGCCGTTTCCGGACTTCACATTACACTTTTGGGAATGGGCCTGTACCGTCTGCTTGGAAAGATACATGCGCCCGTTGTGCCGTCCGCATGTTTGTCCGGCAGTATCATGGTGCTTTATGGTATGATGATTGGCTTTCCGGTTTCTTCCATGCGCGCCATTGGTATGTTCCTGCTCTGGCTTACGGCAAAGTGTATAGGGAGAACCTATGATGCGCCGACGGCGTTATCTGTCTGTGCCGCTTTTCTGCTTGCAGGACATCCCCGCTATCTGTACCATGCAGGATTTTTGCTCTCCTTTTCGGCTGTATATGGGGCTGCGGTGTTAAAGCCTGCCATACAGCCCTGCCGGAAATTGTTTCCGCTTTCGGACAGCTTTTTTATGGCATTTGCCATTGCCGTATTTACGCTGCCGGTGCAGCTGTACTTTTACTATGAGACGCCGGTTTACGCGATGTTTTTTAATCTGGCGGTCATTCCGCTTGCCGGAATTGCGCTCGTCTCTGGTGCGGCGGCGCTTGTTCTTTCTTTTTTGCTGCCGTCCGCAGCCGCTTTGCCGGCATATCTCGTACATCTGGTTTTTTCTTCGTATGAGGCAGGAGGAAATTTCTTTGGCGCTCTGCCGGCAAACCTTTGGACAGCCGGAAAGCCTGCGCTCTGGCAGATGCTTGGGTTTTATCTGCTGATAGGGTTTATCCTGCTTGGCAAAAAGCTGCGGTGGCGCTACAAAGCAGGGCTTTTATGCGGCGCGCTCCTGCTCTTTGGCATAAAGGACAGGGAGGGGCTTTGCATTACTTTTCTGGATGTGGGGCAGGGAGATTGTGTCTGCATAGAGCTGCCAGACGGCGGGGTTTGGCTTTATGACGGCGGGAGCACAAGCGTATCAGGAGTGGGAACCTACCGGATAGAGCCTTTTTTGAAAAGTAAGGGCATTACCCGTCTGGATGCGGTCTTTGTAAGCCATGCAGATGAAGACCATATGAATGGTGTGGAGGAGCTTCTTAGGGAAGGCAGTACGGAGATAGCGCTTTTGGGGCTGCCCTGCACAGAAGCCCAGAAGGACGGCTTTGCCGGACTGCTGGCGCTGGCGCGGGAAAGGCAGATTCCCGTCTTGTGGCTGGAAGCGGGTATGGAATGGCAAAGCGGGGAGGTATCCATGGGCTGTCTGCATCCGGATAGAGCCTTTGGGTGGAACGATACAAATGCGGCTTCAGCAGTGCTAAGCCTGTCCTATGGCAGTTTTTCCATGCTGCTTTCCGGGGATGTGGAAGGAAAAGGGGAGGAGGCGCTTCTGCGGCAGCTTCAGTCGGAAGGAATTGAAAAGCTGTCGGTGCTAAAGGTGGCGCACCATGGCTCGCGGTATGCCACGGGGGAAGCTTTTCTGGAATATACAATCCCCCAATTTGCCATTATCTCGGCGGGGCAGAACAACGGCTATGGGCATCCGCATAAAGAACTGCTTGCGCGGCTTGCCGTGTGCGGCGCGGATGTCATGGTGACATATGAGACAGGAGCGGTTATCGTGAGGACAGACGGGGAAAGGATGCGGATAAAAGGTTTTTTGGGAGACTGATTGTCGTTGTGAAATAGAAGATTCTGTATTATAATGAATGAAAATACAAGGATTTGTCTGCGGGACAAACGGACATGGCAGCATGTCCTACGGAGGCTAACATGCAGCAGATTAATGAGGATATCAAGAGCGGGCAGTTTAAGCAGATGTACCTTCTCTGCGGAGAGGAAGCGTATCTGCGCAGGCAGTATCGGGATAAATTAAAGGCAGCGTTAAACGATGGGGCGCCCATGGGCTTTGGCACGACAGGCTTCGTAGAAAATTCCGTGGAAAATTCCATGGAAAATTCCATGGAAAATTCCATGAACAGCCACTATTTTGAGGGGAAGGAGCAGAATATCGGGGAGATAATCGACTTGGCTGAGACGCTGCCCTTTTTTGCCGAAAGAAGAGTGATGGTTTTGGAAAACACCGGTCTTTTTAAGTCGGGGGGAGAAAAGCTGGCGGAATATCTGGCTGCGCCTGCGCCTACGGCTTATTTTGTATTCGTAGAGAGCGAGGTGGATAAGCGCAGCAGGCTTTTTAAGCAGGTGCAGAAGGAAGGCAGGGCGGCGGAATTTGCCACACAGGATGAACGCACTCTGAAGCGCTGGATTGGGGGTATTCTGAAAAAAGAAGGCAAACAGATTACGGAGAGCTGCGCGGAATATTTTTTGGATAAGGTCGGAACAGATATGGGAAATATCAGGCTGGAGCTGGAAAAGCTGATATGCTTCTGTATGGACCGGAATGTGGTGGAAAAAGAAGATGTGGATTTGGTATGCACGACCCGTATCAGCAGCCATATTTTCGATATGGTCGCCGCCATTGGCGACAGGCGGACTAAGGAGGCGCTTACGCTCTACTATGAGCTTCTTGCCCTGAAAGAGCCGCCGATGCGGATTCTGTTTCTGATAGCAAGACAGTGCAATACCCTGCTGCAGGTAAAGCAGTTAAAAAAGAAAGGCTTTGACAACAAGACGGTTGGCACAAAGATAGGACTGCCCGGCTTTGTGGCGGGAAAATATGCGGCACAGGCGGCAAAATTTAAGGAAAAAGATTTGAAGCGCGCAGTAGAAAAGTGCGTGGAAGCGGAAGAAGCGGTAAAAACAGGAAGACTTAACGACACCCTGAGTATCGAGCTTCTGATTATGTCGGTGCTCTGATGCAAATTTGATACAAGTGGTTTGTATAATAAATAGGTAATTGCGAAACCCTCATTTTCCAGTTCCGAATTGTGCATGTTGTATATTCCATAAGCAGACTCTTAAAAAACGCCGGCACTTAGCAGCCGTATTTCGGCAGCTTATGTACCGCTGCGTTTTTTATGAAGCGAAAGCGGGTCTGTGGTGGAATATACAACATGCACAATGACACTCACATAATCACTGAGTTTCGCAATCACCTATAACACAATAAAACCGGAAAGGAAGAATCCCGTATGATTAAGATATTGATAGTGGAAGATGAGGAACCGATTTCCAACCTGATACGCATGAATCTGACAAAGGCGGGATATCAGTGCCGGTGTGCTTTTGATGGGCAGGAGGCAGCGGATATGATGGCGGGGGGAAATTACGACCTGATTCTCTTAGATATCATGCTGCCGAGAATTAATGGCTATGAGCTTTTGGAATATGCACAGAGTCTTGACGTTCCGGTTATTTTTATAACAGCCATGGGAACGGTGGAAAACAAGGTAAAGGGGCTGAAAAAAGGGGCGGACGACTATATTTCCAAACCCTTTGAAATTGTGGAGCTGCTTGCCAGAGTCGAGGCGGTGTTAAGGCGGTACAACAAGGCGGAACGCATTATAAAGATACTGGATATCGAGATAGATACGTCTTCCCGCGTGGTAACGCAGAATGGCGTGCAGGTTATGCTGACACTGAAGGAGTTTGAGCTGCTTCTGCTTTTTGTGCGCAATAAAAACATTGCGCTTTACAGGGACACCATATATGAAAATGTATGGGAAAGCGAGTACATGGGAGAGAGCAGAACCGTTGATTTACATGTGCAGCGCCTGAAAAAGAAACTGCACTGGGAGGATAAGATTGTCGCGGTATATAAGGTTGGCTACCGTCTGGAAGCATAAAGGGGAGCTGCATGAAATTTTTCTGGAAAATATTTTTCGCTTTTACGGCGCTGATAACACTGGTATTCAGTGTGTTTGGCATATGGATGATAACGCAGACGTTTCGTAACTCGATGGAAAAGGAAATTGAGGAAGGAAACAGGGAAAACAGAATGTTCCAGCTTGCGTTTGAGACTAACATGAATGCATTATCCGAGCATTACAGAACGGAGCGGGTGGTAAGGGATTTGGCGGAGTCGGTGATAACCAATCTGGACGACCAGGAATATATTTACAGGCTGTACAGGGGGGCGAGGGGGCTTATCTATGAAAATTCCGAAAACCGGCTGGAGCATCAGCTTATGGACGAGCTTGTGGAAAACAACTGCGTCTATCAGGTGTTAGAGGCGGGCGACAGAAAATTTCTGATTTTTGTCTGCAGGAGTGTGCTGAGCGGAAAGGTATATTATCTGGAGAGCGCTAAGGATATCACGGCATTGTATGAGGAGAGGGACAGCTTTTACGACCAGTACAGGGTTGTCATGCTGGCACTGATTGGCGTCAGCAGCGTGGTGATTTTTGTGGTGACTCATCTGCTCACCCGCTCTGTGGTGGAATTGTCCGATACGACAAGGCGGTTTGCCGAAGGGGATTACGAGGCGCGTGCCGACATATACGGAGAGGATGAAATTGGAATTCTGGCACGTGATTTTAACCTGATGGCGGACAACCTGAACCAGAAAATAGAGGAGCTTACGGATGCGGCGAGGCAGCAGGAGGATTTTACCGCTTCTTTTGCACATGAGCTGAAAACGCCGCTTACCTCCATTATCGGCTATGCGGACATGCTGCGTACCATGGAAATGACGGAAGAAGAAACCGTGGAGGCGTCAAATTATATTTACTCACAGGGAAAGCGGCTGGAAAGTCTTTCGTTCAAGCTGTTAGAGCTGATTGTGACGAAATATCAGGATTATCAGTTTAAACCGATTTCCGCCACGGCACTTTTAAAAGAGGTTGAAGAGCTGACGGCAAAAGGGCTGGAAAAGAAAAATATCGTCTGTCAGTTTCAGGTTGAGGAGGGCAGTATATACGGTGAAAAGGATTTACTGATCTCTCTTTTTACCAATTTCATTGACAATGCGAGAAAAGCGCTGCCGGAGGGCGGCAGTATATGGCTTTACGGACAAAAAAGAGATGCCGGCTATGCGGTGACCGTGCGGGACAATGGATGCGGGATGCCGCAGGAGGAGATTCACAAAATCACGGAAGCTTTTTATATGGTTGACAAATCGCGCTCCCGCAGGGAGGGCGGCGCAGGACTGGGCATGACGCTCTGCAGCCGTATTATAGAGGTGCATGGTGCAAAATGGAGCATTAGCAGCAGCGAGGGAGAGGGTACGGAAATTTTTGTATTCTTCCCCGGAAAGGAGACGTCTGGTGGAGCGTAAAAAGAAAAACGGCAGTATGCTGGATTATGCCATTGGCGTGCTGATGATTAGTATTCTGCTTCTGGCAACCTTCCTCATGCCGCAGATATACAGTGTATATGTGGACAGCAAGGACGTAAACCGGATTCATACGGTGGAGCGGGAGAGCTTCAGCTTTGCCAATCCGGTGGAGATGACAGTCGGCGAAAAAATACAGAGAATGATGACGGCGCTTGGCGGGAAAGGCACGCTTCAGAGAACCCTGTATCTGAGCGGAACGGAAATTTCGGCAGAACTGATGCAGCGAATCAGGGAGGCATTGGAATTTGCGGCGCAATACAAGCTGATACCGGATGTTTCCGCCTATGACTTAGAGCATCATATTGTGACGGCGGAGTATTACAGTATCAGCGACGGTGCGGCGGAGAACGTAGAAAACGCTTTCTGGAATTTTCGCTTTACGGATACGGAGACTTTTGATTTAACCCTCAGGGTTGACGCAAATGAATTTGTTATCTATCAGATGGAGCTGTACTGCGCGGAGGCGTTGGAGTATAACACCCAGTTGATGTCTGACGACAAGGAAGTGACGGAGTTCCTAAACAGGCAGTTTATAGACGGATGCGAGTCTTATTTTGAGGTAGAGGGCTATGATGTGATGACGGACGCCTCCTATGGTGAGATGGTGCTTATGCTGGGGTATGAGCGGGGAGAATATGCCGTATACAGAGGCCCCTGCACCAGCAGCCTTTTAGAGAGCGAAGGGATACGATGGGGATTTGCACCCATGACCGTGGCGCTGGAAAAAGGCAATGCCATAAGGGAATGGGGGTATCAGGGAATAGAGGCATATTTTCTGGAACGGTATGGAATCGAGATTTACGAAGAAAACCCGACAGAATAAATTCAATTTGCCGCTTGTTGCAGATTGCTTTTTTGGTGGGTTCTATGTTATGATAGCAACAGGAGTACCGCTAAACTGGGTATTCGGAGGGAAGGTACCGTATGGGAGATGAATTATTAAGAAGTACAGGCGGCGAGACAGCGGCGGCAGATGAAACAGGGGGAACGCAGACAACGGATTTCACTGACGGCGAAAATGTGCCGGTGCAGGCCGGAAGGGGGCCGAAAGAAGGACGCTCCCAAAAGAAGCCGAAGGCAGCAAAAGAAAAGCCGCATAAGGAGAAGAAACCGAAGGCGGCAAAGGAGAAAAAGCCTAAGGAAAAGAAACTTAAGGAAAAGAAGCCTGAGAAAGAAAAACAGCCTAAGATAAAAGAGCAGAAAAAAAGCGCAGGGGGCGTCAAAGCGCAGGGGGCGTCAAAGCGCAGGGGACTGCATTTGAGCTTGAAGGCGCAGCTTATTATCGGCTTTGTGCTGCCGGTTCTGCTTGTTGTGTGTATCGGTATTTATGCGTACAATAAAGCGGAAAAAGGTATGGTCAATAATTACCGCGAGACGGCGCTGCAGGCTTTGCAGATGACTACCGATTATATGAACTTTGGCTTTGAGACGGTAAGCTCCAGTGCGCTTGAGCTATATAATGACGGCGATGTGATAAATTATACCCGTAGTCTGTTTAAGGATAATCAGGAGCAGGTCAGGCTGTTAGAGTCGGACATTGCCAGCAATATCACAACCAGAAAGATTGCAAACAGGTTTATTGAAAATATACATATTATCCCTCAGGCGGGGATCGGAAGCCTGACTTCCCAGAGCAGGGAGACTTTAAAGCTTAAGGACGGTTTCTTTGCAGAGCTGCTTGCACAGCAGGAGAGCATTGTCAAGGCGAGAAACATCAAGGACAGGTGGGTTTACGGACATCAGCTTATAGACGAAATGTTTGACTTGAATCCGGATAAATATGTGATTTCCGTGTACATGCCTATGCAGGCAGGTAATGCGTGTATCGTAATTGACCTAAGCAGTCAGAACATTATGGACATTATGCAGGAGACCGGCCTTGGAGAGGGAAGTATTGTAGGCTTTATCACCGCTGACGGCCATGAAATATTGACCGGACTTACCGAAGAGGGCGGCGGCGAGGTTCCGAAAGAGGGCTTCAGCTTTATCGGACAGGAGTATTTTGAGGAAGCCATTGCCGCGGAAGGCTTATACAGTAAGGACGTAGGACTGGACGGGCGGGAGTACTGCTTTATCGCTTCCCGCTGTGAAGCAAACAGCGCAATGCTCTGCGCATTGATCCCAAAAGACGTTATGATGAAGGAAGCCAATGAATTAAAGAGCGCCGTATTGTGGTTTGTCCTGTTTGCATGTCTTTTCGTAGGTGTACTGGGCGTATTTATTGTCATTGGCATCAGCAAGAACATGGGCAGTATTATCCGCAGGCTGTCCAAGGTAGCAAACGGCGATTTGACTGTGGACATGACGATTAAAAATAAATCTGAGTTTGGTGCGCTGGCAAATCATATTATGGGCGTGGTGTCCAACACCAAGAATCTGGTGGCAAAGGCGGTTATTATCTCTAAGGATGTATCCGAATCGGCGCTGAATGTGGCGCAGGCAACCGGAGTGCTCAGCGAAGGTACACAGAGCATCCATGGAGCCATGGAAGAAATCGATCAGGGTGTAAACCGTCAGGTGGAGGATGCCGGACAGTGCCTGACGAAGATGGACGAGCTTTCCAAGATGATTCTCACCACGGAGCACAGCGTGCTTGAGATGGGACATTTGGCAGATGGCACCAAAACCATGATTGACGCAGGAAGCGGCAGCATGGAAACGCTAATCAGGCAGGCGGATGAAACGATTAAAATGACCGAACAGGTCGATGAAAAGATTGAGCAGCTTGCGGCTAAGTCGCAGGAGATATCAACTTTTGTTGACACTATAAATGAAATATCCGAGCAGACGACGTTGCTTTCCTTGAATGCTTCCATTGAAGCGGCAAGGGCAGGCGAAGCCGGCAGAGGCTTTGCGGTGGTAGCGGAAGAAATCAAGAAGCTGGCGGACCACTCCATGCAGGCGGCGGAAGAAATCAGAAAGGTAGTGAATATCATCAGCGACATGACTGTGGAGACAAGAGCTTCCTCAGCCAACGCCAAAGCGGTGGTAGAAAAGCAGGGAGAAATCGTGGAGCAGACGAGACAGACCTTCTCTGATATGAACGACAGTATAGGCAAGCTGCTTGGCAATGTACAGGCAATACAGAGCAATATGGAGGAGATGAGTAACGGCAGGATAGAGACACTTACCGCTATCGAGAGTATTTCCAGTGTGGTAGAAGAGACAGCGGCTTCGGCAACTCTTGTCAATGAAACTGTTTCCGAGCAGATGGAACAGGCGGAGGCGCTCAGCAAGGTAACCGACGAACTGAAGGGCAGGACGGAAGAGCTGTTGGAGGCTATCAGCAAGTTTAAGGTATAAAGGAAGAAACGGACATTTTGCAAAGCTTTAGAAGGATACCGTTGATATTGTATGCAGAGTCTAAGGTCTGAGTCATTTGCGGCTCAGACCTTTTTTGTTTTATCGGGAATGATAATGCCGCATGATTTCCGGAATAATATCCTCCGGACCGGTCAGGACAGCCCGCGTATTTCTGCCGTTCCTATGTAGGGAAAATTTGACAGGGGCGTATCAGTCAAAAGTCCGGCAAATAGGACAGTAAGCGTGCTATGCTGTGTTTATGCAAGGGAGTGTATCAGAAGGGATGTGCGGCTTATAGCAGTATCCGGCACTTAGCGTTTACACTTTCAAGAATTTTCTTCCTGCTTCCATGAAGTGCATGACAAGTACAGAATTTGGGATTATAATAGAGGAAGCCGCAGAAGCGGACGAAAGGAGAAACTTATGTCCCGGATTCCAAAACCCCATGAGATTTACAGACACTTCAAAGGGAACCAATATCAGGTTCTGGCAGTTGCAGAACATACGGAGACAGGAGAAGAACTGGTTATATATCAGGCAATGTACGGCGAGTTTAAAATATACGCCCGTCCTCTGAAAAACTTTACGGAGGAGCTGGATAAAGAAAAATACCCGTCGGCAGGGCAGATGCACCGCTTTGAACTGCTAAAAGAGGTGCAGGAAACGAAAGCAGCGCCGGCAAAGGCGGCAGAACCAACGGAAGAACTAAATATTGACCCCATGGTGCTGGCATTTTTGGATGCAACTACTTACGAGGAACGCCTGCAGATACTTGCAAGCCTGCACAACCGGATTACGGACGATATGATTACCACGATGGCCGTGGCATGTGATATCGAGGTGCCGGACGGAGAGCTGGAAGAGCGTTTTTACGAACTGCGAAGCTGCCTTATCACGCTGGAGCGGTTTGAGTGCAACAGGCTGCGCTGACAGTGCAAATTGTGTCCTGCCATAGCAAAGAGACGAGGTCTTTTGCGTGAAAGTATCCATGGGAACGCGGTAAGGGAGGTTTCTATGGAATACAGTTTGGCAAACAGTATGGTAATTGGAGTCTCGGCGCGGGCGCTGTTTGATATGCGGAAGGAAAACAGCATATTTGAACAGCAGGGGCTTGCGGCATACACGGCATACCAAAAAGCGCATGAGGATGAAATCCTGAGGCCGGGCCCTGCATTTGCACTGATAAAGGCACTTTTACAGTTGAACAGCATGGCAAAAAGAGCGAACAGGGTGGAAATTATTCTGATGTCGCGCAACAATCCTGACGTCTCCTTACGGATTTTTAACTCTATTGAAAGCTATCGGCTTAAAATCACACGCTCCGTATTTTTGAGCGGAGCGCCGCTTACGCCCTACTTAAAAGCGTTTCAGACGGATTTATTTCTTTCGGCGTGTGAGGAGGACGTGCAGGCGGCGGTCGATGCCGGTATTGCCGCCGGCATTATATGTGAAGAAAAATTTTCAGACAAGACAATCCGCTTTTGGGGGGAAGAAGTGCCGCAGCAGATTAGAATTGCATTTGACGGCGATGCTGTGTTGTTTTCGGACGAAGCGGAGCGGGTGTACAGAGAGCAGGGGCTGGAGGCGTTTGAAAACAGTGAGAGGGAAAAAGCGGAGCAGCCGCTTCATGCAGGTCCCTTTGCCAGATTTTTGAAACTGCTCTCGGATATACAGAAAGAATTTGACATGGTAAAGACGCCTATCAGGACAGCGCTGGTTACGGCGAGGAGCGCGCCCGCCCATGAGCGGGTAATCCGGACGCTCCGCGCATGGAATGTCAGAATTGACGAGGCATTCTTTTTAGGAGGCGTGACAAAGCGCGAGGTATTGTCTGCCTTTGGCGCCCAGATTTTTTTTGACGACCAGCAGATACATACAAGCGAGGCTTCGGAGGTAGTGCCGGCGGCACGGGTTCCCATAAGAAGCAGCGTGGAGGGAAATGCTGCCGTATACAGGCTGGAAAGAAGGATAGATGAAGTATCATAAAATAGAAAAAGGTATATTTTTGGAGAGAGCGAACAGGTTCATCGGGTATGTGGAGCTTGCCGGCAGGCGTGAAACCGTTCATGTGAAAAATACGGGAAGATGCAAAGAGCTGCTTTTACAGAATGCGGCGGTTTATCTGGAAAAGAGCGGCAGACCGGACAGAAAAACCGCCTATGATTTGGTTGCCGTAGAAAAAGGCGGCAGGCTGATTAATATGGATTCACAGGCGCCCAACAAGGCTGTGGAGGAGTGGCTTTTAAAAAAGCAGCTTTTTCCCGATTTGTCTTTGCTGCGTCCGGAAACAAAATATAAAAATTCCCGTTTTGATTTCTATGCGGAAGCGGGGGATAAAAAGATATTTATAGAGGTGAAAGGCGTCACATTAGAGCAGGATAATGTGGTGCTTTTTCCTGATGCGCCCAGCGAACGTGCCAAGAAGCATGTGGAGGAACTGGTATCGGCACGGCAGGAAGGCTACGAGGCGTATGTCATTTTTGTGGTGCAGATGCAGGGCGTAGATTATTTTACCCCAAATAGGAGCACGCAGCCGCAGTTTGCGGAAGCGCTGCTGCAGGCACAGGAGGCGGGGGTGCATATTCTTGCCTACGACTGTCTGGTGACGGCGGACAGCATGGAGGTACACGAGCCGGTGGAAGTAAGGCTTAAGGAAAATTTGGGTGAAAATTCGTTTGAAACTAAGATAAAATTAAGAAAGGGATGTCTGGAAGATATTCCCAAACCACTTCTTGCGTGGTATGATAATAACAAGCGGGTTTTGCCGTGGAGGGAAAATCCGACGCCCTACAGGGTGTGGGTTTCTGAGATTATGCTGCAGCAGACCAGAGTGGAGGCGGTCAAACCCTATTTTGACAGGTTTATGACAGCGCTTCCGGATATTGCCAGCCTTGCGGCGGCGCCTGAGGACGCGCTGCTCAAGCTGTGGGAAGGGCTTGGCTACTACAACAGGGTCAGGAACATGCAGAAGGCGGCAAGCAGGATTATGAGCGAATACGAGGGCGTCATGCCTTCGGAATATGATGCGCTTTTAAAGCTTTCCGGCATCGGAAGCTATACGGCAGGCGCCATTGCTTCTATTGCATATGGCAGGAGGGTCCCTGCGGTTGACGGCAACGTACTCAGAGTGTTGGCGCGGATTTTGCGGCTGGAGGAGGATATTCTGCTTCCTGCAGTCAAGAAAAAGACGGAGGAAGCGCTTCTTGGCATTATGCCGGAGCGTGCGGGAGACTTTAATCAGGCGATGATGGAAATCGGCGCAACCGTCTGTATTCCCAACGGAGCCCCCCATTGCGAAAGGTGTCCGCTTGCAGAGCTTTGTCTGGCGCGGGAGCGGGGCGAGCAGGCGGCATATCCTAAAAAGGGGGCAAAAAAACCGCGCAGCATAGAAAACAAAACGGTTCTGGTGATACAGGACGAAAACAGGACGGCACTCCGCAAGAGAGCCCCCAAGGGACTTTTGGCAGGTATGTATGAATTTCCTTCCATGGAAGGGCACAGAAGCGCCGACGAAGTAAAGGAATGGCTGTTAGAAAAGGGGATAAAGGCAATCCGTATTACAAAGCTTCGTGATTCCTGTCATATTTTTACGCATAAGGAATGGCATATGTGGGGATATATGATAAGAGTGGACGAGTTCGCATCGGATACGGACGCTTTGATAAGAGAAGGCTGGACCTTTGCGGAAGCTGCCGACACAGAGGAAAAATATCCTGTTCCGTCTGCTTTTGCAGCTTATACAGGTTATTTAAATATAAAATTGGGAAATGAAAAGTACCGGAGGCAAGAGTAACATGAAACTACTATCCATAGCAATACCGTGCTACAACTCGGCAGCCTATATGGGCAAATGCATTGAATCGCTGCTTCCCGGCGGCGAAGACGTTGAGATACTGATAGTGGACGACGGTTCCACAAAGGATAATACCGCAGAGATTGCGGATGAATATCAGGCAAAGTATCCCGGTATCATAAAGGTGATTCACAAGGCAAATGGCGGTCATGGCTCGGCTGTCAACACAGGCATAGAAAATGCAACAGGGCTCTTTTTTAAAGTGGTGGACAGCGACGACTGGGTGCAGGAGGAGGCGTACAGGCAGATTCTTGATACCCTGAGAACCATAGCGGGAGGCGGCAAGCATCTGGACATGCTGGTCAGTAACTTTGTCTATGAAAAGGTGGGAGAGAAGCGCAAGAAAGTCATGCATTACCGCCATATCCTTCCCAAGGACAAAATGTTTACATGGTCGGACTGCAAGCATTTCAGCAAGGGACACTATATCCTGATGCATTCTGTGATTTTCAGAACGCAGCTTTTGCGGGACTGCGGGCTGAAGCTGCCGGAGCATACGTTTTATGTAGACAATCTCTATGTGTTCGAGCCCCTTCCCCATGTGGAAAATATGTACTATCTGGATGTCAATTTTTACCGGTATTATATCGGGCGTGAAGACCAGTCAGTCAATGAAAGTGTCATGATATCAAGGCTGGACCAGCAGCTTCGCGTCAACAAATTGATGATAGACTATCTTGTGGAGAACAAGTCTGCTATTATGGGCAGCAAGCGCTGTTACCAGTATATGAGAAATTATCTGGAGATTATCATGACGGTGTCTTCCATCTTCTGTATTAAGTCAGGAAGCGAGGAACATCTGGAAGCGAAGAAGGAGCTTTGGAGCTATCTGCGTAAAAAAGATAAGCGCTTGTATTTTTATCTTCGAAACGGTATTATGGGAGGTGCGATGAACCTGCCCGGCAGAGGAGGCAGAAAGCTTTCCATAGAAGGCTATGACATTTGCAAAAAAATATTTAATTTCAATTAGACTTCCATTAGTTAGATTTTCGTCAGAATAAAGTATCCAGGAGCAAAAAACAGGGCGCGGCAATATAAAAATTTGCCGCGCTCTTGCTTTACCGAAAAGCAGATAAAAAGGGCGAACGCCACGGACATAGGGGGTATCCGTGGCGTTCTTTTAATAGGAATTCAGCAATGAATATTGCTTTCAGATTGGCATTAGCCAATCTGTGGTCTGGATTTTCCAGCGAAACGCTGGCTAATTGCCATAACCAAGTCGTATCTATATACGACTGTATATACTATAGCACATAAAGCGAAAGCTGTCAATACATCAAATAAAGAATGTTGTTTGATTAACATGGTAGAAAGAATAATGGAAACTGCCAGTATCAGAGAGGCGGTTTTAATACCCTTTCTATTTTCAAAGTGCTTGCTTTTGGCGATGGCAATATGGGCGCCTAAGGAATTATACACATGGATGCTGGGCCAAAGGTTGGTAGGCGTATCCGTTTTCCACAGAAAAGCAACCATGCGGGTAAATATATTGTCGCGGGGCATTTCGCTCAGCCTCAGATGATGTCCGTTTGGCCAAAGCGTCGACACAATCAGGAATATAGTCATGCCGGTAAACAAAAAGGCGCAGACTCTGTAGTATTCCGTTTTGTCTTTAAAAAAGAAAAAGGCAACCACGACGGCAATGTAGGCAAACCATAAAAAGTATGGAATGACAAAAATTTCGCAGAACGGAATAAAATCGTCAAGTGTCATGTGGATGACGGTATACTGCTTTGTCACCGTCTTTTCCAGATGGCAGAACCATGTCATGTAGATGATTCCATAGATAATCAGTGGAATTGCATGACGGTAATTGGTATAAAGCTTTTTTAATTTTTTCACAATAAAAACTCCCATCATAAGCGGCAAATTCTGCCTGAGACAAAACTTTTTTTCGTACAAGTCAAGTATAGCGGAGTTTTTTTATTTTGCAATCCCTTTTTTTTAACATTCAGAGATTATTAAGAAAGTCTTTAGAAATCAAACGAGAAAACGTATATCGCCCTGACTGCAGGCAATTTCAATGGATTTGGTTTTCTCGTGCGCTTCTCCGTCCGTATGGAGCCAGAGGGGGGCATCCGCTTCAAGCCGGACGCGGCGGGCGCGGTAAGGCGTAACATGCGGGAAGAGAAAATGTTTTCCGAAAAAGGCGGTTGGCAGTGCAAACAGAATGACAAGCTTCGGAAGAGAGCCCACCACACACAAATCGAAGATACCGTCCGTATCGTCGGCAGCAGGGCAGAACTGAAAGCCGCCGCCCTCGTAGCGGTGGTTCATAACTGCGGCAAATAAAATTTTTCTGATGTATATAGGCTCGTTGTCATCCAGATACAGCCGGCAGGATATGGGCTTGGCGGCAAAAAGCTGTTTTATGGCGATGCCTAAATAAGTCAGCTTGCCAAGACCTATCCTGTTTAACACCTCTTTGATACGGGAGCGCATCGCCTCTGCGCATACGGCGGCGTCGAAGCCAAGCCCGCAGCTAACGGCAAAGGAACGCTCCTTTCCTGCAAATTTGACGATTCCTCTGTCCATAATGCGGATGCGGGAATCTTTTTCGGCGGATAAAATATGGAGAAGTGCCGCAAGAGGCTCGCGGGGAATGCCCAAATCTCTTGCAAGGTCATTGCTGGAGCCGGTGGGAATATAGCCGATGGCGACACGTTCAAAGGAAGAAATTCCCTGCAGCGTTTCGTTTACCGTGCCGTCGCCGCCAAGGACAATCAGGCGGAGCATTTTTCCGTCTTCGGCATGAGAAGTGATTTGGTGTGCCAGACGAATCACGTCTCCCGCTTTCTTGGAAAAATATGCTTTGTAGGGCACCTGCCTTTCGATAAGCGCCGGTTTTATGATTTCTTTCCAGATATGCCTGCCCCGTCCGGAACGGGAAGCCGGATTGATAATGATATCGTACATAGAACCCCCCTTTTGGATTTATCTTTGGAAGCAAAATCAGCGAAGCGGAACCCGCAAAGAGCTGTCCGCACGCTTTTATTGTAACAGGTAAACGCTCAAATGTAAATGAAATGTATTGCGTAAACCTTGACGGCTATGCTATAATCGTTGTGGTTATCGACTATCAGGTATCAAAGAGGAGGAGCAGAATGTATTCATTAGATGAAGTAAGAGCTGTGGACGAGGAAATTGCACAGGCGATTGTAGATGAACAGGAAAGGCAGAACAGCCACATTGAGCTGATTGCTTCCGAGAACTGGGTGAGCAAGGCGGTTATGGCGGCGATGGGAAGCCCCTTGACGAATAAGTATGCGGAAGGATATCCGGGAAAGCGGTATTACGGCGGCTGCGAGTGCGTGGACGTAGTAGAGAATCTGGCGATAGATAGGGCAAAGGAGCTTTTTGGCTGTGACTATGCCAATGTACAGCCTCATTCCGGCGCACAGGCAAATATGGCGGTACAGTTTGCAGTCTGTAAGCCGGGGGATACCATTATGGGTATGAATCTGGACCACGGCGGGCACCTGACGCACGGAAGTCCGGTTAATATGTCGGGCAAATATTTTCACATTGTTCCTTATGGTGTCGATGACGACGGTTTTTTGGATTATGATAAGATGCGGGAGCTTGCGCTTGCCAATAAGCCGAAGATGATTATTGCGGGCGCGTCTGCTTATGCGCGCACGATTGATTTTAAGAAGTTCCGCGAGGTGGCTGATGAGGTCGGCGCGGTTCTGATGGTGGATATGGCGCATATTGCCGGACTTGTGGCGGCAGGGCTGCACCCAAGCCCCATTCCTTACGCGGACGTGGTGACGACCACCACGCACAAGACCCTGCGGGGACCCCGCGGCGGTCTGATTCTCTGTAATAAGGAAGCAGCAGAGAAATTTAATTTTAATAAGGCGATTTTCCCGGGGATCCAGGGAGGACCACTGATGCATGTGATTGCTGCGAAGGCAGTCTGCTTTAAAGAGGCGCTCACCGATGCATTTAAAACGTATCAGAAGGGTATTATAGAAAATGCGCAGGCACTTTGCAAGGGACTTTTGACCCGTGGCATCAAGATTGTTTCCGGCGGTACGGACAACCACCTGATGCTTGTGGATTTGACTAATCTCGGGCTGACAGGAAAGGCTGTGGAGAAGCTCTTGGATGCGGCGCATATTACCTGCAATAAAAATACGATTCCCAATGACCCTCAGTCCCCGTTTGTGACAAGCGGCGTCCGGCTGGGTACGCCTGCGGTTACCTCCCGCGGTATGAATGCGGAGGATATGGACAGGATTGCGGAGGCGATTGCCATGGTATTAAAGGGCGGCGAGGAAAAGGTTTCGGAGGCGAGAGCCATTGTGCAGTCGCTTACGGATAAATATCCGCTTATATAAAGGAAGAGAAAAGAAAAACGGACGATAGAGAAAGGCGTGGTACGGCATGATACAGGCAGCGGTTTTGGGATACGGCACGGTGGGAAGCGGCGTCGTGGAAGTAATCGAAGAAAACAGGAGTGTGATAAAAAGGAATGTGGGGGAGGAGCTTCATGTAAAGTATATTCTGGACTTGCGGGATTTTCCGGGCGACCCCTACGAAAAAAAGGTCATTCATGATTTTACGCAGATTATGGAAGACGACGAAGTAAAAATTGTGTGCGAAACGATGGGCGGCGTGGGCGCGGCGTATGCGTTCACAAAGCAGGCACTTGCAGCAGGGAAAAGCGTGTGTACCTCCAATAAGGAGCTGGTTGCCGCACATGGTCCCGAGCTTTTAGCGCTTGCGGCAGCGCACAAATGCAGCTATCTTTTTGAAGCGAGCGTAGGGGGCGGCATCCCCATTATCAGAACGTTGAATAATGCCCTGACCGCGGACCGCATTGAAGCCATTACCGGTATATTAAACGGCACGACCAATTATATTTTATCGAAGATGGAGAAGGAAGGCGCCTCCTTTGAAGCTGTTTTGAAAGAGGCGCAGGAAAAGGGCTATGCGGAGCGTAATCCTGAGGCAGATGTGGAGGGATATGACACTTGCCGTAAAATTGCTATTCTTTCTTCTCTGATGACAGGAAAAAGCGTGAATTACGAAAAGATATATACGGAAGGCATCACAAAAATTACGGCACGCGATTTTGCTTATGCGCGTGCGCTTGGCATGTCTATTAAGCTTCTTGCGCTTAGCAGAAGGGTGGGTGAGGAAACGCTTGCTATGACGGCGCCGTTCCTTATTTCCTCCGACTCGCCGCTATATACGGTGAACGGTGTGTTCAACGCAGTACTGGTAAAAGGCAATATGCTTGGTGAGTCCATGTATTACGGACGCGGCGCGGGCAAGCTTCCTACGGCGAGCGCGGTGGCGGCGGACGTGGTGGATTGTGCCCGTCATATGGGAGAAACGCTTACCTGCTTCTGGGATGCGGGGGAAGCGGCACTTGTCAGTATGGACAATGTGGCGAGAAGATTCTTTTTCAGAGTGAAAGCCGGCTGCAAAGAGCGGATAGAAAAGCTTTTTGGCGAAGGGCTGCAGGAGATACAACTGCCGGAAGCATCGGAAGAAACGGGATATGTAACAGGCGTTATGAAGGAAAAAGAATTTGCCGCCCTCTATGAACAGATTGCGGATGTTTTGGCTGGCAGCAGGATTCGTATCGAGGCATAATGAAAAACAGGAGATTTATATGAAATATGTAATCGTTTTGGGCGATGGCATGGCTGATGAGCCGATTGCGTCGCTTGATGGAAAGACGCCTTTGGAGTATGCCGATACGCCCAATCTGGACCGCCTTGGCAAAGAGGCTGAGATTGGCATGGTGCATACGATTCCCGAAGGCATGAAGCCGGGTTCCGATACTGCCAATTTGTCTGTGCTGGGTTACAATCCCAGAATTTATTATTCCGGGCGGTCACCGCTGGAAGCGCTTAGTATCGGCGTCCCCATGAAGGATACGGACATTGCCCTGCGCTGTAATATTGTTACACTTTCGGAGAACGATTGTCCTTTTGAGGAGCAGACAATCATCGACCACAGTTCTTCGGAAATCAGCACAAAGGACTGTGCAGTGCTTTTACGTGCGGTAGAAAAGGAGCTTGCCAGCAAAGAATTTCAGTTTTATGTGGGCACCAGCTACCGGCACTGCCTGATTTGGAACCAAGGAAGGGTGATGGAGTTTACCCAGCCCCATGACGTGTTGGGACAGGTGATTGGGAAGTATCTGCCTGTGGAGGAAAAATTCCGCGGCATGATGGAAAAAAGCTATGAAATTTTAAAGAACCATCCGATTAACATAGAACGGAAAAAGCAGGGGCTGAATCCGGCAAACTGCTGCTGGTTCTGGGGAGCGGGAACCCGGCCTGCGCTTTCTTCTTTTGAAGAAAAAACGGGAAAAAAAGGTATGATGGTGTCCGCCGTGGATTTACTCAAGGGAATCGCAGTAGGCGCCGGCATGGGCGTGGCAGACGTGGAGGGCGCGACAGGCGGTTTACATACCAATTACGAGGGCAAGGTGGATGCCGCGTGCAAGGCTCTTTTGGAAGACGGTTATGATTTTGCGTATATTCATGTGGAAGCGCCGGACGAGATGGGGCATCAGGGCAGTGTGGAGAAAAAGGTGCGTGCCATTCATTATCTGGACACCAGAGTCATAGGTCCTGTTGTGGAAAAGCTGCAGGCTGTGGGCGTTGATTTTAGGCTTCTTGTACTGCCGGACCATCCAACGCCGATACGGGTGCGCACACATACTTCGGACAGTGTGCCGTACCTTCTGTATGACAGCACGTCTATCAATAACAAAAGCGAAAGCAGAAGCTACAATGAACGGGAAGGGTGTGCCGGCGGCATACAGATTGCCGAAGGACATAAGTTAATCGACAGGCTTTTTGAAAAATAAATTTTGTACAGTGTTTGTACCTGTGTCCCGATGTTCGGACGCAGGAAGAATGGAGATTATGATGAAAAAAGTAGTAAAATTTGGCGGCAGTTCTCTTGCCAGCGCGGAGCAGTTTGTCAAAGTAGGCAATATCATCAGGGCGGATAAGGAGAGGAGTTATGTAATCCCCTCCGCACCGGGCAAGCGTTTTTCGAATGATACCAAGGTGACGGATATGCTTTATGACTGTTATGCCATTGCAAAGACGGGGAAGGACTTTTCTGATGCACTTGCTGCAATAAAGGCAAGGTATCAGGAAATTATCGACGGTCTGTGTATGGAGCTTTCTTTGGACGAAGAGTTTGCGGTGATTGAAAAGAATTTTAAGGAGAAGGCAGGGCATAATTATGCAGCTTCCCGCGGAGAATACTTAAACGGCATCATAATGGCGGCTTATCTGGGGTTTGATTTTATTGATGCGGCAGAAGTAATTTTCTTTCAGGATAACGGCGAGTTTGATGCGGATCTGACAAATGAGGTGCTTGGAGAGAGGCTGTCCCACTGTGGCGCTGCCGTCATTCCCGGGTTTTACGGCGCTTATGCCGACGGACGGGTCAAAACCTTTTCCAGAGGCGGTTCTGATATTACCGGCTCCATTGTGGCGAAGGCGGTCAAGGCGGATGTATATGAAAACTGGACGGACGTTTCGGGCTTTTTGGTGGCGGACCCCCGAATCATTGAAAACCCTGAAGTCATTGAGGTGATAACCTACAGGGAGCTCAGGGAGCTTGCTTATATGGGCGCGGGCGTGCTTCATGAGGATGCAATTTTCCCTGTGCGCCAGCAGGGAATTCCTATCAATATCCGCAATACCAATGCGCCGGAGGATGAAGGCACGTGGATTGTGGGAAGTACCTGCCAGAAATCCAAATATGTTATTACAGGTATTGCAGGTAAAAAAGGCTTTTGTGCCATCAATATAGAAAAAGACAAGATGAATTCCGAAATCGGCTTTGGCAGAAAGGTGCTGCAGTCCTTTGAGGAAAGCGGCATTTCCTTTGAGCATGTGCCGTCTGGTATCGACACGATGACGGTGTTTGTTCATCAGGATGAATTTATGCACAAGGAGCAGAAGGTGGTGGCAGGCATTCACAGGCTGGCGAACCCTGATTCCATTGATATTGAATCTGATTTGGCGCTGATTGCGGTAGTGGGGCGGGGCATGAAATCCATGCGCGGTACGGCGGGCAGGCTTTTTTCCGCGCTGGCGCACGCCAATGTCAACGTCAAAATGATAGACCAGGGCTCTTCCGAGCTTAACATCATCATAGGCGTTGCCAACGAGGATTTTGAGACGGCGATAAAAGCGGTCTATGATATTTTTGTGGTAACGCAGCTGTAAAAGAATAACAAGGAAATAGAAAAGAAACAGAAAAGAAACAGAGGATGCTGCAAGGTGTGCGGCGGCTCTGTTTCTTTTTTACCCATGTTATATGTTGTCTGACGCAGTTTACTGCATGTGTGACGCTTACAAAAGCTGCTGCAGGATTTCCTTGTCCACAAAAGGGGCAGTTCGCTGGGCAGGCGGAGGTCTATGTCTTCTGTAGAAAGTTTTTCTGCCAGTCTGTTTACTGCGTCTTTTTTCAGAAAGGGAGCCAGCCCGATTAGTCCGGCTAAATCGATTTCTATATTTTCAGCAATATTGCTGTTCAAAGCTTATATCAAGAATCCGGCATAACTTGCTTAGCCTGCTGATATCCGGCATGGAATTGCCACGCTCTCAGTTGGAAACTGCTTGATAATTGACGCCCATCCGGTCTGCCAGATTCACCTGCGTCATATTTTTGGCAATTGCGGCGGCAGGGAAATCAAGAGGTGCTTGAATTGGGGAGTTTGCCCCAATATATTGCCGGCGGAAAGCAGCAGAGAGTAAAACTGCGTGAAGGCGTCTTGGTCTGTTTGTGCCGCAATCGGTGCGGTATTATCATAAAATTATGGAAAAGTTTGTCATAAAAGGCAAAAAAGACAAAAATTTTGAAAAAAATTAGAAAAAAGTGTTGACAAATAGAAAACAAGAAGATATAATGAACTTACAAACAAAGAAACAGACAGACAAAAGCAGAATTGCTAATACAAAAGAAAGAGAGGTACGGTCC
>WSLY01000036.1 GCA_013316825.1 Lachnospiraceae bacterium | reverse complement strand
AATACTGAAGCAGACCACGTCTCTGTCCAACCAGCTTCAGCAGTCCCCTGTTGGAATGATGATCCTTCGGGTTCTTCCTCCCTGCTCTGTATACTGCCCGCAAGCATATCCCTGTACCCCGCAATCGCCTGCTGCTGCATATGATTGTCCGAAATCCGGCTGCCCGCAGAAAAACACAGAAAAATTTCCTTTTCCTTCTGCGTAACGGGAACCTCTGCCAGCGCAGCCGTCATACTCGTGACCCACTTTTCCGAAAAACTGCTTCCGTCGTGCGCCGCAGTCTTCTGATAGATTTCCAGAAGGGCGCTGCGGTATGGTTCCTCGGCTCTTTCTCCCGCCTTCTTACAACACTCCGGCAGCGTCGCTTTTCCGTACCTGATTTCCCCCATAAAAAATTCCAGTATTTGTTTCATGCATCGCAAATGCCATATTGCCTCATAAAGTCTTCTCCTGTACCAGAAGCCGATTCCGGTACTCCCCAGAACAATACAGCACGCACCGATTATCCGCAGCATATCCTCTGCTCCTTTTGATAAATTCTGCTGATATGGGGGCGGCCGTTTTTTCTATCCATTTCCACATACCTTGCAAAAAGCCCTTCCCGCAGCATATTGTCCATATATTCCTTTTTTTTCAGATCCTCCAGCCCAAAACCGTGCACTGTTGCCAGCAGCCCGCAGCCGCACGCCGATGCACGCCGCATCGCTTCCACATCTTCCATGCTTCCCAATTCGTCGATTGCCACCACTTCAGGCGCCATAGAACGTATCAGCATCATCATGCCATATACCTTCGGACAGGAGTCCAGCACATCGGTGCGGATTCCAACGTCATTCTGCGGTACTCCCATATAGCTGCCCGCAATCTCCGACCTTTCATCCACCACCCCTACCGTTTTGCCGCCTCCATAGGCATTGCCGTCCGACACCTGTCTTATGATATCGCGGAGCAAGGTCGTTTTCCCGCACCCGGGCGGAGAAATAATAAGCGTATTGCAAAGCCTGCCTGCTTCATACAAAGACGGCAGGACCTTATCCGCCGCTCCCTTTATCTCATGGGCAATCCTGATATTCATGGCGGAAACATGCTTTAGCGTCCTGACATGTCCATCCTCCTCCACCACGGCTTGTCCCGCGATTCCAACCCTATGCCCTCCTGCAACCGTTAAAAATCCTTGTTTCAGCTCATCCTCATAAGCATATACGGAGTCATGGCAGATTTGGTTTAAAATATCAGTCAGCGCCTCTTTTTCTATTCTGTACGCCTTTTTGCCGTCCCTGCTAAACTGTCCCTGCCCGTCCAAAAAATATTCTCCTTCATGCAGCCTGACAATTACCGGCTTTCCCACACGAAGCCGTATTTCCTGCAGTCTTTCATGATACGAAGCAGCCTGTCCCCAAAAGTGCCGCATGTATTGCGGAAATATATACAAAATACTGTCTGCCTTCCCCATCGGTATAACCTCCCGCCCTGCATCTGCATGCCGCAGATACAAGTTATGGTTTCTCTGGTTCCTAAAACTAATATATGTAGTGTTGTCCATGATATTACCAAAAGAATTTTTTTCTTTGCAAAAGTATTTGTATCAAAAAAAGAACAGAAAAAAAGGAAGAAAATATAGACATCGAAGCATAAAAGTGTTATGATTTGCTTAGAAATAAACAGTAATCATTATTATTATTAAATATAAGGAGGTATTGATTATGACAAATACAGCACAGGTTGACAATCTGGTAGCGCTTTTAGACGGGTACGCAACAAAGGGCGGGCACCACTTAAATGTAAATGTATTAAACAGAGATATGCTTTTGGATGCCCAGAAGCATCCTGAAAATTATCCCCAGCTTACCATCCGCGTTTCCGGTTACGCAGTAAACTTCATCAAATTGACGCCGGAACAACAGGCAGATGTTATCAGCAGGACCTTCCACGAAGCAGTATAATGTGAAAACTTCCCAATGTGAAGAGAAGTTCTAAAGCCGCAAAAAACGCTGCTTAAGAACTTCTAAAACTTCACATGAAAAGAGAATGGCGGCTTGCCATTCTCTTTTTGCTTTTGTATTCTTTACAAGGACTGCTTAGTCAGCCCATCCCTGCCAGGTATCCCATGCCTCATCATAGGTAAAGTGCTCGATGGAAAATCCCTGAATCTCGCCCCACTTATCAAAGTTGACAGCAAATACCACTACTTCGTCAAAGTCGTCAAAGTCTGCGTCACAGAACCATACATTCTGTACTTCGTAATCCCTCAGTACTCTCCACTTACCATCTTCTTTTGCAAAACCAAGGTCAAGCCATACATTGCCGTATGTACCATCGTACATTTCGGAAGGATCCTGATTGGTATACTCTGCAAAACTGGTATACTCATTGTTGCTGCCGGAATACAGCTCCCACACTGCATAACCGGGCTTTACGGAATAAAGCTTTGCATAGTCTTCCACGGTCATGCCGATTTCAAGACCTCTGTTCGTTGCAAATGCTTCGGAATATTCTTCATAGGAACCGTCAGAATAATCCGTGTAGTATGCCACGTCATTATAGGTAATAAAAGCATGGTCCTTTTTTACGGTTACGGTTTCAGAGGCAGACTTGAAATCCAAGTCGGCATCCGCCCATCCTTCCTTCTTTTGTCCGCCGCAGGCTGTCAGTCCCAGCATAGCGACACAGGTTAATAAAACTGCAACTGCCTTTTTCATTTACTTTCTCCTCCTACGTAATGAAAATGAAAATTTTTAGATTACTGCTGTGCAACGTCCTTCATGGAAAAGCTGATTCTGCCCATCTTATCCTTGCCGAGACATACCACCGTAACGATATCTCCCAGAGTCAGGACATCCTCCACATGTGCAATTCTTTCCCTTGCAATCTTGGAAATATGCACCATACCTTCCTTGCCCGGCGCAAACTCGATAAACGCACCAAATTCTTTGATGCTTACCACTTTTCCTTTGAAAATCTGGCCTTCGGCAAAATCGGTCACAATCATCTTTACCATGTCAACCGCCTTATCCATCATTTCTTTGTCTGTGCCGCATACGGATACGTTTCCGTCGTCCGTAATATCAATCTTAACGCCTGTACGGGCAATAATCTCGTTAATTGTTTTGCCTCTCTGTCCCACAACATCCCCAATTTTTTCCGGGTCAATCTGAATAGAGATAATCTTGGGCGCGTAGGGACCAACCTCCGGTCTGGGAGCTGCAATGGCAGGCTTCATGCAGGTGTCCATAATGAACAGCCTTGCTTCCCTGCACCTTGCAATGGCGCCTTCCACAATCGGTCTTGTCAAACCATGAATCTTAATATCCATCTGAATCGCCGTAATACCCTCGGTAGTGCCTGTTACCTTAAAGTCCATATCACCGAAGAAATCTTCCAGCCCCTGAATATCCGTGAGCAGGACAAAATCATCATCGGTATCGCCTGTTACCAGTCCGCAGGAAATGCCTGCCACCATCTTCTTAATCGGAACGCCCGCTGCCATTAAGGACATACAGGACGCACAGGTGGAAGCCATGGAAGTAGAACCGTTTGACTCAAAGGTCTCGGATACTGTGCGGATTGCATAGGGGAAATCCTCCTCCGAGGGCAATACCGGAATCAAAGCCCTCTCCGCTAACGCGCCATGTCCGATTTCTCTTCTGCCCGGTCCTCTGGAAACCTTGGTCTCACCTACGGAATAAGAAGGGAAATTGTAGTGATGCATATACCGCTTAGAAGTCTCGTTTTCGTCAAGCCCATCCACGCGCTGCGCTTCCGACAGCGGCGCCAAGGTACATACATTGCAAATCTGTGTCTGTCCTCTCGTAAACATGGCGGAACCATGCACACGAGGAATGATGTCAACCTCTGCTGCAAGCGGACGTATCTGGGTAATTTCACGTCCGTCAGGACGCTTGTGGTCCTTCAAAATCATCTTGCGCACTGTCTTCTTCTCATACTGGTAAACCGCTTCGCCTAACAGCGCCAGCCATTCCTCATTATCTGCAAACGCCGCTTCCAGCTTTTCGGTAATTTCTTTGATATTGTTTTCCCTTGTCTCCTTGTCGTCCGTAAATACGGCAACCTCCATCTCTGCTGGCGGCACAATTTCCTTGATGGCGGCAAACAGCTCCTCAGGAACCGCACAGCTTGCGTAAGTATGCTTCGGCTTGCCAACCTCGGCAACAATGCCTTCTATAAATGCTATGATAGTCTGATTGATTTCATGCGCCTTATAGATTGCCTCCAGCATTTTGTCCTCAGGAACCTCATTGGCGCCAGCCTCAATCATAATCACCTTCTCTTTGGTGGAAGCGACAGTCAGGTTCAAATCGCCCGCTTTCCACTGCTCCTGTGAAGGATTGACAATCAGCTCACCGTCAATCAGACCCATCTGGGTCATGGCGCAGGGTCCGTCAAAAGGAATATCGGAAATACAAGTTGCAATCGCAGCGCCGAGCATTGCTACCAGCTCAGGACGGCATGCAGGGTCTACGCTCATAACCATATTGTTGAGCGTCACGTCATTGCGGTAATCCTTCGGGAAAAGCGGACGCATGGGTCTGTCGATAACGCGGCTGGTCAGCACTGCGTTCTCACTTGCTTTTCCTTCCCTTTTATTAAAGCCCCCGGGAATCTTGCCGACAGCATACATTTTCTCCTCATACTCTACACTTAAGGGGAAAAAGTCGATGCCATCCCTCGGCTTGTCCGAAGCCGTTGCGCAGGACAATACCGTAGTATCTCCGTAGTGCATAAAAGCACAGCCGTTCGCCTGCTTTCCAACCCTGCCGATGTCCACGCTTAAGGTACGCCCTCCCAGCTCCATGGTAAACGTTTTATACATACAAATCTCCTTTTTAAACAATCCGCTCCCGCGGACGGTGCTTCAGGAAGCCTTCCGAAACTACTGAAAAAAACACACGAAGCATATGCCCTTTTCAGCGGTCTCGGATAAAAACCTGCCTGAAGAATCAACAGTTGCAGCAAATACTTTTCTCTTAAAAAGAGAATAAAAGCGGAGAGGTCTGCATCATCGGACCCGCTCCGCTTCGGTTTCTTACAATTACTTTCTGAGTCCTAATCTGCTGATAAGAGAACGATATCTCTCAATATCCTTTTCCTTTAAATACTGAAGCAGACCACGTCTCTGTCCAACCAGCTTCAGCAGTCCCCTGTTGGAATGATGATCCTTCGGGTTCTTCTGCATATGCTCGGTCAACTCGCGAATTCTCTCGGTCAGCACCGCAATCTGAACCTCCGGTGAGCCTGTGTCATTCGGCTTCGTTGCATACTCGTTGATAATTGCTGTTTTCTTTTCTTTGGAAATCATATTCCGTCCTCCTTTTCGTTAAACGCCTGATACCAAGGTCCGGTCGGAGTGTCCAAAACCTGCGCATCGGCTAAAATCACATCTACTAATGTAGCACAAATAAAGCAGGTTGTAAACAACTATTTTTCGCCGTAGCGGGAAGCCTGTTCCGCTATCAGCGCCGCATCCTCAAAATAGTTAATCTTCATCGCCGCCTTTACTGCCGCCATAGTCTGCGCCGCTGTCTCCCGCGCAGCCTCGCTGCCTTTTTTCAGTATCTCATAGATATCCGGAATCTGCTTTTCCAGCTCGCTCCTGCGGGCGCGGATTGGCTCCAGCTCCTCCTGCATAACGGCGTTTAAGAACTTCTTCACCTTCACATCCCCCAGACCGCCTCTCTGATAATGCCCTTTCAACTCGTCCAGATTGGCATACTCCGGCAGGTAACGCCCAAAGTGCTCCTCTTTACAGAATGCATCCAGATAAGTAAAGACCGTATTGCCCTCCAGTGAGCCCGGGTCGGTAATCTTTAGGTGATTGGGGTCGGTAAACATGCTCATAATCTTGGCGCGCACTTCGTCCGCCGTATCCGACAAATAGATACAGTTGCCCAGAGTCTTGCTCATCTTCGCCTTGCCGTCGGTGCCCGGCAGCCTGCTGCAGACTTCATTTTGGGGCACCAGCGCCTCCGGCTCCGTCAGAGTATCGCCATACACCGCATTAAACTTACGGACAATTTCCCTGCACTGCTCTATCATGGGAAGCTGGTCTTCCCCCACGGGAACCGTCGTCGCCTGAAATGCCGTGATATCCGCCGCCTGACTGATTGGATAAGTAAAGAAACCAACCGGAATGCTGGTCTCAAAGTTCCGCATCTGAATTTCTGCCTTTACCGTAGGATTTCTCTGTAATCTGGACACCGTCACCAGATTCATATAATAGAAAGAAAGCTCCGCCAGCTCCTGTATCTGGGACTGGATAAAAAGTGTGGAGCGCGCAGGGTCCAAGCCGCAGGACAAATAGTCTAACGCCACCTCAATAATATTCTGCCTGACTTTTTCTGGATTATCCGCATTGTCCGTCAGCGCCTGCGCATCGGCTATCATAATGAAAATCTTGTCATATTCTCCTGCGTTCTGCAGTTCCACCCTGCCCCGCAAAGAACCCACATAATGTCCTACATGGAGCCTGCCCGTAGGACGATCTCCCGTCAAAATAATCTTACTCATATATTTCTCTCCTTTTGAAAAAGGCCCCTATCCACACCGGATAAGAGACCCTTATCTTCATGCCATTCTATTTATAAAAAGTATAATGGCTGTGGTTTTCCTTGTCAAGCATTTCAAATGTATGCTCTGATAAAAAGTGGAAAACCAACTTTGGGGCTCTTTATTCAAAATGCAGGCTGGGCAGACCCCGGCTTTCAAGGCCAAATCACTCTGGAACTGTACAACGCCAACCGGTGTGCCATTGCATTAAAAGCGGGGCGCAGAATCGGGCAGCTTGTATTTGCAGAGATGGATGGTTCCGCCCTGCATCCCTATCAGAGCAAGTATCAGGGGCAGACCGGCGCGACAGGCTCCAAAGTATTTCTGGATGAAGATAAATAATGCAAAAATCTCACACCATATCTGCCTAAAGCAGCTTTCTGCATATCGGCACTACACTATTCGTGTACGCAGTAAAATATTTCAGCCAAAATCCGCGAGCTGTTGGGTTAAAACTTTCAAAATTCGCTCCAAGTCTGGTATAGCCTTCTCTTTTTAGCACAGATATGGTAAAGTTCAGTAAATTTTGATATAATCCCTTGCCTCTGTGTTCCGGCAGACAGTATGCGCCTTGACAGCCGCATCATTTTCTGATATGATAAGAAACATATGTTGCGCAACGTATGTTTCTTATTTAAAATCAAGTATTGTACCATATAAGCAAATGCAGCCTGTTATTATCTGTAAGGAGGAACCCTATGCCGCCCAAAAGCAAATTTACCAGAAGTGAAATTGTGGATGCCGCTTTGGATATCACAAGAACAGAAGGCTTTCACGCCGTCACTGCAAGAGCGCTCGGCGCAAAGCTGTACTCTTCCCCGAAAGTTATCTTTGGTCTGTTCACCAATATGGAAGAGCTGCAGCAGGAAGTGTTAAAAGCTGCCAATACCTGCTACCAGCGTTATCTGAAGGAGGACATGGCAGCAGGCAGGTATCCCCCCTATAAGGCATCCGGCATGGCATATATCCGCTTTGCCAGAGAAGAAACCGAGCTGTTTAAACTGCTCTTTATGCGCACCAGAAGCAGAGAAGAAGCAGAGCAGCCAGCCGATGAAATGGCTGAAATTCTTCCCCTGATTCAAAAAAGTACAGGACTTTGCGCCGAAAAAGCATTGCTGTTTCATCTCGAAATGTGGGTATTTGTTCACGGCATCGCTGTGATGTTCGCGACAGCTTATCTGGATTTGGACACCGAAGTAGTCAGCTCCATGCTGACTGACATGTATATGGGACTGAAAACCCGTTTTCAGGAATCGGAGGAATAATGTATGGAAGCTATCAAAACCGTCAATTTGACAAAAAAATACAAGGATCTGACCGCCGTGGACGGACTGAACCTGACCGTAAAACAGGGAGAGCTCTTTTCCCTCCTCGGCGTAAACGGCGCAGGCAAAACCACTACCATCAAAATGCTATCCTGTCTGATACCGCCCACATGCGGGGACGCTTTTCTCAATGGAAAAAGCATTGTTACCGATACCGCAAAAGTAAAGGAAATCATCGGTATATCGCCACAGGAGACTGCCGTCGCCCCAGCTTTGAGCGTGTTGGAAAATCTGGAGCTGATGTGCGGCATTTACGGCCTTTCCAAAGAAAAGAAAAAGGAAAAAATAGCGGCGCTTTCCGACTCCCTCGGAATGACCGATATCCTTGCCCGCCGCGCCGGAAAGCTCTCCGGCGGATGGCAGCGCCGGCTCAGCATCGCAATGGCGCTGGTACATGAGCCGCAAATCCTTTTTCTTGATGAGCCCACTTTGGGGCTGGATGTGCTGGCAAGAAGTGATTTGTGGGAAATTATCCGCTCCCTAAAGGGAAAAATCACCATTATTCTGACAACACACTACATGGAAGAGGCGGAAAGCCTCTCTGACAGAATTGGCATTATGAAAGCAGGCGCCTTCCTTGCGCTGGGAACGGCGGAGGAATTAAAAGAAATGGCAGGCACGGAAAAGTTTGAAGATGCCTTTGTGACAATCGTAAAAGCAAGCGGGAAATTGTCCCCCGCAGATGGAGGAAATCTATGAAATTACTTACTTTTTCCGGAAGAAATGCAAAGGAAATCCTGCGGGACCCGTTGACCGCATTCTTCGGCTTGGGATTTCCCATTGTTCTTTTGCTGCTTTTAAGCGCCATACAGGCAAATATCCCCGTGAGTCTTTTTGAATTAAAAAGCCTCGCCCCCGGTATGACCGTATTCGGACTTTCGTTTATGACTCTTTTTTCTGCGACACTGATAGCCAGGGACAGGGAAAGCACTTTTTTGCAAAGGCTCTATACTTCCCCGCTGACTGCGGCGGATTTTATCTTTGGCTATGCGCTCCCCATCCTGCCCATTGTATTGGCGCAGTGCCTTCTCTGCTACGTGACGGCACTTATCATGGGACTTCCGGCAACCGTCAATATCCTGTATGCCGCCCTGTACATTCTGCCCGTCGCCCTGTTCTTTATCGCTCTCGGACTACTGTTCGGAAGCCTTTTCAACGTCAAACAGGTCGGGGGCTTATGCGGTGCGCTTCTCACCAACCTTACCGCATGGCTGTCCGGCATCTGGTTTGATTTGGAGCTTGTAGGCGGCATGTTCAAAAAAACTGCATACCTGCTGCCTTTTGTACACGCCGTTGAACTGGAACGCGCCGTGTTCGCCGGCAACGCGGCTGCTATCCTCCCCCACCTGTGTTGGGTACTGGGCTACGCTGCGGCGGCATCCATAGCGGCAGTATTGGTGTTCCGCGCGAGGAACTGTGCATAAACAGTTTTGCAGGTCGCGTTTACCGGATGCCAGACTGCGTGCGGCAGCCTCCATCCCTGTATGCCGCCCCAAAAAACAAGCATTATACTTGCCTTCTCATCCGTTGGTTCCATTTCCTGACAATGTCCGAATCCAGCTTCAAGACTGCGCGGTCATAGGTATAGAGACCGTTGATTTCCTCCTCTACATCTGAAAGCTGCGTATATACCGTGGCACTGACACCGCCTTTTACCGCAGGCAGGACAGTGTCGCGCATTAATTTTTCGTAGCCTGCTTCTAACTCTTCTTTTGTATGGAAAATCCGATAGCCATACTCTTTTTCATGGCTGACATGCCCCTTAATCTTCTGCACATAACCGCCAAATTCTGTCAGCGCCAGCGCCCTTTTCTCTTCTCTTTTATATTTCAATTTGAAAAAATACCAATGCAGGCTTTTTACATCCCCACAGCCCATATCAAACCAGCCGCTTGCAGAATCCACTATAATGTGCGGATTGATGCCCCGCACCAAATTTGTCATTTTTGCGGTTGCAAACTGCCCCCAGCCTTCGTTAAAAGGCACCATGCACACCACAGAAGGATGCTTCTTCATCTGCCGTGTCAGTTCCGCAAGTTCCTGCTCATACTCCCTTCTGCCCGCTGCATCCTGTCTGGAAAGCAGAAATTTGTGCCGGTCCGTCGCCTGAATACGGAGAAGCTGGAACAACGTCGCCAGATAGGTTACATACCACCCCTTATTTTTCCTGCCGCCGTTTATCATATCCTGCCACACCAGCATACCCAGCCTGTCACAGTGATAATACCAGCGCTGCGGCTCCACCTTGACATGCTTTCTCAGCATATTAAAACCAAGCGCCTTCATTTTTTCAATGTCAAAAAGCATCGCCTCCTCAGAAGGCGGCGTATACATACTCTCCGGCCAGTACCCTTGGTCCAGTATGCCCACCTGCATATAAGCTTTATTGTTTAGAAAGATACGGCGGATACCCCTTTCGTCCGTCCCGATGCTGCATTTGCGCATGGCAAAATAGCTCTCCACACTGTCGCATGCCTCTTCCTTTCCTTTCTCATATAAATCAAGCCTCACCCTGTATAGATAAGGATTTTCGGGACTCCAGCTCCTAAAAGCCGGAAGCGCAAACCGCTTTTTTTCTGCTGCCGCAAAGCGCTCCTCACCGTACTCCCCATTCAAAAAAGTAAGCCTTACCGCATAAGCATTGCCTTTCCTTTGCTCACCTAAGTTCAGCTCTGCCTGTACCGAGACTTCCCCCTCATCATAAAAAGTATCCCATGCAATATCCTTGATATAAACTTTTGGCACCGCTTCCAGCCACACCGTCTGCCAGATACCGCTGGTCGCCTGATAATACATACCCCCGGGCTTAAGAGTCTGCTTGCCGACGCTGTGATAAGAAGTGTCAGAATCATCCAGCACCATCAGCCCCAACTTAAACCCGCCCGCTTTCAGCACCTGCTCTCTTTTCAAAAATCCGGTAATATCCCTTGTAAAAGGCAGATACCCGCCGCTGTGACTGCCAGCCTTCCTTCCATCCACAATTACCTCACAGCGCTGATCTACCGCTCCAAAATGCAGTAAAATGCGGTATTCCTCCCGATAGCGCTCTAATATCTGCGGACTGAAAGAAACCTTTCTTTCGTAGAAAAGAACGCCGTCCGGCTTTAGCTGTCTTTCCACTCCTGACAAACGGGTTTCCGGTGAAAAGGGCACCAAAATTTCTCCGTCAAAATGTGTTGGAAAAGGCATATCGGATTTTTCTTTCCCTTCCGTCTTGTCGCAAAGCGCATATTTCCACAAGCCGTTTAAAGACTGCCAGGCTTCCCGCACCATAAACGGTCTGGGATATTCCGCCAAAACACTGTCCTTATTTGTTGTCTTTTCTATTTTTTCTCCCCACTGTGTAATAAGATGTCCGGATTCCATATTTTGTTTTTGCAATTTACCTGCCCTCGCTTCATCATTCTTATATGAAACACTCCTACCCAAATCCCAGCTCAAAAATCTACCTTTCCTGAAAAAACTGCTTCATACCCTCCGTCATGGAAATATTGCCTTCCGTATCTACAAACAACGCCTCCGCTCCATAAGCTTCTGCCAGCGCCATTCCCTTTTCCTCCCCCAGCACAAAACACGCCGTAGAAAGGGCATCGCTCAATATGCCGCTGTCGCACAAAATGGTAACGCTCCTTGCGCCGCTCTCTGCCGGATACCCCGTCGCCGGATTTAGGATATGGTGGTAGCGGACGCCGTCCACCTCCACATACCGCTCATAATCCCCCGACGTGGAGACAAAATGCGTTCCCTCTAAATAGAGTATTCCGATAAAGGCAGAAGTGTCCCGCGGGTCCACGATTCCTATCTGCCATTGCGTCCCATCCGGCTTTCTCCCGATAGTCACCACGCTGCCGCCCACAGAAACCACCGCGCCCTGCACATATTTCGACTGCAGATATAAGGCAGCCCTGTCACAGGCAATCCCCTTGCCCGCTGCCCCCAAATCCAGCGCCATCCCCTCCGGCAGCGCCACCGCGCCATCTTCTAACAGAACCTTCTCGTAACCTGTATACGACAAGGCGCGTGCGATTTGCTCCCCCGTAGGAATGCTTACCGGCTGCTTGCCGGAAATATCTTCTTCTGCCGCCCAGCCGTCTATGTTCCACAATTCTGCCACAGGGCGAATGGTAATGTCAAAAGCGCCGCCGCTGTCCTCTGAAAGCTTAAGCAGCACTTCCAAATCCGCATACAGTCTCTCTGACACCGGCACGCCCGCACCGCTTCCTGCCGCCGCATTGATGCGCGCCACCTCAGAGCCTTCCACCCTCCACGAAAGGGTATCCCGCTCCAGTCCCACTATCAAATCCTTTACCTCGGACGTAAAACAGTCCTCCTCTCTCCTCGAATAGATTGTCTGACTGCTTACCGTCCCCATTACCGTATCCACCGCCGTATACGTCATAATCCTTACACATCCGGCACATACCAAAAGCCCCCCCGTCAACACCGCTGTTAAAAAAATTTTGTGTTTTCTCTTCATTTCCCCAATCCCTTTTGTTATACTGATAATACATACCATGATTCTATATCCGCACAATACCATGGTTACACAAAAAATTCTATTTTTTAAGTATAGCAAAAAAAAGAACAGATTACTATAAGGAAATGCGAATATGAAACAGGTAACCCCACATAAAATAGCGCGAAAAAAAAAGAGCCGCCGCTCTTTTTTACCAGACAAAAAAGAAACATTGCCGAAAGACTGCCCTCCGGATATTCTCAAACGGCGGGGGCTGTTTTTATCCGCATTTATACTTCTTTTATGCCTGCTCTCCTGCCTGACTATTTTTTTGCGGTGCAGACAGCCCTCGGCGGGACTGACCGCCTGTATCTATCAGGACGGGCAGCTTATTTTAACCATAGATTTACACACCGTCACACAGCCCTATACCGTCCCCATCCCTGCGCCTGAAGGCGGCAGCAACCTTATCGAAGTCCGTCCCGACGCCATTGGCATCATTGACGCAGACTGCCCCGACAAGCTCTGTGTTCTTACAGGCTTTGCCGACTCCACCTTGCTGCCCATTGTCTGTCTGCCGCACAGACTCGTGATTCAGTTGTCCGCCGCCGGACAGACCGCGCCGGATGGTATCAGCTATTGACTTTTACCAAAAGAATTCATTGCAAAACACTGATTTGCCGGTTCCGAATTGTGTATATGGTATGAAGCAAAAGCGGGTCTGAGCAAAAGCCCTGTCCGAAAATGTTAGTTGTCAATTTACACAAAAGTATTGGTGCTAACGGCTTTTGCACCATAGAAATAATACTCAAAAATCGTGGAAACCATTGCTGAACACGATTTTCGCTTTAGAGACTCATTGAAATATTTGGCGCAGCGGAGTGCACACCTATTCTCAGGTCAAATTGACCTTGGGCAAATTGACCTTGGGCAAATTGACAGCAGGCAACTTCAGTCAAGGCTTTTGACACCCTAATCCTAAATGATATTACTACATGCAAGGAGTTTTACACATGAACCTCAAACGCCTTACCAGATTATCCGTTTTTACCGTAATCGCATTGACTATTTTTATACTGGAGAGTGCAATCCCCAATCCTGTTCCCATCCCCGGTATCAAGCTCGGTCTCTCCAATATTGTGACCTTATTTCTGCTGCTCAATTTTACGCCTGCAGATGCTTTTTTCGTGCTGCTTGCGCGCATTCTCCTCTCCGCCTTTTTTTCCGGACAGGCAGTCAGCCTAATTTACAGTCTGTGCGGCGGACTGCTCTGCTTTGCCGTTATGTGTCTGATAAATCGTTTTTTAAGCGGGCATTTCATCTTCATCACCAGTATTTTCGGCGCCCTGTTTCACAATGCCGGACAGATTGCCGCCGCCTTTCTGATAACCCGCAGCAGCGGCATTTTAACCTATCTGCCCTTTCTGATACTCAGCGGCGCCATTACCGGATTCTTTACCGGCCTTTGCGCCCATTACGCCCAAAAATACCTGCTGCCGCATATGAAGCGGCAGTAATTTAAGCATTTTCTGCCTATGAACAGCAACCAATGAAAATCAGAAAAGTTGATACCTATATGATAATTTTACAGGCAGGGATTGTGCCGCTGCTTCTCAAGCGCAATACGAGCAAAGAGCAGCGCGTTTAGCAGCTGGTTTATCCAACCAACCGGCATTTATCAAAGCCGGCTGGTTCCTCTCACTTTTTCTATTAGCGCAATATCCATTAAATCTTTATCCCTTCCCAGTTTCTTTTTCATCTGTATCAGTCCGTCTACACACACAACAGGAACGCCGCTGATTATTTCCACTGTACCCTCAACCCAGTTTTCAAAAATCTCTACATCTTCAGAATATAAGATTTTTCTAGTTCCATCTTCATAACGTGAAACTGTATAGCCTTGCTGCTCTAATTTATCTGCCAAAAGTGTACTACACCCTAAATCAATATCGTGTGTTTGAGCGCGAAATCCATGTAAAACCATAGCGCTGCCAGCAATTACCCAGTATTCCTGTTCAGAAAAAGAAAGCTCCTGCAGCCGCCTCAGCAAAGAATATTTATCAAACATATTGATTCGATACACCCCATATCTTGATTATTTATGCAATATTTATTGATTAATTTCTAATTTGGATACACAATTCTGAAAAAGGAATCATAGCTTCTTCCATTTCGAACTTATCTGAATTGAATCTTCTCTCATCTCGCTCCTGCTGGAAAATAGATTTTATACACCTATTTATTATCAGTAAATTCCACCTTCCGCAGCAGCTTCTCCACATAGGCCGGCAGGCAGAACGCCCCCGCATGAAGCTTCGGGGTGTAATAACGGGTCTCCAGCCCTCTCTCCATCCACCGGACCGCGTCCATATCTCTCACCGGATGATATCTTTTTGACGCAAAACCGAACAACCAGTGGCCGGAAGGGTAGGTGGGAATATGGGCCTGGTACACCCTGCTGATGGGGAAGCTCTCCACAATGCGCTTGTGGGCCCGCATGCAGGCCGTGGCATCCGCCTCGTAGAAGGGGCTCTCGTGCTGATTCACCATAATGCCGTCTTCCCGCAGGGCCTTGTAACAGTTTCCGTAAAATTCCTTGGTAAAAAGGCCTTCCCCCGGCCCGAAGGGATCCGTGGAGTCCACGATGATCAAATCATATTCGTTTTCCCGTGATCGGACAAACTTCAAGCCGTCCTCGTAGTGAATATATACCCGCTCGTCATCCAGTTTGCAGGCTGTCTGCGGCAGGTAGTCCCTGCACACCTGGATCACCTGCCTGTCAATCTCCACCAGGTCGATATACTCGATCTCCGGATATTTCGCCAGTTCCCGCACCACGCCGCCGTCCCCGGCCCCGATGACCAATATGTCCTTGATGCCGGGATGCACTGCCATGGGCACATGGGTGATCATCTCATCGTAGATGAATTCGTCTCGCTCCGTCAGCATCACGTTGCCGTCCAGGGTCAGCACGCGGCCGAATTCCGGCGTCTCGAAGATATCGATGCGCTGGTAGTCGCTCTGCTTGGAATACAGGTGCCGGTTGACCCGGATGCTGTGTTTCACATCCGGGGTATGTAATTCACTGAACCACATTTCCATAGTTGCTCTCCTTTCATGCCAGCACATTCAGCTGTTCGAGATTCGGATCTTCCGGACCGGTCATGCTGCACCCTTTTTCCTTGGCGTACCGGATGTGC
>WSLY01000050.1 GCA_013316825.1 Lachnospiraceae bacterium | reverse complement strand
GTACAGTATATGAGCAAAAAAATTTGTATTTTGAACGGAAGCCCCCGCAGTAACGGGAACACAAAAGAACTGATTAAAAGTTTTACGAAAGGAGCGGAAGCAGCCGGGCATGAGGTAACTTGCTTTGATTTGCAAAAAATGAATATCCACGGCTGTTTAGGCTGTTGTAACGGCGGAAAAGATGAAGAATGTCCTTGTGTTCAAAAAGATGATATGTCAAAAATCTATCCGGCGTATATGCAAGCCGATCTTGTGGTACTGGCTTCCCCTATGTATTACTGGGGAATCAGCGGTCAGTTAAAATGCGCTTTTGACCGCTTGTTTGCCGTAGCAGAAATGAACCCCAACTATGAAAATCCCAAAAAGGATTGCATTTTACTTATGGCTGCTGAAGGTGACACAGAAAGCAATTTTGCCCCTGTCAGGGCTTTTTATGAGGGCTTGACCGCTCACTTAGGATGGAAGAATATCGGCATTGTATATGCGGGTGGAAATATGGACGCAGGAGCAATTTTAAGTAAAACAGAGCAGCTTAATGAAGCAGAAGAATTAGGAAAATCTATTTGACAGTGTTATGCTTTTATAAGTTGCCGGCTTTGCTTTTATTCCTGGGATTTACTATTATCCCGTTAATTATTTCGGGAACTTACAGTCTGTTTGACTATGACGGTATCGGGACGATGAGTTTTACCGGCCTTACAAATTTTATTGTTTTCTGATAAAAAAGATGAAATGTTATAAAAGGCCGGTTGTAATGCCTGAAGAATTGAGCAGTTTTATTGAGGATATTACAAAGTCCCTTTTCTGCTATTATGAGGAAGGGTGTAGTAAGGAGCGGCGGTGCCAATGAGAACCGGAGTTTGTGGGGAAGAGGCTTTGTGGCAAGGCTTAGCGGGGCCACGGCGGAATTCCTCCAGATGTGGCATATTATGATGTTTGGAAAGCGCCGTTTTTCATGGCAAAGGGAAAACTTGCCTGTGAGCTTCGCCCTGTAATTCCACGGTATCTAATGCCGGAGGACAGAAAGGTTGTGTGTACCCTTTTTAGACAGGGTAAAAGTTGTCTATGATTTTTAAATGTTGAAAAAGTCATTCCGGGAGCTTATCAATGGAAGAAAATCCGCATGTTGTATGCGGACGGAACATGTGTGGAAGAAAAAGGAGGCGTGCTTTTGGGAGACACTGCATTGGCAGTCCGGGAAGGGCTTGTAAAAGAGCTGGATTTATATGCTTAAGAAAATGTGAATAACAAAATAGACCTCTGCATACAATGTAAAAACAAGTATCGCAGGGGTTTTTTTGTGAAAAGCTATATAGAGGAGAGAGCGATGGATATCGCCAAATATATTGTTGAAAACAATGCAACGGTGAGACAGACTGCAAAAAAGTTTGGGATTAGCAAGAGTACGGTACATAAAGACGTAACAGAACGTCTTGCACAGATCAATCCATCCCTCGCAGCCGAGGCAAGGAAAGTCTTGGATGTCAATAAATCCGAGCGGCATATCCGGGGAGGACTGGCAACGAGAGAAAAATATCTGCATCAGCATACATGCTAAATAGAGAGCATCAAAGGTGAAAGAGGCGTGGAATCCCTTTACATTGTGGCAAAATGGGCATAGAATAGGGTCATAGTCTTTAAAAGGATGATGAAGGGCGATGCGCACGAAGGAAAAGCAACAGGGAAGCATATACAGCAACAAAGATCTCAGAAGCCTAATCCTGCCGCTTGTTATGGAGCAGCTTCTGGCTATTTTGGTGGGTATGCTTGATACCGTTATGATCTCCGGCGTGGGGGAGGCGGCGGTATCCGGGGTTTCTCTGGTGGATAATATCAATATTCTGGTGATTAATGTTTTTGCAGCGATGGCAACGGGCGGCGCTGTCGTGGCAGGGCATGCGCTGGGACAGAAAAATCAGGAGCAGGCGGGCAGATCTGCATGGCAGATGATGCTTTCCCTGCTCTATTCCTCTGTGGCGATGACGGTTCTGCTTCTGGGAGCGCATAAAGTAATTCTGCGTGCTATATTCGGTCAGGTGGAAGAGGCGGTAATGACAAGCGCAGTCACCTATCTGATCATAACAGGGCTTTCTATCTGTCCGCTGGCGCTTTACAATGGTTGTGCTGCGCTTTTCCGTGCCATGGGTAATTCGCGGACAACCATGTATATTTCGCTTCTGATGAATTTGATTAATCTGGTTGGAAATGCCATTCTGATTTTCCTTTTCCAGATGGGTGTTGCCGGTGCGGCGATTGCGACGCTGATTGCAAGGACGGTGGCGGCGCTCCTTATTTTCAAATTAATGTTCGATGAAAAGCGGGAAATTCATTTCCAGAGGCGATTGACTCTGCGCATGGATTTCCCGCAGGTGAAAAAAATTCTTTATATCGGGATTCCAAACGGACTGGAAAACAGCCTGTTCCAGCTTGGGAAAATTCTGCTATTAAGTCTTGCGTCCACATTACGTCTCCTGCCGCGCGCAGGGTATTGGGC
>WSLY01000035.1 GCA_013316825.1 Lachnospiraceae bacterium | reverse complement strand
TGGTGGCTCTAAAGTGTTAAAATCCGAGGTGGCTCTCAAGCGATAAAACGGTGGCTCCGAAGCGTTAGAATATTCAGCATAATCCTCTATCATGCTTATGCGGTCAAAAATGGTTTCCTTTAAATGGCTGTCCATCCCTATCTCCCTGCTTTTGCTCTGGTTTTTTGTGTCATATACAGTATAACACAAAAAATGCGGGTTGGACAATGCCCTCTTTCAGAGAGATAACGCGACTGCCCATCCGCATTCCCCCTAAATATCCTGCCGCAGCAGCAGCGGCGCAATTTTGCGAAAATCCCCGTCCATGATACGGTAAGACGCCCTGTGTCCGCCGCAGTCTTTTGGCGAAATATCCGTCTGGATATAAAGCGAATCCAGACCTGCGGCATACGCGCCTGCAATATCCGACGCCTCGTCGTTTCCTATCATAATACTCTTCCGCTTTATCAGCTTATATTTCTGTAACATCCCGTTAAAAAAGTCGGGGGAGGGTTTTTTGACTCCCATTTTGGACGAAAGATAAATACCGTCAAAATAGGGTACGAGCCCCAGCATACAAAGCTCCGGTTCCGTAAAATCAGCCTGCGCGTTGGAAAGCAGGTAGACGCCCTTCCCCCTCCTCTTCAATTCTTTTAAAAACGCCTCCACACCGTCATAGAGCGCAAGTTTTTCTCTGGAAAGCGTTCTGAAGAAAACCGCCGTCCATTTTGCCTGCCCGTCGTCACAGCAGACACCCTTTTGCAAATAAAGCTTTGCGAATACCCTGCGCAAATCCGGCTCCGCATCCTTTCCTCCCAGTGCCGTCTTCTCCTTCTGCTCTATGCGGCGGAATTCCCGTTTCAATTCCTCAGGACTATAAAATGCCCCAAAGGAAGCATATATTTCTGCAAGCTTCTTCCACAGATAAGGCTTCTCCTCATCCGTGCGGATATCCACAAGCGTACCGTATAAATCAAAAATATAATTCTGATACATAACAATGTCCTTTCTGTCCCGCCGCGGTTACCGCAGCACATCATATACCCGCAGTATTTCTCCCACGCTCCACGCCTGCGCAAAACAGCCTTTGGAGGAAACGGGAATCGCGCCGTCATAAATTTCCGGAAGCTGTCCGATGCAGCCCTCCCGCAGCGCGGCGGTTATGCCTTCAAGCTGCTCTTTTACATATGCCCTTGCTTCCTCTGCGTACCCATGCACCTTCAGATAGGCAAGATAGTAGCCGCCCAAGGGGAATACCCACACCGTTCCCTGATGATATGCCAGATCCCTTTTTAACTGCTCACCGCCGTAAACCGGGCAGAACTCCTTATCCGCAGGATCCAGCGTGCGCAGCCCGTAAGGTGTATACAGCTTCCGAAATACCGTCTCCACCACCTGCTTCTCCTGCTTGGGAGAAAGCACGGAAAAGGGAAGTGATACCGCCCAAATCTGGTTGCATCGAATCTGTGTATCCGCCTTTGTTCCGGAAAGCACGTCTTTCAGACAGCCGGCATCCCCATTCCAAAACTTAGAAAAGCTCTCCTTGACCTTTTCGGCAAGCTGCCCGTAGTCCCATTCCCCGGCTGTTCTGTCTTCCGGTTCTGCCGGCATGCTTCCTGTGCCCCCTTTGTCCTTATCGACTTTCTTCGCAAGACCAAGTTTTTGAAACTCTTCCATAATACGCAGGACATTGTACCAGTAAGCGTTGATTTCCACAGGCTTGCCGTGCCTCGGCGTCGGCAGGATATTTCCCACCCTGACGTCCATCCACGTAACCTGGTCCAACTCTTTTCCTGCCATTATCAGGCCGTCTTCATCCATGCCAATGCCAAAGTCCGTCCCCCTGACATACCATTCGACGATTTCCGCCATCGTCTGATACGCGCTCGTGACAAAAACAATATCTTTCGTCTTCTTATAATAGGCGTACACAGCAAGGATAAAAAGAAGAGATGCATCCACGGTATTGTACCCGGGCGCCTCCTTCCCCTCCGGAAAAAGATTCGGCATAAGCCCCTTTTGACAGTATGCGAGAAAGGTTTTCAAAATGCTTTCCGCCTCCTCATAGCGCTTCGTGGCAAGGCATAAGCCCTGCACGGCAATCATGGTATCCCTTCCCCAGTCCTCAAAGAAAGGAAAACCCGCCAGTATGGTCTGGTTCCCCGTGGAAGCGCGGTAGGAAATAAACCGGTCTGCCGCCTGCGTAAGCGTTTTTGCCGTTTCGTCAGCAAAATCCGCCTGCTTTTCCAGTGCGTGTCTGCGCTCTGCCACACGGTTTTGCAGCGCCTCAACGGTGGGCAGTTCTTTTTCCACACCGTACACCATGCACAGCGTATCCGTCTCTCCGGCAGGCACATGAAGCGCAACGCGGTGGTTGACCGCCGTACAGCCCGTCTTTCGCCTGCCGTCGCACGCATCATAAGCATAGTAGAGCGTATCATGAAAGCTTACCGGCAGCGGCTCAAATACGCCGTTCGTCCCGCAATAGAGCTGCCTGCCGTTCGCACTGATTTTCTGCCCCTCCACCGTAAATACCTGCCCTTTTTCCAGCGCCGCCCCCTTGGGCACAAACTGCAGATGCGGATATACAAAAAGCGTGACTTCCTCCTTGGAACGATTTCTGATTTCATAGGATATGCCCACCGTATTTTCCCCCTGCCCCAAAACCAGCGTGCGTACCACCTCCACGCCCTTTACCAGATAGAAAAACTGCGGGTAATCCTCATAGGAAAAGCGGGTCTGATAGAGAAAGCCCTCCTCGCTGCTGCCATCGGCAAAACGCTGGCTGGAAATATGTACGGTTTCTTCTCCGACACGCAGGGTTTCTTCTAACCGGTGTATCATATTTATCCTGTGATTGGGAGAATGCAGGCAAGCCATCAATACCGCATGGTCGTTACGGCTGCAGGAGCCTGTCATAGTCAGGGAAGAAAAGCCGCCTAGTCCGTTTGTCATCAGAAAGCAGTTCTCTTCCCCTCTTTCCAACGTCTGAAAATCCTGTTTTCCATAGATATATTTCATCATTATCCTCCATACAAAATACATGCAAATGTATGACAACACAGGAAAAACCGCCGAGGCGGTTTTCCTGTACTTTTTTTAAGCTAAACGTGCGCTGATTTCAGTCAGACGGTATATTTTTTTAATGACCTCATCGGTCAACATCTCCTCCGTCATTCGCCAGAGCCAGTTGCCTCCCAACGTGGAAGGCTTGTTGATTCTCGCCTCTTTGTCCAGTCCCAGATAGTCCTGCAGAGGAATGACACAGGTGTCGGCAACACTCATCATTGCCATGCGCACAAAGTCCCAATACTTTTCCTTATCCGGCGTTGCCGCGTTATCCATGTATTCTTCCGCAAACGCCCTGCTCTCCTCATCCAGTCCTTTGTACCACTGTACCAGCGTCTCATTATCATGCGTCCCTGTGTAAACTACACAGTTCTTATCATATGTATGGGGTAGGTAGTCTGATTTTTCCCTCGGGTCAAAAGCAAACTCCAGCACCTTCATGCCCGGATAACCGCTATCCTCCAAAAGCCGCTCCACGGACTCCGTCAGAAAGCCCAAATCCTCTGCAATAATCTCCTTTTCGCCCAGCCCTGCCCGAAGCGCCCGAAACAGTTCCATACCCGGCCCCTTCTCCCAGTGCCCAAACTCTGCCGTCTCGTCCCCATAGGGAATACTGTAATACTCGTCAAAACCACGGAAATGGTCGATGCGCACCACGTCATAAAGAATAAAACAATGCTCCATTCTACGGCGCCACCAGCGGTAGCCGCTCTGCCTGTGATATTCCCAGCGGTAAAGGGGATTTCCCCAAAGCTGTCCGGTCGCCGAAAAGGAATCCGGCGGGCAGCCCGCCACAGCAGTCGGCAGGTACTCCCCGTCAAACTGAAACATTTCCGGATTTGCCCATGCATCGGAAGAGTCAAATGCCACATAGATGGGAATATCACCAATAATCCGTATCCCTTTTGCATTTGCATACTGTTTCAGCTTCATCCATTGTCCAAAGAATACAAACTGTAAATATTTATAAAATTCAATGTCAAAATAGCATTCCCGCCGGTAATAATCCATCGCAAAGGACCAGCGTTTTCTGATGTCCTCCGCCCATTCGTTCCACGCGGCGCCGTCAAAACGCTCCTTGACCGCCATAAAAAGGGCATAATCCTCAAGCCAGTCTGCATTTTCCGCCGTAAAACGGGAAAACTCCGGATTCTCCGCAATGCGGCTTCGCCCGTATGCCAGACGCAGCAGACGGAAACGCTGCCGGTACTGCTTTTCATAGTCAATTTGCACCGGATTACTGCCAAAATCAAATTCTTCACATTCTTCCTGTGTCAGCAGCCCCTCTTCCACCAGTGCATCAGGGTCTATAAAATAGGGATTGCCTGCAAAAGAGGAAAACGACTGATAAGGCGAATCCCCGTAGCTTGTAGGGGAGAGCGGCAGAATCTGCCAATAGCTCTGCCCCGCCTCCACCAGTTTGTCAATAAATGCATACGCTTCCTTTGAAAAACAGCCTATGCCGTATTTTGACGGCAGGCTTGCCACCGGAAGCAGAATCCCGCTTGCTCTTTTCATGTGTCCGGTTCCTTTCCTATTCTATCAGGGCGAGCATCATACCGCTGTGCGCCGCCACCAAAACCTCTTTTTCTTCCGTACCCAGAACCCGCCTTAAGTCTGCCGCCTTATCATCAACCAGAACCGCCCATTTTCCATCAGGAAGCCGGAAACAATAGTTCTCCGAATCTGCGTTATAAATCACCAGCAGCTCTTTTGCTCCTTCTTCCGCACTTCTGTTATCCACGCGGAACGATACCACGCCGCTCTTGTATATCTTTTTCTCCGTAATGCGCGTGGAAGCAGATGCCGATTTGTCACACAGCCCGGGCAGCTTTTTGCGCAGGTGTATCAGTCCTTTGTAATATTCCACCAGCTCTCTGTACTCCACAGTCCGGCTCCATTTTAACATATTAATTTCCGGAAGGGAATTGTAACTGTTGCCTTCGCCCAGTTTGGTTCTTCCAAACTCTTCTCCCGCCTGCATAAACAAATTTCCCTGGCAGGTAAAATAGATAAATGCCGCCAGTTTGTTGGCAGAAAGCACATCTTCATATTTCTTTTCAAACGCAGGCTCCTCGTGCATGGAATACACCAGCTTATCCCAGAGGGTAAAATTGTCATGCGCAGACACATAGTTGATTATCTGTGCACAGCTCTTCGGCATAAAGCATGTGCCGCCGTCCCGCCAACCGGTTACCGCAAACAAAAGCAGTGCTTCCAGACCGGAGCCGCCGTTTACAAACCCGGGCTCCTTCTCGTCAAACACATGTCCTTTAATCACATCTCTGGTATCATCACTGAAAATACCGATGCCATCATCAAGGCGCTCCATATTCTCCTTTAGCGCTGCACTTGTGCCATCCTCCATAGGAGACGTGTCCGCCCGCCACGGTTCCCCGTACAAAAGCTTTTCCCCTTCTCCGAATTCCTCGTTTAACTCGCGCCGTATCCGGTTCATCAGCTCCACCGTCAAAAGCCCCATCAAGTCAAAGCGGAAGCCGTCTATATGATATTCTTTCGCCCAGTACATCACGGAATCTACAATATAATTATCCACCATCGACCTGCCGGCAGCAATATCGTTGCCGCAGGCGGAACCATCCGAGAGGCTGCCGTCCTCCCTGTGCCGGTAGTAATATCCCGGCACCATGCGCTGCAGCCACGAGTCCTCGCTGTAAGTGTGATTGTACACCACATCCATCACCACGCGTATGCCATTCTTATGCAAAGCCTGAACCATCTCTTTGCATTCTCTGATTCTGACCGTCCCGTCCGACACATCCGTGGCATAGGAACCCTCCGGCACATTATAGTTTAGGGGGTCATATCCCCAGTTATACTGCCCGTCGCTTCCCGCCTCGTCCACGGAGCCATAGTCAAAAAACGGCAGCAAATGCACATGGGTAATACCAAGCTCTTTCAAATATTCCATACAAGTCGGATACCTTCCGTTTGTCCCCTGCACCGTAAACGCCTTGTACTTTCCACGGTAGATTTCCGGTATACCGCTTTCTTGGTCATAAGAAAAATCTTTAATATGAAGCTCATATATAATCTGCTCTTTTTCTGCCGCAGGCGCTTTGTCCTCCCTAAAGCCTTCCGGATCGGTGCGCCTTAAGTCCACCACCATACTCTTTCGCCCGTTACAGTTACAGCCCGTTGCGTACGGGTCTGCCGTACGCAGCTTCTTTTCCCCGATATACACAAGATAGTCATAATACATACCGTGCAGGTTTTCCGTAAATGCCTGTTTCCATACGCCCTTTTCTTCCGGTTCCATTCCTTTTATGATGCAAGCTTCTTCGCCGTCATTTTGGTAAAGACGCAGCTCGATTTTTTTGGCAAAGGGACTCCATACCTTAAAAATCGTCCCTTCATCCGTACAGCAAACCCCCAAATCCTTTCCATCATACCGGAACCGTTCATCAAAATCTTCTCCGTTAAAAAAGGTCTTCACAATTCCTCACTCCTAAGACAGGGCAAACCCCTTGATTTTAAAAAGCTGCCGCAAAATAGACGTTCTCGCGGCAGCTTCTCTTCGTATTTTTGTTATAGGCAATCAGCCCTTTACGGCTCCCGATACGCCTTCCACATAACACTTCTGCGTCATCAGGAAAAGAATCGCTATCGGTATGGAAATCACAACACAGCCGGCATAGAACTGCGTATAATAATATTCCACAAATTCTTTTTCCAGCATATTCCACAGGCCGATTGCAATGGTATAATAAGGCGTTTCATTGCCCATGATAACTTTTGCAAAAATGTAGTCCACCCAAGGCCCCATGAACGCCGTCAGCAGCGTATAGGTGATAATCGGCTTTGACATGGGAATCGTCACATGGATAAAGGTATCCCATTTGGTCGCGCCATCTATATAAGCCGCCTCATCGATGGTCTTAGGGATTGTGTCAAAAAATCCTTTCGCCATGTAAAAACCAAGCCCCGCGCCGCCGGAGTAGACCAGCACAAGCGCTACCTGCTTCAAAACACCTGTCTCCAAGAAGCCTAACCCCTTTAAAATGTAGTACACGGCAATCATGGACATAAAGCCCGGGAACATACCGAGTATCAGCGCAATATTCATAAAGGGCTTGCGCATCTTAAAGCGCAGGCGGCTCATAACATAGGAAACGCACAGTACAAAGAATGCGGAAAGCAGCGTACTGAATATGGCAATGATAAGCGTATTCATAAACCATCTGGGAAAGTCAACACCGCTGTTCCCATGAAACAAATTCTTATAATTATCCAGCGTAAAGCCTCTGGGCCATATATAACTCTTATAAGAACCGCCTTCCTTACGGAATGAGGTCAGTACAACATAGAAAATCGGCAAAACCCAGATAACGCTGAGGATAGCCAGCAGCACATGGCAGGCTGAATTGGTAATAAATCTCTTCGCTCTCATTATTGGAATGCCCCCTCATCTTTATAAGCACCGGTTCGACGGTAGGTCAACAGTGACAAAACGGCAAGGATAATAAATACCAGAATACCGATAACGGCACCCAGATTGTAGTCCTTCTGCGTAATCGTCAGACGGTAGAGCCAGGTAACCAGCAAATCCGTCTTTCCTGCATAGTAGTAATCCAGAGAATCGGGACCACCGCCGGACAACAGGAAAATAACGTTAAAGTTGTTGATATTGCCCGTAAAGGACGTTATCAGGTTGGGTGTCATAACAAAGAGCATATACGGCAGCGTAATTTTTCTGAAAATGGTCGGCGCACTTGCACCGTCAATCTTTGCCGCCTCGTAAAGCTCCGCCGGAATGTTCTGCAGAATACCCGTTGTGGACAGCATGGTAAAGGGCACGCCTATCCAGATATTGATGCAGATAATAGTAATCTTTGCATACAGCGGATTGGTAAAGAACGGTACGGATTCCGTCATGCCAATCACGCCCAGTTCCCTCAAAATTACGTTTACGGGACCGTTCGCGTTGAAGATGGTTCTCATGCTGAGCAGGGTTACAAACTGCGGAACCGCCACGGACAGCACGAACATAAATCTCCAGAAGCCCTTGCCCCTTGTACCCTTGCGGTTAATCAAAAGCGCCAGCAATAATCCTAAGATAAAACAGCTTACCGTTGCAAACACCGCCCAGATTAAGGTCCATGATAACACCGGCCAGAAGGTTGACGCCAGCTTGCTTCCCTGTGAAAACATAGCCGCAAAATTGTCAAGTCCTACCCAGGAGAACAAGGTTCCCGGCGGCTGGTGATTGTGGTCATAGCTGGTAAATGCTATCAGTATCATGAAAATCAGCGGTACAATGGTAAAGCAGAGGATACCGATAATCGGAAACGTCAGCAGGAACGCATGCAGGTTTTCCTCCTGCAGAGAGCGCAAATCATCTCTGAAATTCGGCACCTTTAAACCCTTTTCCTTGCGGAACTGTGTACAGTACGCACTTTTTCCCGACATACATGCGACAAAAATAATTGCCGCAGTCAGTACAAATGTGATAACGCCGTAAAGCAGGCAAAGCATGGAATTGTCGCCCGCGGTGTACTCATAGATACCCAGCGCCTCGTTGTACGTCTGCCCCTGTTCCACCGTTCCCAATGTGATAAAGTTGCCAATCGCGCTAAATCCAAAGGAAATCATATAGGCAATGTAGCCCACTTCAATGGCAAGGAACAAAATGCCTCTTACAATCTGTTTGTTTATAATGTTTCCAAGCCCAAATAGAAAGAAGGAAAGTCTCGTGACGATATTACCCTTTTTGAAGGACTCAGAAACCCTGATATCGACCGGCCTGCGCGCAGCAGACCGGTCCTTTTTCCTAAATATCCCCATTCTGGAACCTCCCCCTCAGGCGTTATTCCGCCGTCATAGAATTTACAAAGTTATCCAGCTTCTCCTGTACATTGTCCTTTGTAATTTCTCCGCTTCTGATCTCGGTGGGAATTGCGTTTGCATAGGTCCAGTATCTTGCACTGAATACGGAGTTTGCGGGCTGTGCAACACTCGCCATATTCGCTTCATTTACGATTACGGTTGCCATCGGGTCCGCCTTTACCGCGTCGCTGTTGCCTGCTGCGATATTGGCAGGAATCTGTGCGGACTTCTCATATCTCAGAACCTGATTTTCCTCGTTGCCAAGGAATGCTGCGAATGCAACTGCTGCAGCCATATTCTGGGACGCTGCGTTGACACCAATGCACTTGGAGCCGTAGAAGCCTAAGAGCTGATAGTCGTTGCCGTCCGGATTAAAGGTAGGAATGACTGCCATGCCAAGGTCATCGCCAAGGATACCCTTGTACAAGTCATATTCCCAAGAACCGCCGAACCATGCGCCGATTCTGTGGTCCTCAGCCAGCTCGGAAACGGAAATTTCACCGTCATATGCACATTTCTTATTGTTAATCAAATCAATCAGATAATTGGTAACTGCAACACCGGTTGCATTGTTCCAGTCAACACCTGCGGACAAATCGCTTCCTTCCGGTCCAAAGATGCTTAAGCCTGCGCCATAGTAGTAGCAGCCCAATTTCCAGCCGCCTGCGGACTCAAAATAGAAATTGTATACATTGTCTGCAGTTTCTTTCGCCATAATCTTCTCTAAAGAAGTAATGTCGTCTTCACCAAGGATTGTCTTGTCGTAGAACATAAAGAAGGTATTGTGGGTAAAAGGAATGCCGTAAAGAGCGCCGTCTACAACAGCCGTTGCCACTACGGACTCTGCGATGGTATCCTTTACCATCTCCTCCGTGCTGCCGCCAAGTCTTGCAATCGCGCCTGCCTCTACCATCTGGGGAAGCTGGTCGCTTGCAAACATGAATACGTCTGCTGCAGCATTTACGTCTCTCAGTACGTTCTCAGCGCACTTATCCTCGCCGACAACTTCTGTCGTCCATGTAATGTTCCACTCCGGATGTTCAGCAGCAAAAGCAGCCTGCTGCTCCTCCATAATGCCGGTGTCCACCTGATTCTGCGGGCACCATACCTTCAGGGTGATATCGGTAACATCACCGGATGCTCCCCCACCATTATTCTCGCCGCCATTACTTTCCTGCGTCGGTGTGGAGCTGCCTCCATTGTTTGTCGCAGGCTCCTTCTTGTCCCCACAGCCTGCAAGTGATGTAACAGCCATTGCCGTTACCAACAGTGCAACTAACAGCTTTTTCATTTCTTTCTCCTCCTTAAAATTAAGTATGTAATAATTGATTCGCTATGTTTCGCTTATTAGCATACTACCATACCATTCCATGTCAGTCAACCGCATTTTTATGCATATTCACTATAAATAATGTCTATTTTTGTATTTATTGTACACTTTGACGATTGTTTCTAAACTTTTTTCGTATTTTGTTTCGAAACTTTTGTTCCGAAATTTTCGTTGCCACTGTGTCAAACTCTTTTCATAAAAACGCCACACAGCGCTTGCCGTAACGGTTTGGCGCACAGGTTGTCCTCCTCTCGAACAGCTCCTGCCAATGGGACAGGTACAAAGTTTAGTAACCTTGCTTGTGTTTCGCCCTTTATCTTGTTATAATCAATTCACAGGCAAAAACCTTTTTGTCATCTTTAACAAATTTTTGGGGAGGGCTCCGTATGGCTACCATCAATGATATTGCAGAAAAGCTTGGCATTTCCAAAAGCACGGTTTCTAAGGGATTAAATAATGCTACCGATATAAGCGACGAGATGCGCAGGCAGATTCTGGAGACAGCCGTAGAACTCGGCTATGTCAATAAGCGTATGCAGAAGCGGGAAAAGAAAATCTGTGTTCTTGTGGAAAATATGGAGTATGATACCCCAAATCAGTTTGGACATGACATTGTACTGGGTTTTAAGCAGATGGCAGAGCCCAAAGGCTGGGCGGTGGACGTCATTCCTATCAGTATCGATATGCAGAAGCTAAATCCCTACAGCGTTTTTATGCTGCAGCAGGGCTATCAGGCTTCCTTTATCCTTGGCTTATCCCTCTTGGACCCTTGGATGCAGGAGCTTAGAACCGCTAAATTTCCTACCGTACTCTACGACAATTATATTAAGGACAATCCTTACATCGCCTCCGTGGGCTGCGACAATCAGGAAGGCTTTGATTTGGCAGTGCGCCATCTGGTAAAGCTGGGGCATAAAAAAATCGGGCTGATATCCGGCCCGCTGGATTCTTATATTTTGAAAGCACGCTACCATGCCTACCTCAACGCTTTGGAAAAGTACGGCCTGGAAATCAGTGAAGACTACATCGGACTTGGTTATTACGTATCGGAATCCACCCGCAAATATATTCCCAAATTGTTGGAGCAGGGCGTCACCGCCATCCTTTTTTCCCACGATGTGCGCGCCATCTCTGCCATTGCGGAATTTGATGACAGGGATATCCGTATCCCCGACGATATCAGCATTGTGGGCTTTGACGACCTGCCAATGACTGCCTACACAACGCCGCCCCTTACCACAGTCAGGCAGGACAGGATTGCACTTGGACAATGCGGCTTTTATGCGCTCTCCTGCCTGCTCAACCATGTAACCATCGGCTCCATACTATTACGGGCGCCGCTCATCATCAGAGGATCTACCGGCCCTGCGCCCCGTCAGGAATAAGGAAACTGTTCCATTTATTTTACCCTTTCAAAAACAGGAATCCGCTCTAAAGGCGCTGCACAGAGCACGTTCCCGCCGCCTTCCAAAAGCTGCCCGTCCGCAAGGTTTTTCCAGCTTCCGGCGGGCAGATACACTTCTCTTTCCCGCTGCCCCAATGCAAATATCGGCGCTACCAGATACTTGCCGCCAAACATATACTGGTCTTCTACCTCCCAGCAATGTGCATCCTGCGGGAATTCATAGAACATTGTCCGAAGAAGCGGCGCTCCCGTATCTGATGCCTCCCGCATCAATTCTTCCACATAAGGCTTTATGGAAAGCCGAAGCTCCAACTGCCTCTTCATAATGTCAAAGGCTTCCTCACCATAGCTCCACAGCTCATTTTCATGTCCCGTATACAGGCTGCCTCCGCCCCACTCTTTATCGGAAAGCGGCTTTATGTCATGGGGGCCCCTGTCACCATGCATCCGCAGAATCGGACTGAATACTGCAAATTCAAACCAACGCAGCAAAAGCTCACGGAAGGCCTCCTCCTTCACATCATCCGTCATAAAACCACCGATATCCGTCGTCCACCACGGAATTCCGGCAAGCCCCATATTCAGCCCCGCGGCAAGCTGGTCGCGCATGGACTCAAAAGTGCTCGGTACATCTCCCGACCAAAGAAGCGCACCGTATTTCTGGCTGCCGGCCCAGCCGCAGCGAATCAAATGCAGAATCTCTTTTTCCCTGCCTGCCGCCTTCATGCCGTCATAAAAAGTTTTGGCATAAAGTTTGGGATAGATGCTGCTGACCTCCAGCGCACTTCCCAAATGATACCTGTAATTGTCAAAGTCATACACACCATAGTCCGGCTCTGCATTGTCCAGCCAGAACATATCAATGCCATATGCATAATAATTCTTTTGGCATTTTTCCCACAGATAAGCGCGCGCCTCCGGGTTGGTCACGTCAATCTCCAGACAATCCCCCTGAAAATCATAGGTTTGGATTGCCCCCCGCTCCGTCTGAATCAAAAGGCCTCTCTCGCTCATCTCCGCAAAGTTCTCACTCTTTTTGTCCACGGAAGGCCATACGGAAACCACTACCTTCGTCCCCATTGCATGCAATTCGTCGCACATCGCTTTGGGGTCAGGCCAGTACTCCTCGTCAAACTTCCAATCTCCCTGCCTTGTCCAGTGAAAAAAGTCAATCACAATGACATCTAACGGTATGTGAAGCTCCTTGTATTTTCTCGCAACGCCAAGCACTTCCTCCTGTGTCCGGTAGCGAAGCTTGCACTGCCACAGTCCTAAAAGCCCTTTCGGAAGCGCCGGCGCCCTGCCGGTTACCTCCGTGTAGTTTTCTAAAAGCTTTGCCGGATTCTCGTCCGCCGTAATCCAGTAATCCATCTGCTTTGTCGCTTTTGCTTCCCATTCCGTATAATTCTTGCCAAACACTACATTTCCCACGCCCGGGTGATTCCACAAAAAGCCGTAGCCCAAACTGGATACCGCAAAAGGAACGGAAACCTGAGAATTTCTCTGCGCCAGCTCCAGCGTACAGCCCTTTAAGTCAAGATAGGACTGCTGATACTGCCCCATGCCGTAAATCTTCTCTTTGTCATTGCTCTCAAAACGCACCTTCAGCGCGTAATCGCCGCCCACAATGGCTTTGTATTCCCTGCCGCGGATTTTTAAGCAGCGGCTCTCCCTGCAGGATGGCTGGTCATAATCCCTGTGATATTCTTTCAATATCTTTTTTCCGTCGCGGTAAAAGGTCATGATGCCGGAGGCATCCACCTTGATGCACAGCCTGCCGTTCGTGACCTTTGCCTCTCCAGCGCCCGTCACAATCTCCACATTGCCGGCTGCCAAAACCTGCTCCTCCAGCGCCCAGTCATTTTCCGTAAATCGTGGATACTTTGTGGCGCGCACACGCAATGCATTCTTTCCCCACGGTGTAATCATCACCGTCTCATACCCGTGCTTGTACAATAAAGACTGCCCTTCCTGCCAAAATCTCATGATTTTCCCTCCGTTTTTGTTTTTCCGATATCAAAAGCCTCTCGCAAAATATCATTCATCAAATTCTTTTTCTCCATTTGCCGGCTTCCTATTACTTCGGGCTTTTGATACCTGAATCCTTTTTTGTTTTTTGTTGCTATTTCTTACGTTTCTCTTTATACTGGTATTATATTGACTTTTTTGTTATGTATCTTTAACTATTTTTGCATATACTTGTACGATATTGATTTTTGACGGATATATTCATAACCATATACGCGCCATTCTCTCCACCAGACTCATATATGGCTTGGTTCCTATGGCTTTGTCATATAAAACGGCGCAGAAACGGAGGCAAAAATGAGCACAAAAAATCCATCCCTGCTTCGTGAGACCACGCCGCACGGAAACGCCCTGTTTCCTTTTATGCTGTATGATATGGTTTCCAATCCTGCTTTCGAGGAACGTATCGGCTGCCACTGGCACGAAGAGATTGAATTTCTTGTCATCACCAAAGGCGAAGGCTGCGTCCAGTTAAACGGGCGAAGCTATTTTGTAAAAGAAAATGATATCTGCCTGATTCCCTCCAACCGGCTTCATCTTCTGACTTGTCCCGAGGAACAGCCGCTAAACTTTTTTGCCATTGTCTTCCACCCTGACTTTTTGCGCAGCCTGAGCAGGGACACCATCCAGAAAAGGTACTTAGAACCTTTTTTATCCGGCGCCGCAGACTGCTCCCTCCTGCACGCCGCTGCCGCAAAGCAAGACCCTATACACACGACTGCCACGTGGGAGCAGTCCCTGCTGCAATGCCTGCACCAAATCCGGCAGGCTTTCCACGCCAAAAAGTATGCTTATGAACTATTCATTAAAATTCACCTGTTGGAAGCCTTCCATCTGCTTGCCACGCATATTCTCCCCTGTCCGAATCCGGCTTGTGACAGCTCCGAACACCAAATTGTGCTTGCTAAATCCATGATGGAATATCTCCGCACAAACTATGACTGTGATATCACCCTCTCACAGCTAGAAAAATCTTTTTGCTTAAGCAAAGGGCATATCTGCCGCCTCTTTAAAGCTATGACGCATATGACGCCGTTTGCCTACCTGAACTATTACCGGATTCAGCAAAGCGTGGAATTTCTCGAGCATTCCGATGACGAAATCAGCCTTATCGCCACAAAATGCGGCTTTAACAACATCAGTTATTACAACCGCACCTTCCGGAAATATATGCATATGACGCCCTCGGAATTTCGAAAAACGCAGACGGCTCAGTCAAATAATATCTCATCCACCGTCACAAAGGTATAGCCTTCTTTCAGCAGTTCATCCACTACCTGAAGAGCGGCTGTAACGCTGGAAGCAGAATAATCGTGCATTAGGATAATGTCATTTTCTTTCACACGATCACACACCCTGCCCGTAATGCAGGAAACATTATCCGTGCACCAGTCCAGCGGGTCCACGCTCCAAAGCACCGGAAACATGTTTAACTCCGTCTCAAACTTCTTGTCCCATGAGCCGTAAGGCGGCCTGACATAGATAACCTCCTGTCCGGTTATCTCCATAATAATCTCATTTGTCCGAATCAGTTCTTCCTTAAATTCCTCCCGATTGCCTGCCGTAAGCTGGATATGGCTGTATGTATGGTTCCCTATTAGATGCCCTTCCTCACTCATCCTCTCTATAATCTCAGGATGCAGCTCAGCATGTTCCCCTGTCACAAAAAAAGTAACATGCACACCCCGCTCCTGCAGACCGTCTAAAAGCTGCTCGGTGTAGGCAGGGTGGGGACCATCGTCAAAGGTCAATGCAATTTTTTTTATCTCCACCTCCGCCTCTGACGAGGAAGCCGCTTTTTGCTGCCCCCATACCTGTCCGCCTTTCCACAAAAAAAGGAGAAGCAGACAAACGCTGACTCCTCCCAGTAATCTTTTTTTATATTTTATGCGCATAACGGTCTCTCTTCCGGCATGGCTTTACAGTTTTTGCAGGCCACGCCTCACGCTCTTGATAAATCATATGGCACCGCAGCTTTTCTCATGCCTGCTGCCGCAATATTTTCCACGGTTTTCCTATCTTTATCCTTGTCAAAATGGTTTTTGCCTTTTTGCATGGAAAGAAAATTGGCCTTGCAGGGTTGCTTTGTGTGAAAGGCAAATAGCGGAATAGTTGATTAAGCAACCTGTATATCAATACTGTTTGATTTTAAAACCACACTATTACGAAACTATGTTATAGATTTCCGCCATCCGCACCAATACCAGATTCCTCTATATGCCTTTTCAGCGCATTTAATAAATATGTATAGCATTCTTGCTCTTGTTCCTTCATACGTTTTATATACTCCCATATTCCATTTTGTACCTGATTTTTTTCTGCCATCCAATTCCTTATGACCAAGTTAAGTACAATTTTAGACATTCGCAGAATGCTTTGCATGATACTATCTATTTTTATATATTCAATGGACGATAATATCCCACTTTCATACAAATAATCTATTCTTAACTTCATACA
>WSLY01000049.1 GCA_013316825.1 Lachnospiraceae bacterium | reverse complement strand
TACCTATAGCCAGCTTCAGATTGGCGACAGCAATGAATTTGAAAAGACAATCACCGCGGCGGATGTGCTGCTTTTCTCGGCAGTTTCCGGAGATTGCAACCCCATGCATGTGAGCGATGAGTTTGCGGCGAAATCAAAATTCGGAGCAAGAATTGCCCACGGCGCATTAACATCAAGCCTGATTTCCACTGCCCTTACCAATGCATTTCCCACGTCTATTTATATTTCTCAGTATTCGGAGTTTAAAGCGCCCGTTTACCTGGGAGATACCATAAAGGCGGTGGTGACTTGTAAGGAAAAGCTGGAAAAGGGCAGAGTAAAGATGCAGACAAACTGCTATAACCAAAGGGGAGAGCTTGTCCTGGAGGGAGAGGCTATTACCCGGCTTGCAAGGGAGGAAGCGGCAGATGGAATATAAGAATATCAGATTGGAAGTGAAAGACAGAATCTGCGCCATAACAGTGAATCGTCCGCCTGTCAATGCCATTAACGCGGAAACCTATCAGGAGCTTACGGATGCATTTGCGGGAATCAACTTTCGGGATGACGTCAGCGTCGTAGTGTTTCAGGGAGAGGGAAGAGGCTTTATCGCAGGAAATGATATCAATGATATTAAGCTGATGACCAAGGAAAATCACCACGCGTATCAGGATGTATTGTGCGGCTGTGCGCTGAGTGTAATGAAGTGCAGATATCCGGTAATCGGTGCAATTCACAGATTTGCGCTGGGAGCAGGGCTTGTATTTGCGGCGGCCTGTGATATTGTCATTGCGTCAGAGGGAACAAAGTTTGGCATACCGGAGGTCACCTTAAGCATCGTGTCCGGTTCAAGCTTCTTAAGCCTGATGGTACCGGATAAGGTGGTAAGGTATATGGCGCTGACCGGCAAGCCTCTGACGGCAGAGGAAATGTTTGGCTTTGGCGGAATCAACCGGGTGGTAAAGGAAGAAGATTTACAGAAGGAGGCATTTGCGCTTGCAAAGGATATGACAGGCAATCCGCCCATCGCCATGCAGTTTTCCAAGGAGGCGATCAATATCAACCGAAGCGCACAGATAGAGAAGAAATTCTTAACAGAGACCCTTTATACGGACAGGATGCTTGGAACACCGGAAAAAACAGAGTGTACCAATGCATTTTTTGAAAAAAGAAAACCCAACTTTGGGTTCTGAAAAACTGTTGAAGCGACTTTTAATAGGAGGACATTATGAGATTAGAGAACAAGGTAGCAATTGTAACAGGAGCAGGCAGAGGTCTGGGAAGAGGAATTGCCTTAAGACTGGCGGCGGAGGGAGCGAAGGTTGTCGCGGCAGATATGGAGCCTGCAGCGGAGACCGTATCCCTTATTGAAGCGGCAGGAGGAACGGCAAGCGCATTTAAGGTAAATGTGACCAACCAGGAAGAAATAAAGAGTATGGTGCGGTTTGCCATCGACACCTATGGCACACTGGACATTATGGTGAACAATGCCGGAATTAACCGGGACGGGATGCTGCACAAGATGCCGGTGGAGAACTGGAACCTTGTAATTGACGTGGACCTTACCGGAACCTTCTACGGTACCCAGGAGGCAATCAAATATATGAGGGAAAAGGGCTATGGCCGCGTGATCAATATTTCTTCCGGAAGCTGGCTTGGAAATATCGGCCAGGCCAACTATGCGGCGGCAAAGGCCGGCGTAGTGGGATTGACAAAGACAGCAGCCAGAGAAAACGCCCGAAAGGGAATCACTTGTAATGCCATCTGCCCGGGCTTTATTGAGACAGATATGACCCTGAAGCTTAAAGAGGTCAATGACGGAGCGGCATGGGACAGTATGATGAAGAGAATCCCGGCAGGTTATGCCGGTAAGCCGTCGGATGTGGGAAATATGGTTGCATTTCTGGCGTCGGACGAGGCTTCTTATATTACCTCGGAAGTAATCAACGTAGGCGGAGGAATGATTGTCTAGGAGAAGTATGTCATGTTAGAAGGAAAATATAAAATGAAAACGGCTTTCACTTTGCAGAATAGCTTCCCTTACGGCATTTAGATCCGTTTTTTCCAAAAAAATCTGAAGCGCCGTATTTTCGGAAATCCTTCCTTCCCGCTTTATCACCTGTTTTAAAGCTTCTATCAATGCCAGACGAAGCTTAAGCTCCGGGGCCTCTACCTTGATTCCGTACTTTACCTTTTTAATAAAGGTAATTCCAAACCGATTCCAGAATGTCTCAAGCTCCGCCACATCATTTACAACCGTTCCTTTGCTGACATAGAGCTTATTTGCGACTGCTTCCATAGAGGTATAACCCCGATGCAGCAAAAGCTCCGCTGCAACATAGTACTTTCGGTTTTCCACGGAAACATAGGATTCCCCGTCTCCATATATGATAAGCTCCAGGTAACGCCCTCCGCTCTCATCATAATTCAGCCACAGACCTACCCCCTGCTTTGTTTGGATACGGCAGGAATGTTTTTTCAATATATCGTTGATCCTTTTGATGTCTGCTTTAATCGTCCTGGGGCTGACCTTCAGCTCCGCTGCAATTTGAGATGTGGTTAATTTTTTCTCACTTTTCCATAGAAGCCTTAGAATATTCTTTTCTCTCAGTAAAAACATTGGACCGCCTTTCCCTGCTGTTTGAGTTCATTATAGCGAACAAGCACTTGTTTTATCAAAACAGTTAATTTCACTTTGCACAAGAAACTTAGTGCAACTTTTATTTAATATTTCCTGTAATTTCCCCTGTTCTCTGATTTTTTGTGTATATTGACGACACTTCTCTTGGAAAACTGCACATTTTTCCTCTCCCTCTTTTGTGCAACTTGTCGGATTTCTAACTTATCTTTTCCTTTACGGATTTCATTGCACTAAGT
>WSLY01000048.1 GCA_013316825.1 Lachnospiraceae bacterium | reverse complement strand
ATTTATAGCCGAATCCCAAAAAACCAGCAGCGTCTGCCGGGCCTGTGAATACTATATTCTCTGCCGGGGAGGATGCCGGAGAACACGCGTCAAAGATCCCGGGACAGATACCTACCGCAGCTGTTTCTGCGAAAGCTACCGCACTTTTTTCGGGTACGCAGGCAGCCGTATGCGGGAAATTGCAAAATTTCTCGCCTGGTAAATCCTGGTCCCGGTCATTTTTCAATTTATCCGTGTTTTGATTTTCTCTGACAGAAACGGGGCTGCCCTCTTTTGCGGCAGCCCCGTAAAGTTATCCCTAATCTTATGCCAAAATTCCCAATACCGAAAGGATAATGCAGATAACAAGCAGGCCCAGAATGACCCACACAGAGTTCTTCCCTTTTCCCTTTTTCAAAATCAGGAAGCAGGCTGCTGTCACCAGCACAGGAAGCAGACAGGGCATCACATTGTTTAACTGATCCTGCAGGGCAATCACGCCTTCGCCGGAAGCAATCTGGATTCCCGTACTTACTTTCACCGTTGAGGTAATCAGTCCGCCCACAACTACAACGCCCAGTACGCTAGCAAAATTCCCCAGGCGATCAAAAATCTTCAGTCCTCCGCCTTTTCCGTCCTCTGCAATAAGTGCCATTCCCTTTTCGTAGCCTTTAAAGAGACCGAAATATTTGAGCGGCCAGTACAACAAATTGATCAGCAGGAACATCACGAGAGGGCCTACAAGGCTGCCGTTGTCCACGCAAAGGCTGGCTCCGATACTGCCTGCGATCGGGAACCAGGTTAAATTCAGCATAGAGTCGCCTAAACCGGCAAAGGGCCCCATAAGTCCGGTCTTAATGTTGGTTACCGAATCCTTTTGATCTTCATCCGTCGTCTCCTCGATTGCCGCACAGATACCCAGAATAAACGGAATCGCAATGGGATGGGTATTAAAATATTCCAGGTACCGCTGCAGCGCGTGTACCTTCTGCTCCTTGGGTTTATCCTTGTATAATTCCTCAATCGCAGGTATAAAATCATAAGTCAGGCTTAAGGACTGCATACGCTCATAGTTATGGCCGAACTGGGTTGTCTGGGTTCTAAATAATACTTTTTTCAGAGTTTTTTTGCTAATTTTGCCCATTACAGATCACACTCCTCCTCTTCTGCTGTTTGTCCGGCTTCCGCTTCCGGTTTCCGTTCCATAATCAAATCATAAATTCCGGCTGCAACCATTCCAATCAATGCAATCGCCAGTGTTCCAAGCTGCAGATAGGCACCCAGTACAAAGCCCAGAATCAGGAACATCCACATATGTTTCTTCAGCATCATCGTCAGCAGCAGCGCAAGACCCACCGCAGGAATCACCTTGGAAGCTACCGTAAAGCCGCCCAGAATCTGTGCCGGAATTGCGGCCAGAATGGATTCTATCACTGCAGAGCCTGCGAAAATCGCGATAAATACTGGTACTGCCCGGCTCAAAAAGAACGTAAATCCGCCTGTATAATGAAGCAGTGCAATCTTCTTATAGTTACATTCTTCCGCCGCTTTATCTGCCGCGTGCACCAAAGAGATGTTGGTGGTCATAATCAGCATGTTTACCTGCTGTACCAGCAAAGCTGTAGGCACTCCGACCGCAATGGCCGTGGAGACGGCTGTTCCCGTGTCTCCTCCCCCAAGGATACCTAAGGATGCGCCTACAATGGTCCCGGAAATTACATCAGGAGGCACATACGCTCCGATGTTGTTAACCCCAAGCCACATGAGCTCCATGGTTGCTCCGATAATAATTGCAGTCTGCATATCTCCCAGAATCAGTCCCACACCTATGGATGCCAGCAAAGGTTTCCGAAATCCCAAATGAGGGCCAAATTGATCAAGTGCGCACAAACCTGCCCACAGCGCCAATAATAACGCGGTTACAAAATTTCCCATAATTTTATATTCCTTTCACTAGTAGTTTTTCAGCAGCTCCCCTACCGCCGTTTTGCTGTCCCTGGTTGTTGTCTGCATATAAACCTTTACATGTTCTTCCTGTATCAATGCTTCCAATGCTTCCTTTTCCGCCAGTGTCACAGACATATTTTTATGTAAGCGATGCCTGTTTTCATTGAAACGCATTCCGCTGACATTCAAATAATCGTAATCAAGCCCGTTTCTCTTTAAGGTCAGCGCATCAACAGGATTGGTAAACAGCACCATGGTAACTTTTTTCAGCTGCGTTTTTTTCAAAATACCGATGAACTGTTCTACCCCGAATATACTCACCTTAATATCCGGCACTGCAAGCCCCGCCACGCTTTTGCGCACAGGATCATTGACTACCTCATCGTCTACGATAATTACAGATTCAATTTTGAAATCCTTAATCCACGTAGCGGCAATCTGTCCATGAATCAGCCTGTCATCAATATTCACCAATGCTAATCCCATTCTTCTCCCCCTTTGCTATCGTTGAATGGATAAAAGTTTTTTTAAAGATCGTACAGTTCCGGTTCATCTGTTTCCGTAAGACGGACTTCCAGCTTTTTCAGAACCTGGCCCTGTATCTCCAGAAGCCTGCCGTTTAACTCTTCTCTTTCTATTTCAGAAATCAGCAGGACCTCAATCAGCAAGGGCAGACTCAGTCCCGTATAAGCCTCCATATCCATACCTCTCACAAGGCATCGGGACAATACATTGAACGGTGTACCTCCATAAATATCACAAAGGCAGAGTATTGTATCATACTGCTGCGATAACTCCTTGTACACTTCCGTAAATTCTTTTTCCAAAGCTTCTGCAGATTTATCTGCTGTCAAAGCCAGAGCTCTCGCATTCTCCGTCTCGCCTACAATCATTCCTGCGCTTTCAAGCGCCGCCTTTGCAAACTCGCCATGGCTCATCAAAATTACTCCGAGCGTTCCCA
>WSLY01000047.1 GCA_013316825.1 Lachnospiraceae bacterium | reverse complement strand
AGTAACGCAAAAGCACTTTTGTCAGCTACGCCAACAAAAATGCAACCTGCAAGCAGGTTTTGCGCCCTGCCGGGGGCAAGCTATCCTTCGGATAGCATACCGTCCTACGGACGGGCGGCTGTTCCAGCCTTTCCACTGCCGCTGTCAGTGCCACATTGTCCGGCGCTTCATTCCATGCGGCAATCCTTCATTTTTCCTTGTCAGCTAATAGACAGGGGGCGTGTCACGCCCCTGTTAATTATCGCCGAAGGAAAAACTACCAGCGGAAGCTGTCCGGCACTCCCCGCTTATCCAGATATTCTTTTCTGGCTTTTTCTCTTTCTTCTTCCGTTGGCGCTGTCTTATATTTTGCGTACAGCTCATGGCGCACCATAGAATCCAGTTTCTTTTCCAGCCCTCGCCGGATTTTATCAGCACAAGAACCATCTTCCACCAGATGATACCGGAGCAACGCCATAAACAACTCATAAGGTATCTGCACATTTTTCATTTTATATCATTCCTTTCTGCGTCGGTTTGCGTCGATAGCGACGGTATTTTCTATACCGCCCCGCTATCTGAAATACCGTCGCAACCGACGCATATCGTCGCTTTTTATTCGTTCCGTTCCAGCCGCTTTAAAATGATTCTTCTCTCATGCCCCCGTTTATTGTCATAGAAAATACCATAGTCATTTAATAGCTGGCTGTTTACCACATTTAATTTTCTGGAAAGTACATTTGCCGATAGCTGCATATCCGGCAACTGTTTCAGAAGTTCCGTTGCCGTTCCTTCCCACTCTGGTCTGCCTTCCGCCAGAAATTCGTTAATGGCTTCCAGAAGTGGGTTAGGCGGCTGTTTCCAAAGTTCCGTTTCTGCCTTTTTAAATTTCCAGATACAACGCTCCCGGTCAAACTCGATGGTCAGTTCCTGGTCTGGCTGGTCACGCCCCACAATATCCAGAACCGCTGTGTTGTCCGTCCGTTTTTTCTTCTGCATAATAAACGCCCCATCAGCCGCCCCAAGCAATCCATTTGTGCCGGAAATCATATCAAAGCTGTCACCGGATTCCATCTTGCGGGTATGGTGTACCACTAACAGGCAGATACCATATTTATCACTAAATGCTTTCAGCTTTGTTACAATCTCATAATCATTCGAGTAGCTGAACGTTTCCCCGCCGACTTCCCTCACCTTTTGCAGTGTGTCAATAATAATCAATCTTGCGTCTGTATGCTGTTTCACAAACTCTTCTAATTCACCGTCCAAGCCTTCCTTCAGTGTCTTTGCCTGTGTCGCAAAATAGAGATTGTCTGCGCTCTCTATGCCAAACATTTGTGAAAGCCGCCGCTGAAGCCTTGCGTAATCATCTTCCAAAGCCAGATACAAGACCGTTCCTTTACGGACGGGATAATCCCACAGGGGAATCCCCATTGCTATATGATAGGCAAGCTGCCCCATAAAAAAGGATTTTCCCACCTTTGGCGCACCTACGAAAAGATATGTGCCGCCATACAGAAAACCATCTACAACCGGCGTCCTCGGCGGGTAAAGCGTATCATATAATTCTGTCATGGAAACCGTCTGCAAACTGCACCCGGATTTCTCCGGGCTTTTGCAGTTATTTGTGGCTTGCAGATTGATTTGTGCTGTTTCATTTGCTATAATTTCAGTGTCTTTTTTGATATTCGGCTGTTTCCCATCTGCGCCAACAGATGATACGGAAGCAGTCGTTTTTCTTTTTCCTGTCATTCATCTTCTCCTTTCAGACCGTCCAACGTGATTGCGATTACCTGTAACGTGTAGAGCAGTTCGTCATTGTCCGGGCTTATGCTCTCCATACGCTTCAATTCCTCATGGATTGCCGCCATCTGGTTTTTCAGAGCCTTATATACCCTCGGATTGCCCTGTACCACCACATCCCGGCACAAGAGCCGCCTTGTGATATAGTCCTGTTTTGTCAACCCCGATAACGCCACTAAACCATTTAACAGTTTTGCTTCTTCGTCCGATACCCGAAACGCCACTGTATGATTACGCCATCTTCCCTTGTAATCAAGTGCCTTATCCATTTTTTTAGTCCTCCTTTGTCATTCGCTCCATTTCCAGCCTTTCCGCCATTTCAGTCTGAACTGTAGGGAATAAGTGTGCGTATCGGTATGTAATCTTCTCCGCTTCATGCCCCATGCGCTCCCCAATCGCCAGTACCGAAAATCCCATGTTGATTAAAAGCGAAACCGCGCTGTGACGAATATCATGCACACGAATCTTCTTTACACCTGCCTGTTTTGCCCCACGCTCCATTTCGTGATTGAGATAGGATTTTGTGACGGTAAATAACCTTTCGTCCGGCTTAATGTCATAAAGCATTTTGATATACTCCTGCATTTCCTCACAGAGAAAAGGCGGCATTTTGATGGTGCGGTTACTTTTCTTCGTCTTTGGGCTTGTGATAATATCCCGCCCTTTGGAACGGTGAAACGTCTTGCTGATTGTGACCGTCTGCTTCTCAAAATTGAAATCTGCCGGAGTGAGGGCAAGCAGTTCGCCGGAGCGCATACCGCACCAGTAAAGCATTTCAAACGCATAGTAGGAACGAGGCTTATCCATCATGGCTTCGGAGAATTTCAGATATTCTTCCTTCGTCCAGAAGTCCATTTCCTTTACGGCTTCGCTCCCAATCGTTCCCGCCCTCCTTGCCGGATTGTAGGGAAGATTGTAAAAGTTTACCGCATGATTGAATATCGCCGTAAGCTGTGCGTGTATTGTCCTCAAATAATCTGCGGAATAGGGCTTGCCCTTCTCGTCCTTGTACGCCATCAGTTCATTTTGCCACGCAATCACGTCCTTTGCTTCAATCTCTGCGATTTTGCGGTTTTCAAAGTACGGTAAAATCTTTGTCCGTATCACATGGCTTTTGGATTCCCAAGTGCTTTCCTTGACACG
>WSLY01000046.1 GCA_013316825.1 Lachnospiraceae bacterium | reverse complement strand
GTATAATGTATGTATAAAGAGAACAACGAAAGGGAGGTAGAAAGCATGAATTTAAGCGAGTTAAAAGGGAAAATCATACAAGTGGATTGGCGCATAAAGGAGGTTCTGAAAGAATCCGGCTATCTGGATACTGGGGAAATGGAAATTGAATACGACTACGCAGACCCGGAGCAGAATTTCCTTGCTACAGAATTGCGGCGGCTGCTGTCCCACATGGACGACATTCATGGGACACTGAAATATCTGCAAAGACCGATAGCGCATGAGGGGATACTTCACATGAACCAGAACGGACGCTATGAGGTGGACGGAATAGAACTGACCTGCGGCAGTCCTCTGGAAGTTCTGGTACATGACGAGGGGAGCGACTACCCGGAATGGGTGGCTTCCAGAATCGAAGCAGACCACGAATATTACTTTGTGGCAAGGCGGAATCTTCCTCTGGAGGGGAAGCGGGCAAGAATCAGAGAAAGGGAGTGGTAAAATGGTGACGAAAAAACGGATAAGCATTTCAATTACACCAGACACAGAGGAACGGCTAAAACAGTATGCCTATGAGAACCATAAGAGCGTTTCTCAATCCATTACTGACTGGATATGGGGCGAGAAAGTGAAGAATGAAACAATCCGGGGACAGCAGAGCATGGAAATCATCAATCCGCCAAAGAGGAAAACCGCCAAAAAGGGAGAAGCCACCCCGGAGCAGACGGAGAAACCAAAGCGGCAGAGCCGGGGGAGAAAACCCAAAACCGAAAAGCCGGCAGGGGGCGAAAACTGAAAACTGCTCACGGTGAGGAATCGGAAATTTCCCCCGAAGCGGTCAGAGGGTGCAGTATCATAGCAAGCATGGGAAAAATGTGTCCACACCGCAAGGCGGTGTGCATACATTTGTCCAGCTTGTTAGTGGGCGAAGCCCCCTAAAACCCCCGGCAAAACCGTCAATCAGACCGCCGACCGACACGCCGAAAATTGACCAGGCTAATTTTTCGTCCTGGACTAATTAGATTCGTTCGTCAGCTTGTCTATCTGCACGGCACGTTCAAGAATACTTTGCTTTTCCGTGTGATTCTGCCATGATTCGATTATTTTCGACATATAGACAAAAATACCGTAATTTCCTCTACAGCCAACCGCAAAAACAGATTTTTCATATGCGCTAACAACGTCCACCAGAGAAACACCATCATCACACCATTTTTTCACCAGAAGAAGCTGTTTTGCGGACAAGCCGCCCTTAAACAGTTCATCTACCAACGCCAGATACTTTTTCTCTTTCTCTGTAAAATTCTGAATATCCATAATTTCCCCTTTTCATTCAATCTCTGCGTCCTCTTTGATAATTTTGCAGAAGTAAGCAAAACGATTTTTTATCTTTGTCTTTTCGGCTATACGGTTCATTTTGGCATAGCAAATGGACACATAATTGTGATAGCGATAGAGAGCGCCATTGGTGCCAGTAACCGTATCCTGCGGCAGTTTATACAAGGGGACGCTATGAACGAGTTTTTCCAGTTCTTCCATCTGCGCAGGGGAAAACTCCGGCGTTCCGTCCGGCAGATTGCAAGTGTACTTCAATGCGTTTATAATGTCATACGCCGGATTGTCCAAAGTATCATCTTCCGTCAGCCCAAAATCTGTAAGATTCATTTGACCGGGAATAGTATCTATCGCCGGGAGCGTTTTGACGGTGAATCTGATGAACGCAACAGACCGCCCTTTTTTGATAGGCTCATAAGTAAAGCGGCACTCTGTCTTTTCGTGCAATTCTTTATAGCACCGCTTTAACAGTCTATCATTGAATCTCTTAAACTCTTTGTATGTTTCATCATCATCACACCGTAGGATTTTCCGCAATTCGTCTACACCGACTTCCCACGTTTTCCGGAAACGATTCTGCTCAAGGTAGAGAAAAAGAATATAGCTGTAACGGCTTGTTAGGTTCACAATAGACCGAAGTTTATACCGCAGATACCCCAAATTTTCGACATTGAAGATATATTTCATAGCCTTTTGGGTACACTCCAAATCTACTTGCCATTGCCCATATTCGTCCTGTTCGCACTCTGCCTGCTCAAAAAGGGCTACAAGCCGGAAAGAACGGGTTTTAGTAGGGTCATCTACTTGAACCATAGTTCCTAAATGCTTCAGACGCTCCTTCAGCTCCGGGGTATTTATCTTTTTAACACCCAGTATCTTTTCCAATTCGCCTTTTTCAAAGCGTACAGCCCTTTTGTCGGGATTCCTACTGTCTATCCGGGATAGATAAGCGTCCAGTATCTTAAATTCAGCAAGCGTCAATTCAGACCGCCAGAGGGCAAATAAAGGCAAAGACTTCTGGACAGTTAGTTTTGCGTCCGGGTCAAAGGTTATGCCCATGATAGGTTCGATTTTCTTTCTCTTTGTCGCCATAGTATCACCTCTGGTAATAGCATAACAAATAGGTCACAATATGTCAACACTTCTTTGTGACCTATCGGAATTTTCTTGTGTCCCCATTGGAATTTGTTTGTGACCTTAATGGAATTTGTTTGTGTCCCCATTGGAATTTGTTTGTGTCCCCATTGGAATTTGTTTGTGACCTTAAAATCCGAAAACCCTTGAAAATACGGCTTTTTTCGCCCGCCGTAATCAAGGAGGGTAATCAAGAGAGTAATCAAGGCTGTAATCAAGCAATCAATCACTAGGACGACTTCCGGCAAGCCGCAGTATGTGGATAACTTTTTAGGTTCTGGAAAGCGTTAGGATAGATTAGCGATAAAAAAGAAAATGAGGATAGGAGCGGAAACGGTCAGGAAAGCCGCTGTAAGGCGTGTACACGCTTTTAGAGGGGGTAGGTAAGGGGAAATACCATACAGCCCCCAAAAGCCGTCCAGAGGGCAAATAAAGGCGAAATAGAGGGTCAAGGAGTGTGCCATTACACCGCCACCCCTCTTTTTCT
>WSLY01000015.1 GCA_013316825.1 Lachnospiraceae bacterium | reverse complement strand
ATATATATTCTGTATTGTCAAGGTTTTGCAGTATTGAGAAGAACTTCTGCAGTTATGATTGTATTTCGCCGCGGCAAACATGCAGATAAAGCAACTCTGGATGCCTGTACTGGCTGGGTTAAGCACGCGGTAAGATTTCGTGAAAGTGAGACACACGAATTTATCTTGGATGCACAATTATCAAAAGGGAATGTAGAAGTAACTCTGCTAGACAGGAAAAAGCAACCGTTAATGAAATTAAACCCGCAGTCTCCCAGATGTAAAATAGAGTCAGATGTAAGAAACAGATATTATTTGCGCTGGGAGTTTAAGAGTGCCACTGGCAAGTGTGAGCTGCGGTGGTAAGAAGAACAAATTCCGATCATGCCGTGCAGGCGTGGGAGCAGGAAGTCTTATCAGTGATAGGATGACCTGCTCTTTTTATATATTATATTTTTTGGTATTGCATAATCACCTACAAGGTGTTAAGATAAATGCAAACCTACAGGATGTTAAGATAAAAGGAGGAGAATATGTCACAACAAATATCCGAATCCGAACTGGTACTTATGAAAATAATCTGGAAGAACGGAGGGGCAGCGTTATATTCCGTCATCATGGAGGAACTGGAAAAAGACAAAAACGAATGGAAGAACAACACCGTACTCACTCTGCTTTCCCGGCTGGGCGAAAAAAAGTTCTTGAAAGTCAGAAAAATCGGCAGGAAAAATGAGTATGTGGCTACAGTAACAGAAGCAGAATACCAGACCATGCAGACACACAGCTTTCTTGATAAAGTCTATGGCGGGAATGTAAAAAACTTAGTGTCGGCCCTATTGCGGCAGGATATTCTTTCGGCAGACGAATTGAAAGAGATTGAAATATTTTGGAGAAAAGAAAATGAATGAGTTCATAAAAATATTATTGTCGCTGTCTGTTTCCGGCGCACTGTTACTGCTTCTCATTTTGGGATTGAAACCGCTGTATAAAAACAAATTCAGCAAGCGTTGGCAATATTATATCTGGATAGTTGTTGCTTTGCGGTTTCTGCTTCCTTTTACTCCCGATAATGCGATTGTTGGAAGTCTGTTTGAAAAATTCGACACGGCAGCAATAACGAATGAAATCCCTGCAAGCCCCAATGTACCCGTTCCCGCAGGTACGGGTAACAATAAAGCAGAGCCGATACAGACAAACCGGGAAATAACCACCGCTGCCATGCGTGAGCCATTTAACAAATATGTCTGCCTGTTTTTTATCTGGTCAGCATTGGCACTGGTTTTATTTGTCCGCAAGGTAACGGTTTATCAAGGCTTTATCCAATACATCAAAGCAGGAAATAAAGAAATATCGGATATAAAAATCTTGAATCTGCTATCTGATTGTGAAGAAAAACTGCATATCAAGACAAGGGTAGAATTATCTTGTAATCCGCTGGTTGCTTCCCCTATGCAGATTGGTTTCTTTCGACCAAGAATCATTTTGCCTGTTGGCGAATTGGAAGATAAAGAGTTGTCTTATATCTTTGTGCATGAGCTAACTCACTACAAGCAGAAGGATATGTTTTATAAATGGCTGATACAGATTGTTGTGTGCGCCCATTGGTTCAACCCTTTTGTATATTTGCTGGAAAAGGAAGTGAATAAATCCTGTGAATTGTCATGTGATGAAAAAGTCATATCTGTACTTGACGATACCGCAAGGCGTGAGTATGGAGATACCTTGATTTCCTTTTTGAAGTCAAACAATCTCTACAAAAGTTCTTTAGCTTCCGTCACTTTGTCAGAGGGAGCAGAACAGATAAAAGAAAGGTTAGGTGCTATTATGAATTTCAAGAGTAAGACGAAAACAATTCGGGTTTTGACTGGTATATTAACTCTTTTTATTCTATCCGGTGCGGTTTTTATCGGCGGTTATTCCGTTTCTGCTGCTGCCGATTCTAAAGGAACAAGTAAATCGTCAATACCAGAAAAGAAAGACAATGGAAAAAGCACGTATATTTATGATGAAAATTTAGGGTATGGCTGGTATTTAGACGATGAAAATTTAGATAATAAGGATTTGGAAAATGCTAATTCCTACCAATATTCTTATATGCAAAATGGATATTATTGCAATTCTTATATTATTGAAATGGGTTGGAACTTATACGCTGAAGATCAAGATTATTATGGTGCAACAGAAATTGTCTTTGAGGACGAATCAAAAATGACAGTATATTTTTCGGATTCGGTAAAAGATTATCTGAATGACAGAGAAGCTATTTTGGCAATAGAAGAATTGATTTATTCTTTGAAAAACACAGATATTAGTCCGGCAATAGAAATGCCTTTGATTATAAGCATAACGCCTATTGCAGCTGATGATATACCAGTTTTGACGGAACAATATTTTCAAAATGAGGACTTGATTAGATTTTCCGCACTCTTTTCCGTATTAGACGAAACAACCCAAAGAGATTACTACAAGAAAGTATATGACGCTGATAAAATTGCACTGTTTTCAACCATTATACAAAATATGGACACAAATTTGGTTTTACAGTATGTAGATAAATCAGAACAGGATAACAAAACAAACTTCTTTGCCGTGCTTTCAAATTATATGCCATTAAGTGACTTGAAACGCTATGTCGAAAAATACTATGAAAATAATAATATTGCCCGTTTTACAATTTTGCTTGACTGCATGACAAAGGAAGAAAAGCAGGAATGGCTGAAAAGAGCGCAGACAGATAGGAAAACTAACTTTGTCGCTGTCTTATCTAATGAATTGCTTGATTAAATTATTACGGTTTAACGAGAGGCAGCCGCCTATAACAAAGCTGCCTCTTGCAAAATAAAGAAACCTATCCAGTTTGTGATACTGTTGCTTTCCCCGCCCCACACTGCAGCTTATCACTTCCCACAGCTTCCTAATTGCATCCTCGTATCGTTAGGCCATTGAAGATAGAAAGTGCTGGCGTTATTTTTTCTATTTAGGAGGGTAAGCGCATGGAGCAGCCGGCTTGTATTCGGGAATTTTCCCGGTATACAATTTTAAGTGTTTTCGGAACATTAGGCGTGTCCTGTTACATTTTAGCAGACACATTCTTTGTTTCCAAAGGATTGGGAACAAACGGACTAACAGCATTAAATCTTGCTATTCCGGTATATAATTTTATTCATGGCACAGGATTGATGCTTGGCATGGGCGGAGCGACAAAATTTTCTGTCTGTAAAAGCCAAGGAAATCAAGAGCTGGTAAACAAAGTTTTCACAAATACCATATATCTTGCCGTATTGTTTTCAATCGCATTTATGCTGCCCGGGTTTTTCTGTGCAAAACAGTTGGCTCTTGCTTTAGGTGCAGACTATGCAGTGTTGGAAATGACGGTTACTTATTTACGGTGGCTGTTACTTTTTTCTCCCGCTTTTATTTTGAATGATGTATTGCTTTGCTTTGTGAGAAATGACGCAAATCCACAGCTTTCTATGTGTGCAATGCTTATTGGGAGTTTTTCCAATATAATACTGGATTATATATTTATTTTTCCCTTAAACATGGGAATTTTCGGGGCTATTTTTGCAACAGGAATATCACCGGTTATCAGTATTTTAATAATGATTCTCCATTGGGCAAAAAACAAAAATTCCTTTCATTTTGTAAGAACGGAAATTTGTATGAAAATCATTCAATGGGATTTATCACTGGGGTTCCCCTCTTTGATTGCACAAATTTCATCCGGAATTGTAATGATTACTTTTAATGCCATTATTTTGAAATTAGAAGGAAATATCGGCATTGCTGCCTATGGTATTATCGCAAACATTTCTCTTGTTGTTGTTGCAATTTATACAGGAATTGCACAAGGAGCACAGCCTCTTATCAGTCGTTTCTATGGGCAGGGGAATAAATCGCAAATTCAGGCTGTACTGCGCTATGCTATATTTACTGCATTCGCATTATCAAGTATTTTGTATGTGTTGATTTTTGTTTTTGCGCAACCGATTGCAGCAATTTTTAATAGCGAATGTAATGCAGCGCTTCAAAAGATTGCTGTAACGGGCTTGAAATTGTATTTTATATCAGCACCGTTTGTGGGATATAATATTATCCTTGCAACTTTTTTTACATCAATAGAGCGAGCTTTTCCGGCGCATATTTTATCTGTATTGCGAGGACTTGTTTTAGTGATTCCGACAGCATTTCTCCTGTCTTTTTTATGGGACATGACCGGTGTATGGTTTACATATCCGGCAACAGAATTTCTTGTAGCATTGCTTGGGTTTGTAATATATAAAAATGAATAAATCCAGTATGCTTTAAAGACAATCCGATATTTACAGCAAAACGACAGCCAAGTCTCAAGGACCTAGACGCCGCTAAAGCAGTAAATCCTTGGCTTGACTGTCTGTTATGGAATGCGTTATTTGCAAGCAATATAAATATCCATACTCTCCCCGTCGGTTTCAAAGCAGGGAATAATGTCCTTTTCCGAAGGCTCTTCCAGACCGTTCACACGCATATATTCCATAAGCGTTTTATAGGCATTGGGAATGGTCACAAAAGGATTTTCAAAGGGCGTTTCAACGTGTATTGCCGCATACCTGTGGGCTGCCTGCTCGTATACTGTAGTATCAGGCGGAACCACCCCGTCAGGCAGTATCCATGCCGCTTCATAGCCGTGCATATTGAAAACATTTATCTGCTCCTGTGACGCCTTGGGAAAATCCCAGCCAATGACACGGGAATGTTCCACACCGCAGCTGCGGGCAATGGAAAATATTCTGTCGATAGCATCCCCCTCGGGAATGGCGCTTATAACGGCATGTTTAATATAGCGGAAAGCGGGGACGGTCTCGACGCGCAGATTGGTATACGCTTCGCCGCAGACAACCATATCATCACGGAACAAGTTGTCCAAAGAGCAATGAAAAAGCCTGCAAAGCTCTATCGCCTTGTCCATTTCAGGCTGTGCTGTATCCAGCTCCCATTTTGACACGGTCTGGCGGCTGATATTCATTTTTTCAGCCAAATCCTCCTGCGTCATATTTCCTCGCAAGTGTCTCAAAAACTGCAGATTTTTTCCAAAACTCATAAAATATTCTCCTTCTCTTTTTTGCGCCGCGACTCCTTAAGTATAATATTTTCTCCGGCAAGGCACAACCAATCTATAAGTGCTGTTTTGGGGAATCGCGCAACTGTAAAGTGCGAATTATCTGCATATCTTCTACGGTAATCAATGTTTCCTGTTTGCATTTCGGACAGTAAGAGGGAATTTTTTCAGCTCCGTATCTTTTCGTATTTTGTTGTGTGTTTTCCTGCCGCAGATAGGGCAGATTATCCAATCGTTTCCATATTTTAATCCTTATTCGTTTTTCTCAATATCCTGCCAGTTGGCGTTGTTTAGGATTTCTGCATTTTCGCCTATAAGTGCTTTACCGGCTTCTTCATCTCCCTGTAACTGGTATAACATCCACGCCGTCATATATCCATCGGTCTTCATCTGCATTTCCTCATGCTCCGCTCCTGCAACTCTTGCACGAAGCTTAAATACATTGTCCGACATAGCATTGTAATTCTCAATCAGAGAGGATAACGGAGCAACGCCAAGCCACTCTTTCGTTGCGTCCGTTGCGCCGGTATCATCAGAATTTCCGGTAGCAGCAGTCATAAACCACGGAATTGACACTTTAGAAGCGTCATATCCTCCCCACATCTGTGCAAGGTAGGAATGAGCTGCACTACCCGTAAAAATTGTTTTATAAAGACTGCCGTTCTCACATTCAGTTACCGCTCTAATCGCACCCGCACCACCCTGTGAATATCCGGCAATTCCAATATTTTGGGTATCAATTTTTTCATAAAACAGGCTGTTGGAATTTTGATTTTGCTCCAACATATAATCCAAGGTCTGTGAGGTGGATATTCCTATTCCCGACTGTCTGTCATCATTACCAACAACAATAAATCCCCACGAAGCAAGCCTTTCAAAATAAGCTTCATAATTCAATGCCGCTGTATTGCTGCCGTTTACAACAACCACCATTGGATAATCATCTTGATTATTCTTCATTTCAGATGGATACCAAATACGGATATTTCCTATCGTCTTATCCTCGGATTTAACTGTCTCGTTGGAAACTTCATAACCTCCAAGCCCTGCATACTTTTTCTCTAATTCCGAATCAGACCGGAACTGCGTGTAGTAATCTTTCTCCAGCCAAGGCTTTTGAGAATCCATGTAGTTTTTAATCAGCAGGAATCCCACTATAAGGACGATTAAAATGATAATCACTAAAATCACAAGCCCCACTATTTTCAAGACTTTTTTCATAAATAAATCTCCTTCCGCTTGACAGAATAATCTCTATGCGGTACAAAAAGGGGGATTTTGTTCCTTTATGAAGAAAAATCAAACAGCATTTATGAAACTATGTCTTGCAGACGCACTTATCAAGCTGATGAAAACCCAAGACTTTGATACAATCAATGTAAACTCGATTTGCAAGGAATCCGACATTGGCAGAACTACTTTTTACAGATATTTTGAAAACAAAAACAGCAAAGAGGAAATGCTTCTTTTCAAGATAAAATATGAATGGGAGCAGTATTCTAATAAACATGAAAGCGACGAACAGGGAAAGGAAGCTGATTTGGCAGCATTCATATATGATAATAGGCATCTGTTTTCAATGCTTTATCACAATAATCTTATTTCCGTCATTATGCGTGCGCTTGAGGATTTGATACCATCAGGGGAAACATACGACAAGCAAGCCTCGTATCTTATGTCCTTTCTTATCTATGGATACTTCGGCATCATCTATCAGTGGATAAAATATGATTTTGATGAAACGCCCGAACAGATACAAAAGCATATTAACGAAACTATCACCTCTGGGTTAAATCAAAACTCATAAAACAAGCTGGCAGGAAAATTTCCTGCCAGCCTCTTTTTATATCGACTTATTTACCTTTAGCAATAAATGATTTCCTCATTCACAATTTCCATCGCACACGCCCTTATGTTATTCATTCTCCAGCCCCATTCTAAGGCGTTTTCAGCCTTTAGTTGTTCCGTGATATTCTTATTCTGTGCCTGTTTCATGTCTTCTATGCGCCTTTCAAAGCGTTCCTGCGCCTGCTTTTCAATATCGGCAAGGTAATTGTCTGATTTGCCGCTTGTCAACAGCGTGGTGTAGATTGCTTTTTTATGCTCTTGTAAATAGTGTCTGTAGCAGTCGCCTTTCCGTTCATACCAAAGCCCATTGGATTGCCGCATTTTGTTTGGAGGATTCTATTAAAGTCCTGCAAAATATTATAAATACCTATGAAATTGTGGAGGTAAAAATTTTATTACCTTTCGCTTCATATTGTATTTTTCCCTCGCAACTGATACAATAGTACTAGATAAAAATTTTCTTTTTCTGAATTGCCGCTTATGCGGCGGAACCGGAGGAAGTATGGCAAAAGCAAGATATAATATCGGTTTGATTGTGGGCAATGTAGAAGACGATTTTTCCAATTCTATCTGTAAGGGCGCCATCAAAGCAGCGGAGCAGCTTGGCGACAATCTGTTTATTCTGCCGGTCAAGTACATAGATTACTATGTAAAAGAAGATTCCCTGCAGCGCTATGAATACCAGTACAACACCCTGCTCTCCTATGCGCAGGTCGCTTCTTTGGATATGATTCTTTTGTGCCTGAGCACAATCGGATGTACTACCACCAAAGAACGCTGTCTTGAAATTCTTGCTTCTTTTGACGGGTATCCTATTATTCTGATTGCCTCTGATGAGAAAGGCTACTCTTGTGTACGCTACAACAACAAAAACGGTTTTTCAGACGGTATCCGGCATCTGATAGAAAAAGAACACCGGCAGCACATCGGCATGATTACCGGTTATCTGGACAATTCCGATTCCTGTGAACGTCTCGCCGCATACAAGCAAGTCCTCTCCGAATACGACCTTCCCATACCGGAGAGCGCCATGAAATTTGCCAAGTTTGACTCCGACTGCAGAAGCGCCGTTGAAGAGCTGCTCAATGAAAATCCGGATTTGGACGCCATTGTCTGCGGCAACGACGCTATGGCAGCCACCGTCTACAAAGCGCTCTCTGACCGTCATATTGCCGTTGGCGAACAAATTTCGGTTATCGGCTTTGACGACATTGAAACAGCCAAATACCTGTCCCCGCCCCTTGCCACAGTCCGTGCGGATGCGGCTGAGCTGGGCTTTCGCGCTTTTCTGCAGGGGCACCGCAAGCTCTTAGACGGCACTACCCGGACGGCAGAAACCTTCTTTGTAGACACACGCTTTATCTGCCGCGGCTCCGTGGGCGTTCTTTCTGCAGATGAAGTACTGACCCAGAAGCAGACCGACGAGCAGGACCTTCTATTTGAAAAAGCAAGCCTGACCGAAAGCAACCGCCGCCTGATAAAAATGAACCACAATATGAACATTCTTTCCCGCAACATGCTGACTTTGGATGAAAATGGCGAACAAAACTATACCCAGATTTTAGAATGCCTTACCATTGCAGACTTGGAGAGTTGTTTCCTTTTTACGCTCAAGGCGCCTACCGCCCACCACTTTGGCGAAGTCTGGAAAAAACCGGATGCGCTTTATCTGCGTGCATACCTAGAAAAAGGAAACGCTGTTGTACCGAAGAGAACGACGCAGCAGATTGCCATTGACGACCTCTACCGGCATCCCTTTATGCCGGATACACGCAAAACCTATGTGATGATTGATTTGTATTCCCGTGAGCTTCAATATGGTTTTATGCTCTGCGACATCAGTTTTGACAATTTCCATTATGTAGAGTTTTTGTGTTACCAGTTAAGTATCGCCATCAAGCTGATGAACATGTTTGATATCCGCCGCACGCTGCTTGCCGAAAAAGACGACCTTGTTCTGCGTCTGCAAAGAGAAAACCTGCAGTTGGATGCCATTTCCGGCAAAGATGAGCTGACGGGTATCTTAAACCGCAGAGGCTTCTACAAAAAGGCAACGGACTTTATCGAACAGGCTGAAAAAACACATTTCAATATTCTGTTTGCCTACGCCGACTTAAATTATTTAAAACAGATTAATGACATTTACGGACACGGAGAAGGGGATTTTGCCATTCGTTCCTGTGCCCACGCATTAGAAAGTGTATTTCCAAACAGTCTTGCCGGAAGAATCGGCGGCGATGAATTCGCCGTGCTGGCAAGCTTCGAAACTCTGCCCGATACCAAAAAGCTGCAGGCTTCCCTGAACCATTACCTTGCCGACGTAGCCGCCAAGGAGAAAAAACCTTATGCCATTACGGTTTCGGCAGGTCTTTTCAGCCCCAAGTCAGACAGCCATTTTTCTTTGGAAGAGGCAATCGAGCAGGCTGATGCTTTGTTGTATGAGGAAAAGAAGAAAAAACCCCCCCTTTGAAAAACAATGAGGACATATTATGCATAACTTGTTTTTGCCGGCGCCGCCTATCACGGCAGGGATTCCCGCCGACTCCATTCACCGTTTTTTAGACCGTCTGGAAACCTATCAGGTTCCCATGCACAGCATCCTGTTACTGCGTCACGATAAGCTCGTCGCAGAAGGATATTTTGCGCCCTGTAGTGCGGACAGCCTGCACCGCATGTTTTCTATCTGTAAAACCCTAAATGCCATTGCCATCGGCATCCTTGCCGCCGACGGCAAGTTAAAGCTTTCGGATGCCATCGCAGGCTATTTTCCCGACAAGCTGCCCGAACAGGTACATCCATGGATAGCCTCCATGACAATCCGCGATTTGCTTATGATGCGCACCTGTCACGCCTCTACAACTTACAAACATGACATCAAAAAGGAATGGGTGGAAAGCTTTTTTACCACGCCGCCCTCCCACAAGCCCGGGACTGTTTTTCATTATGATACCTCAGCCTCCCACGTACTCTGTGCACTGGTAGAGCGTCTTTCAGGCAAGCCTCTGCTTGACTTTTTAAGAGAACGTATTTTTGATGCAATCGGCTGGTCCAAGGCTTCCTATGTGCTGAAAAATGATTTCGGAGATTCTCAGGGCGGAAGCGGGCTCATGGCAACCTCAAGAGATTTGCTCCTTTTGGGGTATCTTCTGCTGAAAAAAGGAAAAATAGAAGAAAAACAACTTCTGCCTGAAGAATTTATAGAAGAAATGACCTCTAATCTGACGCCAAACGCCTTGACAGGCGGCGTTATCAGCGAAAGACAGGGCTACGGGTACCAGCTATGGCATACCTGCCACAACGGTTTTGTGTGCTATGGCATGGGCGGACAGCTTGCGCTCTGCCTCCCTGAGCAAGATATGATAATGGTGACAACGGCAGATACACAGGGACTTAACGGGGGCAACGATTTGATTTACAACAGCTTCTACGACGAAATCCTGCCGGCGCTTGATACCTGCCCCTTAAGCGAAAAGGAAGAATCGGAAAGCACGGACAGACTTACCAAAAGACTTGCCTCGCTCTCCCTGTCACCCTTAAAGAAACACCTGCATCCCTCATCACCTGCCATAACCGGCGCTTCCTTTTTGGAAGCCTGCACCTGCGCGGCAGAAATCAATCAAAAAACTGCCCGCCTTACGGCAGACAGTCATGACTTTTCCGATATTTCTCTTTCCTTTACGCAAAAGGAAGGCTTTCTGCACTATACGCTGCGGGGAGAGACATGCTCCATTCCTTTTGGGCTGAATACCTGCGTTTCGGGCATTTTCCCCATTTATAACATGCACTGCGCTTCCAGCGGCATGTGGCTGTCAGAAAACACCTTCTACCTCAAAATCCATATCATAGATACCTTTGTAGGCTCTGTTCACATGGAATTTGTATTTGGAGAAAAGGATGTTACCATATTCATGAAGAAAATAGAAGAGACGCAGTTTAACGAATATGCCGGTCATTTTTACGGCATCTACAGATAGTCTCTGCGCCTTTCCTCAGCCAAAAGCTTCGCCACCTCCAAATCTATGGGGGTGGTTATCTTTATGTTTTCCTCATACGCCGTTACCAGTTTGACAGGACGTCCCAGCATAGTCTCCACCACCATGGCGTCATCCGTCATCGTGATACCTTTTTCTTCCAGCTCTTCCTTTCTTTCCTCCAGCATCTTATATGCCTCTATAATCATCGGCGTAAAAAATACCTGCGGCGTCTGCGCCGCATAAAGAACGTTTCTGTCCAGTGTTTTTTCCACCACATTGCGTTTTCCTACCATTTTTATCGTATCCTTAACCGGAATCGCCGCACAGGAAGCACATTCCTCCCTCGCCGCCTGATACGTATCCTCTATCAGCTTTTCCGTGACAAAGGGACGCACGCCGTCATGGATAAAAATATATCCATCCCGATTAGAACGCGTCAAATCATCCTCTTCAATCAGACGCAAGGCTTTTCTAACGGAAAGATACCTTTCCCTTCCTCCCTCTATCAGCCTGTCCACCTTACAAAACTCATATTTTTCTACTATATTTTCGCGGGCATATTCCAGCTCCCCCCTGCCCACTACCAAAATAATATCATCAATAATCGGAGATTTTTCAAATATCCGCAAAGTATACCAGATAAGCGGTCTTCCCAAAATCGGCATGTATTGCTTTGCCACATCGCTTTTCACTCCCCGCATCCGGCTGCCGACTCCTGCTGCCAAAAGTATTGCCGTACATCTCTCTTTCATCGCCAGATCCTTTCTTTTGCCATTGTCCCGCTACACAAAGAAAATACTGCAGGCAGCTACGATAAGGGTAAAAATAAGAAAACCTATCAGCATATTCTTCCATAGTGATTTTTCCTGCTCCATCTGTACCGACGTCACGGCGTTATCCGGATTCTGCCTGTCATAATACACCGTAATCTTGTCGTTTGCCTGCAGGCTATGCGCTACCTTTCTGTTATTTGTCTGAAAATTTTTTTTATACAGGATGCCGCCGGCATAGTAAGAATATTCCACCACCCACGGCTCATAGTACGGTCCCTCCGGTTGATAATCCGTCGTTTTCCAGATTCTCAAAATCGTTCCGCTGCTTTCCGCCGGATCCCGAAATTTCTGCCGCTTTCTTTGGCTGTTTTTGCTTCCAAAGCACCCAATCAGAAGCAATGCCGGAACCACCAGCACCACCAGCACAATAGGTATCGCGATAAGTATCTCTACATTATATGTTTTCATGGTTTTCCTCATCTCTGCGCTGCTTTTCTGCTCAAATCCCCCGCGCCTTAAAAATCAATCCTCCCGTTATCCTTCCCCCAGCTTCAAATTCGGCACGGCGTTTAAATCAAGCCCGCTCCGCACGCCTTTTATAAATTCATAATACCCCGCCGCCCCTATCATGGCTGCATTGTCTGTACATAAAATGGGGGACGGATAATAAAAGCGGATTTTCTGCTTCTCACAGCCCGTCTGCAAGGCGGCACGCAGCGCAGAGTTGGATGCAACGCCTCCCGCAATGGCAAATTTGTCATACCCGTACTGCCTGACTGCACGTAGGGAGTGCTCCGTCAGAACCTCCACCACTGCCTGCTGAAAAGAAGCGGCAATATCCGCCACAGGGATGGTTTCTCCCTTCATCTGACAACCGTTGATATAATTTAAGACCGCCGACTTTAACCCGCTGAAGCTGAAATCATAGTCATTGTCCTCTACTCTGGCACGCGGAAAATGAATCGCCTGCGGATTGCCCTCTTTTGCCGCCCTGTCTATCTTAGGACCGCCCGGGTAGCCAAGCCCAATGGCGCGCGCGACTTTGTCAAACGCCTCTCCTGCCGCATCGTCCCTTGTCCGCCCGATGATTTCGTATTTGCCGTAATCCTTCACCTCTACCAGATGGGAATGTCCTCCCGACGCCACAAGGCAGATAAAAGGCGGCTCCAACTCTTTATTCTCTATGTAATTGGCGCTGATATGCCCCTCAATATGATGTACGCCCACAAGCGGGATGCCTGTTGCAAAGCTGATTGCCTTTGCCTCGGAAACACCTACTAAAAGCGCTCCCACCAGCCCGGGTCCGTAAGTGACTGCTATCGCATCCATATCCTGAAGCGCATAGCCCGCTTCTGACAAAGCCTCTTCAATCACCTGATTTATTTTTTCAATATGCTTTCTGGAAGCAATCTCCGGCACCACCCCACCATAGAGCGTGTGCAGGGAAATCTGGGAAGCAATGATATTGGAACATACTTCCCGCCCGTTTTTCACCACCGCCGCCGCCGTCTCGTCACAGGAGCTTTCGATGGCAAGTATCAAGATATCCTGATTCATAGAAAACTTATTTTCCTCCGTCACTGGAGATTCACATTCTCCGCCAAATCCCAGCCATAGATACGCCAGTGCCCCGCCTCATCCTTCCTGAGCAGGTATACTTCCTCCACCGTCTGTTTGTAGGAGCCGCTTGTCAAATAATAGGTACAGTAAAAACGGGCAAATTCATAGCCGGAATCCTCAAAATAATCCACATCCGTGCTGGCGGGCAGGCTGTAGCTTGTGATACGGATCGAATTCTCTGCAAAGTAATCGATATCCTCTTTCAGCTCTATCATATAGCCGCCCCACTCGTTGTTTTCATTCAGCTCGTCATCATACAAGAGCCTTGCCTGCGCAGCCAAAAGCTCCAGTTCCCCACTGTCATACTCTTTGCTGTAAAAGCACTTTGTAATTTCACTGTAAAAACGGATGACCTCCCTGACGGTCGGCGGATAGTTGCGCGCCAAGTCTCTGGCAATCAGCTCCTGCGCCACCGTAAGCTCTTTCGATTCGTCCTTTTTCTCCTTGTCACGATTGCTCAGATAATAGTAATAGCCTATAATCAGCGCCATCATAACCAAAATCAGGATGCTCGCCTTTATAGCTGCACCCTTTGTCTTCTTTTTTGAGGGCTTCTGCTTTGCCACAGCCCTTGCCTCCGTCCTTGTATCCATAGCCAAATACCGCCGCCTCCTCTCCGCTGCTCACGAATCCTCTTCAAATACAAGCTCTGCCGTCCTGCCGTCCTTTGCTGCAATGGCTGCCGGAAAAATTTTCCTTACCTCATTCATATAATCCTCCGGTCTTGTCAGCGACGGGCTGTAATGCGTCAGCCACATTTCCCTGACATTTGCCCGTCTTGCAAGATTTGCCGCTTCATAAAAGGTCATGTGCTTGTATTCTTTCGCCTTTTCCGCTTTGTCCGGCTCCCCGTACATACCTTCGCAGATAAACAAATCCGCATCGGCTGCATGTTCCACGATGCTCTCCGTCGGTCTCGTATCCGTGGTATAGGTTACTTTCAATCCCTTTCTCTGAGCTCCCAACACCATATCAGGCGTAAGCACCCTGTCAGGAAGCTCTATGACCTCCCCCTTCTGCAAACGACTCCAGTAACGCTTGTCGATGCCTGCCGAAACCGCCCTGTCCGTCTGAAAGCGCCCCGCACGCTCCACCACGATGCTATAACCATAGCATAACACATTATGATTCACCTTAAAAGCCTCAAGTCTGAATCCGTCAAAAGAAATCCGGGAAGCATTTTCCGCAAGCTCCATACATTCAATGGAAAAAGGCAGCTCCGGCGCGATAACGCGCAAAGAAGAAACCACCCTGTTAAGCCCTTTCGGACCAATTAAAAGAAGCGGTTCCGTCCGCTCCGCATTGCCCATCGTGAGCAGCATCCCCGGCAATCCGCTGATATGGTCAGCATGGTAATGGGTAAAACAGATAACGTCAATTGGTTTCGGACTCCAGCCCTTCTCCTTCATGGCTATCTGCGTGCCTTCTCCGCAGTCAATCAATATGCTCTTTCCGTTGTAGCGCATCATCAGGGAAGTCAGCCACCTATACGGCAGGGGCATCATACCGCCCGTTCCCAGCAAACAAACATCTAACATAATTCTTTTTCTTCTGTCTCAGATACCCGGACAGCAAACTCCTTTATCATCCTGTCATAACAATCTTCACACAAATCAAATAAATGCCTGACACCGTCTTTTTCGCTAAAATAGCCAAACACGGTGTCCGCAGCAAAACAGCCCTCCTTTAAGATGCCGTTTTCCACCCTGAGCTGCCTGCCGCATTTATTACATATCACTTGTTCTAATTCCATGTTATTTTCATCGGTATATTTTCTCATGCTTTTTCTCATCCTTCCTGTTTTTCTAGGCACTTCCAGTATAGCATGATTCTTCCGGTTTCGACATGGTAATTTGTCCATCCTCTGCCTGTCTTTTCCACATTATCACGGCATCCTCCGAAGGCTTCTCATAAAAATGCGGACGTATGCCCTCGCTCTGAAAGCCCAGACTTTCATAGAGGCGGATAGCCGCCGCATTGCTGACCCTCACCTCCAGCGTATAATTGACAATACCGATTTCCTTTCCCCATTCCATCAAGGTGGATAATAACAGCCTGCCAACCCCTCTTTCACGCCAGTTTTTTGCAACTGCCACATTGCAGATATCGCCGTCCCCGCAGGCATTTATCACACCGCAGACTCCTATCGGCTGCTCCTCATAAAGCGCAACGACATACAGTGCACCCTCCCGCTCTATCATGTCCAAAAAATCCTGCGCGGACCAGGGCATAGAAAAAGTCTCCTGCTCCAGGCGGCTGACTGCGGGCACATGTGTTTTTTGCATGGGGCGGATTGCGACGACTGCTTTTGCCGCGTCCTTTTCTTTGCTCTGCTGCAGCACCGTTGCTGTTTTTTCTTTCAAACTATACTTCATGGGAAAGCCGCTCCCGCTCCGCCTGACTTAAGCGCAGGTATTCCGGTTTATGCTCCTTTGCGCTTACAAGCCTGCCTTCTTCATAATAAACTGCCGCCAGCGCTGCAACTGCCGCCGCGCGCTGCCTGTTTAAATGCGCAGGTGCAAAAGCAAAGGGAACCCTAAGATTTTCTTCTATTACAGCCTGAAACACCGGTATTCCATCGCCCACAAAAATCACTTCCTGACCCTGCTCATTCAGCTCTTTCAAAATCTCCCGTATATCAATGGCGCAGGGTTCCCTTAGCGTATGCATACCAAAACCGCTTTTGCCTTCCTGTCTTTCAAAGGTATAAATTCCCGTATAAACTTGACTTCTTCTGGCATCCATAATCGGGCATATCCGCTTTTCGCTGCCCCAGAAATGATACGCAAGTCCAGCCAGCGTGGACACCTCTATCAAAGGCTTATGAAGCGCAAGCCCAAGTCCCTTCGCCGTTGCCGAGCCGATGCGCAGCCCCGTAAAAGAGCCCGGTCCTGCCGCAAGTGCAATGGCATCCACCGTATCTAAATCCAGCTCTACCATTCTCTTAAGCTCCTGCAGCATCGGCAGAAGCGTCTGTGAATGTGTGATTTTATAGTTCACCGTATACTCTGCAATGAGTACGCCGTCCTGTACCACTGCTGCCGAAGCCACAAGCCCCGAGCTGTCCAACGCCAATATTTTCATGCTTCCTCTCATTCCGCCGCATCAAGCTGCTTCACTGTAATCATGCGGTAGTCAAAACCCTTTTCCAAGTCTTTTCTTATTGTAATCTGTGTATGCTTCGCCGGCAGAATTTCTTTTATCAAATCCGCCCACTCAATCAGGCAGACACCTCCGCCAAAAAAGCAGTCCTCATACCCGATTTCTTCCATTTCTTCCACATCGCCGATGCGGTAAACGTCAAAATGATAAAAAGGCAGTCTGCCGCTTTCATATACCTGCAAAATAGTAAAGGTCGGACTGCTTACATGTTCCGTAATCCCCAGCCCTCTTGCAAATCCTTTGGTAAATACCGTCTTCCCCACGCCCAGCCCGCCGATCAGCGTATACACCTGACCGGACTGCGCCCCCTGCCCAAGCTTCTCCCCCAGCCTGTAGGTTTCTTCTTCTCCAAAGGTTTCCAATATTTCTGTTTTTGATTCTGCTCGCTCCATAGTCTGCCGCCCGTCCGCTCTTACTGTCTGATTTTCACCTTCTTAGCAGGCAGATGTGTGGAAATTATCTGAATCACCTGCGCCGTCTCATCCCCCAGCTCCCTTTTCGGAAAAATACATGCATTCATACGGGAAGTATACACAATGATGCTCCTGCCCGTAGATACCGCCTTCACCATATCCTCCCAGCGCTGCATTTCCTCCGTGTCGTTCTGGGATACATGAATCCCTTCCTCATCCAGCACATAATGAAGCGTCTCTTTAAACGCCGGATTGGAAAGCATCTGCTGCCTGCTCTTCAAAAACAGCGTCCAAGGCAGATAGCACAATAACACCACGCCGGCAATCACCATCAGCCACCCCTCCAGATAAATACCGGCAATTACCATCAAGGCTCCCAGCCCGCTTCCTAACATGCCGGAAAAACTGTTGTAGGTATGGCGCAGCATATAGTCGTACAAATCCCCTGCTTTTATCTTCACATCAAATTCTATCATTCCGGTTCCTCCTGAAAAAACAGCTTATTCGTTCTCTCCGCCGACCTCTCAAAAAGCTTTATCATCTAAAAAGCTTTAAAAGCACCTACTCTGTAGGTGCTTCCTCTATAAGCTCTGAAGTACAATGGGGGCATCTGGTCGCCTCCAAATCAATTTCCGTCTTACAAAAGGGACATTTCTTTTTCGTCGCAGGCGCCGGCTTTTCTTCCTTCTTCAGCTTGTTCATTCCTTTGACAAACATAAATACGACAAACGCCATAATCACAAAATTGATGATGTTAGAAATGAACGTGCCATAATTAAACGTAGCGGCTCCGGCAGCCTGCGCTGCCTCCAAGGTCGCATAAGTATTGCCGTCCAACGCGAAAAACCAGTTTGAAAAATCAACCTTGCCGGTAAAAATGCTGACTACCGGCATAATCATATCGTTTACCAGCGAATTTACGATACCCGTGAACGCGCTTCCGATAATCATACCTACCGCAAGGTCTATCATATTGCCGCGCAGCGCAAATTTTTTAAACTCTTTTAACATAACCAATCTCCTGTCTGTCCTTTGTACTTCTTTTATTATATTGCATTTTCTCAAAAAAGCAAGATAAAAACACGGACAAGCCGCTCACTCCCCTTACATTTGAGGCAAATAGGAAAACGCTGTAAAATCCACCCAAAGTTCCGTCATGCCGGCGTAAGCAAATACGCCCAGCATTGCACCGGTAAAACGCTTCCCGCGCTTTAGTCCCTCGTCGCACAGATAATAGACATTTTGAAGCGCCGCCAGTTCTTCCTTTTCCTTTCCGTCAAGACTGGCATAAAAGGTCCTCTGAAGTCCCTTGGTCTCTACCGCAAACTCTACTGTCTTTGGCGCACCCGAAAGAGGTCTTTTCCCATCTATCACATCATCATCTCCGATATGCTCCCTGACCTGCAGATACAGAACGCCCTGTTCCCGCAAAAGCCCGCAGGAAACCCATGTGTTTTCATCGTAATAGCAGATAATCCCTGCTTCCTGCCCGTCACACGCCGGCACTGTCAGCATACGCACACCGGCGGTAAAATCAAAATGCTCCTGCCTGCGCAGCAGTATGTTTCTGGCGCCCACGTCGGACAGCGGCAGTCTGCTTCCTTTTAAGGAAAGCACGCCGCTCTCTACCCTGATGCCGTCCTTCTCAGGCGGTCTTGGCGTAACCCATTCCAGCGCAAGACTGTTTCCTGTGCCAAACAAATTTTCCTCCACAGCGGATTCATGCCCTGCCAAGGCAGAGCCAGCCGGCAAAGCAGGCTTTCGCTGCAGCACACCAGGACCTTTCAGATTGTTGACAATGGGCCATCCGTCCGCTGTCCAGACAATCGGGTCCAAAGCGGTTTCCCTGCCCAGAATACTATATGCGCCGCCAACCATGCGCCCGCACAGATAAACCATGTACCAGCCGTCCGGCGTCTGCACCGGTTTACCATGCCCGCAGCGCTGTATTGGCGCGGCGGCATCCTGCTGACGCATAATCGGATTGTAGGGGCATGGCTCATAGACGCCAAACAGCTCGCGGGAGCGGGATACCGTAATTCTGTGTCCTTCTCCCGTGCCGCCCTCTGCCTCAAACAAATAATAATAACCGTCCTTTTTCAAAAGATGCGGTCCCTCCGGTGCCCGCTTCTGGTCACCGTAAAACAAAAGCGTCGCCGCGGTAAGCTGCTTATCCCCATGCTCGCTGATTTCAAAAATACGCGCGCCCCTGTTTAACAGCATATACCTTTTGCCATCATCATCCGTAAAAATCGACGGATCAATCCCATCCTCATCCAAAAAAACCGGCTCGCTGTAAGGGCCTTCCGGTTTGTCCGCCGATACTACCATCTGCTTTCTGTAAACAGTCCCCGTATCGTTCAGCCGGTACGTCGCGCAAATATAAAATCTGCCCTTATAATAGGAAATATCGGGCGCCCAATACCCCCTGCCGCCCTCAAGTTCATCAAGCCGCGCCCATTCGGGATTGGTAATCGCATAACCGATAATCCGCCAGTGCACCAAGTCTCTGGAATGAGAAACCGGAATGCAGGGAAAAAAGATAAACGAAGAATTCACCATATAATAATCGTCCCCCACCCTGACAACGGAAGGGTCAGGATAAAAGCCTGTGCGAATCGGATTCCGGTAAGAATCCTCATAGGAAAATCCGGTTATTTTTTCAAAAAAAAGCTCTATTTCCCGAAAACTGCTTTCCTCTCCCGCCTTTCCCTGAAGCACTTCAGGCAGATATGCCAGTCTCGCCCTTAATCCCTGATGCGCGATATCATAAGGCGTTATCAAATCACAGTCCCCCGATACAGGGGACATCCCCACCCGCTCCACCAGATAGCGGACCAACTCGGGATTGCCGGAGGCAGTCCCATAGTGCAGTATATTTCTATGCTTTTTATCCGTGACATTCATGCTGGCACGGGAATATTCCACAATGTATTTTACGACGTCAAGATTGCCCGTCCCCGCCGCCACAAAGCTCATGGGCAGTCCGTCTTCGCTGACCGTATCCACAATGGGCGGATTCTCCACAAGCAGTCTTTCTACTTCGCGCAAATTTTCTTCCAGTATCGCTTTTTCTATTTCTGATTTCAACTTTTTCTCCTCCAAAAAACAACCACCGGATAGCCGGTGGCCGTTTTTTATAATTTAGTCGTTGAGAGTTCGATAAGTGCATCTTCAATAGTCTAATCCGTCCAATAGTAGAGCTTCGTAAATGCCCCCCAACTCTTTCAGACCCCTTGCAATGCATCCCGCATAAGTAACTGCACCTTCATATTTCAAATGTGTATTGTCCGTAAGCCCCTCCGGATGGGACACATACTGCCCAGCCGGCAGATGCATATACCATTCCTTCGTTTTCTCATTTCCTGCTTCCACAAGCTTATCACGGCTCATGGCACACAAATCAATCAAAGGCACTTTCCATCTTTTTGCAGCCTGCTTCATAGCCGCAACGTAATCCCCATGTTCACCCTCCTGCAATCTGCCATCCCCGTCGAAGCACCTTCGCTCCACCGGTGTAATCAGTACCGGAAAGGCTTTCTTCTCCCTCGCGGCAGCAACAAATCTTTCCAGATTTGCCGTGAAGGAGACGGCAGGCTCCGTATATCTCGCAGGGTCCTGCTTTTTTTCATCATTGTGACCGAACTGAATGAAGAGAAAATCTCCTTCTTCTATCCTGTCGCAAATAACCGAAAATCTGCCTTCGTCCAAAAAGCTCTTCGTGCTTCTGCCATTCTTGGCATGATTCTCTATCCTGACTTCAGGCCTTACAAACAGATGAAATACCTGCCCGATGCCCGTCTGGGGATAAGTCAGAATACTGTTGTATTGTACGGTGGAATCGCCCGCCCAGTAAATCACAGCCATTTGTTTCCTCCGTTTTTTTATCGATTATTCCTTTACCGCTCCGATATTCACACCTTTTACAAAGTACTTCTGCAAACAAGGATACAAAATCATGAACGGAATAATGACGATGATAATCGCCGCATTCTTCAGCGTATTCTCCGTCGCATTTCCGCCTACCGTCGGCAATTCGCTGCCCATAACCATGCCGCGCAGCTTCATCTGGAAGTTGTAAAGCTTGGAATCCAAAATATATAATTTGTAGTGCGTATAGTCATTCCAGTAGGAAACGGCAAACATCAGTCCGATGGAAGCAAGCGCCGCCTTGGACATCGGAAGCACAATCCGAAGGAATGTCTGCATGGGAGAACAGCCGTCCAACGTCGCCGACTCATACAAGCTGGAAGGGATTCCTTCAAAGAAGTTCCTCATCAGCACCAGATTGTAGACATTCAGCGCAGGGAACAGAATAACCACCCACAAAGTATTGGTTAAATGCAGACCCTTTAAAACCAGATAGGTCGGAATCATACCGCCGTTGAAAATCATGGTAAAAAGCAGCATGTTGGCAAAAAGGGTTCTTCCGGGCATATCCCACTGAATCAGAACATATGCGCCAAGCGTTGAGAGCGTCAGTGCAAGGAGCGTACCGACAACAGTAGTCAATACAGAAATCATAATGGCACGGAAGAGAGTCGGATTTTTGAAAATCTGCGCATACCCTTCAAATCCAAATTTTTCAGGCCACATTTTCATACCATAGGCTGTCTTTAAGTCAAAGGAGTCTACCAGTACCTTCCACAGCGGAACTAAAATAATCAAACATATAATGATAAAAATCAGACCGTTTACAATCTGAAATACCGGTATTTTTTTCTTACTTTTCATATCTACCGCTCCCTTCTAGACAATTCCACGGCCTTCGCGCACTTTCTTGCTCAGATGATTACATACAAGCACCAGCACGCAGCCGACCAAAGACTTAAACAAACCAACCGCAGTCGTATATCCATAGTTTGGAATCGCGCCGCTGTTAAAGCTCTGGTAGTAGATATAAGTTTCCAGAACATTCGCCGTATCCAGCACCGCATCATTCTGCAGTACGAACGCGGACTCAAACAGGTTCATAACCTTTGCAAGATTCAAAATCAGTACGGTCAGTATCGTGTTTTTCAAAGCGGGAAGGGTAATATAATACATTTTCCCCCAACGGCCTGCGCCATCAATGGACGCCGCCTCATAAAGCTCTGTATTCAGACCGGCAAGCGTAGCCATAAAGATAACGGTCTGCCAGCCGGTTTCTTTCCAAATATTAATGATATAGTAAGCGCCCCGCCACCATTTTGAGCTTCCCAAAAAGTAAATCATCTTGTCAGGCTGCACAGCGCCGATGGATACCAGAAAAGAATTGACAAGTCCCTGTGCCGTAGGCGCCAGAATCAGGGAAAACAGGGATGCCGTAACAACCCATGACAAAAAGTGGGGCAGATATATAATGGTCTGCACTACCTTTTTAAAGTGCAGGTTAAATATCTCATTTAAGAAAATAGAAACAACCACCGCAATAAAGGTTGTTAAAATCAATTTGATAATACTGATTTGCAGGGTATTGGTAAACGCGCTCCAAAAGCCCGGCATCTCAAACATTCTTTTAAAGTTGGCAAAAGCGACAAAGGTCGGCTCCTTAATGCCGTTATAGTTTGTAAATGCGTACCGAATGCCAAGCATCGGCAAATAGCAGAATATAATGGCAAACACAAATACAGGAAGAAACATTATGTAAAAGCCCTTATATCTGTTGATACGCGCGCCCAGCGGTTTATGGGACTTAACAGGTTTTGTTTTTTTACTATTCTTCATATACATTCTTCCTCTTCAACCAGACTAAATTATGTTCCCTTATGAATTACGTGGAGCCATGCAGGACATGGCTCCACCTATTCATTTCTTAAAATAACCTTACGATTATTATCTGTTATTCAAAGAATCAACAATCATCTGTGACCACTCTGCACCGTGCTCAGCTTCATACTGTGCATATGCTTCGTCAATCGTCATCTCGCCCATAACTACCTTTGCAATCAGACCATTCTTTAAGGTTGTCAAATCACCATTGTACTGGCTCATTGCATCCGTCGTCGGAACTAACACTGCAAGCTTACTGTTCTGTGCAAACAGGGTGGAAGAAGCAAGGTTCTCTGCTGCTCTGCTTTCATCTGCAGGGTCGTTTGCCAAGTCAACCAGCGCCAAAGCGGGGTCGATATGTGCCTTTGTATACTGGGTTCCGGGATTCTCAAGGTTGTCAAGTCCGTGGAACTCGCCTTCTTCATAAACCTTCTCGGTCTCTGTGCCTTCGTACAGGGTTTCTGCTGCTGTTGACCAGTGAACGCCTTCTACGCCATAGGTCCACAGGAACTGTACGTCACCGCCGTCCTGCATTGCTTCGATGAAATATTTGAACACGCCTTCCGGATTCTTGCAGGTGGAAGAAATACACCATACAGGAGGAATACGGTCAAGGTATGCGCCAACCTCTGCGATAGGAGGAAGCGCTACCAGTTCGGAATCAAGTCCGTTGTTCTCAAGGTTTGTCTTAAGGTTGGTTGCCCATGTACCTGCCCAATAGGTAAATACGCCGAAATCATCGCTGTAGAATTTGTTACGGCAGTCCTTTGTACCATTGGTAAGCGTGGTCGGGTCAATCCAGCCTGCTGCATATGCGTCAGCCAGTCTCTGAAGAGCTTCCTTCATGGAGTCCTCGGTAAAGCCGTCTACCCATGTGCCGTCTTCCTTCTGGTAGAAGCTGGGATATCCATCCTGATAAAACTCAGGCAGATAGTTTACATAGGGAGCCTCGGTGCCGATGAAACCTGCTGCAGATACAGCATACTTGCCGTTTGCAACAAAGTTAGCGCACATCTCAGAGTACTCAGCGTAGTTGGTAGGAACCTTGCCGTTATTGTACTGGTCAATCCATGCCTGCTTTACGTAAGTAACACATCCGTTGCCACGAGCTGCCGGCATACCATACAGATGTCCGTCAATCTTCACACCTTCTACAACGCCTGCGCCGTCATATGCTTCCTGTCTCTGCTTCAGCTCTGAATTCTCCCAAGCTTCTGTCATATCCCAGAGCACGCCTTCTGCTGCATAGCCTGAGTAGTAGGTACTGGAAAGAATCATAACATCCGGCCAGTCGCCGCCTGCGATAATCTGACCTACGTTGTCGTAGTAAGCATCATGGTCTGGCTGAATTACATTAACCTTGATACCAATCAGCTCTTCCAGCTTTTCGATAAACTTATCCCGTGCATTCGGCTCTGTAAATACAGTACCGTCAACCAGAATGGTAATCTCTGAAGGTTTCTCAACCTCATCTGCCGGTGCCGGCGTAGATTCATCCTGTCCGCCATTGCTGTCCGGTGCCGGCGTAGACTCTGTAGGAGCAGAGCTTCCGCCATTGTCATCATTGTTGGCCTTGTCGCCACATCCTGCTAAGGAAAAAATCATTGTGGCAGCCAAAAGCATTGCAATTAACTTTTTTTTCATAACTACCTCCTAAAACATTTTATGTAAGGGCTTTCATGCCTTGGTTAAATAATAACATACCATTATATGTTTGTAAAGCAAAATTTCAAAGAATTTTTATGTTTCTTTGTAAAGATATAGCAGAAAATTGTGCGAAAATTCTATTTTTTATCCATATTACACAAACAGAATGCAACCAGAAGTATTGTAAGGGTTTACATTTTTCACAAATTTTACTCCGCTAAAGTGCTCTTTTTTTACATGTCTTCTTACATAGTTTTCTTACATTTTCATATTCCTGCGTACCATGGCGCACAAAAAATAGGACAGGGCTTTTAGCGCCCTAATCCTATTTCACAAAAAAGCTTATGAGAGCACTTCCCTGTACAGCCGCAGCACATTCTCCCCCCATATTTTGTCAATCTGGCTCTCCCTGAAACCGCTTTCCTTGAATGCATTCCAAAGCCGCTCCATGCTGTCTGCGCCGGTAAGCTCCCTGTGGGTGTCAATGCCGTCAAAATCGCTTCCCAGACCAATGCATTCCATGCCGCCCACCTTGACAATATGCTTTGCATGGTTTACCACCGCTGCTATGCTGCCCGGATTGTCTTCCCCATAAGGCGCCTGCGTCAAAAAATCCGCACAGAAATTTAAGCCCATGACGCCGCCGCGCTCTGCTAACATGCGAATCATGTCGTCGCTCATATTCCTGACGCAGGGGCAGACGGCGCGCGCATTGCTGTGACTTGCCACAAAGGGTTTTTGGGTAAGGGACAACACCTGATAAAAACCGGCATCCGACATATGGGACACATCCACAATCATACCCAGCTCCTCCATTCTCTCCACGAAGAGAGCTCCCGTATCTGTCAGCCCGTTTTCCGTATCCGGCGTATTCAGATATTGACGCAAAAGGCGCTCTGCCTCCATCCGCCCCTTTTCCCCTGCCGTCTGTCTGGCAGCCCTTCCTTTATGCCGGTTTAAATTGGGATACCCCAGACCATTGGGATAATTCCACAAAAGCGTCATCATACGCACGCCCTGTCCATACAGCTTTTCCAGCTTTTTCAGACTGCCGCCGCACACGCCTCCTTCCTCCACCGTCAGCATGGCGGACATCCTGCCCTCTTTCTGATTCCGCTCTATATCGCTCCATGTAAGCACCGGCATAATCTGCTCATGATTCGCCGCTATCTCCTGCTGATAAAGCGCAAGAAGCGCCTGCACTTCCTCCCACGCATCCGTACACGCCTCCATATCCACAAAAAGCGCAAAATTCTGCAGCAGATACTTTCCTTTCTTCATTTTCAGAATGTCCACATGACAATCATTTTCCCTTAGCGCCGCCGCCTTTCCTTCCCTTTTTCTTTTTAAAAGCTCTGATATCGTATCACAGTGCATATCTACTACTTTTCCATTCATATCACCCTCTCCTTTCAACGCCGCAGGCACATTTCTTTTTTTCTTCTATTATATTATATATTAGAATTTTCGCTTCAAAAATCTCTCGCGAAGAAAAAAGGCAGGAAACATTTTTTCGCTTCCTGCCCTTTTCTATATATGGATTGCTTCTAACCTTTCATAACACTATCTTCCGGTTCCGAAATTCACCCCTGTGTCATCGGGTTTTTCCTCATCAAATTTATAGTCCTTGCCCGGGAGTATCGCATTGAGCAGAATACCGGTGAGCGCGCCTACCGCAAGTCCGGAAAGCTTAATCGTTGCATTTGCTATCTGAAATACAATCGCGCCGTCCGCATTGTAAAACTTTATGCCGATTGACAGCACTAGGATAAGCGCTGCGATAATAACGTTGCGGCTCTTGGTAAAGTCCGTCTGGGTTTCCACAATGTTGCGGACGCCGACTGCAGAAATCATACCGTAGAGCACCAGCGAAACGCCGCCGCAGGTAGCCGTCGGCATACAGCCGATAATCGCCGCAAATTTAGGCGAAAAGGAAAAAAGGATTGCAAAGCCTGCCGCAAGCCGGATAACCGCCGGGTCATAAACCTTTGTCAGGGAAAGCACGCCCGTATTTTCACCGTAAGTCGTATTTGCCGGCGCGCCGAACAGGGAGGCAAGCGTCGTTGCAAGCCCGTCTCCTAAAAGCGTGCGGTGCAGCCCCGGGTCCTTGATATAGTTTTTGCCTACGGTTGAGGAAATCGCCGAAATATCCCCGATATGCTCCACCATGGTGGCAAGCGCAATCGGTATAATCGTAATCACCGCCGTAATTAAGAGCCCGCTGTCAACACCTTGTCCAAATATATAAAATACGGTATGGTCCCACTTAACGGGATTGCCAATCCACGCAGCCTCGGCAACCTGCGTAAAGTCAACCTTGCCAAAAACTGCCGCCACAAGATACGAGCCTACAACACCGATAATGATGGGCACAATTTTTATCATGCCCTTTCCCCAGATATTACAGATAATCACCAGCGCAATCGCGACGAGCGCAATCGGCCAGTCGTCAGAGCAGTTGGTAATTGCAGACTGGGACAGCGTAAGACCAATCGCAACGATAATCGGACCTGTTACCACAGGCGGGAAAAACTTCATAACCTTTCCCGTTCCAAATATTTTAATCAGACCGGCAAGCACAAGATAGACAAGACCGGCGCACGCCACGCCAAAACAGGCGTAGGGAATCATCTCCACATTGGGAAGAACCGGCTCTCCGCTTGCGTCAGCCAGCTTGGGACAGATGGCAAAATAGCCGCCCAAAAAAGCAAAGGAGGAACCCAGAAAAGCCGGCACCCTGCCTTTTGTCAGTAAGTGGAATAACAAGGTTCCAAGTCCCGCAAACAGCAATGTAGTGGAAACGTCCAGTCCGGTCAGCATGGGAACCAAAATCGTAGCCCCAAACATAGCGAACATGTGCTGAATTCCCAGAACAGCCATCTTAGGCACCCCCAACTGTCTGGCGTCATAGATACCGCTCTCCCCCAGCACTGCTTTCTGCTTATTTTTTTCTTCGCTCATATACTCCTCCTTTGAATAATATTAAATTTTTATAAAACCCTATCTAATATCTTATCCAAGAGAAGCATCCTCGTCAACAAATATTTACGGCTTTCACGCAAAAGTTTCCTTAATAAAATTTCACGGCATGTTCCATCAAAAACTGCTTCCAGACAGAAACGTATTTTGCCATCAAATGCACGCCGTCGAAAGTATAGCTCTTTTCCAGCCCGCCTTCCTCGTCGCAAATCACCGGATTGACGTCCAGATAGAAAATTTTTTCATTGTCGGCCAGCTTTGCAATTTCTTCGTTGCGCAAATTGATACCTTCGTTATTGATATAATCTCCCTTTGCGGAGCGTTCACTGCTCACCCGCATAATTGCCTGCAGATAGATAACCGCATCCGGCTGCAGCTCCTGCAGCTTTGCAACTACCTCCGTGTATTTTTCCATAAAAGTCTCCACAGTGCCGGTTCCCATCTCATTGATGCCTATCATCAGGTAAATTTTGGCAAACTGCCTCTCCTGCAGCGCCTCTTCGATGGTAATCTTCTGCCTGCCGCCCTCCACAGGTACAATCTCCGCCGTAAACAGCTTATAAACCGTCAGACCGGTGGAGGCATAAAAGGTAGCATTGGTGAGGGCACCGTATTCCGACATGCCGACAGTCCGCGAATCGCCGATAAACAAGGCGTCGTCAAACCATGTCTCATCGACCGTCATATATTCCCATGCAGGCTGCCCCGCTTCATTCTCAAAACCATCTCCAGCCGATACATCCGCCTGCGCCGTACCGTTCCCGCCAGACACATCTGTCTGCGCCACGCCGTCCCCGCCGGACACATTCCCTGCCGCATCATTGCCGGACAGAATTTGTGCCGAGTCTCCTCCTGATACATTCCCTGCTGCGGAGCCGTTTTCCTCCAAAGAGCTCTCGGAAAAATCCACAGCCTCCTTATAAGGCTTCAGCATATTTTGTGCAGCCGCCGAAAGAGGCTCCCGAAAATAAAATCCAACGCCAAACGCCGCCAGTATAAAAATGAAATACAAATACTTTATATTTTCTTTCAGTTTCACAATACAACTTCCTTTTCCGGTAATCACATTAAAAGTCAAGATACATAAACGGGTTATTTCCTTCCGTCATAATGCGCCATACGCACCACCAGAACAAGGCTGCCAAAACCAGCATACCCACAAGTTTATTCCGGTATTTTTCAAACAGCTTTTTCGACACGGGCGTGCACATAATCAATCCTGCCGCAAACAGTACGCCATAATTTCCCACAGCCTTTACAAAGTCCGCTGGATTGACATTGATGCCCTCCACAAAGCCAAACATTCTTCCAAAATAAACCTGCAGCCCTGACACATCCGTGATGGCAAAACACATCCACGTCAACGGAATCACCAAAATCACATAGAAATGAGACAATATTTTACTCTTTCTGATTCGATCCTTTTTATCAAGCAGACGCTCTAACGCAATCAAAAGCCACAAACTTAATCCCCAAATCAAAAAATTCGGGCTGCCGCCATGCCAAAGCGCCGTCAGTATCCATACCACAAGCAGATTCAGCACCGTGCGGGAAATCCCTTTTCTGCTGCCGCCCAAAGAAATATAAACATAGTTTTTAAACCATCTGCCCAGAGTCATATGCCATCTTCTATAAAACTCACGAACACTTTTTGCCATATAAGGCAGGTCAAAATTCTCAGGCAGGGAAAATCCAAGCATCTCCCCCAAACCGACTGCCATCAGCGAATAACCGTAAAAGTCAAAGTAAATCTGCATAGAATAGCCAAACGCCCCCATCCACGCAAGAGGCGTGGATATGCTGTCAAAACCCGTGGTCTGTATCTCATGCCACAGAATCGCAAGCCGGTCCGCCAGCAGCACCTTAAGCGACAGCCCCCACACAAATTTCTTCAATCCGCTGTCCGCAGCCGCCAATGTACATTTCCGGTACTTCAGTTCCTTTGATACCTCGCTGTAATTGACAATCGGACCGGACATAAGCTTTGGAAACATGCTGATATAAGTTCCCAGCCTCACAAAAGAATATTCCGCACGAATATCCCCGCGGTAGACATCTGTAAGATAGGAAATCACCTGAAAGGTATAAAAACTAATCCCCAAGGGCATCCCAAGCTTTATATCCGCCAGAGAAATCTCAGGAACAAATTTAAAAAACACCAAGAAGGCGGCATCCCCAGCCACCGTTATCCAAAACAATATTTTTCTTTTTGTCTTCGCCGTCTTTTTCTTTATATCAAGCCGTTTTCCCACCTGAAAATTTAACACGGCGGAAGCCATCAGCAACAGCACATATACAGGCTCCCCATACGCATAAAAATATATGCTGCCCATAAAAAGTATCACATTTCTGTATTTGACTTCCGTCATATAATAAATCAGGAGAAAAATCGGTAAAAACTTCAATAAAAACCCAACGCTGTTAAATACCAATTTCTATCACATCTCAATCTGTCTATTATAATAAAATTGTAACTTTCTGTCGAAATTCGCGCAAGTAAAAAATTCTTAATTTTATATACTAATTTTATATATTTGTATTTGCCTTTTTATGTGATGTCCTCTACAATAAGGGTAAGGGAAAGCGGCAGGAAAGAACGTGGGACGCCTGCAGGGAGGGCGATTCCCGCGTCGCTATTTTATTATAAAAAACTATGCCGAAGGCGGACGCGTCACTTGCTGCCGCCCCAAGCCGGCGGCACATCCCACACCCCGCAAGCAGAAAGGACTTACACATGAAAGAGCAATTATATATGATTCCCTTAAACGACGCCGTCAATGCAAATGACGAATGCCCCTTCTGTCATATTGAGCGCCAGATTGAGCAGGACCTTTTGGATTTTGTGTTAGGCTCCGGCTCTTCCTATATGGAGAGCGATATCAGGGAGCAGACTGACAGACAAGGCTTCTGCCGCAGTCATTTCAAAAAAATGTTTGATTACGGCAACACGCTCGGCAACGGCTGGATTTTAAAAACCCACTATAAACGTATGCTGGAAGAATTTGAAAAGCAGACAAAGGCGTACACGCCCGGGCGGATTTCCTTCAGAGAGAAATTCCGCAAAGAATCCGGCAGTGCCAATCCCGTCAGCGGCTGGATACGGGAAAAAGAAAACTCCTGTTATATCTGCAACTACTACAAAGAACATTATGACAGATACTTGGATACCTTTTTCGTAATGTACAAAAAAGACGCGGATTTCCGCGCCCGTATTGAAAAGAGCAAGGGCTTCTGCCTCACCCATTTTGGCGATTTGTGCGAAGCAATGGATAACAGGCTTTCCGACAGCGAACGCAGCACGTTCTACGAAATGCTCTGCCGCCTTATGCACGATAATTTGGAGCGTCTTTCCGAAGATGTTTCCTGGCTGATAGAAAAATTTGACTATCGAAACAAAGAGGCAGACTGGAAAAATTCCCGGGATGCCATTCAGCGCGGTATGCAGAAACTGAAGGGAGGATATCCTGCCGACCCCGTATACAAAATGAATAAATAACGCGCGTTTTAAAGACGGCTTGCGGCAGCATTTTACTGCCTGCCGGCAAGCCGTTTCATCATGTCAAGATAATCCACGATTTCCCGATACAGCATATCGGGCTGAAAGGAAGCATTGCGAAAATGCTCCTCCATCAGACCTGCCGCAGTAAAATCAAACATCCTGCACAGCCTGTCCCCATCGACTCCGGCGGGCAGGCAGGAAAAATCCATTCTCTGACGGATAGATGCATAAGTGTCCTCTATCGATGCGCGCATCTCTTCACTCGCCAACAACGCCTCTCCCACGTCCTCACGCAGGGAGCGCACCAGAAACTGCTGCATGTAAGGGTATCCTTTTAACGCCTGCAGCTTTGCCTGTTCCACCTGCTTTAACAATTCAAACATATCCGTCTCTTCTGCCGATACGGTGGTTTTCAATTCCAATGTCATATATCTGACGCTATAATCATAAATAAAAGTATACAAGCCAAGCTTGCTCCCAAAATAATGGAACAGCAGCCCCTTGCTGATGGCAGCGTCCTTCACAATGTCGTCAGTGCTGGCATGACGGTAACCGCCCAGCGCAAAGGCTTTCAGCGCCGCGTTAATCATCCTGTCCTGCTTTTCCTTTTTTAAATCAAAAAATTTTCCGTTCATATGTACTCCCCGCACCTTTCGACAAGAATTGACTTAATCGGTCAGATAACTACTATAACACAATAACAAGCCCCCTTCAAGCAGTAAATTTTTTTATGAAAAATTTATACATAATCTCTTTCCTTTTTCATAAAATAGTATTAAAATGTCTATAATACATTAATTTCACGTTCGGTAAACGAAAGGAGTAATTTCATGGCTAAAAAATTCGGTAAATTTGTACTCTTTACGGCTGCTGCGGCTGCTGCCTGTGCCGGTATTTACTATTATTTCCAGAACAAAGAAAAGCTTTCCGCTGACTTAAATGATGAAGATGAAGATTATGACGATTTCAGCGATGATTTAGATGAGAGCGATTCCAACCGTTCTTACGTTTCCCTAAACCACGATGAGGCTTCCGCTGAAGGCGGGGAGGCCCCCTTTGAAAAACTCTCTTCTCTGGTTTCCGATGCAGCGGAAAAGGCAGAAGAAAAAGTAGAAGAATTTTTCGATGAGGACACTGAAGAAGAATCCTCTTCCGAAGAGTAAGCTCTTTTTCTTTCTAAAAAAGCCCTTGCAACACCCTTTCTATATACAATATATTTAAAGCAGGTCTATAACCAGACCTGCTTTAATCTTGCAATCCCTTCCAAAATCTGCTCTTTCGATAAGCCCCCATATCCTAAAATAACGGTGGGATTTTCGGCTTTTTCACTTTCTGCCACCAACGCATCCGAAAAAGCGTACACACGCACGCCGTTCTCCTTTGCACGCCTCACAAGCTCCTGCTCCGAAGCGCTCCCGTCCTGCAGGCTTAATAACAAATGCAGTCCGGCGTCCTCTCCCGTTATCTGAAATCTTTTGAGGAACGGTTTTAATTCCTGCAAAAGCAAATCATGCTTCTCCCTGTAAATTTTACGGGTCTTATTCAGATATCTCTCAAAATATCCGTCCTTAATAAACTCATTCAAAATCCGCTGGTCGATGCGTGATACCGTCGAAGAATAGAAATAGCACTCCTTTCTGTAACGCTGTAAAAGACAGGGCGGCAGCACCATATAGCTGACACGGATTGCCGGCGCAATGGCTTTGGAAAAAGTACCTATATAAATCACATTGCCCCCTGTATCCGCTCCCTGCAGGGAAGGAATTGGCTTGCCCTTATACCGAAACTCACTGTCATAATCATCTTCTATCAAGTACCTGTCCTCTTCCTCCCCCGCCCATTTTAAAAGCTCCATCCGCCTGCCGATTGGCATGGTTATGCCGCAAGGATACTGATGGGATGGCATCACATACGCCGCTTTTACCTGCTTGCCATACAATTCCTCTGCTTTCATACCGTTTTTGTCCATGCCGACAATTTCTATCCCGTATCCAAAGGATTGAAAAATGCGGAAAGCACGCTTGTAGGTAGGATTCTCCATGGCAATTCCCGCCCTCCGGCCCAAAAGCTTTTCGAGAATTATCAATAGGTAGTCATTTCCGGCGCCAACCACAATCTGTTTTGGCGTACAGTTGACGCCCCTTGCAGAGTGCAGATAACGCCCGATGGTCTGGCGCAGGTCATAGTCGCCCTGCGGCTCGCCAAGCGCAAACAATTCTTCATTGCCCTGCGTCAGAATATTCTTTGTAATCCGTTTCCAAACGCCAAAGGGAAAGGCGCTCATATCCAGTCCGTTCGGCGAGAAATCATACATCACGGTGCTTTCTTCTGCCTCCGGCAGCCGCTTCTCTCTTTCCTGCATGGAAGTTTTTTCCTGCTTGTTGCCCTCCGGCAGCTCCTCCAGCACACACACAAAAAAACCTCTATGCGGCTTCGCCTCGATATACCCCTCAGACACAAGCTGCTCATAGGCAAAATCCACCGTACTTCTGGAAATCTGTAAATATTCCGCCAAAGCGCGCGTAGAGGGAAGCCGCTCACCGCTAAGCAGCTTCCCTCCCTTTATTTCTTCCCGTATGTGCTCGTATATCTGCTCATACAAGTGTTTGCTTCCGTCGGATTTTAACGCAATCGTCATATCGTACATAGACGTTATCCTTTTGCCTTTTTCAGCTCTGCCACTATCTCATCCTTCAAGTCCCTTGCTTTGTCCTTCACTCTGGCATTTGCCGTGGGAGAAGTCAAAAGCGCCGCTATCAGCCTGGAAGCCACATCATACTTGCCCGCCCAGAAAGAAAGCACTGCAAGCAGATAATCTACCGTATTTTCATCCATACCGCAGACGGGGAAATTTTCCGAGGCTTTCGCGGTCGAAAAACCGTCCATGGCATTCTGCAGATATTCCTTTTCCGCTTCCTTCAGCTCCGCAATTTTTTCTTGATTCTTCTCATCCGCGGCAAGCTCCTCCTGCCAGCCCCGCAAAAGCCATGCGGATTTTAAACAGCAGTAAGCCTTCTCACTTGCCTTTCCCTGCTTTACCACCGCATTGGCAAGGGCAAGCTGATAGCGCTCCATCGCCTGCTCGTAAGTATAGATTTCTCCCGTATGCGGCGTCAGATGCACCTTGCTGCTGATATTTTCCTTGATAAGCTTTGCCTGTCCCGCCGGCATCGGCGTAAAATAACGCGTTATGGCAGAAAAACCGCACTTTGGGCAGACTACTACATCATATTTCTGTGCGTCGATTCCCTCATAAACCGGTCTCAAATCCTTATCTGTACGAAGCAGCTTCGCCTTGCCTGACTTCATCACCTTGCTGATTACTTTTGTATTGCACAGAGGACATTCAAAGGTGCGGTCAAATATCAAATCCTTCTCCTCTACCTTGTGAACTTCCTTGTCCTGTTTGCCGTTCTGCTTGTCATCCTTAGGCTCTTCATAGATATTGCTATTTTCCAGATTACCCAGCCCAAGTTTGGAAAGCCCTGCTAATAAATTCATTTCTAATCCTCCTTTTTTGGCAGCACAAACGAACTCTTCAGGGAAACAATACGGTTAAATACCGGTGCACCCTCCTTTGAATCTTTGCAGTCGACACAGAAAAAACCGTTGCGGACAAACTGAAAGCTTTCATATGCCTTTGCATCCGCAAGCGCCGGTTCCAGATACGCCTCCCTAATCGTCAGGGAATTGGGATTCAGATTCAGGCTTCCGTCTTCGTTATACACACCGCTCTCTTCATCTATAATATTCTCATACAGCCTTACCGCAGCTTTTACCGCCTCCTTTGCCGGCACCCAGTGAATCGTTCCCTTCACCTTTCTGCCGTCCGGACTGTTTCCGCCTTTCGAAGCCGGATCATACGTACAGTGTACCTCCGTAATGACACCGTTTTCATCCTTCACGCAGCCCGTACATTTTACAAAATAGGCGTTCATCAGCCTCACCTCATTGCCCGGAAACATGCGGAAATACTTTTTGGGAGGCTCCTCAAGAAAATCCTCTCTCTCTATATACAATTCGCGCCCAAACGGAATCCTGCGTCTTCCCAGCGCTTCATTTTCCAGATTGTTGGGCGCCTCCAAAAACTCGCTTTCGCCCTCTGGGTAATTGTCAATAATCAGCTTCACAGGGTCAAGAACTGCCATCATGCGGGGACGCTTCAGCTTTAAATCTTCTCTGATGCAGTACTCCAGCATGGCATAATCCGCTGAAGAATTTGCCTTGGAAACACCGCAGAGCTCCACGAACATTCTAATGGACTCCGGTGTAAAGCCCCGCCTTTTCAGCGCCGCAATCGATACCAGCCTGGGGTCGTCCCAGCCGTCCACGATGCCGTCTTCCACCAGCTTTTTGATATACCGCTTTCCCGTCACCACATTGGTGAGATACATCTTGGCAAACTCAATCTGCTTTGGCGGATGGGGATACTCCAGCTCCCGCACTACCCAATCGTAAAGCGGCCTGTGGTCCTCAAATTCCAGCGTACAGATGGAATGGGTGATGCCCTCTATGGCATCCTCTATCGGGTGGGCAAAGTCGTACATGGGGTAAATACACCATTTGTCGCCGGTATTGTGATGCGGTATGTGCGCCACACGGTAAATGACAGGGTCCCGCATATTAATGTTGGGAGACGCCATATCGATACGCGCCCGCAGCACCTTCTCACCGTCCGCATACTTTCCATCCTTCATCTCTTCAAACAGCTTCAGATTTTCTTCTACGCTCCGTCCGGCATACGGGTCTTCCTTCCCCGCTTCCGTCAGCGTGCCTCTGTATTCTCTTATCTCATCGGCACTCAAATCGGACACATATGCTTTGCCTTTTTGAATCAGCTTGACGGCGCCCTCGTACATCTCATCAAAGTAATCGGAGGCAAAAAACAATCTGTCCTCCCAGTCGGCGCCCAGCCATGCCACATCCGCCTTGATGGACTCCACAAATTCTTCCTTTTCTTTTGTCGGATTCGTGTCGTCAAAACGGACATTAAACTTCCCGCCGTATTTCTGCGCCAGACCGTAATTCAGCAGAATACTCTTCGCATGTCCGATATGCAAATAGCCGTTGGGCTCCGGTGGAAAACGGGTGTGAACGGTATCATACACACCTTCCGCCAAATCCTTATCAATCATCTGCTCAATAAAATTCCTGCTTTCCGCTTCGCTCATAATCGCCTGACCTCTCACTTCTCTATGTGGACTCTGATGCAATAAAACCGTGCTTATTGCCTGCATATACCCATGCAGCTTCCGCGCGTGCGCAGTCTCTGCGCCGTATCATTTCTATCTTAACACATATGCCTCTGCCTTAGCAAGCAGTTCTTCCAGCGAATAAATCGGACATACATATGTCTTCTCTCCAATCCGCCCTGTAAACAGCCGGTCTCCACCCTGTTCCACACCTGCAAGATTTTCAATCTTGGCAAGCAGCTTACCGTCGGCATTCAGCATATAGCCGTCGCTGCCGCTTCCGCCGATAAATAAATTGCCATCCTTGTCCGTCCCAAAAAAGGTGTTGAGACTGACGGAAGAAATGCCCTCGATACGGTTTTGCAGGCTCATATCCGCCGTATTATAGACTTCCAACGCACTGTCCTTATAAAAGACAAACATCAGGCTTTCATCTATATTATAAAAAACGCTGTTTACCATATCTGCCTGAGCAAGACCTTTCTCCTTTGCGTAGTTTACCGCCTCCGTATAGGACAGGCTGACAGTCTCCGGAATCGTTATCTCCCCGCTATATTCCTCTATGTCCTCTCCTTCACTGTACGTATATACCGTGGCATGGTTGTCCTGATAAGGCAGAATCAGATAAGCGGTATTCAACAAGTCGCAATTCATTACATTCTGTGAATGGCACATAAACACACTCATCATAATATAGTCTTGTTTTTCCTCCACCATAATGATGTGGTATTCGCCATTTCTGGTAAACAGCATAAACCGGTCCAGATTGCTGAATACGGCGCCGCCCACCGCAGGACTGCTCAGCGCAAATTCCGCATATTCCGAACCGTCCTCCATATCTACCAGCACAACATCATAATCGGAAGCAAGCATCAGGTAGTGCGCCCCTTCCGCATAGGGCCGCTGCATAAAATCCACAGAAAAATCCTGATATTCCCTGCTCCACAAAACCTTGCCCCCAGCGAGGTCATACGCCATTAAAACCGTACTCGAGCTCCTGTAATTATCAATTCCGTAGTTTAGCGTTATATACGCTATGCCATCCCTTGCCTGCGCCATAAGACTGCCGCCCAGACCAACCTCGATGGGCGCTGACACGACATTATCTGAAAGGTTCCATGTATACAGGAACGATTCGTTTTCCCAGTAGGTTGCATTCTCCGCCGGCTGCTGCTCCAAAAAAACAAGGTAATCCTCACAGAAAACCATCCTGCTTCCCAGACTTCTTTCCGCTTCCGCCGCATATTCATAAAGCAGTTTTAACGAGGCAGCATCATAGATATGCAGCCCCCGCTGCCCTCTGATGGCAAGATACTTCCCCTCCCTGTCCGTATGCACTCCAAACACATAGTTTTCCTCCAGCACGCCAACTTCCTGCTTTGATGCAATGTCGTAAACCACGGCTCCCTTCTCTTCAGAGATATAAACAAGCCTGTCATTTCCCAGAAATGCACAGACCGACTCTGACGAGATGGAAAATGCCATATCTTGAATCGTATCGATTATTGTTCCCGATGCCGCATCCCAGATAGTCAGCCTCTCAGACTGGTCAAGCGTCAATATGGTTTTTCTGTCCGCAGATATCAATACCCTGTTAATGACCCCCGCCGTCTCCATCTGATAGCTTGGCTTTATCTTGCTGCCGCCATCATAAACATGCAGCGCTTCCGTCAGGGCATACTGCGCCTCCTCGGTATAGAGCATCTCGTGACCGTTGTATGAAGTCAGCGCCTGCCTTGCCGTCTCAATAGCGCCTATCCTGTCCCCGTCTTCCAGCTGACGCAGAGCTTCCTCGGCAAGACTGATGGCCTGATAAGTTAAAAGATTCCGGTTCTGCACCCCTATTTCTGCGCTCTGCGCTTTGATTTCGGCACTCTGCGCCTGTATCTGTTCCTTCTGCTCCTGTATCCGTAAAAGCATTGTCGTGCTGACTATCCCAAAAGCAAAGCATATCGCCGCGCCCGCCAAGGATATCAGCAGTATCCGCCGCATTTTCCGCTCTCTGTGCCTCTGGCGCAGATCGTCATAGGTCAGAGAAAACATAGGCGCTATCAGCCGCAGAATCTCCGTCCGCATTGCTTTTTGCATCTCATGCTTATTTTTTCCGCGGATATCCGCCGCCAGCGGCTCCATGGGTTTTCTCACAATTTCCGTCGTGCCGTCCGGCTTTTCTACCGTTTCTTCTACAAAAAGGAGCTCTTCCGGAAACGAATCCTCCGGCTCCCCCTCTATCAGAATGGCAAACACCTTCTCCCGCCCGTGCAGGCGGATAAAGGTTTCTATTTCCTTTTTACACCACAAGGACTCCTTAAGGCGGGGCGAGCAGATAACAATTAGAAACTCTGATTCTGCAAGCGCACGCATAATCGGGTCCTCCAAATTACTGGTAAGAGGCAGCTCATCCTTGTCGCGGAATACGCGCTCGATTTTTTTGCGCCCTATTTTTCTGGACACATTGCCAGGCAGCCGAAACGCCTCCAGCTGCTTGTGCAAATTCTCTGCCACAAATTTGTCAAGCTCACTGTGCCTGTAGCTGATAAAGGCATCATAGGTATACTTTTTCTCCGTCTCTTTCTCCATTATACACCCTCCGCCGCAATCATAACCTCGTCGTATGTTTTTGCAAAAATATCCTTCTCTACCACATACACATCATGCAGATCGTTGCAGCGGACAGCCAGATAATCCCCCTCACGCCCCAGCATATATTTTTCCTTGTCCCATGCCGTAAACACCTTCACACCCTTTATGAGCGGGCGCGCATAAATCTGCACCTCACCCGTGGGCACACACATCTCGGCGTAGTCGGTAAGTACCAAATTTTTTCCATCCGCCCTGTTTTTTATCATCGGCACATATTCAGAGCTTGCGCTGTACTCGCTGTGCGTATATGCCTGTTGCAGCTCCTGATAGGATTGTTCAAACTTCGCCCTGCGGTTGGGGTAGACCTCCCCCTTGATTCCGATGATAATATACAAATCTTCCTCCACCGTCAGATTGATGTCGCCCTCTAAGGTTCTGATGGTAACGGGCGTCCCCACAGGCAGAACCTGCGCCGCCCTGACAAAGCCGACAGGAATTTTCCGCTTCCGGTAAACCTTCATGGTACTGATATCTGCCTCGTAATCCTTGGCATAAATAATCGTAAAGCTGTCAAAATACTGGGTCATGCGGTTGTTAAAATAAGCCTCTGCATGAAGGGTCGGATAGTTCTCCTCATACAGCTTCATACTGACAAAACCGCCCGCCTTTTCATAATGTCCGCCGCCGGAGCCAATATTTTCCGTGAGATATGCCGCAAGCTCGCTTGCATTTACCTCCTTGATGCAGCTTCTCACCGACAGCTTATAACCGTCTCCCGTCTCATTGAACACCAGACAGGACTTAATAATATCCACCTGCAGCAGAAAATCGCTGATAAGCCCAAGTATATTGGGGTCGCAGGGCTGCGCCTTTATCACCGCAAACTCATAATCATCATTGTAACTATAGCGTATCATGGCAATACCCGCTATTTCCAGCTCCTTCAAGGAAAGATTGGAGTTGCGAAACAGCGTAATCAGCGATTTGTCATAGGGAATCGCCTCCCGCATATCCATATCTAACGGGTTATAAAGCTCTGAAAACTGGTTGGTATCCGTATACAGACCGTAATACAGCGCCGTTCCCAGACCATTGTCATCCTGCACGGTAAAGCCTGCATCCGCCAGAAGCTTCCACACAAGCGTGGAACAGCTTCCCAGCCCGGAATGAATAATGCTCAGCGGCACATCCGTAATCTCCACCTGATGATGGTCGATGATGGCAATTTCATCACCGGTAATCCCCGACACATTGCCCGCCCCATACTGGCAGTCCACGGTAAGCAGAAGTCCCTCCACATGCAGCTTTGCATTTGCCTCCGCCCTGATATATTCCACGGGGATACCAAGCTTTTCCACCATCAGCACCAGATTAGACTTCTGAATTTTATTTCTGCCGCTGTAAACCAGCCGGACGTTTTTTCCCTGCTCTTTAAAGTAGCAGTACAGCCCGTAGCCCGACGCCAGCGCATCGGCGTCAGGATTGTCGTGGCACTGTATTGTTATCAGTTGAAATCTCTCTAACTCCTGTAATGTCATAACCCGCCCCTTACTTTATTAATGATGGAACAACCGGATTCCGGTAAACACCATCGCCATATCGTACTTGTCGCAGCATGCAATCACCAAGTCATCCCGCACGGAACCGCCCGGCTGCGCAATATATTTTACCCCGCTCTTTTTTGCCCGTTCCACATTGTCGGAGAACGGGAAGAAGGCATCCGAACCAAGCGTCACATCCTGCATCTTGTCAAGCCATGCACGCTTCTCCTCTGCAGTAAACACAGGGGGCTTCTTTGTAAACACGCGCTGCCATGCGCCCTCTGCAAGCACATCCATATACTCGTCCCCGATATAATTGTCGATGGCATTGTCCCTGTCAGCCCTTCCCAAGCTATCCGCAAACTGCAATGAAAGTACCTGCGGCGACTGACGCAGAAACCAGTTGTCCGCCTTCTGTCCCGCCAGTCTTGTACAATGTACACGGGACTGCTGCCCTGCACCGATACCGATTGCCTGTCCGTCCTTCACATAGCAAACGGAATTTGACTGGGTATACTTTAACGTAATCAGCGCAATTTTCATATCCATCAACGCCTGTGCCGGAATATCCTTATTTTTCGTGACAATATTGCCAAGCAGCGCATCGTCAACAGCAAGCTCATTTCTGCCCTGCTCGAAGGTGATGCCGTATACCTGCTTTTTCTCCACGGGTGCCGGCACATAAGCCTCGTCTATCTGTATGATATTATATGCGCCCTTCTTTTTTGCCGTAAGAAGTGCAAGCGCTTCGTCCGTATAGCCCGGGGCAATCACACCGTCGGATACTTCCCTCTTAATCAGACGCGCCGTGTCCTCATCACACACATCGGAAAGCGCAATGAAATCTCCAAAGGAGGACATTCTGTCCGCGCCGCGCGCTCTTGCATAAGCGCAGGCAAGCGGGGAAAGCTCTCCCAAATCGTCCACCCAGTAAATCTTTGCAAGCGTCTTTGTCAGAGGCAGTCCTACCGCAGCGCCGGCGGGGGATACATGCTTAAAGGAAGCCGCCGCCGGCAGTCCCGACGCCGCTTTTAATTCCTTTACAAGCTGCCAGCCGTTAAAGGCATCCAAAAAATTAATGTATCCGGGCTTTCCGTTTAAAACCGTGACCGGAAGCGCACTTCCGTCTTCCATATAAATGCGGGACGGCTTCTGGTTCGGATTGCAGCCGTATTTCAGTTCGATTTCGTTCATGTTTTTCTCCTTGTTCTTTTTATTTTACTTTATCAGATATTTACTGGTTCTTATTGACAATTCTGGATTGGTATTCTCCCGTCGCAATATCGATGTATCTTACGAACAGAGATACCTTGTTTTCCTCATTTAAGCTGCTCCAGAGCATTTCTGTAAAGGCATCCATATCGTCCGGTATTGCTACTTTCTTAGGCTCGCCCGAAAAACTGGGGAGAGGTGTGCCGTCGTGCATATAGGTGTGGATAAAATGTCCCTCGCCCGCCGCCGGATTCTCATAGTCAAAGGTATGGCGCAGGCAGGAAGAGCCGTCGCCGTCATTGCTTTTTAAGATAGACATGGCATAATGGAACGCACCGTCTTCTATCTGCAGGACACCGGAAATTCGCGGCGTGTAATTGGGCGCGTCCGGCTCAAATTCACGGCTTCTCAGTGACTGCTCAAAGGTCAGCCCTTTTTCAAGTCCCTCGTAAATCGTATCGGTCTGGTCGCCGTTGGTTACAATCGTGCTGTTCCCCAGAACACGCACCGGCGCATAAATAATCAGGCTGGGGTCCTCCAGCTTGGAAGGGTCAAATGCCTGCGTGCGGATTCCCTCTTTCTCCTCTGCAAAAATACGGTTGCGGCTGTTTGAGCTGCGCCCCATGATAAAATACGCCGTTACCGCATACCTGCCGTCCTTTGACCTGCCGATAACGATACCCCTGCCGGGATAGCCGTTTTCCTTTAATTCCTGCTCTAATGATAACATTTTTCCTCCTTGCCGCAGACTATTTCTGCCTGCTCACATGTATTTTTTCTCAAAGTCCTTTCGGGGCATGGGACGGTCAAAATAATAGCCCTGTACCATCCTTACCTTCATGCCCTCCAATACCCTGTACTGCTCCTCGGTCTCAATGCCCTCCACACAGATGCTGACGCCGATAGTCTCCGCCAGCTCCGCCACCATCTTGATAAAAGACTGAGAATAAGCGTCCTCCGCCAAATCCCTGACAAAGCTCTGGTCTACTTTGATAACGTCAAAAGGAATCTCTCTGATATGGTTTAAGGAAGAGTATCCGGTGCCAAAATCATCCAGTGCAATCCTGACACCCAGACCTTTGATGTTTGTCAGGATTTCCTTCATTCTCTCCATATCATTTATCGCAAGACTCTCCGTCACCTCAAGCGTAAGATTGTGAGGCTTCACCCCCGTCTCCACAAGCGTCTGCCTGATGGTTTCCACAATATCAGGCTGCAAAAGCTGTACCACGGAAAGATTGACATTGACCTTATAGCCCGGGAAACCGTTGTCATTCCACTTCCTGCACTCCCTGCACGCCTCCTGCAGCACATGGCTGCCGATGGGATTAATCAGCCCCAGATACTCCGCAAGCGGAATAAATTCCGCCGGTGAAATAAGCCCCAGCGTCGTGCTGTTCCAGCGTATCAACGCCTCAGCTCCCGTACAAGGAAGACTCGACTGCGAAATATCGATGATGGGCTGGTAATACACCTCAAACTCTCCATAGCCCGCCACCGCAGCATCGCGCATGTTCTTTTCCATATCAAGCCGCCTGCCTGAATAAGAACCCAGACTGTCAGAATAACGTGCATAGCAGTTCTTGCCCATGTTTTTCGCTTCGTACATGGCGATATCTGCCTTTTTGATAATTTCCTGTACATTGTCGCCGTCATCCGGAAATGTGACGACACCCATGCTCATGGTACAGTAATACTCGCTGTTGCGCAGGTTCCACGGCTGTGCGAACACCGCCTGAATCTCCGCGATAATCTTTTCAAATTCTGCAAAGCTCTCCGGCGGCACTACAATGACAAATTCATCTCCTCCCATACGGTAACAGGTTGTCCGGATTCCATTTATCCGCGATAAGGCGCCGGAAATCTCCTTGAGCAGCACATCTCCATACTGATGCCCCAGTCCGTCGTTGATATGCTTAAAATCGTCCAAGTCTATGTAGAGCAGACCGCCCTTTACGCCGCGCTTTTTGGCATCATCCACATACCATGTCAAATCTCTTTCGCAGCATATTCTATTGTATAGTCCTGTCAAAAAGTCCGTGTACGCCTGCTTCTCTATCCTTTCCTGATACATTTTCTTTTCCGTAATGTCGTAAAAAGAATACAGCACCGCTTCCCTTTGATCCGCCCACATGACCTCCGCATGCAAAAGGTCGTACCAACGCTCTTTTGCGGCAACATTCACCTCATAAAGCCCGCCGGCCTTATGCTCTCCGGCACTCTTCAAAAGCTGCTCAAAAGAACCGCCCTCCATTTCCGCTAAAAAAGTATCTTTTAACTTTTGGTTGGCAAAAAGCACTTCGCCTGTTTTTTTATCCTCCACATAAATGCCGCAGCATACATTATCAAGAATATCCGCAAGTAAAGCGCCGGTGCCCGCCGCACACCCTTCCTGCCTTTCGCACAGCATGTCCTGTAAAAGCTTCACCACATCCGCCACAAACTTTACGTCCTGCATGGTAAAGCTTCCCCCCTTCTCTCTCCTGCAAAAGCAAAGACACAGCCTCTCCCCTCCTCTGCTGAGAGGAAATATCATATAAGCGCCAATGGACGCTCCCGCCCTGCCGCCGTCTTCTGTCTCTGCCCGCTTTATCGCATCTTCCGGCAGGTTCTCTATGGCAAAACCGTCTTTTGACAAAAACCCTCCGGATGCCACCACCGGCTTTTCCGAAAACATTGCCGTTCCTGCCGACAGTCCTTTTCCTTTCTCAAAAAAAGGCGCAACGCCCTTTTGGTACCACTCCGCCAGAATATCCGCCGTCTTCTCCTGCGCGTGAAGCCTGCATACGTAGCCGGATGCCGCCCGCAGATATCCGCCCGCGATTGCAAGCGTCTTTTTCATAATGCCTGCCGCCTCGCCCCCCTCCATAAGCTTAACGATATTCGTCAGTCCTTCTATCCGATCTAAGGCGTCCTGCATTTCCTGCTCCTGATAACGGCTGCTTAAGCTCTCAGCCTCCGCGTTGACACGGGAGAGCTTATTTTGCAGCAAAATCAGGCTGCTCACCCGAAACAAATCCAGCACCTCATAGAAGGTCTGCTCCGTCAAAAAACGAGAAACACCCGTCAGCCGGCTGCCGGCTTTTGCGTATTCCTCCTTGCCGGACAAAGCACCCAGCACAATCCAGTTGAGTATGATGGTTCCTTTTATCCTGACGGAAACAGCCGCCACCTTCAAATTGGCTGCTTCCGTATCCTCTATGGCGCACTCCTCCAGCGATCCTTCCTCCACCCGCAGGAGAACCTGTCCCGCAAGCTGCCCCGACAAGAATGGAAGCATGGCTTGTATATCTGCTTCCGTTCCCGATACCGTAGTCTGTCTTTCCCCCAAGGCATCCACCGCATATGCGCATACGCCTGCTGCTGCGCATATGCTATCCTGCAGGCGTTGCAGTTCTTCCCCGTCTATCAGGTTTTTGCAGGAAAAAATATGCGTACTTTTTTCCTTTTGGTATTCTATACTCACCCTTCTCCTCCGATTTCCCTTCCTTTTACAGACCGACGGCGCAGAAAGCCTTCGATGCCGCAGTCTGCCATATGATAAGATTTTAACATATCTATGTTGTATCGTGCAACCTCTTTACAGGCAAACCCTTTGTTTTTCCATACAATAAAAATACGTTTCACAATTGCTTACCATGAAAAAAGGAGCCTTTCAGCTCCTTCTTCCTTTTTTGTTATTCATCTACGCTGTAGTTCGGCGCTTCTTTTGTAATATGGATATCGTGGGGATGGCTTTCCTTTAAGGAAGCAGCGGAAATCTTGACGAATCTGCCCTGCTCCTTCAGCGCTTCCACTGTCGCCGTACCGCAGTAACCCATACCGGCACGCAGACCGCCCATCAACTGAAATACGGTATCTTCCACCGTGCCCTTGTATGCCACACGTCCCTCCACGCCTTCCGGCACCAGCTTCTTGGCATCGGACTGGAAATAACGGTCTTTACTTCCGTTTTCCATGGCGGCAATGGAACCCATACCGCGGTATACTTTATATTTTCTGCCCTGGAACAGCTCGAATGTACCCGGGCTCTCGTCGCATCCTGCAAAAATAGAGCCCATCATACATACATTGCCGCCCGCCGCAATCGCCTTCGTCATATCGCCGGAATACTTAATGCCGCCGTCCGCAATAATGGGAACCCCATATTCCTTTGCCACTGCATAGGCATCCATAATTGCCGTTATCTGCGGCACGCCGATGCCAGCCACCACGCGGGTGGTGCAGATGGAGCCGGGACCAATACCTACCTTAACGGCATCCGCGCCCGCTTCAATCAGCGCTTTCGTGCCTTCGCCCGTTGCCACATTACCCGCAATCACCTGCAGGTTAGGACATTTTTCCTTTATCATCTTTAGGCAGCGCAGTACATTTTCGGAATGTCCATGTGCAGAATCAAGCACCAGCACATCCACCTTGGCATCCACCAGCGCACTCACCCTGTCCAGCACATTTGCCGTGATGCCTACGCCCGCACCGCACAAAAGCCTGCCCTGCCCGTCCTTTGCCGCCAGCGGGTATTTAATCGTCTTCTCAATGTCCTTAATGGTAATCAGACCTTTTAAATTATAATCCTTGTCCACAATGGGAAGCTTTTCTTTTCTCGCTTTTGCAAGAATCTGCTTTGCCTCCTCCAATGTGATGCCCTCGGGCGCGGTAATCAGCCCTTCACTCGTCATGGATTCTTTTATTTTTTTGGAAAAATCAGTTTCAAACTTTAAATCACGATTGGTGATGATGCCTACCAGCTTACGTCCTTCCGTAACCGGCACGCCTGATATCCGAAACTTTGCCATCAGCGCATCTGCGTCTGCCAGCGTGTGTTCGGGTGATAAAGAAAAGGGGTCCGTGATAACGCCGTTCTCCGAGCGTTTTACTTTGTCTACTTCCTCCGCCTGTGCTTCAATAGACATATTTTTGTGAATAATACCGATGCCGCCCTGTCTCGCCATCGCGATAGCCATACGGTGCTCAGTCACTGTGTCCATCCCCGCACTCATCATCGGAATGTTGAGTTTAATCTTTTTTGTCAGCCATGTCGTCAGGTCAACCTGATTGGGAATCACCTGAGAGTAACCCGGCACAAGAAGCACATCATCAAAGGTAATGCCTTCACCAATAATCTGTCCCATTTTCTCCTCCTTTTAGTGAAATTAAGTAAAAAATATGTTAATTTATTGAGTTTAACAAACTTAAAAGCCGCTGTCAAGATATTTCCAAACACTTTGCATAATTTGGACACATGGGGACATTAATCCGTGAACACCTTTCGGGGCGCAACATTGCGAAGCGCTTTGACAAGCTCCTCATTCGGGCTTAAGATAACTTTCTGGCTGCCGTCATAGTACATCAGATAGCGTCTGTCCGGCTGCTCTTCCCTCCTGATACTGTAGTCGGTCTCCTTGCCGGTACGGTTTTTATAATTGTCAAGATGATAGGACTTTATGGGTGCAAATATCTCCATGCGCTCCACTTCATAAGTCGCCACTCTCTTTCTCTTTGTCTGTGCCATAATCTTATCAACGGACAGCTCCTTGTCAAGATACAGATATTCGTACTCAATATTCGTATTGAGATGGGCAAAATACGCCCCAATGCCAGCCACTACCGCCACAACCAAAGCCACGATAACGCCCATCAGCGCAAGCACGCCAAATACCACCGTCAGCATAATCAGCAGGATACGCAGTAACTTTGCAAGGGTAGAGGATTCTGTTTTTATCAGACATTCTACATATACATCACTCATTTTTTCTTCCATCCTTATCCGTATTCCCTGTCACGCTCTGCACCGGACAGGTTATAAATATGATATTACATAATAAAAAAGAAAGCAAGCCAAAGCGCTTTCTTTCCGTAAATTTATCTTTTTTTTAGAAACTGCTAACAGCCCCTTCATTGACAAGCCCCCTCCCATACTTTATGATAAGCCTTAAGACAATTTTTATATTATTTCACAAAAGGCGGTGCGCTTATGGCTTTGATGGATGAATTTAAAGAGGAACGGGAAAATATCAAGAACCAACCCTTTAAAAAAAGGATTTCCTATTTTTGGATGTATTATAAATGGTATGTACTCGGCGGTATTTTGGCAGCAGCCGTCCTCATCTCCCTTATTTCAGGCTTTTTGAACCGGACAAATTACGCCCTCTACGGCGCAATGATAAACGGCATTCCCTTTGAGACGGAGCAGGCATTTTTGGACGACTTTATGGACTATGCCGGAATAGACAAAGACAAAAATGCAGTCGCCTTCAATACTTCCTTAAGCTTTGAAGGCAACGCCATTGGCACAGCCGAATTTATTACGGTATATATCGCCGCGCGGGATTTGGACGTCATCGCGGGAGACCCTGACAGCTTCTCCCGCTACGCCTACAGCAGTGTCTATCTGGACTTATCCGAAGCTTTGGATGCCAAAACCATAGCGGCGTTGTCACAAGCCGGCAGACTCTACTATATCGACCGCGCCGTTGCCGACAAGATAGACGAACTGCAGAACACAAATCAGTCCGCGGAAGGAGTAAGTAAGCCTGACCCTTTCCGCCCTGAAGACATGGAAGACCCTGTACCCGTCGGCGTGGACATCAGCGAATGCAGCAAATTTACGGATGCCTACTATTATAAAGAAGGCAGTTCCTATTTGGGCATCGTCGCCAATACAAAGCAACTGGCAAACGCAGTAAAATTTATCACTTTTTTGCTGGAGGAATAGCCGCTGCACTTGCACCGTACAGCGGCGTATTCCTCTGCAATTCGTGTACTCTGAGGCAGGCTCTTTGCCGGCTTAGGACAACAGCTCCTTTAAAAGCCTGCTTACCGCGCCCGGATCCGCCTTGCCCTGCATCGCTTTCATGGTCTGCCCCACCAAAAAGCCCAGCGCCCGCTCCTTACCGCCCTGATAGTCCTCCACGGACTTCGGATTGGCAGCAATGACCTCTTCTACCGCTTTTCGTAAAGGCGCCTCGTCGCTCACCATGCCCAGCCCCTTTTCCTGCACATATGCGGCGGGCTCAATATCCTCGTCAAACATTACCTCAAAAACCTCTTTTGCAACGGTAGAGTTAATCGTCTTCGCGTCAGCCAGCTCTATCAGCTTTGCCAAATGCGCGGGAGAAAAACGGATATCCTCCGGCTCCTCCTCCCTCTCCTTTAAGAGCCGTAGCGTTTCCCCCATCAGCCAGTTGCTCACCTTCTTGGGCTGCCCGCAGATAGCGGTGGCTTCTTCAAAAATATCCGCCATATGCTTAGAGGCCGTGATGATTTCAATATCATACTCGGGAATATCAAATTCTTCTCTGTATCTCGCCATTTTTTCCGTCCGAAATTCAGGCTGCGCATCCTTTATCCGCTTAAGCCACGCATCGTCAATCCGAAGCGGCGTCAAATCAGGGTCCGGAAAATACCGGTAATCCTGCGCATCCTCTTTGGAACGCATGGCGTAGGAATATTCCTTATTGTCGTCCCAGCGTCTCGTCTCCTGTACTACCTTTTTCCCCTCCTCTAAAAGCTCTATCTGACGGGCGCGCTCGCTGTCTATGGCACGGGCAATCGCCTTAAAGGAGTTTAAATTTTTCATTTCCGTCCTTGTTCCAAACGTTTCGCTTCCCGCTTCCCGCACGGAAAGGTTGACATCCGCACGCATGGAGCCCTCCTGCAGCTTACAATCCGACGCCCCAAGATACCGGATAATCAGCCGCAGCTTTTCCAGATAGGCAATCACCTCGTCGGCGCTTCTCATATCCGGCTCGGACACGATTTCAATCAGGGGAACGCCGGAACGGTTGTAGTCTACCAACGATATATCCTCCCACTCATCATGAATCAGCTTCCCCGCATCCTCCTCCATATGAATTTCATGGATGCCTATTTTTTTCATGCCCGCCGGCGTCTCTATTTCCACAAAACCGTCCCTGCATACAGGCAGGTAAAGCTGGGAAATCTGATAGTTCTGCGGATTGTCCGGATAAAAATAGTTTTTCCTGTCAAATTTACAATACTGCGTGATGGTACAGCCCGTCGCAAGCCCTACCGCAACCGCATACTCCACCACCTGCTTATTCAGGACAGGAAGCGTCCCCGGCATCCCCGTACAGACAGGGCAAGTATGGGTGTTGGGCGCTCCGCCAAATGCTGTGGAGCAGCCGCAGAAAATTTTGGTCTTTGTGGCAAGCTCCACATGCACCTCCAGACCAATTACGGTTTCATATTGTTTTGCCATATACATCATTCCTTTCCGTTGCCGCACGAGGGCGGCCGTTACCGCTTTTTGCGTCTTCTTCTTGCTTTCCTATCTTCCCGTAAATCAGTGCCAGTAGTGGGTTTCCCAGTATTTATCCAGATAAACTGTCCACTCCCCGCCCAATTCTTTTATATAATCGTACCATTTGCTTCCTCCTGCCTCATACTGCTCTTTTACAGAGGCAAAAAATCCGGAACACTGACCGTAACAATCGTCATTCTCCCTTACCCCGTCCTTTGCAGCCGCTTCCTCTAACACCTCAAGGCGCTGTCCATCGTCCAGCTCCTCAAATACGGCATCCTGCGCAAGCAGTATTTCCAAAAGCATAATGCCGTTGGCACAGGCGTTTCGCTCCCTCTCATACGCTTTCTGCTCCTCTTTATCATCAAAGCCTGCCGCCTGCAGCATTTCCTCCTCTGCATAGACCGTTAAAAGCGCCTGCGCAAAATCCTTTCTGCCATAAAGCTCATCCACCGCATTAAATTTCTGTGTGACAAAGTCCAGATAATGAGAAGGACAATTATATAGGAAAAAGGCGGTCAGCCCCGACCTCGGATAAAGCGTTACCAGCCGCAGCAGGTCCTTGGTCTCCGCCTTCTTTAAGGCTTCCTCAGGTATATAAAAACGCGCAAACATTTCATCTCTCGAAGCCTCCGCAGCAGGCTCCTCTATGGAAAACGGAAAATCCAGCCGCCCATCCGCCGAAAACCACTCCTGCGCCGGATAAACTGCATCAGGGCAGGCATCATAGTGTACCTGATAGTCCCTGTCCTTGTGGGAGGGCGTCTGTTCTGCAACACTTCCGCAGGCAGCTAAAAATAAAGCAGCGATAGTTATCCATGCAAATATATGCTTTTGATTCTCCATACACATTTTCTCCTTTTACCTGTAATAATAATTGGGTAATTGCGAAACCCTCATTTTCCAGTTCCGAATTGTGCATGTTGTATATTCCATAAGCAGACTCTTAAAAAACGCCGGCACTTAGCTGCCGTATTTTGGCAGCTTATGTACCGCTGCGTTTTTTATGAAGCGAAAGCGGGTCTGTGGTGGAATATACAACATGCACAATGACACTCACATAATCACTGAGTTTCGCAATCACCTAGTAATAATAATGAATACTGCCTGCATTTGAATAATACGGGCATAAGGATTGATAATGCGCAATGATTGGTCCGTCACCCCATTTTGAAGTCAAATAAGGTTCAGGAATATAATTATTATACGGATTGTTGCTTGACGGAACTGTTACAATTGCAGAGTGTGTACTCCATGTTGCAATATGCCCCGCTGCCGACGGCGACGCCTCCTTTGTATAACCGGGGTCAGAGATAAACGCCGTCGTACTGTTCAGCCATAAGTACTGATATACATTTGGATATAGGCTCTGCAGCCATGCAAATGAATGACAGTTAAAGGTCTTTGATGCCACCGACACAAGCGAAGCGTGATAGATAGCAAGCAGGCTGGAATAGGAAGAAGCATCCGCATAGGAAACATTTGTGTTATATGTGCATGAAACTGCTGTTCCATTGGGTGTATAAACTGTATAACTTGAAACCCGTGCGCTCTGCGCTTGCGGCATTATCTCTATTCCAAATTCTTCAACCAATACACTCTCCTGTGAAATCATTAAATTCAAGAGCAGCGCAGCATCAACATTATCAAAATACTCAGAATCATTTTTTTCCTCCAGCTTAGCACAATACACTTCTGCAAATGCATCTACATTTTCATTGTTTTGATACAACACATCCAAAATCATCATTTCCAAAATGGCAAGGGAACTATGAACCCTAGCATCCTGCAGCACCCAATCACAGGATTGTTCATCCTGCACCAAGGCATTTATCTTGTCTGCATAATCATCTGCCAGCAAAATATTGTCATAGTCAATCTTCTGAACCTTAGGAATCACAAAAGCCTCATATGCTGCTATCAATTCAGCATAGCTATCTGGACGGGACAATAATTCTTTGATTCCATTAAATTGCTTCTTGACCTGTTCATATCCCTCCTGTAAGGAATTATATGCATATAAATCACATAGAAGAGGATAGTTTTCTATCATTATTATCAATTCTTGTGTAGACATCTCTTTTAAGAGCGATTCCGGAATCTGTGTTGCCTCCCGCATTTCTTCTGCCGTTCCAAGCTCATTCCATTCCTCGCTGTTTGGATTCACCGGAAACATATATGTTCCTTCTTCTGCAATCCAGTCTTTATAACCGCTCTCTTCTGCATTGACCGAGCCCGCTAAAAGACAAAAGGAAATAAGAATGCCCGCTCCCATAACAAATACCTTTTTCATTTTTTTCATAAACAGCCTCCTTTTTCATATAACAGCACAAATCTTGTGGTTTCTCTATTATATTTTAGCTGTCTATATTCCTCTTTTCCATAGCATTTAGCGCAAACAGCTTCCACTCTGCTATTTCACGGCCGCCTGCTCATAAGCATACGCCGCCTGCAGAATCTTCTTTTCCTGAAAACAATCCCCGATAAGCTGCGCGCCTATGGGCAGTCCTTTTTGGTCCATGCCGCAGGGAACGCTCAGCGCCGGCAGTCCTGCAAGATTTACGGAAATGGTATAGATATCCCCAAGATACATTTTGATTGGATCTTTCAGGGATTCTCCCAGCTTCGGCGCGGTGGTTGGCGCCACCGGTCCCAAAATCACGTCATATTTTTGGAAAGCTTCGTCAAACGCCTTTTTTATCAATGCCTTTACCTTCAGCGCCTTCAAATAATAGGCGTCGTAGTAGCCGGAGCTTAAGACAAAAGAGCCTAACATAATCCGCCGTTTTACCTCCGCGCCAAAGCCCTCGCTTCTCGTTTTTTTGTACATATTATGCAGACCGTCAAAATCAGGCGTCCGGTAACCATATTTAATGCCGTCAAAACGCTCCAAATTCGAACTTGCCTCCGCCGAAGCAATGGTATAATAAGCAGGAATTGCATACTCCACAAGACTTAAATCAAACTCCTCCACAACGGCGCCCTTCTCCCCAAGCACCTTTGCCGCCTGCAGGACAGCCGCCCTGACCTCACCATCCAGTCCTTCTCCAAAATAATCCTTTGGAATCCCAATCCGCAGCCCTGCCGCATCGGGAATCAGCGCGGAGGTAAAATCTGTATCCTTCCTCTCTATAGAAGTAGAGTCTTTCCCGTCATGCGCCGCCAACACCTCCAAAACCGCCGCACAGTCCGCTACATCCTTTGTCAGCGGGCCGATTTGGTCCAGAGAAGAGCCGTAGGCAACCAGTCCGTATCGGGATACCGTGCCGTAGGTCGGTTTCATGCCCACTACCCCGCAAAAGGATGCCGGCTGCCTGATGGAGCCGCCCGTATCGGAGCCAAGTGCAAAAAAGCACTCTCCTGCCGCCACCGCCGCCGCTGAGCCGCCCGAAGAGCCGCCCGGAACATGCGCCGTATTATGCGGGTTCTTTGTCACCCCAAAGGCGGAAGTCTCCGTAGTGGAGCCCATGGCAAATTCATCCATGTTGGTTTTTCCCAAAATCACGGCTCCCGCTGCCTCCAGCGCACTCACCGCCTGCGCCGAAAAAGGCGGCACAAAGTTGCCCAGAATTTTGGAAGAACAGGTTGTAAGCATCCCCGCCGTACAAATATTGTCCTTCACCGCAACCGGCACGCCGGCAAGGGGACCGGCAAGCGCGCCGGACTCGATTCTGCGCTGTACCTCCTCCGCTCTTTTGCGTGCCCCTTCCTTGTCAAGCGTGACGTAACAGTGCAGCGTCTCCTCCTGTTCTGCAATCTTTTGAAACGCTGCATCCACAGCATCCATGGCTGTCGCCCCGCCTGCCCTTATTTTTTCCGCCAGCCTTACGGCTGTCAATTCCTGTAATTGCATGGTTCACCTCATTTCTGCGCCGCTTTTGCGCATATTGCAATCTTCCCCTTATTCTACCGTCCTCGGCGCCTTGAACATACCGTCTTTCTCACCAGGCGCATTCTGCAGAATGTCCCTGCGGCTGTCTCCATTTGTCACCACATCCTCGCGGAATACATTTTCCACAGGAAATACATGAGACATTGGCTCCACGCCGTCCGTGTCCAGTTCATTCAATTTGTCAATATAATCCAGCATATCCGCCATATCCTTTTTGGCTGCTTCCTTCTCCTCGTCCGAAAGCTCCAGTTTGGCAAGAATGCCTACATATGCAATGGTCTCATCTGAAATCTTATTTGCCATTATCGTTCTCCTTTCCAAAAATAGGGTTAAGGCTCCAGCCGGCTCATATCACGGGGAAACAGGGTGGTTTCGCGGACGTTGTCTTCGCCGATGAGTTTCATGGTGAGGCGTTCCAGACCGATGCCTAAGCCTCCGTGAGGCGGCATACCGTGTTTAAATGCCATCAAATACGCATCCATGCCTTCCTCTGTCATGCCGCGGGCGGCAATTTTTTCAAGCAGCATTTTGTAGTCGTGGATGCGCTGCCCGCCTGTGGTGATTTCCATGCCGCGGAAAAGACAGTCAAAACTTAAAGTAAAGGTCTTATCCGACGGGTCATCCATCGCGTAGAAGGGACGCTTTTTGCTGGGATAATGCGTGACAAATACAAAATCCGCGTCATATTCTTCCTTGAAATAGCGGCTGATAAGAATTTCCTCCTCCGGCTCCAAATCGTAAGGATTGCGGATGGGACGGTCATATTTTTCAGCCGCCAGCCGCTTTGCCTCGTCAAAGCGGACGCAAGGAATCTGCTCCGTCTTTGGCAGCGTCACCTCCAGAAGCGCCAGCTCTTTTCCATACTGTTCTTCCAAAAGACGCATGATATTTTGCAGTACGCCGGTCTCCATTGCCATAATATCTTCAAAGCCGTCTATATATCCCATCTCGAAATCCAGAGAAGTATATTCGTTTAAATGCCTTTTGGTGTTATGCTTTTCGGCACGGAATACCGGCGCCGTCTCAAACACCCTGTCAAACACGCCCACCATCATCTGCTTGTAAAACTGCGGGCTTTGCTGCAAAACAGCAGGTCTGTGAAAGTACTCTAACTTAAAAATGTTGGCGCCGCCCTCTGCTCCCTTCGCTCCTATTTTGGGCGTATGGATTTCCGTAAAACCCTGTGCGGAAAGAAACTCGCGAAAACCGCGCACCACGCCTTCCTGTATTTTAAACTTAGCCCGTTCCCTGAGATTACGAAGCGAAATGGGGCGCATATCCAAATTCGTTTCCAGCGAAATGTTCATTTTCCACTTAGACACAGGAATCGGCATTGCCTCTGCCGGCTGCGAGAGAATTTTTACTTCTCGTAAAAGCATCTCCATACCGCCGCACGCTTTTTCATTTTTCTGCATAACGCCGCATGCTTCCAGCGTCTGCCCCTCCTTAAAATCCTTTGCGGATATCCCCGTTTCGCTCTTTTCCAACACACACTGTAAAAGCCCCTCCCGCTTCCTCAGCATGACAAACGCAACGCTTCCCATATCCCGCACAGCATGGACGGCTCCGTTTGTTTTCACCATTCTGCCCGCCGCATCCTCTGCAAGCAGAGCGGACAATTCCCATGTTTCCTTTTCTTTTACTCCTGATAAAAATTCCATAGCGGCCTCCTTTTTGTTTGTATTCCGGAAAAACAAAAAGCCCGGAATACAGATAACTGTATTCCGGGACGAATATACAAGCGCACATCCGTGGTACCACCCGTCTTGATAAACCGCCGCTTCCATCAAAGCGTTTTACCGGTCTACCCACTCTTACATTTAACGCATGTCACGTACTGCCCTACACAGCAACCCTTCAGGCAGTCTGCTCCGGAGTGTTCCCTTCGCTGCTTCCCACAAACGGCGCTCTCAGTCGGTGACGCCATATTCCTGTCGCTTTTCACAGCAAGAGTCTCTTTCATCGCATTTCTTACTTTATTGGAATGAAGTGTAGCACATCTTCAAATAAATTGCAAGTACTTTTTAAAAAACAATCCAGTACCGTTCCAAATCAATGTCCGCTCCCGGCTCGTGGACGGTGCACTCATACTCGCCGCCGTTAAGCAGGATGGTGCGGCGGCTGGCAGCATTATTCGGTTCGCAGGCTATCAACACCTTGTCAAGGCCAATCTCTCGGCAGAAAGGCAGAGTCAGGCTGAGCATCTTTGTTGCATACCCTTTCCGGCGCTCGCTGGGGCGGGTGGAGTAGCCAATGTTTCCGGCATATTTTTCCAGATATTCATTGAAGTAATGCCGCACCTGAATCATAGCCACCACCTTGTTGTCTGATTCCCTGACAGCGAGAAACTGGGTTGCCTGCACCTTGCCCTCCGGAATCGTGGCAGGGTCCATGTAGCTGTTTACATTTGCCAGCCATTCTGCCGGACTTTCAGCCTGCCGCAGAGGACCGCAGCCATCCATGTGGCTGCCCGCGTCCAGACATTCCTGACGATATTCCCACACCTGAGTCAAATATTCTTCGACAGGGAGCGTTAATCGGATAGTATCCGCATTCTTTTCTCCCCCCTTACGCCGCCCTGCGCTCCACCAGCAGTACGCCGCTACAAGGGCACTGATAAGTAAGAGCATGTAAAAATTAAGTCCTCTGCTGACGCACATGGAAATAGTCAGGCTGCCTCCCACAAACACGCTGCCAAATACCGCGGCATACATAAGCTCCGTAATGCCCTGTGAGCCTGGCAGCGGCAGCATATCCACTGCAATGTAGACCACAGCCTGTAGTGCCATAATGGTAAACGCGCCTGTGCCGGAAAGCCCCATTCCCTTGTATACAAAATATGTCAGAATAAACACACTGCACCGCTGCACGAAGGTAAACCCGACCAGAAAGGCAATCACCCGCACGTGGCTTTTTAAAAAAGAAACCGTCTCCTGATACTGCCCGACCAGAGTATGTATCGATTCTGCGCGTTTTTCAGAAGGCTTTAATAAATGCATCCTCACAAAAAGGCGCTCCGCCCCTTTGATAAACTTTTCCATCCCCTGTCCATTCAGCATAATGGCAAGCAGAATTACCACTAAAAGTGCATTGAGAAACAACCCCAGAAAATAAATGGGTAAAAACTCCCCCAGATAAAGACATAAATCCTTCCACCAGAATATGCTGATGCCGACTCCCATCAGCACCAAAACCAGCTTGTAAGCCGTCGCCACACTCATCAGCACCACCGAACTGTCCGCCAGCTTATGCCCGTCCTTGTTCATATAATATAGCTGCATAGGCTGCCCGCCGGTAGCGGAAGGCGTGATGCCCGAATAAAAAAATCCGGTGAAGGAATATTTCAGGCAGCTTACAAGCCGCGCCTTATCTCCAATAGCGCGCAAAAGATACCAAATCAGTATCCCCTCCGCCGACACAAAAAAGACAGCCGTCGCCGCCGCCAAAAGCAAATATCCCTTGTGCATCTGCCCGATGGCGCGAAGCAGCTCGCCAATGTCCTGATTTTTAAACACAACATAAAAAGTGAGCGCCGCCAGTCCCAAAAACAGTACTGCGCTCAGAATTTTTTTAACCTTCATACAAGGCTCCTCTTGCAATATGATACCGCGCGTTTTCCGGACGTTTTCTTGCAATAAAGTCCGCAAGCGCACCCTCAAACATTATATCATCTTTTTTGTAATCATAAAAGTCCGCAGGCGTTACTAATGAAAAATGTTTGTCAAACAAATGAAGCCCACATGCCGAAAGAAGCCTTGCAATAAAAGAAGAACAGGTGTAATGCCTCTCCTGATAAAAAGGCTTTTGCAGCAATATGCTGGGCAGCCCTAAAATGCAGTAATGGAACCTGAAACGCCTTTCGTAACACGTCCGCAAGGCGCCCGCTATCCGCTGCTTCTGCTCCTTTGTACAGTCCAGACTGTAAATCCTGTACCTTGCAGTCGGAAAAGCGCTGCAGATTTTTCTTTTATTCTCCTTTTCAAATCCGGCAAACCACGGAATAAAAGGATTTCTCCTGCCTATGCTATACGCTTCCTCCAGCTCTTCATCCATGGATAATACCACATGAATATAATCTCTTTGTATTGCCAGCCTGATGATATTCGCAAAAAACCCGGGTGTGTCCACAAGTGCAATGTATATCTTTTCCATTTTTATACCCCATATCCGCTTCAGCGGACTCAAATTCAATAGTTGAAAGCGTTTTTCTTTCAACCTTGTCTCCATGGGTCAAACGAACATGCCTGCACGTGCATTTGACCTTCTATCAAATTTCCGTTAGCTGAACTGACAAGTCTTCTTTGCCGCTTCATATCCTTTCAGTAAAAGCGCACGCCCTAACTTCCCGGGCAGATATGTAAGTCCGCTCAATGTCGTAAATCG
>WSLY01000034.1 GCA_013316825.1 Lachnospiraceae bacterium | reverse complement strand
CCCCGGGCTTTGCGCCCTGTGCCATCTTTATCTGAATCTCCTTCGCACTGACAAGGTAACGGCTGGTTACGCCAAAGCGCCCGCTTGCCACCTGTTTGATGGCAGAGCAGCGGTCTATGCCGTCTTCCCCTACCGTCATACGCTCCAAATCCTCGCCGCCCTCGCCGGAATTACTCTTACCGTGAAGCCGGTTCATGGCAATGGCAAGGGTCTCATGCGCCTCCTTGGAAATCGATCCGTAGGACATGGCTCCGGTTTTGAACCTTGTGACAATGGCATCCACACTCTCCACCTCTGCAAGAGGCACTCCTTTTTTCGGGTACTCAAAATCCATCAGCCCCCGCAGGTTTTTCACGGAAGTCTCGTCATTCACGAGCGCCGTATACTGTTTAAATAAAGAATAATCGCCCCGCCTCGTGGACTCCTGCAGAAGATGTATGGCAGCAGGGTTGTACAGATGCTCGTCACCGCCGCTCCGCATTTTATGGTGCCCCGGGCTGTCCAACGTCAAATCATTTTCCAGACCGAGCGGGTCAAACGCCATGGAATGCCGCTCATCCACCTGCTTTTCAATATCCTTCATGGTGATACCACCGATGCGGCATACCGTATTGGTAAAATATTTATTGACAACGTCCTTGTCAATACCAATGGCTTCAAAAATCTGAGAGCCCTGATAAGACTGGATAGTGCTGATGCCCATCTTGGAGGCGATTTTGACGATGCCGTGCAGAACGGCATTGTTGTAGTCGTCAACCGCAGCATAATAGTCCTTATCCAGCATATGATTGTCAATCAGCTCCTTGATGGACTCCTGCGCCAGATAAGGGTTGATGGCACAGGCGCCATACCCTAGAAGCGTTGCAAAGTGATGCACCTCCCGCGGCTCTCCCGATTCTAGAATCAGCGCAAGGCGGGTTCTCTTTTTTGTGCGCACCAGATATTGATTTAACGCGGATACTGCTAACAAAGAAGGAATTGCCACATGATTTTCGTCCACTCCCCTGTCTGACAAAATCAACACATTAGAGCCGTCCCGATACGCTCTGTCCACTTCCACAAAAAGACGCTCTATTGCTTTTTCCAGACTGGTATTTTTGTAGTAGAGAATCGGAATCTCTTCAACCTGAAACCCTTCTGCCCTCATGCTCTTGATTTTCATCAAATCCGTATTAGTCAAAATCGGATTGTTGACCTTAAGTACATTGCAGTTTTCCGGCGTTTCCTCCAGCACATTGCCCTCCCTGCCCACATAAACCGTAGTGGAAGTCACCACCTCTTCCCTGATAGCATCTATGGGCGGATTTGTCACCTGCGCAAAAAGCTGCTTAAAATAATGGAACAGCGGATGGGCGCTTTGGCTCAAAACCGGCAGCGGCGTATCCACGCCCATCGCTGCAATGGCTTCCCCTCCGCTCTGCGCCATGGGCAGTATACTCTGCTTCAAATCGTCATAGGTGTAGCCGAATGCCTTCTGCATCCGCTCTCTTTCCTCATCGGAAAATTCCGGTACACGCCTGTTTGGTATCTTCAAATCTCCAAGCGTAACCAGCTTGCTGTCAAGCCATTCTCCATAAGGCTGCCGTTTGGCATAATTTTCCTTCAGCTCTTCGTCATCAATCACACGTCCCTGTACCGTGTCCACCAGCAGAAGTTTGCCCGGGCGCAGCCTTTCTTTTAGCACAATTTTGGAAGGCGCAATATCCAACACCCCTACCTCGGAAGAGAGAATCAACTGGTCGTCATCCGTAATCAGATAACGGGAAGGGCGCAGACCATTCCGGTCGAGCACGGCTCCCATGATATCCCCGTCAGAAAACAAGATGGATGCCGGTCCGTCCCAAGGCTCCATCATAGTTGCATAATACTGGTAAAAATCCTTTCGAATCTTGGACATCGTCTTGTTGTTCGCCCAAGGCTCCGGAATGGTAATCATCACCGCGAGAGGCAGCTCCATACCGCTCATCACCAAAAATTCCAGCGTATTGTCCAGCATCGCGGAATCTGAGCCGGTCTTATTGATGGCAGGCAGCACCTTATGAAGCTGTCCTTTCAGATGCACGGATTCCATATTTTCTTCACGCGCCAGCATCTTATCTGCATTGCCGCGAATGGTATTAATCTCTCCGTTATGTACAATAAAACGATTGGGATGTGCACGCTCCCAGCTCGGATTGGTGTTGGTGGAAAAGCGGGAGTGCACAATTGCAATCGCCGACTCATAATCCCCGCTCTGCAAGTCCGCAAAAAAAGTACGGAGCTGCCCGACTAAAAACATTCCTTTATACACAATCGTCCTGCTCGAAAGGGAAACCACATAGGTATCATCCGTGGACTGTTCAAAAACCCTGCGCGCAATATAGAGCCGCCTGTCAAACGCAAGCCCCTTTTCCACATCGGCAGGTTTTTCAATAAATGCCTGCATAATGCAGGGCATACACTCCACAGCCTTGTGCCCCAGCACGTGAGGATAGGTTTCCACCTCACGCCAGCCCAGAAAAGAAAGTCCTTCCTTCTCCACAATAATCTCAAACATTTTTTTCGCCTGATTACGGCGAAGCTCCTCCTGCGGGAAAAAGAACATGCCGACGCCGTATTCCCGCTCTCCGCCCAGCGTAATTCCTAACGGCTTTGTGACACGTGAGAAAAATTTGTGGGGAATCTGCGTCAGGATGCCGACGCCGTCTCCCGTCTTTCCCTCCGCATCCTTGCCTGCCCTGTGCTCCAGATTTTCTACAATGTGAAGCGCGTTTTCTACCGTTTCATGGGTTTTCTTTCCTTTGATATTGACGCACGCACCAATACCGCAGTTATCGTGTTCAAATTCCTGTCGGTAAAGCAGCGGTTCGGGAAGCTTATTTTTTACATCAAACATGAGGGGGCTCCTTTCTACTTGTAAAGTTCTAGGTGATTGCGAAACTCAGTGATTATGTGAGTGTCATTGTGCATGTTGTATATTCCACCACAGACCCGCTTTCGCTTCATAAAAAACGCAGCGGTACATAAGCTGCCAAAATACGGCAGCTAAGTGCCGGCGTTTTTTAAGAGTCTGCTTATGGAATATACAACATGCACAATTCGGAACTGGAAAATGAGGGTTTCGCAATTACCTATGTAAAGTTCCATGGAGATAATTGTAAAACTTGGTATTACAATTACCTAATATGTTCTTCATTTTTGTTTCCGGCAGATTCCAACAATAGAATCCACGCTTCGCGGGTCTTCTATTGTCATGAATAAAAAAGTCGCAAAGGAACCCTTGGGGTACGCTCCTTTGCGACTTGAACATTACTATACACCATATGAAGCCGGCTGTAAAGACTTTTTTTATTTGAAGCTGTCTGATAATTTGTTAATTTGCGGTTTTATCTTTTATTGTCTGATAGTTTTCTTGTTTTCCGTTTCTTCAAATAGCTTGACTGCCGCATTCCGCATTCTAAAGCATAGGTAAAGTCCGGCAGCGCCTGCAAGCAGGAATGCGGCGCAAATCCACCATTTTGCAGCCAATACGCCAAATACGCCTGTCATAGTTAGGATATATACTGCCGTGTTGCACAGAATATGCGCCGCAACCGGCACATAGAAATGTCCAAAGCTCTCATACAGCCATGCAATCATACAGCCCAAAAAGAAGGCATAGCTGCCCTGCACAATATTGGAGTGATAGATGCCAAAGCATAAAGATGATACGACTATCGCCATCGGATATTTCTGGTTTTTCTTCAGCCGGTTGTACATGGTTCCCCTGAAAATCAATTCCTCCGCAAAGGGCGCAAGCAAACCGTTAACCAAAAGCCCCACCACAAATGCGGCAGAATATTGCTCTGCTGCCGCCTGCTTGAAGCTTTCCGACACATTGGTAATGCCTGTAAGCTCATACAAAAGATTTATGCCGACGGCAGCGCCCAGCACGCCCAGCACCATGCAGGCATACGCAGAAGGCGACTGCAGGCGGGCATGCTTCAGCTTTACCTCCCGCTCTGCGCTGCCAATCTCTTCTTTCGCAAAAAATCTCCAGATGACAAAACCCGCCACCAGATAGGCAGCCGCCAGTATAAACGCCGCGCCGTTTCCAGTTGCTCCTAAAATCTGCTCTCCTGCCTCGTCCCAGATTACCAGCTTTTCAGAAACTCCCTTCGGCAGCATACCCGCCAGATTTGCTACCAAAAAGCTTCCTACGTAAAACCCCAGCGATCGTGAAAAAATATACGCCAGAAATGGAAACATGACAAACCATATCTTATTCATTAACGTCCCTGTCTGCTCCGGCGTCTTCTTCTGCGACTGTGCTTTTGCCTCCCTGCCGCTTCCACGCAGAAGAAGCTTTTCCAGTTCTTCCACGCTCCGCACAATGTAGTCGGGCTTTGCAATCTTTAACTCATCCAGCGGACCATAGCCATAGGAAACCGCCACGCTCACAATCCCTTCCGCCTTCGCGCCCGCCACATCAAATTTTCGGTCCCCGACCATAACGGTATTGCGTTTCTTTTCCTCAATCTCTCCGTCGCGTCCCTCATACAGGCGGCGCAGCGCTTCGGATACCACCTCTGCCTTGTCCGTTCTGGTGCCGTCTAACTCGCTTCCCACAATCACGTCAAAATATTTTCCGATTTCAAAATGGTTCAGTATCTGCTCCACAAAAACCGTCGGCTTACTCGACGCAACCGCCAGTCTTTTGTGATTGCCCTTTAGCTTTCGAATCATCTCAGGGACGCCGTTATAAATCCGGTTTTCAAAAATCCCCTTGTCCCGAAAACGCTCCCGATACTTTTCTACCGCTGCCTCCGCCTTCTTCTCATCAAATTCATAAAATTCCATAAAACTCTCCTTTAAAGGCGGTCCGATAAAGGGTGTCAGCTCATCTGCATCCGGCTCTTCAATTCCAAAAGAAGAAAGCGCATACTGCACACATGCCGTAATCCCTTCCTTGGGATCTGTCAGCGTTCCATCCAAATCAAATAAAATATAATCGTTCATGCTTCCTCTCATTCCGCCGCACATGCGGCACTTTTCTATATTTTTATCTGCGTCCATTTTCCCGACCGAAATCTCCAGCGGGTGAGCAGCAGGCGGCTGATTTGGTCGCACACCACCCCAAACCAGATGCCAATCACGCCAAAGCCCAGACCATAGGCAAAAATCCACGACGCCAGCGGACGTATACAGGTTACGCTGATGGTGGACGCTATGGTGGTAAAGCGCACATCGCCCGCTCCCCTTAAGCACCCCATGTAAATCACCTGTGCAACCTGCATCAACACAATCAGCACCATCACACGCATAATCTGCACGCCAATCTCAATCGTCTCCGGCTCATCAAAATACATACTGTAAAACCATCTGCCAAGCAGAAGATACAAGACGGACAAAAACACGGATATCATATTTCCGATTCTCTGACAGATGGTACCGTACCGCTTGGCAAGCTCCGCATTCTTTTGTCCAAGGCTCTGTCCAATCAGCGTCACTGCCGCCACCTGCATACCATCGCCAAAGGAAAACGACAAAGACATAATATTCATGCCCACCTGATGCGCGGCAAACGGCCTCGTCCCCAGCTTTGCCGCCATAACCGATACCATCATAAAACCCGCGCGCAGCAGTATCTGCTCGATAAACACATTGAACGCCACGTTAAAAATCTGTTTGAATGCAGCCAAATCCGCCCACAGCCGTTTTTGCCAGATAAACACCGCACTGACAAAGCTCTCTTTGCGAAACAGCGACGCGATACTCATGATGCACGCCACCACCGTTCCAATCACCGTAGCAATCGCCGCACCCTTTATTCCCAGTGCCGGAAAGCCCAGATGTCCCTCTATCAGAAGATAATTAAACACAATATTAACCAAATTGGAAGTCAGGTTCGTTTTCATGGCAATTCTGGTATTGCCGCTTCCCCTCTGTGCCGCATTGATTACCAGTGACACAATATTAAAAAGCATACCGCCCATGATAATGCGAAAATACAATACTGCACTGTTATGGGTATCACTCTCGGAACCGGCTGCACGGATAATTGGCTCCGCGAATATCACACAGACAGCGCTGATAACGATACCCATCACAATGGTAAACAGCAGAGCACTCAAAAGTATCCGGCACGCCCCTTCCCTGTCATTTTCTCCTCTCCGCCTCGCCACCAATGCGGATACCGCAACATTTGTCGCTATAAACAAGGCAAGACCGATAAATTTGGGCTGTGTCGTCAATCCCACCGCCGCCACTGCATACTCTCCAAGCCGGCTCACCATCATGGAATCTACAATTCCCACAAAAGCAACAAAAAAAGACTCCAGTACCGCAGGCCATGCCACATTTACCGTTCTGCGTATATGATTTCTATTTTCCTCAAACCATTTTTGTAGATAACACATGTCTGCTCCTATCTGTCACGGTTTTCAATCCATGGAAATACTTTCCTCTCCTCCCTGCCCCTCCGTCAAAAGGGCAGACTTTAGCGCAGCGCCATAACATAAACCTGACAAGGGTTCTGCTCATCCCACAGTGTCGGAAATACTTCGAACTCCCGAAAGCCAAGGCTTAAATAGAAGCGGTTCGTTCGCCGAAGAAAATCTCCTCTGGCAAAAAGAAACGCTCCAGATATTCGGCAATGCCCTCTTCATCATTGCTGCCAATGACAAGATCTGCTGCCTTTTTGACCTCCTCTGCCGCATTTCCCATGGCAATCCCCTTGCCGCACAGCTTTAACATTCCAATATCCGCATAGTCGTCGCCAAAGGCGATAATATCTTTCAAACTGATTGTTAAGGCAGTGCACACTTCTCGAATTGCATTCTCCTTTGTAACCCCCGCCGGCGTAAATTTATACCAATACCCGTCCGAGAAACGGACGCAGTCACAATCCTTTAACATATCCTGCAGCCGCCTTGCCCGGCTATCATCAAAGATTTCCACACATATTTTCAGGGAACTTTCCGCAAAATCTGTAAAATCCGTGTAAACACTGTCCCCCCAGCTTTTATCCTGCTTTTTCGGGTCCGTTTTATAATTCCAGTAATGCGCTTTCATGGTGTCGACGGTTATCTCGCAATCAACACCAGCCACCCTTCTGGCAGCAGAAATTATCTGTTGCGTCTCTTCCTTTGAGAAGACCGCTTTATAGATATCTTTATCTTGGTATCTAACCAAAGCGCCGCCGCTTACAATCAGGATATCCGGCTGCAGTTCTTCCGTAAAAGATGCTGCATTCTGCGCTCCTCTTGAGGTGGATATCCCGATCAACACGCCTTTTTGACGGCATTTCTGCAATGCCTGTAAAGTCCTTGGGGAAATGCTCTTGTCACTGTGAAGCAAAGTCCCGTCCAAATCAAACAAAAGTAATCTGCCGTCTTCCATTTTCCTCCTCCATGCCGGAGCACCTTCCATCCTGACAATGCCGCGTTGTCTATTAGTGTAACATACAATTTTTTCCTTGACAAATGAAATAAATATACTTATAGTGATTACGAACTGCAAATTATACTTGCTAGGGGAGCACATTGCTGAGACTGAATCTTTGGATTCTAACCCTCACTACCTGACCCGGACAATACCGGCGTAGGGAAGCTTGTTTATAAATATGATTCCTAAGATTCCGCATTGTGTACAGATGCCGCAACCTATCCTTTTTGATACGTATGCGTGCTGGGATTTGGCTGTATGGATTCTCTATTATATTTATAAATGGAAACTGTGTCCCTCTTTGCGAAACGACAAGGAGGTTTTTTTATGTCTCATTTCATTTTATCACAGGAAGACGGCTCTTTTGCTTTGGGGCGCACCGGTTACTACGTACTGATAGCCGTTCTTCTCTTAGCGCTCCTTTTATCCGCCGTTATCGTGGACAAAAAGCAGAAGCATACGCGTCTTTCCGTCAAAAGGCTCGCTTTCTGCGGCGTTGCCATTGCCATGGGCTTTGTCCTTTCCTTTGTCAAAATACACATGCCCTACGGCGGCTCTGCAACCGCGTTTTCCATGCTCTGTATCTGTATCATCGGCTATTTTTATGGCATCAAAGCAGGACTGCTTTCTGCCGCTGCTTACAGTATCTTACAATTTTTTCAAAACAGCACTTATATACTTAGCCCCATGCAAGTCTGCTGCGACTACTTTTTTGCCTTTACCGCACTTGGCATCACAGGCTTTTTTTACAAGAAAAACAAATTCATCCTTGGTTATTTTTTAGCCATTATGCTGCGCGGACTTTTTCACAGCATTGGCGGCTATCTCTACTGGATGGATTACATGCCTGAAAACTTCCCGCAAAGTTTAACCATCCTTTATCCCATTATTTACAATTACAGCTACATCCTGCTAGAAGGCATTATCACTATCATTGCCCTAAAGATTCCCGCAGTCAATAAAATGTTTAAGCGCCTGCAGACATTTGCCACATCCGATTCACCCTAATCTCTTTTAAAGCAATGCCAAAAGCAGTAATACCAAATCAATGCTGCTTTTGGTACTTTTTCAGATATTGTCTGGCACTCTCTTTTTCCATGGCAAATTTGCCCACCAGCTTTTTTAGAATATCTTCCCGCGATATTCCAAACTCCTGACAAGATTCTATCAATACCCTAATACCCTCTTCTCTGCCTTCTTCCCTGCCTTCTTCTCTGCCTTCTTCTCGTCCTTCCTCCCTGATGCTTCTCACATATTTTTTTGCATCAAATTCTTCCAACATCATGCCTAACACCTCCGCCCGGTATTGTCTTAAAAAAGAAGCCAGTATATTATGCTCTATACAAAAATGAACCGCTTCGTTTAAAGCGGCTTTTGCCGGCTTTCCTTTTTTGAGATATTCCCGCGATATTTCCACAAACAGCGCGTATTCTTTCAGTACCTGACACTGTTCCATCAGTTTTTCATTGTACCCGTAGTTGATATTCAGCACCCGCACTTCCAGTTCGACATCTGCCTTACAATCCTTGCAGGCAAACGCATCGGAAAGCTTCAAAATCTGTTCCCTTGGCATCCTTTGTCCGCCGTTATAAAACACCACGCAGCGGGGTGTCGGCAGCAAAATCAGTTTAGAGCCATAGGGACTCTCCTCTGCACGCTCCACAATTTTCTGATATTCCTGCCCCAAGTAGAACAGGAAACGGGCGGGCATGTTAGGGTTTAGGGTGCTCTGATGTTCATATATATTGAGCACGCCGGCTATCACAAATGCCAAATCATTTTTCATTACCACATAGACTGCATTCTCCAAGGTAACAATCTGCAGCTTCGAAGTATCGGCATATGCCGTTCCATTCAACGCATTATATAATTGCAGCAAAGCTTCTTTGTCTCTCTCAAACAAAAAGCGGAACAGTCTGTCCTTTACCTGTCTCTGCCCTCTCTTTTGGGTAAAATATCCCTCTGCGGATTTTTTCCTTTTTCTCTTCATACGTATTCCTCCCAATACCGCAGAAGAGCAGGACACAGCCCGTACTGCCGCACCCGTATCTCCTGCCAATATAAAATTACCGTGAAATCATTGGCAGAAGCTGCCGGAACGTGCGAACTGCACACACAAATGACTATGGAATTATCATAACATATTCATCTTATTTGTCAATATGTTTTTTCAATAAGTATATCACAATATTTTGATATTCATGAGCAAACATGGCTTTTCCCTTTTCCTCATATTTTCAGGCAGGTATCACGCACCCTAAATAGAAGGAATACAGCACCCGCTCTTTTACCCTTTTTTCGGTAAGGCTTTCCAGTGCCTCCGCATAATAATCGAGCTGTACTTTATAACGCTTTACCAGCTCGTCCGGCGTCTTTATCACGTCGGTTTTATAATCCAAAAGCACCAGCCCGTCTTCTTCCTCAAAGAATACGTCCACAATACCCTGAATCAACACGGTTTCATCCGCGGGAAAGGCATTTTCCCCGTCAGGACGGCTCTTATCCTTTAGTCTTGCTGCAGATATGCCGTACACAAAGGGCTGCTCTCTGTAAAGCCTGCCGGACAAAGCCGCGGCATGCATTCTTGCCGCAAGAGGCGTCCTTAAAAAATACAGGATTTTATCGGGTCTGACTGCTCTTTGGTACTCCTGCGAAAGACGTCCTTCTGCCGTAAAGCGATTGATGGCGTCAGCGATTTCCTCCCTGTTTTTATATTCTCCGGTAAAGTCTAAAAGCTCCATTACCCTGTGAACGGCGCTTCCCCTAACCGTACCGGAAATATCCTCTTTTTCCCTCATAAAGAGCGGCACATAGGGCTTTATCTCCTCCTGCGGGAAAAGCTCCTTTGCAGGCTCCTCCTGTCCGCTCTCCATCGCCGCCTTTTTCAGCTCTGAAACCGTAGTTTTGGTATACAAATTTTCCATATTTTTATGCGGATACTCATAGGCAAAGTGTTCTGCCAAAAGCGCAAGTGCCGCTTTGTCCGCAGGCTGTAAAAGCGCCGTCAGGCGCTGCCGTCTGCCTGCCTCGGACACACCCTCTTTTAATTCTTCGAGGGCAAGTTCTTCTAACGCCGTTATTGTAACTTCCGGAAAAACCGGCAGCAAATAATCCAAAAAGCAGGAAGCATTCGTCAATCTGGTATACGTCATTTCTCCGCCCATCTCCCGCTCTGCCTCAAGGTGCGCCTGCGGCTCCTCCACCACTCCCGTCATAATCAGCTTTTCTTTTGCACGGGTCATCGCCACATAAAGAACGCGAAGCTCTTCTGCAAGATTATCCTGTCTCAGCTTGGCGGACAGCACATTTTTGCGAAACGTTTTGCTTTTTATCCGCTGCACGGGATTGACATAGTCCGTTCCGATTCCCAAATCCACATCCACAATCAGCGCCCGCGAGGTATCCTGCATGTTGAAACGTTTTGACAGCCCTGCCACAAAAACAATGGGAAACTCTAGCCCCTTGCTCTTATGGATGCTCATAATCCGCACCACATCTGCATTCTCATCCAGTGTGCCAGCCTCTCCATAATCCACATGATACTTCTCCAACTGTTCTATATATCGCACAAAATGAAACAGCCCGTAATAGCTGTTTTTCTCAAACCCCGCCGCTTTTGTCAGAAGCATTTCCACATTGGCGAGCCTTCTGCTTCCTGCGGGCAGGGCTGCTACATACGCCGGATACTCATAGTCGCGAAGCAGACGCTGTAACAGTTCATGGATTGGCATATATGCTGCATAGCTCCGGTATCTGTCAATCTGTTCCAGAAAATTCCTGCACTTGCGGCGCAGCGCAGCATCGACTTTTCCGGCTTCAGTATCTTCCTGCGCACATGCTCGCAAACAGTCATACAGGTACGCGCCCTCCTTATCCGCACTTCTCACAAGCGCTGCCTCTTCATCGGAAAAACCGCCAAACACGGATTTCATGACTCCAAAAAGAGGAATATCCTGCAGGGGATTGTCAAGCAGACGCAAAAACATGAGAATATCCCGAATCTCCTGCGCGGCAAAATAACCTGTCTTGCCGGATACATATGCCGGAATCCCCTCTTTTTCAAACACGGCTCGAAATTCCTCATCCCAGCCGCTGTTCGTGCGCAGCAGCACTACCATATCCCTGTAAGATGCCGGACGCAGCTCTCCCGTCTCCTTGTCCGTCACCAGAAATTCCTGTTTCAGCCTGCGGATGCGCGCAGCTATCCCCAACGCCTCCACCTGTTTTGCGTTCCACTCCGACTCCTTTGACGGCTTTTCAAACAAAACCAGCTCGCTCTTACAACTCTCATTTTGGGGATAAACCGCACCTGCATAGAGTGCCGCCGCATCGTCATACACAATACCGCCAAGCTCACGCGTCATAATTTTTGCAAAAACCTGATTGACGGTGTCAATCACCTCCGCCCTGCTCCTGAAATTTTTGTGCAAATCTATCCGACGCAGTCCGCCCTCCGCAGCAGAATACGCATGGTATTTTTCCAGAAAAAGCTCAGGTCGTGCCAGACGGAATTTGTAGATACTCTGCTTGACGTCTCCCACCATAAAACGGTTATAGCTGCCGTCCTCTTCTCCTGACACCGCCTTCAACAGATATTCCTGCACCAGATTGCTGTCCTGATATTCGTCAATCAACACCTCTGCAAAATAATCCCTGTATTCCAACGCCGTTTTCGTGGGCGCTATCCGTCCGTCCTCCGTCTTATATAACAAAATCTGCAGCGCAAAATGCTCCATATCGGAAAAATCCAAAAGCTTTCTGTCCCGCTTCTTCTCATCCAGACGCCGCTTGAATTCCAGACACAAATCCACCAGCATACACACCGCCGCCTCACATGCCTTCATGCGGTCAAGTCCGGCAGTCAGGGGCAGCATAAAATAGGCTTCCTCCAGCTTTTTTAAGCTCTCCTTTACCCCTTCGCGCAGTCTTTTGACCCGTTCTCTTTTTATGACGGACACCGTATCATCCTTTTTGGAAGACAGTCTGCCAAAGGACAGCGCCGGTATGCGGACCGCGTATTCCTCCAGAGAAGAAAGCGCCAGCAGACTTTCAAGCGTTTCCCGTTCTTTTTCTATCGTTTCTCCGTACATATAAGGTCCGTCCGGTTCTTCACAGATTGCCCCCGCCCGCCGCATGTCCTGACAAAGCGCCTGAAACGTGCGGCGCAGATGAACAGACAGGTACTTTCCCGCCTTAGACTGCTCCAGCTCCTCCACCGTAGCAATACGGTAATCTGCTTTTCGCTCCATAAGCCAGTCCTCCGGAAAAGGAAAGCTTAGGGCGTACCGGTACAAATCCAGAATATGCTCCTCCAAAACACTCTCCCTGCCGCCGGGACAGTAATACTCCACACAGTTTATAAATGCCTCTTCGCCTGCGGCAAAGCGCTCCTCCAAAAGCTGTGCCAGCACATCCTGTTTTAACAGCGCAAGCTCCCCCTCGTCCGCAACCCGAAAAGTCGGGTCAAGCCCGATGTCCTGAAAGTTGTTGCGCAGCACAAACAAGCAGAAACTGTCGATGGTGGTAATCTGGGCATTGTGCATAAGCGCCGCCTGCCTCTGCAAATGCTCGTTCTCACCGTCCTGCTCCAGTCTTGCCAGAACCGCCGCGCTGATTCTCTCCCGCATTTCCGCCGCCGCCGCATTGGTAAAGGTCACAACCAAAAGCCTGTCGATGTCCACAGGCGCTTCTTTTCTGCATACCATCTCTACAATGCGCTCCGTCAGCACCGCCGTCTTGCCGGAGCCCGCCGCCGCCGACACCAAAATGTTGCAGCCGTGCAGCTCGATAACCTGTTTTTGTTCGGGTGTAAATTCTACCGCCATACTTCCTCCGCGTCCCTCTTTCGTACCTAAAGCAAAGCTTCCAAAACCCTTACTGCTCCCGTATACGTTCCATTACTTCTTCCTTATCCATCTCCTTAAGCCTTCTTTGCGTGCAGCCTGCAAGACCTTCGTGAAAGCCGCACACGCCCTGGAAAGAACAATAGGTACAGGCGCTTTCCGCACCGTTCTCATAGGGATTTAAGGCAATGTTCCCATCCAATATTTCCCTCCCAAGCGCTCTTACCTTCCTGCCCACAAAAGAAGATATCTCCGCAAGCTCCTCTCCGCTCAGCACGGAGGAACGCGCTGAAAAGCTGCCGTCCTTTTTGTATTCCACCGGAATGACGTCCGACTTTGCAACGGCTTCTCCGTCCAGCCGCCTTGCAATTTCCCCGTCGCTGTTGACAACACCGCCTGCGCGGAGCTGCTCTAACAGGCTGGCATTGATTTCCTCCGGCGTCCGCTCCGCATCGGCAGGAACCATCGGGTCGTATACATGGTAATACAGCATGGCGGCAGGCAGAACCTCCTTATCCGGATGCCTTTTCTTCTCCCGCTCCAGCGCCGCATTCATATACACTACAAGCTGTAGCTGCAGTCCATAATACAGTGCCGCCAGATTGAACTTCCTGCCGCCGGATTTATAATCCACTACCTTGACGTAGAGCTTATCCTCTTCCGTCAGGGTATCCACCCTGTCAATCCTGCCGGAAAGCTGCATCCGTTCCTCTTCTGACAGGGCAATGTTGACGCTCTCCAAATCCGACACGGAAGAAAAAGACATCTCATAGCTCTTTGGCACAAAGCTTCCTTTTTTTAGCTGATACTGCAGCGTCAGCACCGTCCGCTCCAAAATCCGCCCCATCCGTCTGATGGCATACTCGTTCCTTGCGTTATCATACAAAACCGCCGCCCCATACTCCGCCGCACAAAGCGACAGTACCTCCGCCACGGTTCCCCGCGCAAACTCCTCCGGAAAATCAAACCATGTATAAGCGCTCTCTTCCAGTTTATGAGAGAACCCCTCCAAAACACCGTGAAACACGTTTCCCATATCCACATTTTCAAATTTCAGTTCTTCCCGCTCCTTCAGGCTCATGCCATACTGCAAAAAGTGCCGGTATGCGCAGGCGGCATAAGTCTCCAGACGGCTGACGCTGTTTTGCAAAACCTGCCCGTAAAGCGCCCGCGCCACATTTTTCTGCAAAGGATTGTGTTCATAACGGTAAAAAGCCGCTTCCGTAAGCCGCTTTAACAGAACGGCATATTCCTCCCGCTGCTTGTAGGCGCCATACAAGGTAAATACATTCGTATTTCCCTCGGTAAATACATTACCCTTTCCCTCGGTAAATACGTTATCATGATTCCCCTGTGCGTATTCCCTGAGAGCGCCGGCTAAGTAGGGCAGCCCCGCCTGCGGCGTCATAATCTGGGAAATGACGGGCGCCTTTTCCGGATATTCTATGGACAGCTTCGGAAAGAGCTGCCTAATGGCGGCAATCAGATATGCGGGGCGCAGCGCCTTTCCCTCGCCGCTCATACCCGCAAAAGAAAGATACAGTAAGTCAGAGGGCTTCGTCATATTCAGATACAGATAAAGCCTCTGCATATACATCTGCTGTCTGGGAGAAGGCGCAAGCTCAATCTCAGACTGCCTGAGAAACTCTCTGTCAATATCGGAAATGATACCGCCCTTTCCCGTATTCTTTGGAATATTGCCGTCGTTTACACCCACAAAAAAGAGCACCTTTACTTCCCGCAGACGGGTTCGCTCGATATCCCCCACCAGTACCCTGTCCACATTCTGAGGAATCGTGCCAACCTCTATCTCCGCAAAGCCCGCCTCCAAAATATCTGCAAATTCCACAAGACCCATGGGCTCCTCTCCCAAAAGCCCCATAATCTGCTCCAAAAGCTCCATCACCAGACGGTATACCTGCGCATACTCCTTTGCCCGGACAAGCTCTTTCCTGCTGAGGAACATTTCCTCATAAGCGGCAAGGCGTTCCGGCGCCTTGTTCTGCGTCAAGAAGAGGTATAGTGCCTCCACATACGCCGCCGCGCTCTTTTTTTCCACGCCAAGCAGCGGGGAAATTTCCTCATAAAAACGCTCCCGCAGCCCGTTTATGAAAACTAACGGCTCTGTCTCCTCCTTCATCTGCACAGTTCTTTTGGTAAACTGCATACTCCACTTCTTTTTTCCCCGTATGCCCGTCTCTCTGCAGTAATTTTCCAAGATGTCCACCTCTGCGGGAGAAAAACCTGTCAGCCCGCTCCGCAGGTACTGAAATACGCTCTCGTAAGAAAAGTTTTTTGCCAGTACTTCAAAGGCGCTCTTGATATATTCCGTCAGCGGATTTAGGACAATTCCCCTTGTCCTGTCCAAATAGCAGGGTATATCGAGCAGGGAAAATTCCGTTTCGATTAACTCGCCGTAAACCTCCAAATCGCCTGCCACCACCGCAATATCCCGATAGCAGTACCCCCTCTCCCTTACCAGCCTGCGCAGGCAAATCCCCATCTGACGCACCTCTTCTCTGACGGTAGAAGCCCCAAAAATATGTATGGAAGACTGCGGCGCTGTGTACTCTTTCACCGAATAGCGGAAAAGCGTGCACTCTAAATGGGCAAGGGGCTCGTTTTGCGAAAAGCGGTGCCTGCCTTCGTACCTTGCCAAAATGTCCTTTCCCCGCTCTGTTTTTTCCTCCTGCGCCATTTTGACAAAATCCGCCACCGTTTTTTTGCTCATGTGAAACAGCTTCTGCTCGCCGTCCATCAAAAACGGTTCTTCGCGCAAGTCCAGCGTAACCGTCAGAATAACCTCTTTCGCAATTCCCAGAAGCTTTCCTATCACCCTGTTCTGAATCGGTGTAAAACCGGTAAATCCGTCAAATGCAAACACGCTGTTCTTTACAAGCAAAGAGCTGTCCAAAGACTCCCTGAGCAAATCCAGCGTTTCCTCCGTCGTAATGAATTTTTCCCGTATATATTCCGTAAATCCCCGGTAAAGTACCTGTAAATCTTTCAGCTTATAGTACAGCGTGCCCTTTCCTGCGGCGTAATCCATCAGCTTTTGCACGTCCTCCACGCCGATTCCATACTGCATAAATTCAGAGATAGCGCTTTTTACCTCATGGATATACCCCTGCTTGTCAAGGTTAGAACCAAGATAAGGCAGCTCTTCTCTTAAACTGCCAGCCACCTTTCGCAGCACCAGACTCTTTCCCGTATCGTCTAACACCGGCGTTTCCCTTTTCCCGACTTCCTCAAAAATGCGGTGGGAAAGCCTGCCAAAGCTTAAAACGTCAATGTTTAAAATACCGCCCCGCCTGTTAGCCGGATGTGTCACCAGCTCCTTCTGTGTCTGCATGGTAAACTGGTCCGGCACAATGATAAAAAAATTCCTCTCCGGCTCCTTTTCCGCTCTCTCTATGATTTCTGCATACAGAAGTGTGCTCTTGCCCGCACCCGAGCCGCCAAATATAAAACGCAGACTCATGTAAGCGTAAACCTCCACAAATAATCCGCCGCTTCTTCGGCGTAATCGATTCCAATCCGCTTCCCCCTAAGAATCCGGCCCTCCTCCACTGTGATTCCCTCCGTAAGATACAACTTGCTGCTCACCGCCATATCCACGTCATTGTCGGCTTTCGTAATATGCATGGCGATACAGAGCTTGCCGGGACCATCCGCCAAATGCTTTCTGACCGCCGCAGGCACGGCAGTCTCTGCCGCAGGCACGGCGATTTTTGCCTCAGCGAGCTCTTTTGCCGCCGTGGTTTTTTCGGCAAATATGGCAGTCCCGACTTTTGCGGCATTCTCCGCTGCTGCGCCTTCTGCGCAGGCCGGCAGTTTTTCCTGCTTCCGTTTTTCCCGCGCCGCCCGCCGCTTTTGCATGTCCTCCATCCGCAGGCGCTCCATCACCTTTCTCGACTCCTCGTCCGCAGGCTCCACCATGCGAATCAGGGACGCCATCGGAATACCGTCCGCCCCTGCCGTCACATTCACGCAGTTATACATGCCGTAGATAAAATATACATAGGAAGTGCCGCCAATGTGAAACATCGGCTCCGTGCGCTCCGTCCGCCTGCCGCCATAGGTATGGGAACCCTTATCCTCCACACCCATATAAGCTTCCGTCTCCGTAATGATGCCCCGCACCCTTCCGAGCGGCGTCTCATGTACCATAATTTTGCCAATCAGACGACGCGAAAGTACAAGTGCATCCACTGTAAAAAAATCCCGCGCAAGCCGCCTTTCTTCCATAAAGACCTCTCCCTTTAAAATCCTGCCGCCCTATGCTTTGCACATGACCGCCGTTTTGCTGCTATTCGTTTATCAAAAGCTCCACCGGACAATGGTCCGAGCCTAACACCTCGCTGTGGATAGCCGCGCCCGCAAGCTTGTCCCGCAGACAGTCGGAAACCACAAAATAATCGATGCGCCACCCTGCGTTCTTCTCTCGCGCCTTAAACATATAGGACCACCAGGAATAGGCGCCGGTAAGCTCCGGATAAAAATACCGGAACGTGTCGGTAAAGCCTGCTTCTAACAGTCTGGTAAAGCAGGCACGCTCTTCATCCGTAAAACCCGCATTCCGCCTGTTTGTCTTAGGATTCTTCAAATCAATTTCTTTATGCGCCACATTTAAATCACCGCAGAAAATAACCGGCTTCTTTTCCTCC